>JBHTFH010000008.1:0-131306 GCA_042666135.1 Roseomonas sp. GCM10028921 | reverse complement strand
CCCGCGCCCGCCGCGCCGCCGGCGCCGCCGCAGCAGCAAGCCGCCGCCCCGGCGGCGGCGCCCGCGCCGGCGCGCCCGAACCCCGTGCCGAACCAGCCCCCCGTGCCGCCCGCGCGGGAGAGCAACAATCGGCCGGGCACGGGGCAGGCGCCGCCCGTGCGGAACCCCGCCGAGAACAGCAACTCCGTGCAGAACACGCTGGAGCGGCTGCGCGCCGCCGCGGCACGGAATCAGGCGCCGGCCTCGCGCGCCAACCCGGCCGCGGGCAGCTCCGGCTCCGGCAACGCCGCTTCAGCCCCCGCCGCGGGCGGCGGCGCGCCGACCGGCGCGGCCGCGCTCACCTCCGGCGAGATCCGGGGCGTGGCCGACAAGATCAGCGAGTGCTGGTCCGTCGATGCTGGCGCGCCGGACATCTCCAGCATCGTGGTGGAGCTGAAGGTGGAGGCGGATGCGAACGGCATCGTGCGCGTGGTCCGCCCGGCCGGCAGCATCCCGAGCGAGCCCCGCGCCCGCGCCGTGTTCGAGGCCGCCCGCCGCGCGCTGATGGACCCGAAGTGCTCGCCCCTGCCCTTCCCGCGGGACAAGTTGGCCGCGATCAACAACGCGACCTTCCGCTTCAACCCGCGCGGGCTGACCCGGTGAGGCCCCTGCTGCGCCGGATCAACTCCCGGCGGGGACGGGGCCTCCGGCACGCCCCCGGCTTGCGCGCCGGCGCGGCTTCGGCTCTTTCCCCCCTCCGCATTCCCGAGGTTTTGCATCCATGATGACGCCAGATGGGCTTGAGACGGGCCGGCGCGGCCTGATCCTGGGTGGCGCCGCGCTGCTGACGGTGCCGGCCGCCGCCCGCGCGCAGGGCTCGGGCCAGGGGGCCGTGATCGACATCACCCGCGCGCGCACCGATCCGATTCCGATCGCCGTGCCGGCCCTGGCCGGCGGCGGCGGGCGCGGGGCCGACATCGCGCGGGTGATCCAGGCCAACCTCCGCAATTCCGGCCTGTTCCGCCCCGTGGACAACGCCGCCTTCATCCAGAGCGCCGAAGCCGCCGCGGCGACCCCGCGGTTCCAGGACTGGCGCGTGATCGGCGCCAACGCCCTCGTCACCGGCCGGGTGGAGGACCAGGGCGGGCGGCTGCGCGTGGAGTTCCGCCTCTGGGACGTGCTGCCGGAGCAGCAAATCCAGGGCACCGCCTTCACCGCCCCGGCCGCCCAGTGGCGCCGCATCGCCCATCTCATCTCCGACGTGATCTACGAGCGCCTCCTGGGCGAGAAGGGCTATTTCGACACGCGCATCGTCTACGTCGCCGAGAGCGGGCCGCGGGACCGGCGCGTGCGGCGGCTGGCAATTATGGACCAGGACGGCGAGAACAACCGCTTCCTGACCGACGGCTCCTTCCAGGTGCTCTCACCGCGCTTCCACCCGAACGCGCAGCAGATTGTCTTCATGTCCTACTTCCAGAACCAACCGCGCGTGTACCTGTTCGATTTGAACAGCGGCCGCTCGGAGGTGCTGGGCCAGTTCCCGGGTATGACGCTCTCGCCCCGCTTCTCGCCGGACGGGCGCACAGTGGTGCTCGCCTATGCCCAGGGCGGGGACGCGAACATCTTCGCCGTCGATGTCGGCTCGCGCAGCCAGCGCCAGCTCACCTCGGGCGGCGGGCTGGACGTGTCGCCCTGCTACTCCCCGGACGGCTCGCAGATCGTCTTCAACTCCGACCGCGGCGGGGACCAGCAGCTCTACGTCATGTCTGCGGGCGGCGGCGGGGCCCGGCGCATCTCCTTCGGGCGCGGGCGCTACGCCACCCCCGTCTGGTCCCCGCGCGGCGACCTCATCGCCTTCACCCGCATCTCCGGCGGGCAGTTCGGCATCGGCGTGATGCGGCCGGACGGCTCGGGCGAGCGGATCCTCTCCGAGGGCTGGGGCATGGAGGGGCCGACCTTTGCGCCCAACGGCCGCGTGCTCGCCTTCTACCGCGAGACCCAGGCGCGCGGCTCGCGGGGCGAGGGCTATTCCGCCCGCCTCTCGCAGATCGACATCGCCGGGTTTAATGAGAGGCAGATCGTGACGCCGACGGATGCAACCGATCCGTCCTGGTCACCGCTTCTCGCCTGATCCGCCCAACGAAATATTCTTCAAGGAGTCCTGACTGATGAACGTGAAGATCCTCGGTGCGCTGGGGGCCATCGCCCTGCTTGCTGCCTGCTCGTCCGACGATGCGGCGAACAGCGGCGCGGCCACCGGCGCGGGCGGCTCGGGCGGCGTGGGCGGGCTCGGCGGCGCGGGCATGGGCGCCGCCCGGCCGGGCAGCCAGGAGGACCTCGTCGCCAATGTCGGCGACCGCGTCTTCTTCGACACGGACAGCAGCCAGGTCCGCGGCGACGGCCGCTCGACGCTGGAGCGACAGGCCGCCTGGCTCGCCCGCTACCCGCAGGTGACGGTGTACATGGAGGGTCATGCCGACGAGCGCGGCACGCGCGAGTACAACCTCGCCCTCGGCCAGCGCCGCGCCAACTCCGCCCGCGACCTGCTGGTGGCCAACGGCGTGTCCGGCCAGCGCATCCAGACGATCTCCTACGGCAAGGACCGCCCGGCGGCCCTCGGCTCGGACGAGGCGTCCTGGGCGCAGAACCGCCGCGCGGTAACCACGGTCCGCTGAGCGGCGCCGGCCGGGCCCACGGATTCGGCCGGGCATGATCCCCGGCGCGGGGAGAACCGCGTCGGGTACCGCCGCCCGGAAGGGGCGGCACGGGACGGCCCCACGCGGCGCTTCGCCGGGCCGGGCCTTCAGATCGGGGGGGACGATGCTGCGAACCGGATCCTGGCGGGGAATGCGCCTGGGTGCCGCACTGATGGCCGGGGCGGCGCTCGCCGCTCTGCTGCCGTCGGGCGAGGCGCTGGCGCAGGCGGAGAGCCGGGAGGGCATCTACCTCCAGAACCAGATTCTCCAGCTCCGGCAGGAGTTGGAGATGCTGCGCCGCAGCGGCGCGGCCGTGGCGCCGCAGCTGCCGGCGCCGGGTCGCGGCGCCGCGCCGGCGGGCGGGGGCGAGCTGGTCGGCCAGCTTCTCGAGCGCGTGGGCACGCTCGAGGAGGAGGTGCGCCGCCAGCGCGGCCGCGCCGAGCAGGCGGAATACGCCAACCGCACCCTGCAGCAGCAGGTCGAGAAGCTTCAGGGCGACATCGAGTACCGCTTCAACGCGCTGGAGAGCCGCGGCGGCGCCGCGGCCGGGGCGTCTCCCCCGGCGGGGCGAGCCGCGGGCGGGCAGGGAGGCGCGGTAGCCCCGCAGGCCGCCTCGCCCGCCCCGGCAGCCCCCGCCGGCCAGCCTGCCGCGCCCGCGCCCCGCACGCCCGAGGTGGCGCTGCGCGAGGGGCAGGCCGCGCTCGGCCGCCGCGACTACGCCGCTTCCGAGGCAGCGGCGCGGGAGGTCCTGGGGGCGCGCAACAGCCCGCGCGCGCAGGATGCGGGCATCCTGCTTGGCGATTCGCTGATGGGCCGGCGCGACTTCCAGAACGCCGCCCTGGCCTATGACGACGCCTATCGCCGCAACCGCACCTCCGGCCGCGCGCCCGAGGCGATGATCGGCCTGGCCAATGCCTTCAACGGCTTCAATGCCAAGCGCGAGGCCTGCCAGACGCTCGACGACCTCCGCAGCCAGTTCCCACGCCTCTCCGGCGCGGTCGCGGAGCGCGCGGGGCAGGCGCGGCAGCGCGCGGGCTGTCGCTGAGGGGCGGATCGCCCGCCGGCGCGGAGCTGGCGGGCGACTTCGCCACGGCGATGAACGGGCTGCGGCCCTTCGGCCCGGCGCCGCTGCTGGCGGTAGGCGTCTCCGGCGGGCCGCACAGCCTGGCCCTGGCGGTCCTAGCCTCCGAATGGGTGGCGGCGCGGGGCGGGCGGGTCCTCGCCCTCGTGGCCGATCACGGGCTGCGGCCGGGGAGCGCTGCCGAGGCGCGCGGCGTCCTGGCGCAACTGGGTAGGCTGGGCATCGCGTCGCGGCTGCTCCCGCTCGGGCTGATGCCGGGCCCGGGCCTGCACGAGCGGGCGCGCGAGGCGCGGCTCGGGGCCCTGCTGGCAGCGGCCGGGGCCGAGGGCGCCCCCTGGCTTCTTTTCGGCCATCACCGGGCGGACCAGGCGGAGACCGTCGCCTTCCGGGCGCTGCGCGGCTCGGGGGAGGCGGGGCTGGCCGGCATGGCGCCCGCGCGCCCGGCGGTGGAGGCCCTGGTACTGCGCCCCTTGCTCGGCGTTGCGCCCGGCCGGATCGAGGCCTTCCTCGCCGCCCGCCGCCTCGATCCCCTGCGGGACCCGTCCAACGAGGATCCCCGCTTCGCCCGGGCGCGGCTTCGGCTGGGGCTGGGCGACCTCGGGGGAGAGGGGCCGGCCATTGCCGCCCTCGCAGCCGCGGCGGAAGGCTTCGCGGCCCGGCGGGCGCGGATGCGGACGGCCGTGGCGGAACGGCTGGCCGGGGCCGCCGAGTTCCGGGAGGAGGGCTGGGCGCGGCTGGACGGCGCGGCGCTCGGGCGGGACGGGGTGGCGGAGGCAGCGCTCTCCGCTCTCATCCGCGCGCTGGGCGGCAGGGTGCACCCGCCGGCGCGCGTCGCCGTCTCGGCCCTGCTGGCCCGGGGCGGGGGGAGCCTCGGCGGTGCGCTCTGGCGCAGCGGCCTGGTCCTGCGTGAGCCCGCGCGCTGCGCGCCGCCCGTGCCGGCGCGGGTGGGGGTGGTGTGGGACGGGCGCTGGCGGGTGCTCTCCGCCCCCGCCGGAACCATGGTCGGTGCGCGAGGCGCGGGGCCTCGGATCGAGGGCCTGCCCTCCCTGGTGGCCGCCGGCCTTCCTGTCCTGCGGAACGCAGCCGGCGAGGCCATTGCCGGAATCGTTGCTGCATCGGGGCGGGAAGGGGGCTGGGCCGTCGAATTCAGCCCGGTTTCGGGGCCGCTCGCGTGAATGCCACGTCATCTGGTGGTTCCAAGATGCGCCGGGGCTCCCTATCTTATTCCTGAGCCGGCAGGTCCGGCCAAGGATCGGGACCGTCAAGTGAACAATTTCGGCCGCAACCTCGCGCTCTGGGTGATCGTCGCCCTGCTGCTCGTGGCGCTGTTCAACCTGTTCCAGCCCTCAGGCAGCCAGTCCAGCCGGGGCATGCAGGTTGCCTATTCGGACTTCCTGAACGAAGTCCAGCAAGGTCACGTGCGTGACGCGACCATCCAGGGGCGGATCGTCTCCGGCCAGCTCCAGGACGGGCGGACCTTCAGCACCTACACGCCCGAGGACCCGCAGCTCATCCAGCGGCTGACGGAGAAGGGCGTGCGCGTCGTCGCGCGGCCCGAGGAGAGCGACGTGAACCCGCTCTTCCAGATCCTCATCTCCTGGTTCCCCATGCTGCTGCTGATCGGCGTCTGGGTCTTCTTCATGCGCCAGATGCAGGGCGGCGGAGGCCGCGCCATGGGCTTCGGCAAGTCCAAGGCGAAGCTGCTGACTGAGAAGCAGGGCCGCGTCACCTTCGAGGACGTGGCCGGCATCGAGGAGGCGAAGGGCGAGCTGGAGGAGATCGTGGAGTTCCTCCGCGACCCTCAGAAGTACCAACGCCTCGGCGGCAAGATCCCCAAGGGCGTGCTGCTCGTCGGCCCCCCGGGCACCGGCAAGACGCTTCTCGCGCGCTCCGTCGCGGGCGAGGCGAACGTGCCCTTCTTCACCATCTCCGGCTCGGACTTCGTGGAGATGTTCGTCGGCGTCGGCGCCAGCCGCGTGCGCGACATGTTCGAGCAGGGCAAGAAGAACGCCCCCTGCATCATCTTCATCGACGAGATCGACGCGGTGGGCCGCCACCGCGGCGCCGGGCTCGGCGGCGGCAATGACGAGCGCGAGCAGACACTGAACCAAATGCTCGTGGAGATGGACGGCTTCGAGTCGAACGAGGGCGTGATCCTTATCGCCGCCACGAACCGCCCGGACGTGCTCGACCCCGCGCTGCTGCGCCCCGGCCGCTTCGACCGTCAGGTCGTGGTGCCGAACCCCGACGTGAACGGGCGGGAGAAGATCCTGCGCGTCCATATGCGGAAGGTGCCGCTGGCCTCCGACGTCGATCCGAAGGTCATCGCGCGCGGTACCCCGGGCTTCTCGGGCGCCGACCTCGCCAACCTCGTGAACGAGGCGGCGCTGCTGGCCGCCCGTACCGGCCGCCGCACCGTCGGCATGCACGAGTTCGAGGCGGCGAAGGACAAGGTTCTGATGGGCGCCGAGCGCCGCTCCCTCGTGATGAGCGAGGCCGAGAAGCGCATGACCGCCTATCATGAGGCTGGCCACGCTCTGATGGCGATGAGCGAGGAGGAGTGCGACCCCGTCCACAAGGCCACCATCATCCCGCGCGGCCGCGCGCTGGGCCTCGTGATGAGCCTGCCGGAGGGCGACCGCTACTCCAAGCACAAGTCCAAGATGAAGGCCGAGCTGGCCATGGCCATGGGCGGCCGCGTCGCCGAGGAGATCATCTTTGGGCCGGACAAGGTCTCCAACGGCGCCTCGGGCGACATCAAGATGGCGACCGACCTCGCCCGCCGGATGGTCACGGAGTGGGGCATGTCGGACAAAATCGGCATGGTCGCCTACGGATCGAACGACCAGGAGGTCTTCCTCGGCCACTCGGTGACGCAGTCGAAGAACCTGTCCGAGGCGACGGCCCAGGCGATCGATGGTGAGATCCGCTCGATCATCGACACGGCCTACCAGCGCGCGAAGAAGACGCTGACGGACCGGATCGAGGACCTGCACCTCCTCGCCAAGGGGCTCCTGGAGTACGAGACCCTCTCGGGCGACGAGATCCGGCAGGTGCTGCGGGGCGACCCGATCGTGCGGGACCGGCCGGACGAGCCGGTGAACCAGGGCCGGGGCAGCGTCCCCAGCTCGGGCCGGCCCAATCCGCGGCCCGATACGGGCGGGATGCATCCGGCCCCCTCGGGAGCCTGATAATCCGGCCCCGCCCCCTGGCGCGGGGCGTTCCGAGACGGTTGAATAGGAACGGGGGCCCTTGCGGCCCCCGTTCCCGTTTCCGGGTCATGGGGGCAGGCAGCATGCCGCGCTGGGTCGAACCGATAGGGCTGCTGCACGGGCGCGCGGCCTTCGCCGCCGTGGCCGCCGGTGCCGCCCTGCCGCTGGAGGGCGGCGCGGCCGCCTTCACCCTCGTCCGGCTGATCGAGGACGGGGCGATCGCGGGGCTGATGCCGGCGGTCGAGACGCCCGAGGGCTGGCAGGAGGAGGTCCTGGCGCTCACCCGAGCGCCCCAGCCCTTCGCCGGTCTGCCCGACGCCGCGAGCCTCGGCCGCCCGCTCGTCATGGGCGTGCTGAACGTGACGCCCGACAGCTTCTCCGATGGCGGCCGGCACCTCGACCCCCGCGCCGCGCTGATGGCCGCCGACGCCATGCTGGAGGCGGGCGCCGACATGATCGACGTGGGCGGGGAAAGCACCCGCCCCGGCGCGCCGCCCGTGGATACGAAGACCGAGATCGCCCGCATCCTCCCCGTTGTCCGGGAGATCGCGAAGAACGCGCCGGTGAGCGTGGACACCCGCCACGCCGCGACCATGCGCGCCGCGCTGGATGCCGGGGCGGAGGTGGTGAACGACGTGACCGCCCTTCGCCACGATCCCGGGGCCCGCGGCGTGGTGGCGGAGGCCGGCTGCTCCGTGGTGCTGATGCACATGCCCGGCACCGATCCCGCGACTATGCAGGACCACGCCCGCTACGAGGACGTGGCGCTGGAGGTGACGCGCTTCCTTGCCGCTCGCATCGCCGCCTGCGAGGCGGCCGGCATCCCGCGCCACCGCATCGCGGTGGATCCCGGGATCGGCTTCGGCAAGACAATGGACCACAACCTCGAACTGCTGGACCGCCTGCCCATCCTGCTCGGCCTCGGCTGCCCGGTGCTGGTGGGGGCATCGCGCAAGCGCTTCATCGGCACCCTCTCCGGCGCCGCCGCCCCGCGGGACCGCATGGCGGGAAGCGTGGGGGTCGCGATCGCCGCCGCCTCGCGCGGGGCCTCGATGCTGCGGGTCCACGACGTGGCCGAGACGGTCGCGGCCTTGCGCCTCTGGCGGGCGAGCGTGGCCGGGGCACCGCAGGTTCCCGTCGAGGCCTGAGGACGGCGCCTCCCTGCCCCTGGCGGCGAGGAGGCGCTACAGAGGGACGAACGCTGGGGAGGGCGGGCATGAGTGACGGCAAGAGGCGCCTTTTCGGCACGGACGGGATCCGGGGCGTGGCCAACCGCGCACCGATGGACGCGGCGACGGCGCTGCGCCTGGGCCAGGCGGCGGGGCGCTTCTTCAACCGCGGCGGGCACCGGCACCGCGTAGTGATCGGCAAGGACACCCGCCTTTCCGGCTACATGCTGGAGCCCGCGCTGACGGCGGGCTTCGTGGGCGCGGGCATGGATGTGGTGCTGGTCGGCCCGCTGCCGACGCCGGCCATCGCGCTGCTGACGCGCAGCCTGCGGGCCGATCTCGGGGTGATGGTCAGCGCCTCCCACAACCCCTTTGAGGACAACGGCATTAAGCTCTTCGGGCCGGATGGGCTGAAGCTCTCCGACGCGCAGGAGGAGGAGATCGAGGCGATGATGGGCGGCGATCTCACCGCCGCCCTCGCCGCGCCGCGCCGCCTCGGCCGGGCCTCCCGGCTGGAGGACGCGCCCGGCCGCTACATTGAGGCGGTGAAGGCGAGCTTCCCGCGCGGGCGAAGCCTGGAGGGGCTGCGGATCGTCGTCGATTGCGCCCATGGCGCAGGCTACAAGGTGGCCCCGACCGTGCTCTGGGAACTCGGCGCCGAGGTGGTCTCCGTCGGCGTTGCGCCCGATGGCTTCAACATCAATGCCGGCTGCGGCAGCACTGCGCCAGCCGCCCTGGCAGCGCTGGTGCGGGAGCGCCGCGCCGATCTCGGCATCGCGCTGGACGGGGATGCCGACCGGGTCGTCCTGGTGGACGAGACCGGGGCCGTGGTGGACGGCGACCAGATCCTCGCCCTCGTCGCCGCCTCCTGGGCCGCCGAGGGGCGGCTGCGCGGGGGGGCGGTGGTGGCCACCGTCATGTCCAATCTCGGGCTCGAACGCTTTCTTCAGGAGAAGGGCCTTACCTTGATCCGGACGAAGGTGGGGGACCGCTACGTGGGAGAGGCGATGCGCGAGAAGGGCTGCAACCTGGGGGGCGAGCAGTCGGGTCACGTCATTCTCTCGGACCACGGCACCACCGGGGACGGGCTGGTGGCCGCGCTCCAGGTGCTCTCGGTCCTCGTGGAGGAGCGGCGGCCGGCGAGCGACGTGCTGCGCCGCTTCCGGCCCTTGCCGCAGAAGCTGGTCAATGTCCGCCATTCCGGCGGCTCGCCGCTGGCCGACGAGCGGGTGGTGGAGGCGGTCGCCGCGGCCGAGGCCGAACTCGGGCGTCGCGGCCGCGTGCTGATCCGCCCGAGCGGGACGGAGCCGCTGATCCGCGTGATGGTGGAAGCCGAGGAGGAAGGGATGGTGGACGGGCTCACCGCCCGATTGGCCGAGGTGATCCGCACGGCCTCCGCCGCCCCGGCCCGGACCGCCGCCGAATGAGGGGGCGCGTTCTGATCGTCGCCGGCTCCGATTCCGGGGGCGGGGCGGGCATCCAGGCCGACATCAAGGCAGTGACGGCCCTCGGCGCCTATGCCGCGACCGCCGTGACGGCGCTGACCGCGCAGGACACGCGCGGCGTGCGCGCCGTCCACTCAGTGCCGCTGGACTTCCTGCAGCTCCAGATCCGAATGTCGCTCGAGGATATCGGGGCGGACTGCATCAAGACCGGCATGCTGGCCGATGCCGCGACGATCGACGCCGTCTGCGACGCGCTGGCCGGCTGCGGGGTGAGGCTGGTCGCCGATCCCGTGATGGTGGCCAAGGGCGGGGCTCGCCTGCTCGAGCCCGGCGCGGTGGAGACGCTGAAGCGCCGGCTAATGCCGCTGGCCACGGTTCTCACCCCGAACCTGCCGGAGGCGGAGGTGCTGTCCGGCATGTCCATCCCCGATGCCCAGACAATGGAGCACGCGGCGGAGGTGCTGATGACGCTCGGCGTGCCCGCCGTGCTGCTGAAAGGCGGGCATCTTGATGGCCCCGTGGTGCGGGACGTGCTGGCGACCGAGGACGGGCTGGAGGTGTTCGAGAGCCCGCGCATCAACACTCCTCACACCCATGGTACGGGCTGCACTCTCGCCTCCGCCATCGCCGCGGGCCTGGCCCAGGGCTTGGGGCTGCGGGATTCGGTGGCGCGCGCGCGGACCTATGTGGAGGCGGCGATCCGCTCGGCCCCGGGCTACGGGCACGGCCACGGGCCGCTGGACCATGCCGTGACGGTCGATCCCGCGCGGCTCGCGGCGCTGGGCTAGGGGGCCTCAGGCCGGGCGGATAATCCGTTTCTCATCAGTGTCGGCGGGGTCCTCGACCCAGCCCTCGACATAGGAGACGCGGAGCGCCGCCATTCCCGCCGCCGCGATCGGGGCGGCCAGCAGGATGCCGAGAAAGCCGAGGCCAGTGCCGAATAGCGCCTGTGCCCCGAGCAGCAGCGCGGGCGGCACGTCGGACGACTGCTTCTGCACCATGGGCGTGAGGAAATTGCCCTCAATGTTCTGGGACGCGAAGAAGAGCGCGATGACCCAGGGCACGAGCGAGGTGTCGTGCGAGGCGGCGATGAGCACGGCCGGCATCGCGCCAATTACGGGCCCGATATAGGGCATGAAGCCGAATATCGCCGTCAGGATGGCGAGCAGCGCCGCTAGCGGCACGCCGAGCGCCCAGAGGCCGAGGAAGGTGAAGATTCCTGTGAAGGCCATGCCGAACATCTGCCCGAGCAGCCAGCCGCGCAGCGAGTGCGCCATGGCGTTCAGCGTCGCCTCCCCGCGCGGGCGCAGGCCGGGGGAGAGCAGGGCGAGCGCGCCGCGCCGGTAGAGGGTGGGGTCCGAGCCGATGTAGAGGCCGAGGAGGAGAACGAGCAGCGCATTGCCCAGCGCGCCGAGCGTGCCGCTCACCCCGGCCAGCGCGAAGTTCGCCGCCGCCTGGGCGGAGGGCTGCACCGCCTCGGGCTGGGCCTGCCCCTTCAGCCAGTCGCCGCCGGGCAGCCCCTCCAGCAGGGTTCCGGCCCGCTCCAGCACGCGCGGCACCGCCTGGGAGAACTGGCGCGCCTGATCGGCCAGGGTGGCGAAGCCGAACCAGAGAAGCAGTCCGATGGCCACTATCGCGACTAGCGCGACGATCATCACCCCCCAGTGCTCGGCGAAGCCGAGACGCCGGGCCAGCGGCACCCCTGGCGCGCGCAGCGCGACCGCGAGGAGGCAGCCGGCGAAGACGATGAGGACCACGTCCGGGGCGAACCAGGCGATGAGCGCCAGGATGGCGAGAAGGATGAGCAGGGTGGCGGAGTCATGGCGCATCGGGGCGGCAACGGAAGGGGAGGTGCGGGGTTGCGCGCCGCCGCGCGTGCCCTTCGCTTGACCGGAACGGCAGGCGGGGGCTAGCCCGCGGGGGCACCGGGGCGGGAGATTTCTCATGGCGGCAGCAAGCGGCGAGATGGGCGCGGCGAGGCCGGAGGAGCGGCCCCGCAATCCCTGCTTCTCCTCCGGCCCCTGCGCCAAGCGCCCGGGCTGGTCACTGGCGGCGCTGGAGGGCGCGATGCTCGGCCGCAGCCACCGGGCCGCAGAGCCGAAGGCGCGCATCGCGGAGGTGATCGAGCGCTCGAAGGCCCTGCTGGGCATCCCGCCCGATTGGCGGCTCGGCGTCGTCCCGGCCTCCGACACCGGCGCGGTGGAGATGATCCTCTGGTCCGTCCTCGGCGACCGGGGCGTGGACGTTCTCGTCTGGGAGAGCTTTTCGAAGGAGTGGGCGACGGATATCGTGCAGCAACTAAAGCTGGGCGATGCGCGCATCCGGGAGGCGGGCTACGGGCGGCTCCCGGCCCTCGACCCCGTGGACCCCGCCCGCGACGCGGTCTTCGTCTGGAACGGCACGACCTCGGGCGTGCGCCTGCCGGACGCCGACTTCATCAGCGACGAGCGCGAGGGGCTGGCCATCTGCGATGCGACCTCGGCCGCCTTCGCCATGCGACTTCCCTGGGAAAAGCTCGATGTCGTCACCTGGTCCTGGCAGAAGGTGCTGGGGGGCGAGGCGGCGCACGGCATGCTGGCTCTCTCGCCGCGCGCGGTAGCGCGGCTGGAATCCACCTCCCCCGGGCGGCCCCTGCCGAAGATCTTCCGGCTGACCAAGGGCGGGAAGCTCATCGAGGGAATCTTCCATGGTGACACGATCAACACGCCCTCCATGCTCTGCATCGAGGACGCGCTCGACGGGCTGCGCTGGGCGGAATCGATCGGCGGGCTGAACGCACTGATCGAGCGGTCGGAGGCGAATCTGGCGGCGGTGGCGGGCTGGGTCGCCCATAGCGGCTGGGCCGATTTCCTGGCCGTGGAGGAGGCAACCCGCTCATGCACCTCGATCTGCCTGACCATCACCGTCCCCTGGTTCAAGGCGATGGACGCGGCCGGCCAGGCTCGCGCGGCCAAGCGGCTGGCCGCGATCCTGGAGGAGGAGGGCGTGGCGCTCGACATCGCCTCCTACCGCGATGCGCCGCCCGGCCTCCGGATCTGGGGCGGGGCGACGGTCGAGACCTCGGACATCGAGGCGCTGCTGCTCTGGCTGGACTGGGCCTTCGCCGAGCTGGCGGTGGAGCTGGCGCATGAGGAGGCGGACTCGGCGGGCTGATCCCGCCTGGAACCTTCCGCCCCGAGGTGGGTTCCCCAACCGGGAACGACGGGGAGCGAGAAGTTGTCCAAGGTCTTCACCACCGATCTGCCGCACCGGCTGGACCGGCTCCCCTGGTCACGCTTTCACTGGCTCGTCGTCATCGCCCTCGGCGTGACCTGGGTGCTCGACGGGCTGGAGGTGACGCTCGTCGGCTCGCTGGCGGGCGCCATCAGGGAGAGCCCGCGGCTGCAGCTGAGCGAGACGGAGGTGGGGCTGACTGCCTCAGCCTACCTTCTCGGTGCCGTTTTCGGCGCGCTGTTCTTCGGCTGGCTGACGGACCGGTTGGGGCGGAAGAAGCTCTTTACTCTCACGGTCCTCGTCTATCTTGTGGCGACGATCGCCACCGGCTTCTCCTGGGACTTCTGGTCCTTCGCGATTTTCCGGTTCTTCACCGGGGCGGGGATCGGGGGTGAGTACTCCGCCGTGAATTCCGCGATCCAGGAACTGATCCCGGCCCGCCGGCGGGGCACCACGGACCTCGCCGTGAACGGCACCTTCTGGGGCGGCGCGGCGATCGGCGCTGCGTCGTCCCTCCTGCTGCTCGATCCCGCCGTCATCGACCCCGAGTTGGGCTGGCGCCTCGCCTTCGCCGTTGGCGGCGCGCTCTCGATCTCCGTGCTGTTCCTGCGAAAGTGGATTCCGGAGAGCCCGCGCTGGCTGATGACCCATGGCCGCCGCGAGGAAGCGGAGCGGATCGTGGGCGATATCGAGGCCTGGGTCGCCCGGGAGAAAGGCCCGCTGCCCCCGGTCGTGGGCGAGCCGATCCGGATCGACCCGCGCAGCCACACCACCCTCGGCGAGGTGGCACGCACCCTTTTCCGCACCTATCCCGACCGCGCCCTGCTGGGCATCGTGCTCATGGCCTGCCAGGCCTTCTGCTACAACGCGGTCTTCTTCACCTACGCCCTGGTGCTGACGCGCTTCTACGACATCCCCTCCGCCCATATCGGCTGGTTCATGCTGCCCTTCGCGCTCGGCAACCTCGCCGGGCCGCTGATCCTCGGGCACTTCTTCGACACGATCGGGCGGCGGATCATGATCACGGCCACCTACGCCCTGGCCGGGGTGCTGATGGCCTTCACCGGCTTCGCCTTCGCCCAGGGCTGGCTCTCGGCCTGGGAGCAGACCGCCGCCTGGACGGTAATCTTCTTCTTCGCCTCCGCCGCCGCCTCCGCCGCTTATCTGACGGTGGGGGAGAGCTTTCCGCTGGAGATGCGAGCCATGGGCATCGCCCTATTCTACGCTTTCGGCACGCTCGTCGGCGGCGTGGTCGGGCCCGCGCTGTTCGGCGCGCTCATCGAGGGCGGGCGGCGGACCGACATCATGTGGGGCTACCTGCTCGGCGCCGGGCTGATGCTCCTGGCAGCGGGGACGGAGTGGAGGCTCGGCTTCGCGGCGGAGGGCAAGTCGCTGGAGAGCGTCGCCCGCCCGCTCTCCCAGTCGGCGGACTAGCCCCCCTTCAGGCCGCCATCCTATCCCCCACCGCGAGGGCGGCGGCGACGCGGGCGATCACGGCCTCCCAGTCCTCGCCGCACGCTCGGCGGTGCAGGCGCATGGAGGGGTACCAGGGCGTATCCTCCCGCTCCAGCATCCAGCGCCAGTCTGGCAGGGAAGGTAGGAGAAGATGGGCCGGCCGGCCGAGGCTTCCCGTGAGATGCGCCACGCTCGTATCGACGCAGACCACCACGTCCATGGCGTGCAGCGAGGCGGCGGTCTCGGTGAAGCTCGTCAGGCGTGGGCGCAGGTCGGTGAGGTTCGGGGTCGCGGCGAGGAAGGCCTCGTCGCTCTCGCGGATCTCGGTCTGCACGATAAACCCCTCCACGCCAGGGCCGAGAAGAGGTGCGAAGAGCGCCAGCGGGATGGATCGGTGCCGGTCTCCGCGATGGGCGGGGTTGCCGGAACAGGCGAGGCCGAGGCGCAGCCCCGTGCGGGGAAGGTCCCGCCGCCAGGCCTCGATCCGGGCGGGATCGACGGCGGGGAAGGGGATCGGGGCGGGCACCGTGTCCGCCCGTGTGGCCAGGACATGGGGCAGGCTGAGAAGCGGGCACTGGGCGTCGTGCGGCGGTACGGGATCGGCCGGCGTGAGCAGCGCCGCGACGCCCGGCACGCCCTCGAGCAGCGGGACGAGCGGGCGCTGGACCTGCAGCACCACCCTTGCCCCGCTCGCGGCGGCCAGAGGGAGGTAGCGGACCATCTGGATCGTGTCACCGAGCCCTTGCTCGGCATGCAGGAAGAGCGTCCGTCCCTCCATCCGCTCGCCTTGCCAGAGAGGGCTCGCGGCATGGGGGTTGGGCGGGAAGCCCTTGCGCCGCCAGCGCCACTCATAGGCGGCGAAGCCCTCCTCCAACCCGCCGAGGGCGAGCACGCTCAGGGCGCGGTTCCAATGGGCCTCGGCGAAGTCCGGGTCGAGGGCGATCGCCTCGTCGAAAGCGGCGACGGCCTCGCGGTGCCGGCCCATGCCGCGCAGCGCGTTGCCCCGGTTGTAGACAATGCTCCGGTTGCCCGGATGCAAGGCGCTCGCCCTGGCGAAGCACTCCATCGCCTCCTCGTAGCGGCCGAGCTCGATGAGGGCGTTGCCCCGCCCGTTCCACGCCTCTCCGCAGGAAGGGTTGCTCCGGAGCGCGAGGCAATCGGCCTCCTCGGCCTCGCCATGGCGGCCGAGGAGGGTCAGGGTCGCGGCGCGGTTGCGGTGCGCGTTCGCGCTGTCCGAGAGGGCGAGGGCGGTCTCGGCGCTCAGCAGCGCCTCCTCGTGCCGGCCGAGGTCGCAGAGCACGGCGGTCCGGCTGCTGTGGAGGTCGCACAGATCCGGGGCGAGGGAGATGGCAAGATCGAGCGTCTCGAGTGCCTCCTGCGGGCGCCGCAGCCCGCGGAGGATGATGCCCTGGGTGTTCAGCGCGTTCGGGTCGTTCGGACGAAGGGCGAGGGAGATGCCGACGCTGACCAGCGCCTCGGTATCCCGGTGCAGGTCCGCCAGGGCGGTCGCGCGGTTGGCATGGGCGGCGGCATAGACCGGGTTCCGCGCGGTGGCGGCGTCATAGGCCAGCAGAGCCTCGGCGGGGCGGTTCAGGGCGCGGAGCGCGTTGCCGCGGTTATTGTACAGCTCCGGCATGTCGGCCCCGAGGGCTTCGGCGGAGTCGAAGGCGGTCAGGGCCTCGGCGGAGCGGCCGAGGGCGTGCAGGGCGTTGCCGCGCCCCACCCAGGCCTCGACGAGTGCAGGCTGGAGGGCCACGGCGCGGTCGAAGGCCTCGAGCCCCGCCTGCCCCTGGTCGATCTCCACCAGCGCATTGCCAAGGTTGCTGTGGACGAAGCCGTGGCTCGGGTCGACCGCGATCGCGCGGTGCAGCAACGAGGCGGCGCCGACGGGGTCCCCCGCCATGGCGCGCAGGAGGCCGAGGAGGTGCAGCGCCTGGAAGTGCCGGGGGTCCTCCTCCAGCACGGCGCGGTAGATCGGCTCCGCCGCTACCAGGTCCCCCGCCCGGTGCAGGGCGAGGGCCCGGGCCACGGCGGCCTCCCTGTCGAGGCCGGTGGGGGAAGTATGGCCTCTCTCGATGGTCGGGGCGTGCAAGGAGTCCCTCCGGCCGTTCTGGCAGGAGGGGATGGTGCGGCCGAAAGGTGAAGGGCCGGTGAAGGCCTACCTGCTCCGGTTCGGGCGGTTCGCCTCCTGCGCGACAGCCTGGGCCGCCTCCTCCACCCGCGGCAGGCGGGGCAGGGCGCCGAGCCGGGCGAGGGTCGCCGCCCCGCCGACCGGCACGAGGGCGGCGGTGGCCGCGGCCGTGTCGTAGCGGCGCAGGGCGAGGGAGGCCGTGGCGAAGGACCGCCTCGCCACTTCCGGCGGGACCGCGCGCGGGACGCCGAGCGCCTCGCGGAACTCCCGCCGCGCGATCTGGAGCTGCGGCAGCAGCTCGGCGCTGCGCCCATAGGCCCAGAACGGGTCGCTCTCCGCGGCCTGGGCAAACGCCTCAATCTCGGCGGCGGCGCGGGCGGCCTCGGCGGGGCGGCCCGTGAGAGCGTTGGCGTGACCGTACGCGAAGGGCGCCGCCCGCGCCGGCTCGCGCAGGGGATCCGCTAGGGGAACGTAGTCGTTCAGCGCCTCGCCCGCGCAGGCGGCCAGCGAGAGGAGAAGCAGAAGGGGCGTGAAGCGCATCGGCGAGGCCTTCCGGAAGGTCGTGTGGCGCGGGGGTCCCCCGGGGAACGCCGCGCGGGCCTCGCCGTTCCGGCCGGACCGCCATGACAGGGCGGGGCGGCTGGTTCGAGCGGGGCGGGCTTGCGGCAGGCCGCCCGCACTGCCATTCACCCCCGCGCAGAACCGTCGAGACCCCTCTCGCGCCCCCATGACCGACGATTTCACCGATTCGGCCAACCCGGCCCTGCTGCCCGCCGGCCTGTCCGACCTGCTGCCGCCCGATGCGGCGCGCGAGGCGGCGCTGGTCGAGGCGATGATGGCCATCTTCGCCTCCCACGGCTACGAGCGGGTGAAGCCGCCCCTGCTGGAGTTCGAGGAGGGCCTGCTCACCGGCTCCGGCGCGGCGCTGGCCGACCAGACCTTCCGGCTGATGGACCCTGTGAGCCAGCGCATGATGGGGCTGCGGGCCGACACCACGCCGCAGGTCGCCCGTATCGCCGCCACCCGGCTGCGCGAGGTGCGGCGGCCGCTGCGCCTCTCCTATGCCGGGCAGGTGCTGCGGGTGCGCGGCACCCAGATCGCGCCCGGCCGCCAGCTCCCGCAGCTCGGGGTGGAGCTGATCGGGGTCGACAGCGCGGAGGCCGATGCGGAGGTCGCGGCGCTGGGCGTCGAGGCCCTGGGCGCGGTCGGCATTCCCGGCCTGGCGATCGACATCACCCTCCCCGCCATGGCGCCCGCCCTGCTGGACGCGGCCGGGCTGGAGGGCCCCGTGCGCAGCCGGCTCGCCCGCGCGCTGGACCGCAAGGACGCCGCCGAGGTGGCGCGGCTGGCGGCTGAGGCCGGGCCGCCCGCCATCTTCCTCACAGGGCTGCTCGCCGCGGCGGGCCCGGCCGATGGCGCGCTGGCCGCCCTGCGCGCCGCGCCGTTGCCCGAGGGGCCCCGCCGCATCGCCGATAACGCCGCCGAGGTCGTCGCCGCCCTGCGCCGGCGCCTGCCCGCGCTGCGAATCACGCTCGACCCCGTTGAGTTCCGGGGCTTCCGCTACCACACCGGCATCGCCTTCACCCTTTACGGCCCCGGCCGCACGGGGGAACTGGGGCGCGGCGGGCGCTACATGAGCGGGGAGGAGGCGGCGACTGGCCTCAGCCTCTATCCCGACGCCGCGCTCCGGGCCGCGCCGCCTCCCGCTTCCCCGGACCGCGTCTTCCTACCCGCCGGGCACGACCCGGAGGCGGCCGCGGCGCTGCGGCGCGCGGGGCGCGTGACGGTTGCCGCCCTCTCGCCGGCCGATGACGCACGCGCCCTCGGCTGCACGCACCAGCTGCGCGGCGGCACCCTTTTCGAACTGGCGGGCGCGGCCTACGCGCCTGCGACAGGTGCGGGCGACGCGCCTGTGAGGGGCGCGGATATCGCGCCCGGGATGAAGGAGTAGTTTCATGGCGAATGTCGCCATCATCGGCGCCCAGTGGGGCGACGAGGGCAAGGGCAAGGTGGTGGACTGGCTCGCCAGCCGCGCCGATATCGTCGTTCGCTTCCAGGGCGGCCACAATGCCGGCCACACGCTGGTGGTCGGCGAGCAGACCTACAAGCTCTCCCTGCTGCCCTCGGGCGTGGTGCGCGGAAAGCTCGGCATTATCGGCAATGGCGTGGTGCTGGATCCCGACGCCCTGCTCGGCGAGATCGAGAAGGTGACGGCGCAGGGGCTGCGCGTGACGCCGGAGAACCTGCGGATCGCCGAGAACACACCGTTGATCCTTCCCCTGCATCCCGCGCTGGACAAGGCGCGCGAGGTGGCGCGCGGCGGCGACAAGATCGGCACCACGGGGCGCGGTATCGGCCCGGCCTATGAGGACAAGGTCGGCCGCCGCTCCATCCGCCTTTGCGACCTCGCGGAGCCGGAGACGCTGTCGAAGAAGCTGGACGAGCTGCTGCTGCACCACAACTCGCTGCTCCGCGGTCTCGGTGCGCCGGAATTCGAAAAAGCGGCGCTGCTCCAGCAGATCCTCGGCTGGGCGCCGAAGCTGCTGCCCTTCATGGAGGCGGTATGGGAGCGGCTGGACGCCGCGCGGGCCGAGGGCAAGCGCGTGCTCTTCGAGGGCGCGCAGGCCGTGATGCTCGATGTCGATCACGGCACCTTCCCCTATGTTACCTCCTCCAACACCGTGGCCGGCAATGCCGCGGCGGGCTCCGGCGTCGGGCCGCACGCGATCGGCACGGTGCTCGGCATCGCCAAGGCCTACACCACCCGCGTGGGCTCCGGCCCCTTCCCGACGGAGCTGTTCGACGACACGGGCAAGCTGCTCGGCCAGCGCGGGCACGAGTTCGGCACCGTCACCGGCCGCCCCCGCCGCTGCGGCTGGTTCGACGCCTGCCTCGTCCGCCAGGCGGTGAAGGTGGGCGGCGTGCAGGGCCTCGTACTGACGAAGCTCGACGTGCTTGACGGCCTGCCCGAGCTGAAGATCTGCACGGGCTACGAGATCAATGGCGAGCGGATGCGGCGCCTGCCCTCGGCCATGGCGGCCCAGGCGGTGGCGAGACCGGTTTACGAAACGGTCGAGGGCTGGTCCGGCAGCACGCGCGGCGCGCGAAGCTGGGCCGAGCTTCCGGCCCAGGCGGTCAAGTATGTGCGCCGGATCGAGGAGCTGGTCGAGGCGCCGGTGACGCTCCTCTCTACCAGCCCGGAGCGGGACGACACCATCACGGTGAGCGACCCCTTCGCGGGGTAGGGCGCCGCCCGGCCCCGTGCCCTCGCGGCACGGGGTTTCCTGCCCTCCCCGCGCTGATTTTGGCCCTGCGGCACACCATGTTCTATAAAGGAACCGGCCCCGACCTGCCGGGCCGCGCGCGTCCTGGCCGGGCGGCGAATGGGGGAAGCGGATGAGGACGGAGTTCACCGAGGCGCAGCTGGCGGATCCCGATATCCGGGAATCGAACAAGATCCTCCGCACCTGCGTGCATTGCGGCTTTTGCACCGCCACCTGCCCGACCTTCGTGCTGCTGGGCGACGAGCTGGATAGCCCGCGCGGCCGCATCTATCTCATCAAGGACATGCTGGAGTCCGGCCGCGCCGCCTCGGAGCACGAGGCGAAGCACGTGGACCGCTGCCTCTCTTGCCTCTCCTGCATGACAACCTGCCCGAGCGGCGTCCACTACATGCACCTCGTGGACCACGCGCGGCAGCATATCGAGGACACCTACAAGCGCCCGCTGATGGAGCGGCTGATCCGCGCCACCCTGGCCGCGGTGCTGCCTCGCCCGAAGCTCTTCCGCGCGGCGCTGGCCGGCGCGCGGGCGGCCCGGCCCTTCAAAGGGCTGCTCGCCGGGAAGTCGATGACGATGAGGCGCCTGCGGGCGATGCTGGACCTCGCCCCCTCCACCCTGCCACCGCCGAGCGAGTCCTCCGGGGCGCGCGTCTACAAGGCCGAGGGCACGCGGCACGGGCGCGTGGCGCTGCTGACGGGCTGCGCCCAGACCGTGCTCGCCCCGTCCATCAACGAGGCGACCATTCGTCTCCTTACCCGCATGGGGGTGGAGGTGGTGGTGACGGCGGAGCAGGGCTGCTGCGGCGCGCTGACGCATCACATGGGCCGGCAGGGATCCTCCCACGCCCTGGCGCGCGCGAATATCGATGCCTGGGTGCGGGAAGCCGAGGGCGAGGGGCTGGACGCGATCGTCATCAACGCCTCGGGCTGCGGCACGACGGTGAAGGACTACGGCCACATGTTCCGCGAGGCCGAGCCCGGGCTGCGGGACCGCGCCGCACGCGTTGCCGAGTTGGCGAAGGACGTCTCGGAGGTGCTCTCGGCCTTCGGCTACGCCCCCACGCGGGAGGCGCCGGGGATCGCGGTCGCCTATCACGCTGCCTGCTCCCTCCAGCACGGGCAGCAGATCACCGGCGTGCCGAAGTCCCTGCTGGAGAAGGCGGGCTTCGAGGTGCGTGTGCCGGCCGAGGCCCACATGTGCTGCGGCAGCGCGGGCACTTACAACATCCTCCAACCCGAGATCGCGGGGAAGCTGCGGGAGCGCAAGCTCGGCTTCCTCCATCGCACGGGGGCGGACATCGTGGCCTCCGGCAATATCGGCTGCCTCACCCAGCTCGGCGGCGGCGGGCTGCCCGTCGCGCATACGGTGGAGCTGCTGGACTGGATGGCCGGCGGACCGACACCCTCGGCGGTGACGGCGGCCCGTGCCCGGCAGGAGGCGCTGGCGGCGGAGTCGGGGAGGACGTGATGCGTCTCCGCGCAGGGATCATCGGGCTGGCCCTCATCCTCTCGGCCGGAGCGGGGGCGCAGGTGCTGCCCGTCCCCGGCGGGGGCGGCGTCGCGCCGGCCATCCCGCCGCAGGCGATGCCGATGCCGCGCTCCGGGGCCGCCGAAGCCCGGCGCGCGGAGTTGGACCGGCTGCTCGACGCCCTGGCCACGGCGCCGGACGAGGCGGCGGCGGCACCGCTCCAGGCCCGCATCCAGGCGCTCTGGGCCGAGGGCGGCACCCCCGCCGTCGGGCTGCTGCTCCGCAAGGGGCTGCGCGCGATGGGGGCCAACGAGTCCGGCGATGCTGTGGAGGACCTGGACGCCGCCATCACCCTCCAGCCCGACTTCGCGGAATCCTGGGTGCTGCGCGCCCAGGCCCAGGCCGCGAGCGGGGACCGCCGCGCCGCCGCCGCCGACCTGCGCGAGGCTCTGCGGCTGGAGCCTCGGCATTTCGGCGCCCTGCTCGCCCTCTCCGAGTTGCAGGAGGAAGCGGGGGACGCGGAGGGCGCGCTGCGGAGCCTGGAGGCGGCGCTGCGGATCCACCCGCAGCTTCCCGGCGGCGCCGCGCGGCGCCGCGAGCTGACGCGCCGGGCGCGGGGCGACCAGACCTGATCCATTCGGGCGCAACGCCCGGATGGCCCGGCGCGCGCCCTTTCGGCGAGATGGCGGCATGAGCACCGCGACCGACACCACCGACGATGACGGCCTCTGGCAGGCCCTGCTGCGGCGAGAGGCGCTGCCCGGCCACTTCTACGGCGTAACGAGCCAGGGGGTCGTCTGCCGCTTCGGCTGCCCCGCCCGGCCACCCCTGCGCCGCAACCTGCGCCTCTTCGGCGGGTTGCCGGAGGCGCTGGCTGAAGGCTTCCGCCCCTGCCGCCGCTGCGACCCCGGCGGCGAGCGGGCGGCGATTCAGGCCGAGGCGGTGCGCGCCGCCTGCGCGCTGATCGAGGCGTCGGAGACGGTGCCCTCCCTGGCCGAGCTGGCGATGCGGGCGGGCTATGCCCGGCACCATTTCCTCCGCCTGTTCCGGGAGGTCACGGGCGTCACCCCCCATGCCTTTGCCGCCGCGCGACGCGCGAGCCGTCTCTCGGCCGCGCTCGCCGCGGGAGAGCGGGTGGCCGATGCGGTGGCGGGGGCGGGCTTTGGCAGCGAGAGCCGCGTCTATGAGGACGCCCCGGGCCTGCTGGGCATGACCCCCGGCCGTGCCCGTCGGGGCGGGGAGGGGGAGGTGATCCGCACCGCCTTCGGCACCGGCGCGCTGGGCCCGGTGATGGTGGCGATGACGGCGCGCGGGGTCTGCGCCATCGAGCTCGGCGGGGAGGAGGAGGCGCTGCGCCAATCCCTCGCCGCGCGCTTCCCCCGCGCGCGCATCGAGGAGGCGGACGAGGCGGCGCGCCGCGCGGTCGCCGCCGTGCTCGCCTGGATCGAGGAACCCCGCGCTGCGCTCGACCTGCCGCTCGATCTCCGCGGCACCGCCTTCCAGCGGCGGGTCTGGGAGGCGCTGCGGGCCATCCCTCCGGGCGAATCGGTCGACTATGCCGGGCTGGCCGCGCGCCTCGGCCTGCCGCGCGGGGCGCGGGCAGTGGCGCGGGCCTGCGCGGGCAATCCCGTGGCCCTCGCCGTGCCCTGCCACCGCGTCATCGGACGGGATGGGGCGCTCAGGGGTTATCGCTGGGGGCTGGAGCGCAAGGCCGCGCTGCTGGCGCGGGAGAGGGGCGCCGGCTAGCGCGCCCCGTCACCGCCGCTTGAGCGCGGGCGCGAGGCCGGGGGGGGCTCGGCCGGGCTGAGATTTTCCGTGCCAATGGCGCTGCTGCCGATGAGGGTCCACTGCCCTGTCATGCTGCCGTCGGCCTCCACCTGGTAGATCGCAATCCCCGGCCGCTCGCCGAGGATGAAGCCGATGGAGAAGACCGGGCCGGCGGACATGCCATAGCCCTCGAACCGGTTCTCCCCGATCTGCCAGGCCACCCGCCAGGAGGCGAGGCCGACCTGCTGGACGATCATCTGACCGGTATAGGGGGAGCCGTCGGGGTTCACGCCGCGGACGTCGTAGAGCCCGTTCCGCTGGGCCTTCGCCGGGGCCGGCGGGAGGGCCAGGGCCGCCGCCGCCAACGCGGCCCATGCCGTACGCTTCAGGGCGATACGCTTCATCGTCTTCCTCTTGCCGCGCCGTCCGGCGGCACCGGGCCCATCATCGGGCCGGAGGCCTGCCTTGTGAATGGGCCCCGCAGCACGCCTCGTGAATGGGCGGGGCTATTCCACCAGCGCGACGCGGAGCGCGTTGGTTGTGCCCGGCGTCCCAAAGGGCACGCCGGCGACCACCACCACCTCGTCCCCGGAGGTCGCGAAGCCCTCGGTGGCCGCGGCCCGCACGCCCTTGGCCACCATGTCCGTCATGCTCGCCGGCTCCTTGCTCGGCACGGGATGCACGCCCCAGACAAGGGCGAGCCGGCGCGCGACCGTCTCGCTGGCCGTCATGCCGATGATCGGCGCAGCGGGGCGCTCGCGGGCCACGCGCAGCACGGTGGAGCCGGTGGAGGTGAAGGCGGCGATCGCCTCCGCCTCGATCGTGCTGGCCACCTGCCGCGCGGCGGCGGCGATGGCGTCCGAGGAGGTGTGGCGCGGCTCGGGCCGGGCATTGTCGGTGATGGCGCGCCAGTCCGGGTCCTGCTCGGTGCGGGCGACGATGCGGTCCATGATGTTCACCGCCTCGAAGGGGTACTGCCCGGCGGCGGTCTCGGCCGAGAGCATCACGGCGTCCGCCCCGTCGAACACCGCCGTCGCCACGTCGCTCGCCTCGGCGCGCGTCGGGGTGGGGGCGGAGATCATGCTCTCCAGCATCTGGGTGGCCACCACCACGGGCAGGCCGCGGGTGCGGGCCGCGCGGATGATGCGCTTTTGGATCAGCGGCACCTCCTCGGGAGGGCACTCGACGCCGAGGTCGCCGCGCGCGACCATCACCGCGTCCGCCAAGTCGAGGATGGCGTCCATCTGCTCGACGGCCTGGGGCTTCTCCATCTTCACCATGATCCAGGCGCGCCCGGCGGCGATCCCCTTTGCCTCTGCCACGTCCTCCGGCCGCTGGACGAAGGAGAGGCCGATGAACTCGACGCCCTGGGCGAGGGCGAAATCGAGGTCGGCGCGGTCCTTCACCGTTAGCGCCGGGATGGGGAGCGCCACGTCCGGCACGTTCACCCCCTTGCGGTCCGAGAGCGGGCCGCCGACCAGCACCTCGGTCTCAAGGTGGTCGTCCCGCTGGCGTGTGACGCCGAGGCGGAGCTTGCCGTCGTCCAGCAGCAGGCTTGTGCCGATGCGCGCGGCGGAGATGATTTCGGGATGGGGGAGCTGCACGCGCCGCACATCGCCGGGCACGGGGGAGAGGTCCAGGCGGAAAGGCTGGCCCTGCTGGAGCTGGACCCGCCCGCCCGCGAACTTGCCCACGCGCAGCTTCGGCCCCTGCACGTCGGCCAGGATGCCGATGGGCCGCCCCGTGCGCCGCTCGATGTCGCGGATGGCCGCGATCCGGGCCGCGTGGTCCTCATGCGTGCCGTGGGAGAAGTTCAGCCGGAAGATGTCGGCCCCCGCACGGAACAGCCGCTCGATCACCTCGGGCGAGGCACTAGCCGGGCCGAGGGTCGCGATCAGCTTCGTGCGCCGGCGGCGCCGGATGGGGATGCGGGTGGCCAAACGGGGCGCTCCTGCGGGCTTGGGATCGGGGGAGGCGGGCTGGGCGAGGGTTTCCGGCGGCACCTCCATGATGCGCGCCACCTCTTCCAGCCTCTCCGGCGGGACGCGGCGCCACTGGGAGACGGCGGCAGTGGAGATGCCGAGGCCGGAAGCGATGCGGGTGACGGCACCGCGTCGGGCAAGGAGGTGTTCGAGGGCCTTGTCGCGCATAGCCTTAACTTAGCATCAGTAAGACCTAATCAACAGGGAGGAACGGCTTACATTTACTAAGTTACGATGACAGCCCGGAAATCGTTCACATTGGTCAGCGTCGGCCCCGTCACCACGAGGTCGCCCAGGGCCGAGAACACGTCGTGGCTCCGGTGGGCGGCGAGGGCAGCGAGCGGGTCCAATCCGCCGGCGCGGGCGCGGGGAAGCGTGTCGGGCGCGGCGATGGCGCCGGCGTTGCTCTCGGAGCCGTCGATCCCGTCGGTGTCGGCCATGATCGCCCAGATGCCGGGATGCCCGGCCAGGGAGGCGGCGAGCCCGAGCAGGCACTCTCCGTTCCGTCCTCCTGCGCCCGATGCCCCGCCGAGGGTGACCGTGGTCTCCCCGCCCGAGAGGAGCACAGCGGGCGCCCCCACCGGCAGCCCGTGCGCGGCGACGGAGCGGGCGATGCCGGCGAGCAGCGTGCCCGCCTCGCGCGCCTCGCCCTCCAGCGCGTCGCCGAGGATGAGGGGGGTGAGGCCCAGCGCCTCCGCCTCCCGCGCCGCGGCGCGCAGGGCCATGAGGGGGGTGGCGATCATCTGGTACTCCGCGCGGGAGAGACGGGGGTCGCCGGGCTTGGGCGTCTCCTCCGCGGCAGCTTCCAGATGGGCGCGGACGGCCCCGGGCAGCTCGATGCCGTAGCGCGCGACGATGGCCCGGGCATCCGCGAAGGAGCTAGGATCGGGCACGGTCGGGCCGGAGGCAATGGCGGCGGGGTCGTCCCCGGGGACGTCCGAGATGGCGAGGGTGACCACCCGTGCCGGATGCGCCGCGGTGGCTAGGCGCCCACCCTTCACCGCCGAGAGATGGCGGCGGACCACGTTCATCTCGTTGATGGTGGCCCCGCAGGCGAGCAGGGCCCGGTTGACGGCCTGCTTGTCCGCCAGCGTCAGCCCCGGCGCCGCGAGCGGCATCAGGGCGGAGCCCCCGCCGGAGATGAGCGCGAGCACGAGGTCATCCGCCGTGAGCCCTCCGACGAGCTGCAGGATGCGTGCGGCCGCCCTCTCCCCGGCGGCGTCCGGCACGGGATGCGACGCCTCGACCACCTCGATGCACGCGGTCGGCACGGCGTGGCCGTAGCGCGTGACGACGAGGCCGGTCACGGGCAGGTCGGGCCAGGCCTCCTCGACGGCCGCGGCCATCACCGCGGCGGACTTACCCGCGCCGACCACCACGACGCGCCCCGATGGGCGCTCGGGAAGGTGATCCGCGAGGATGGCGCGGGGATCGGCGCTGCGGATCGCGGCACCGAGCAGGCGGCGCAGCGCGTCACGGGCGCGGGCGTCGTCCCAGGGACCGGTGATGGTCATCGCGGTTCTTCTCCCATTATCCCGGACAGCGGGTGCATCATCGCCGCCCCATCCCAGCCGGCAAGCCCGCCAGGAAAAGCGCTCGCCTCTGGTATGGATCGTGGTATGGAAGATGGGACAAAGGGAAGGGGCGTTCCGGATCAATGGCCGACGAGGCGCATCAGCGGCAGGGAAAGGGTGTGCAGGATCTCCGCGCTCGCCCGCTGCCGGTGCACGGCCAGCGCCGCGCGGGCGCCTTCCGCGTCCCCTGCCTCGATGGCGCGGAGGATGCGGGCGTGCTCCTCGGCCGAGCCGCGCGGTTCCGGGCGCAGCGACGCCGTGGCGAGGCGGGCACGCTGGGCGAGGTCGGCCGCCTCGCCGGCCATGCGGGCAAGCCGCGCATTGCCGCAGCCGCGGACGAGGGCGCGGTGGAAGGCGTCGTCGGCCGTCGCCCAGGCCCGGCGGTTCCCCTCGGCCAGGGCGGCGCGCATCGCTTCCGTCGCCTCCGCCATCAGCCGCGCCGCTTCCGGGTTGGGATGCGCGGCCAGCCGGGCCGCAGCGGCGCCCTCCAGCGCGATCAGGACCTCGTAGGTCTCGGCCATGCCCGTGGGGTCGATGGGCAGCACGCGGATGCCGCGCCGGGGCTGGACCTCCAAGAAGCCTTCAGATTGCAGGCGCAGCACGGCCTCGTGCACCGGCGTGCGGCTCATGCCGAGCTGGGCGGCCAGTTCCCCCTCCGCGGCCTGGTGGCCGGGCGGCAGGGTCATCTCGAGGATCCGCGCGCGCAGGGCGCGATAGGCGGATTCGCCGAGGCTGCTTCGCCCCTCCGCGGGGGTGGCGGAATCGCTCTTCATGGCGCCGGCATGCCAGCCGGCGCGCTTTTTTCCAACAGCCAGGGACTCCCCTCATCATGCGTCGTCACCGCATCGCCGCCATTCCCGCCGACGGCATCGGCAAGGAGGTTATCCCCGCCGGGCTCCGCGTGATCGAGGCGCTCGCGCGGCGCGACGGCGGCTTCGCCCTCGATGTCGAGACGCTGCCCTGGGGGAGCGACTACTACCGCCAGACCGGGGCGATGATGCCCGAGGACGGGTTGGAGACGCTGCGCGGCTTCGATGCCATCTATTTCGGCGCGGTGGGCGATCCGGACCTGCCGGACAGCATCACCCTCTGGGGCCTGCGGCTGAAGATCTGCCAGGGTTTCGACCAGTACGCCAATATCCGCCCGACCCGCGTGCTGCCGGGGCTGACCAGCCCTCTCCGCGCCGTGGAGCCCGGCGACATCGACTGGGTGATCGTGCGCGAGAACTCGGAGGGCGAGTATGCCGGCCATGGCGGCCGCGCCCATCGCGGCCATCCGGAGGAGGTGGCGACCGAGACCGCGATCTTCACCCGCGCCGGGGTGGAGCGGATCATGCGGGTCGCCTTCGACATCGCCCGCTCCCGCCCGCGCAAGCTGCTAACGGTGGTGACGAAGTCCAACGCCCAGCGGCACGGCATGGTGATGTGGGACGACATCGCGGCCGAGGTGGCGAAGAACTACCCGGACGTGACCTGGGAAAAGGAGTTGGTGGACGCCATGGCCGCGCGCATGGTCCGCAAGCCCGCCAGCATCGACACGGTGGTGGCCACCAACCTGCACGCCGACATTCTCTCGGATCTCGCCGGTGCGGTGGCGGGCTCTCTCGGCGTGGCGCCGACGGCGAATCTCGACCCCTCCCGACGCGCGCCCTCCATGTTCGAGCCCATCCACGGCTCGGCCTTCGATATCATGGGCAAGGGCATCGCCAATCCTGTCGCCACCTTCTGGACGGGGGCGATGATGCTGGAGCAGCTCGGCGAGACCGATGCCGCGCGGGCGCTCATGGCAGCGGTGGAACGGGTCTGTGCCGACGGCGTGCTGACGGCCGATCTCGGCGGCACGGCGGATACGGAGACGGTGACGCGGGCCGTGATCGCCGCGATCGAGGGCGCGAATGCACCCGGCGGCGCGAGAGCGGCGGCCTAAACCCCGCGGCGACGGCAAAGAAAAGAGGAGAGGAATTGTTCCATGGCTGAGATATCCCGCCGCGCAACGCTCGCGGCCTCCCTCGCGGTGCTGGCGGCGCCGGCCGCGAGGGCGCAATCCTTTCCAAGCCGTCCACTGACGGTCGTCGTGCCCTTCGCCGCCGGCGGTCCGACGGACGTGATCGCGCGGCTCGTCGCGGAGGGAATGGCGCGGGACCTCGGACAGCCCGTGGTGGTGGAGAACATTACCGGCGCGGGCGGCACCATAGCCGCGGCTCGCGTTGCTAATGCGCGGCCGGACGGGCACACGCTGCTCGTCCACCATATCGGTCACGCAACGGCAGCCACGCTCTATCGGCAACTGCCTTACAATGTGGAAACGTCCTTCGCGCCGCTCGGCCTCGTCTCGGACGCGGCGATGACCGTCGTCGCCCGACCAGACTTCCCGGCGAACGACCTCGCCGGCTTCGTCGCGGCGCTGAGAACGCAGGGCGACAAGCTGAACCTCGCCCATTCCGGGCTGGGCGGCGCGAACCAGCTCTGCGGCATGCTGGTGCAGCAGGCGGCGGGGACGCCGCTTACCACGGTGGTCTTCCGCGGCTCCGCTCCCGCGCTGCAGGAGATGATGGCCGGGCGAATCGACGTGTTCTGTGACCAAGCCACGAACACCGCGCCCTTCATCCGGGATGGGCGGATCAAGGCCTTCGCCGTGACGCTCGAGCGCCGTGTGGAGGGGTTGGACCTGCCGACCGCGGCCGAAGCCGGCTCGCCGGGGATTGCGATGAGCACCTGGCACGGCGTCTATGCCCCTGCCGGAACGCCCGAGGCGGTGCAGGAGAGGCTGGCGACGGCGATCCGCGCCGCGCTTCGCGAGGAGCGCCTGCGCGCCCGCTTCGCCGATCTCGTGACGGAAGTGGCAACGCAGGAGCAGGCCACCCCCGCCGCGCACAGGCGGCACCTTTCGGCCGAGGTGGCGCGGTGGCGGCCGATCATCCAGGCTGCCGGCGTCTACGCCGACTAGTCTGGTCCGGGTAGATCCGGCCGCCCGGGAAGGGGCGGCCGGAAGGTTAAGCTACGATGCGAAGAGGATACCGAACTCCGAGGGGCTCTCTCCTCCAACATTCGCGGCCGTAAGCTGAACGTGCTCCGGGCTCTCCGAGAAGAGGAGAGCGACCTCGGCGCGGGAGAAGGTGTTGGCATTGATGGCATTGACCCAGTATGCCTTACCTTCCGCGTCCGGCGCGCGATCCAGCGTGTTCCTGTAAAGCGCGTCGACATAAGCGTCCGCAGTAGGCGTGCCGCCGTAGATCGCTCGCGACTCGGCGCTGTCGAGGAAGCTCTGGGCGACCTGCCGCGACGTGAGCTCGCCGCTTTCGAGCTGGATCTGCCAGAAGCTCAGTCCGCCCTTATCCGGAAGCCGGCCGAAGAGCGTGTCGTAGAGGCGCGCCACGAGGGCGGCGTTGTCATCGCGGTCCCAGATGCCTGCGACGTTGATGCTGGCAGTTCTGTCCCTGTGCTCCTGGCTTTCGGAGAACCCGATCAGCACGTCGGCACGTGCCGCCCCGGCGTCGAGCTGACTGACCCAAAAGGCCTTCCCGTCGGGGTCGGAGGGACGATCGAGAACGTTGAGGAAGAGCTGCTCCACGAAAGCGTCGTTCCCGAGCGTTCCATAGCGCGCAGAAAATTCGGGGCTACCGATGAAATTCTGGGCTACGGCAGTAAGGGAGGTGCCCCCGTAGATTTGGGCGGTCCAGAAGTTTAGACCCGCCTGGTCAGGTCCACGGTCCAACGACGCCAGATAAAGTCGGGTGACCTGCGCCAGCGGCTCGGTCGGATCGAAGACCAGCCGACCATCGACGAAGTCGATCTGCTCGATGTTCTTGTACACGTCGGTATCGAGGGACCCGGTGATGGTCACCGTCCCAGGAGCCGTCGATATCGTGCCGGACCGGTACCCCTGGTTAAAGCGGTTCACGACGTCGTATGCTGCCAACCCGTCAAAATCGTCGTTCTCATTCGCATTGGTGAAAACGTCCGGACCTGGAGTTCCGATAACGATGGCCATTGCTTCCTCCTTCCCCTTAGGGATGTTCGATTGAGGCACGTAAAAAGATAGCAGACCACTAAAGAACGGGTGATTTTTTTGGACTTTTGCGCCTGCTCGGCGCGGTAGTTACGGTATGAGCGTAACCTCGGCGATACGGCTTGTGAAGTCGCACCATCCCCCTACCGACGCGGGAAAAATGCAGAAAGAAGTCGCCAGGCGCTTGTGGCGCTTGGCAAAGGTTCCTCCGCATCCTTTCCAAGATGGCACGGAGCCATCTCATGGCGTCAGTCGAAACGTGTTCTGCCATTGCGGCGAGGAACGGGGGATGGCGCGGCGCGGCCAGTCTCCCCATCTCGGCGGCCGAGAGAGGGCCATCCATGACCGACATCGACGACGCGACCCGCATCGAGTTGGAGGCTGCCGCCTTCCGTCGCCTCGTGCAACATCTCCGTGAGCGCTCTGATGTGCAGAACATCGACCTCATGAACCTCGCCGGCTTTTGCCGGAACTGCCTCTCCCGTTGGTATCGCGAGGCGGCGGAGGGGAGGGGGATCACGCTGCCCGACCCGGAGGCGCGCGAGATCGTCTACGGCATGCCCTATAAGGAGTGGCAGGCCGGGCACCAGCGCGAGGCGACGGCCGAGCAGAAGGCGGCCTTCGCCGCAGCCAGTCGGGAGCACTGAGCGCGCGTGTCTGCCGTGATCGCGAGCCTGACCCTGCCCTTGGACCAGGTTTTTGACCGCGGCTTCCGCGGGCCGCTCATCAAGGGCGTGCTCGGCGCCGTGCTGACGCTCGGGGCGCTGATCATGCTGGCGGGTTGGGGGGTGGAGGCGCTCGCGGGGGGCACGGGTTGGCTGGCCACCGCCGCGGGCGTGCTGGGCGGCGTAGCCGGCCTCTTCGCGGCCTTCTGGCTCTTCGTTCCCTTCGCCCTCGCCATCGCCGGCCTCTTCCTGGACGAGACGGCAGAAGCGGTGGAGCGGCGGCACTATCCCGGCCTTCCCCCGGCCCGCGGGGCGTCGCTCGCCGCCCAGGGTGTGTTCAACGTGACGCTGGCGCTGAAGGTCCTGGCGCTGAACCTGGTGCTGTTGCCGGTCGCTCTGCTGCTGCCCGTGATCGGGGCGGCGATCCTCTGGCTGGTGGCTGCAGTCTCGCTCGGCCACGGGCTGTTCGAGGGGGTGGCGCAGCGCCGCATGGGGGTGGCCCAGGCGCGGCTCCTGCGGAAGCGGCGGGAGTTCTCGGTGCTCGCCGTGGGAGGGGTAATGGCGCTGCTGGCTCTGCTGCCCTTCGCCAACCTGCTGGTGCCCGTGCTGGGCACGGCGGCGATGACCCATCTCCTGCATCGCGGCGCCGACGGGCCGGTGGCTTGAGCGCCAAGTGTCTGTTCCCCAATGGTTCCTGTTTCCCCATTGAGGCGCGCCGGTCGGCCGGGTAAGACGCGCGCCTTCGCGTAGGGGGAGTTAAGGGTATGTCGGAGACCGAGGTTCAGGAGCAGGAGGCGGACACCGATGTGGGGGGCATCGCGGCCGACCGCCTGCGCTCCATCATCGAGCGGGTCGAGCGTCTGGAGGAGGAGCGCAAGGGCCTTGCCGACGACATCAAGGACATCTTCGCCGAGGCCAAGTCCGCCGGCTTCGACGTGAAGGTGATTCGCAGCATCATTCGCATCCGCAAGCAGGAGCCGGCCGAGGTGGAGGAGCAGGAGACGCTGCTCGACCTCTACCGCCGCGCGCTGGGGATGTAGCCTGCCGGGGCCGGGCGACGCGGTGCCCGGCCCTCTCTAGTAGAGCGCCTCGATGACTGCCGCCTGGCGCTCGAGAACGACGCGCCGCTTGACCTTCATCGTGGGGGTCAGCGTGCCGTCCTCCACGGTGAAGGGCGCCACGGTCGCCCATTTGCGGATCCGCTCGGGGCCGGGGAGCTTCGCGTTCACGCGGCGCACGGCGGCGTCCGGCGCCGCCCCTTCGGCGGGGACGAGGAGGGCGACGATCCCCGGGCGCCCCTCGCCGGCGACCACGGCCTGGGCAATCTCGGGCTCGGCCATCAGGAGCGTCTCGATTCGGGCCGGGCTCACCATGTCGCCGCCGAGGGTCTTGATGAAGTCCCGCTTCCGGTCGGTGATGGTGATGCGACCGGCCTCGTCGATCCGCCCGACATCGCCGGTATGGAGCCAGGGCGCCGCCTCCCCGGGCGGGGTGGCGAGGGCACGGGCGGTGGCCTCCGGGTCGCCCCAGTAGCCGTCCATCACGAGGGGGCCGCGGATGAGCAGCTCCCCGTCACCTGCGATGCGCGCCTCGACGCCCGCCACGGGGGCGCCGACGGTGCGGCGATGGTTGTCCCAGGGCAGGTTCACCGAGACGACCGGGCCCGCCTCCGTCTGCCCGTAGCCCTGCAACACCGTGACCCCGAGGGCGAGGAAGAAGCCGGAGAGGTCGGGGTCCAGTCGCGCCCCGCCCGAGACCATGGCGACGAGCCGGCTTCCGAAGCGCGCGCGCACCTTGTTGCGGACCAGCCGCTCCAGCAGCGCGTCCTCCGCCCGCTCCAGCAAGTTGAGCGGCGGCCCGTCTATCCTCCGTAGGCCGAGCGCGAGGGTCCGCTCGAAGAGGCGACGCCGCCAGGGCTTCTCCTTCTCCAGCCCCGCCAGGATCCGCGCCCGCAGCACCTCGAAGAGGCGGGGGACGGCGGTGATGATGGCCGGCTCGATCTCCCCGAATTCGGCGGCCAGCCGCTCGGCCCCGCGGGAGAACACAACCTCGATCCCGCAGGCGGGGAAAAGGAAGCCGCCGACCGTGTGCTCATAGGCGTGGGAGAGGGGCAGGAAGGAGAGGTAGCAGGCGCCCGACCATTCCAGCCCGAGCTGCCTGAGGAAGGGCCGCACCCCTGCCGTGTTCGCCAGCATGGCACGGTGGGGAAGCATCACCCCCTTCGGCCGGCCGCCCGTGCCGGAGGTGTAGATGAGGCAGGCGAGCCGCCCTTCCGGGATGTGCTGCACCTCCGCCACGAGCATCGCGAGGTTCCCGGGCGGCGCGGCGAGGGCGGACCAGGGCACCGTCTCCGGCGCATTTTCCATGCAGACGAGGAGGTCCAGCCCTTCCGGCCCGGCGGCCTCCCGCAGGCTCGCGGCCAGGCGCGCGGTGCCGGCGATGGCGGCCCGCGCCCCGCTGTCGCGCAGGATATGGGCGTGGTCGGCCACCGTGTTGGTCGTGTAGGTCGGCACCGTGACCGCGCCGATCGCCATGATGGCAGTGTCGGCGATGAGGAATTCCGGGCGGCTCTCGCTCACCAGCACCACCCGGTCCCCGGGCGCGACACCCTTCTCGCGCAGCCCCTCGGCGATGGCCGCGACGGCGAGGGCGAAGTCCCGCCAGTTCGTACGGTGCCAAGCGCCCCCTGCCCAGTGGCGGATCATTGGCTGGTCGGGATTGCGGGCGGCGAGGCCGAGCATCATCCCGGGCAGGCTGGTCCAGCGCGCCGCCTCCTCGCCTGTCTGACTTCCCTGCATCTCTCTCCCCGACACCTGTTTCCGGCATCCGCCCCGGGCGCGGCCTTGGCTCGCCCTTGCGGGGGCTTATATCGGGACGGCAAATCTCGATACCACAAGGCGCCCCGTCCTGATGACCCTGCGAAAGCACAGCGTCCCGCGCGACACCGAGGCCCGGATCGGTTCCGTCCCGGCCGGGGAGGCGTTGCCGGAATGGGACCTGCGCGACCTCTATACCGGCCCGGAGGATCCCCGGCTGCTCGGCGACCTCAACGCGGCCGAGACGGCGGCGCGGGCCTTCGAGGGCAGCCATGCCGGCCGACTCGCCTCCCTGTCGGGTGACGCGCTGGATGCGGCGTTGCGTGAGTACGAGCGGATCGAGGAGGTGCTGGGGCGCGCGATGTCCTACGCCCAGCTCCTCTTCAGCGGCGACGCCCAGGATGCCGGGAACGGGCGCTTCTACCAGACGATGCAGGAGCGGGTGACCTCCATCGGCAGTCACCTGCTCTTCTTCACCCTGGAGCTGAACCGGCTCGACGACACGCTGCTGGAGGCGCGCATCGCCTCCTCTCCGGCGCTGGCGCGCTGGCGGCCCTGGCTGCGGGACCTCCGCGTCTTCCGCCCGCACCAGCTCTCGGACGAGGTGGAGAAGCTGCTGCACGAGAAGGAGGTGACGGGCCGCTCCGCCTGGAACCGCCTCTTCGACGAGACGATCGCCCATATGCGCGTGCCCGTGGCGCGCAGCGGCGCGCCCGAGGAGATGACGGTCTCGGCCGCGCTGAACCTCCTGTCGGACCGCGACCGCTCCGTGCGCGAGGCGGCGGCGGCCGGCATCTCCAAGGCCTTCAGCGAGAATGTGCGTCTGTTCTCTCTCATCACCAACACGCTGGCGAAGGACAAGGAGATCATCGACGGTTGGCGCAACTACCCGCGCCCCGGCACCTCCCGCAACCGCGCCAACATGGTAGAGGACGAGGTGGTGGACGCTCTCGTCTCCGCCGTCGTCGAGAGCTTCCCGCGCCTGTCGCACCGCTACTACGCCATGAAGGCGAAGTGGCTGGGCCTTGAGCGCATGAAGCACTGGGACCGCAATGCGCCGCTGCCCGGGGACATGGACCGCACGATCCCCTGGAAGGACGCACGGGACCAGGTGCTGACGGCTTACAACGCCTTCAGCCCGGAGCTGGCCTCCCTCGGCCGCGACTTCTTCGACAAGCCCTGGATCGACGCCGCGCTGCGCCCGGGCAAGGCGAGCGGGGCCTTCGCGCACCCGACCGTGCCATCCGCCCACCCGTACCTGCTCGTGAACTACCACGGCAAGGCGCGAGACGTGATGACGCTGGCGCATGAGCTGGGTCACGGCGTGCACCAGCGCTTGGCCGCGAAGCAGGGCTATCTCATGTCTGGCACGCCGCTGACGCTGGCCGAGACCGCGAGCGTCTTCGGCGAGATGCTCACCTTCCGCGCGATGCTCGATGCGGAGACGGATCCCAAGCGGCGCCGGCTGATGCTCGCCTCCAAGGTGGAGGACATGCTCAACACCGTCGTCCGCCAGATCGCCTTCTACCGCTTTGAGACGCTGCTGCACGACGAGCGGCGCCGGGGCGAGTTGTCCTCCGAGCGGATCGCGGAGATCTGGATGGGGGTGCAGAGGGAGAGTCTCGGCCCGGCCTTCGACTTCACGCCGGACTACGGGGTCTACTGGTCCTACATCCCGCACTTCATCCACACGCCCTTCTACGTCTACGCCTACGCCTTCGGGGACTGCCTGGTGAACGCGCTCTACGGCGTCTACCAGGACGGGGAGGTGAAGGACTTCGCGACCAAGTATCTTGACCTGCTCCGCGCCGGCGGCACGCTCCGGCACCAGGAGCTGCTGGCGCCCTTCGGCCTGAACGCGTCCGACCCGAAGTTCTGGAAGCGAGGCCTGGACGTGATCGCCGGCATCATCGACGAGCTGGAAGCCTCCCCGGGGCAGGCCGATGGTTGAGGATCGCGAGAACACGCTGTTCGGCGAGATCCGCCGGATGGCGCGCACCTCCGGCGCGGTCGGCGGCATCGCGGCCCGCGTGGCGGGAGAGCGCTTCCTCGGCATCAAGACGGACAAGGCCGCGCATGCGGAGGACCTGAAGTCCATCCTCGGCGGGCTGAAGGGGCCGCTGATGAAGGTAGCGCAGTTCCTCTCCACCGTGCCGAACGCGCTGCCAGAGGAGTACGCGCAGCAGCTCGCCTCCCTCCAGGCGAATGCGCCGCCCATGGGCTGGGCCTTCGTGCGCCGGCGTATGGGCACGGAGCTCGGCCCGGCCTGGGAGGCGAAGTTCAAGGAGTTCGGTCGGGAAGCGGCGGCAGCGGCCTCGCTGGGCCAGGTGCACCGCGCCCTGCTGCACGACGGCACGCGCGTGGCCTGCAAGCTTCAGTACCCCGACATGCCGAGCGTGGTGGAGGCCGACCTTCGCCAGCTCCGCCTCGCCATGGGGCTCTATGCCCGCATGGACAACACGATCCAGCACGACGACGTCTACGAGGAGCTGCGCGAGCGGCTGCGGGAGGAGCTGGACTACGAGCGCGAGGCCGCGCAGATGCGGATGTACGGCATCATGCTGCGCGACACGCCGGAGGTGCGCGTGCCCTCGCCCGTCTCCGCGCTGACGACGAAGCGCCTGCTGACCATGACCTGGCTCGACGGGCGCTCCATCCTCGCGCGGCTGGAGGAGAACCCCTCACTGGATGAGCGCAACGCCTATGCGCGCGCGCTGTTCCAGGCTTGGTACGTGCCGCTCTACCGCTACGGCGTGATTCATGGCGACCCGCATCTCGGCAACTACCAGGTGCGGCCCGATGAGGGCGGTATCAACCTCCTCGACTTCGGCGCGATCCGCGTCTTCCCGCCGCGCTTCATCACGGGGACGCTGACGCTCTACGAGGCGGTGCGGGACGGGGACAACGACAAGGCCGCCCACGCCTTCGAGCTATGGGGCTTCCGCGACCTCAAGCGCGAGACGATGGAGGTGCTGCTCCGCTGGGCCCGCTTCCTCTACGAGCCCCTGCTGCAGGACCGCGTGCGCCCGGTGCAGGAGACGAACGACCCGCAATACGGGCGCAAGGTGGCCGAGGAGGTCCATGCCGGGCTCAAGCGCGTGGGCGGCGTGCGCCCGCCGCGCGAGTTCGTGCTGATGGACCGCGCGGCCGTGGGGCTGGGCAGCGTCTTCCTGCGCCTCAAGGCCGAAATGAACTGGCACGACATGTTCCACCAGCTCGTGGACGACTATCGCGAGGAGGACCTGGCGGCGCGGCAGGCGGCGGCCCTGGGCGACGCCGGCGTGCCCCCGACCGAGACGCCGCACACCTGACGCCCACGCGCGCCGGGCTGCGCTGTCAGTCCGGCGTCAGGGTCTCGGTCAGCGCGACGCGGGGCGCGTCGTGCAGGTCGCGGCGCATGGCCTCCTCCTCCGTCCAGCGCGCCCCGGCGGAGAGGCGGATGCCCTCGCAACGGAGTGTCAGCGCTTCCTGGCGGAACGGCCAGGGGTCGAGCAGCCAGCGGGCAGCGGCCAACTGCTTTAGGGCCAGCTTCCGGTGGCTTCCATCCTGCATCGGTGCCTCCCCGGCCATCTCCGGCCGCCCGAAGCAGAGGGCGAGGGAGAGCGCGTCCGCTACCGCGACAAGGGCGGCGTTGCGGTCCACCAACTCCGGCGGGGCGCCGAGGCGCGCGGCCCAGTCCCGCTGCATCGGCTCCTGCTCCGCGAGGTAGCGCGCGGCGGCAGCCTTGTCCGCCTCCGTGTCCCGCTCCGGATTGGCGTAGCGCGTGTAGATCAGCGTGCCGTGGCGGGAGACGAGCAGGGCGGGCCAGAGGCCCCAGGCGGCGCGAGCCATCTCCACGCCGCGTGCCCACATCGGCGCGTGGGTGGCGGGGCCGATCGCGGTGAAGGAGTGCGGCAGGCCGGTGCGCGCATCCAGCGTGGGCGCGGCCTCCCAGGGCATCCAGGCGATGTCGTGCTGCCCCGCGGCGAGGATCACCTCCGCCGTCGGGTCGGGCCGCGCGAAGCCGGGCGCGCCCCAGGCCGCCATGATCTGGCCGGAGAGCAGGGCGTGGGAGGGCTGGGGGATGAGGAGGCGGGCGCCGTCCTCCGGCTCGCGCAGGATCATGCCGCCCTAACGCGCGGCCAGGGCACGGGGTGCCGAGAGAGGCTTGCGCCATTTCCTTCCCCCCGCGATCCTCCCTGCCTACGAGGGACGACGAGGTCAAAGCGATGCGGGTTGCCGTGCTGAAGGAGCGCCGGGCGGACGAGGCCCGGGTGGCGGCAACGCCGGAGACGGCGAAGAAGCTGATCGCGCTCGGCTGCGCCGTGGCCGTGGAGAGCGGGGCGGGCCTCCCGGCCGGCTTCCCCGACAGCGAGTATGCCGCGGCCGGGGCGCAGGTCTCGCCCGATGCCGCCTCGGCCCTGGCCGGGGCCGAGATCGTGCTGAAGGTGCGCGCCCCCCTCGCGGCGGGGGAGGGGGAGGTCGACGAACTGTCCCTCATTCCGTCGGGAACCCTGCTGATCGGAACCCTCGGGGCGGACCGGGAGGCTGCCGGGCGCCTGGCCGCCGCCGGGGTGGACGCGGCGGCGATGGAGATGCTGCCCCGCATCACCCGGGCGCAGAGCATGGACGTGCTCTCCTCCCAAGCGAATCTCGCGGGCTACCGGGCGGTGGTGGAGGGCGCCGCCGCCTTCGACCGCGCCTTCCCCATGCTGATGACGGCGGCCGGCACCATCCCGGCGGCTAATGTGCTGGTGATGGGCGCGGGGGTCGCCGGGCTGCAGGCCATCGCGACGGCCCGGCGCCTGGGTGGGCGGGTTTCAGCGACTGACGTGCGCCCGGCGGCGAAGGAGGAGATCAAGTCCCTCGGCGCCAGTTTCGTCGGCTATGAGGACGAGGAGAGCCGCGCCGCCCAGACCGCCGGCGGCTACGCCAGGCCGATGAGCGCCGAGTTCCTGGCCAGGCAGGCCGAGGTGGTGGCCGGCGCGATCGGCAAGATGGACATCGTGGTCTGCACCGCCCTCGTTCAGGGGCGGCGGGCGCCGATCCTGGTGACGGAGGCGATGGTCGCCTCGATGAAGCCGGGCTCGGTGATCGTGGACATCGCTTCCGATGCGGGCGGCAACTGCGCGCTGACGAAGCCCGGCGAGAAGGTGGTCACGCCCAACGGGGTGACGGTGCTGGGCTGGCGCAACTGGCCCGCGCGCATCCCGGCGGCCGCCAGCAGCCTCTACGCGCGCAACCTGCTGACCTTCCTGACCACTTTCTGGGACAAGGAGTCCTCCCGCCCGGTGCTGCCGGCCGAGGACGACCTCGTGCGCGGCGTGATGCTGACGCGCGGCGGGCAGGTGGTGCATCCGAATCTCGCGGCCGGCTGAGGACAACCGACATGAACGCTGAGGAACTCGCCCTCCGTGCCCAGGAGATGGCCGAGCGGGCGCTGGCCCTGGCCCTGGAGGCGCGCGCGGCCGCCGTGGAGGCGGTGCCCGTGATCGAGCACGGGGCGGCCACGGCCGAGCCCTTCCTGCTCCTGCTCACCATCTTCCTGCTCGCCTGCTTCGTCGGCTACCACGTCGTGTGGAGCGTGACGCCCGCGCTGCACTCGCCGCTCATGGGCGTGACCAACGCCATCTCCTCCGTGATCGTGGTGGGCGCAATGCTCGCCACCGGGCTCGGGGATTCCTGGCTGGCTCAGGCCTTCGGCTTCCTCGCCGTCACGCTGGCGGCGGTGAACATCTTCGGCGGCTTCCTCGTCACCCGGCGGATGCTCGCCATGTTCCAGCGGAAGGGCTGAGATCGTGTCGCACACCCTCTCGACCCTCGCCTATCTCGTCGCCTCCGTCCTCTTCATCCTGGCGCTGCGCGGGCTCTCCCACCCCTCCACCAGCCGGCGCGGCAACCTCATGGGTATGGTGGGCATGGGGATCGCCATCCTCGCCACCCTGGCCACGCCGGGGATGCGCGCGGGCGGGATCGGGCTGATCGTCGCCGGGCTCGCCATCGGCGGCGGCATCGGCGCGGTGATCGCCAACCGCATCCAGATGACGGCGCTGCCCCAGCTCGTCGCGGCCTTCCACTCGCTCGTCGGCATGGCGGCGGTGTTCGTGGCCGCCGCCGCGCTGCTCGCGCCGCAGAGCTTCGGCATCGGCGTGCCCGGCGCCATTCACCGGCAGTCCCTGCTGGAGATGTCGCTCGGCCTCGCCATCGGCGCGGTCACCTTCTCCGGCTCGGTGATCGCCTTCGCCAAGCTGGCGGGGCGGATGTCGGGCGCGCCGATCCTCTTCCGCGGGCAGCACATGCTGAACGCGGCGCTGGGCGTGCTGCTGCTGCTGCTGGTCGCGGGCTTCGTTTGGTCCGGGAGCCCGGCGCTGTTCTGGCTGATCGCCATCCTCTCCTTCGCCCTCGGCTTCCTTCTCATCATTCCGATCGGCGGGGCGGACATGCCCGTCGTCGTCTCGATGCTGAACTCCTATTCCGGATGGGCGGCGGCGGGCATCGGCTTCACCATCGGCAACCTGCTGCTGATCGTCACCGGCGCGCTCGTCGGCGCCTCGGGCGCGATTCTGTCCTACATCATGTGCAAGGGGATGAACCGCTCCATCCTCAACGTACTGCTCGGCGGCTTCGGGGCCGAGGCGGGCGGGGCTGCCGCGGCCGGGGGCGCGGCGCAGCCCGCACGCCCCGTGAAGTCCGGCAGCCCGGAGGACGCGGCCTACATCATGAAGAATGCGGGCAAGGTCATCATCGTGCCCGGCTACGGCATGGCGGTGGCCCAGGCGCAGCAGGTCGTGCGGGAGATGGCGGACCTGCTGAAAAAGGAGGGCGCGACGGTGGAGTACGCCATCCACCCCGTCGCGGGCCGCATGCCCGGGCACATGAACGTCCTGCTGGCCGAGGCCAACGTTCCCTATGATGAGGTGCACGAGCTGGAGGAGATCAACCCGGAATTCGCCGAGGCCGATGTCGCCTATGTCATCGGGGCGAACGACGTGACCAACCCGGCGGCCAAGACGGACAAGTCGAGCGCCATCTACGGCATGCCGATCCTCGACGTGGAGCGGGCGAAAACGGTGTTCTTCGTCAAGCGCGGCATGTCCTCGGGCTATGCCGGGGTGGAGAACGAGCTCTTCTACCGCGACAACACGATGATGCTCTTCGGGGACGCGAAGAAGGTCACCCAGCAGATCGTGCAGGCGCTTCAGAAGTAGCGGGGCTGTCGAGGCGGCGCGCCACCTCCGGCTCCAGGCTCTCAAGCAGGGCGTCGCGCATGCCGTTGCGGCGCAGCGTCTCGGCGGCGTCCAGCAGGTAGGCGGCAGCCGTGCCGTTCGGGCCGCGGCTGCGGGCGAGGATGTCGGCGGTCTGCCCGACCGGCATCTCGCCCGCGAAGAGCGGGTGGTCGTGCCTGGCGACGAAGGACAGGGCGCGGACCGGCGCGCCCCCGGCCGTGCGGCCGGGATGCATCACGGCATCGCACCACTCCGGCCGGTAAAAGCCCGGCCCCATCTCCTGCTTCCAGACGGGCCAGAGCCGCTCCTCCACCCCGGGGCCGGGCAGGTGCAGTAGCAGGCCGGCGCAGGCGAGGGCGGAGACGCGCTCCAGCCCGAGGGTCAGGCCGGGAAAATCCGGCGTGCCACGGTCATGCACGTCGCGCAGCGTGTAGCGGCGGGCAAGGCCGGGCAGGCGGGCGGCGGCGACGATGTCGGGCCGCGCTTCCGCGTATTCCCACATGAGCGCCCCGTAGGCGAAAACCCAGACGCCGAGCTTCGGGTCCCGGGCGTGGAGGAAGACCTGCAACTCGGCGCGCAGCCGCGTCTCGTCGGGCAGGGGAGCTGCCGGGAGGGCGGGGGCAGGGGGGAAGCTGCGCGCGATCAACTTGTGGGTCAGGCGGGGCATGGGGCATCCGGCGGGTTGCCCCGGCCAAACGCGCGGGCCCCGGCCGGGTTCTGCCCGTACTGCGTGCCTTCAGGGCCCCGCACTTCGGGCCGTTGGCGGTTGTTCGGAGCCGTTTTCCAACGGATCAGGGCATGCGGATGGGCACTGGACCTCGCAACCTGCCCAACGGCGACGGCCTGAAAACACGGAAGCCGCGGTTCACGGGGTCGGTCCCCGCGCCGCGGCCTTCTGCGTACTCAGCATTCCTCCCCGCGAGGGGAGGAAGGGCTCAGAAGCCCTCGCGCTCCAGGCGCTTGCGCTCCACCTTGCGGGCGCGGCGAACGGCCTCGGCGGCCTCGCGGGCGCGGCGCTCGGAGGGCTTCTCGAAGTGGCGGCGGAGCTTCATCTCGCGGAAGACGCCTTCACGCTGCAGCTTTTTCTTGAGGGCCTTCAGGGCCTGATCGATGTTGTTGTCCCGAACGACGACTTGCACGCGGCAACGTCCTCCTTGCCTTGGGGTGGATGGTGAGACGGGTGAGCGGCCCGATGGACCGACTCCATCAGGCGAAAGCCCGGCCGTGTAACACGGCGGGGGGATCCTGTGGAAGCCCGAAACGGCTCGTCCCTGCGCCTGGTGACGAATCCGGGTGCGGCCCCAACATGCGGGCGAGGGCAAGCCTGCCCCCACTGCCGATGGAACACCGATGGCGATCCTGAAGATCGCGCGGATGGGGCACCCCGTGCTCCTGCGCCGCGCCGAGCCCGTGCCGGACCCGACCGCGCCCGAGATGCACCGGCTGGCCAGGGACATGGCCGAAACGATGATCGATGCCGGCGGCCTCGGCCTCGCCGCGCCGCAGGTCCACCTGCCGCTCCGCCTCTTCGTGATGCGCGACGGCGAGCGGGTCTTCGCCCTGTTCAACCCCGAAATCGCGCCGCTGACGGAGGAGCGCCATGCGGGCTGGGAGGGCTGCCTCTCCATCCCCGGCCTGCGGGGGGAAGTGCCGCGCGCGCCCCGCATCGCCTGGCGCGGGCTGGATGCGGAGGGCCGCGCCGTCTCGGGCGAGGCGGACGGGATGGCGGCGCGGGTGATGCAGCACGAGTTCGACCATCTGGAGGGACTTCTCTATCCCATGCGGATGGCGGATCTGGCCCGGCTGGGCTTCGTCGAGGAGTTGGCGCGGCACCAGGCGCCCCAGCGGCACGTGCGCGCGCCCCTTGAGGAGGAAAAGGCATGATCGAGCGTAGCGCCGAGCGGGACGCTGCCGTGCTAGCGGCCCTGCCGCATGTGCCCCAACTCGGATGGACGGAGGCAGCCCTGGAGGCTGGGCTGCGCGGCGCGGGCATGGACCCCGTCGCCCACCGCTGGCTATTCCCCTCCGGCCCCGTCGGGGTCGTGGAGGCCTGGATCGACCTGACGGATCGCCGGATGGAGGAGGCGGCCGCACGGGAGGACCTCTCCGCCCTCCGCACCCCTGCGCGGATCCGCCGGCTGATCGCCATCCGGCTGGCCGAGATCGAGCCGCACCGCGCCGCCCTCCGGCGCGCGCTCGCCCTGCTCGCCCTGCCCTGGAACGCCCGGGCGGCCGCGCGCAGCCTGGCTCGGACCGTGGACGCGATCTGGGCGGCGGCCGGGGACCGCTCGGCGGACTTCTCCTGGTACACGCGTAGGGCCTCGCTCGCCGGCATCTATCTCGCGACCGTGGCCTTCTGGCTGCGCGAGCCCGGCGGCGTGAATGCCGCCCTGGAATTCCTTGACAGGAGGCTCGCGGGCCTGGGGCGGCTGCAGCGGGCGCGGCGCCAGGGAGCGTCCTGACGGGCGGGGGCGCGCCTCCGCCGCGCGCCCCTGCCGGCCCTGGCCTGGCCTTGCCATGGCATTTCCGCCACGCCGCCTAAACTGCTGAGCGAGCTAGTCTCGGGCCTTCAAAAAGCCGCGTGCATCCGGCACCGCGACTGGGTAGATGTCGCGCCGGGGCGGAGGTGCCGCCCTCCAGATGCCTCGGGAGATCCCGGTTAAGATGTCGCCGTTCCACTTCCTCGCCGCCGGCCTTGTGGCCGCGGTCGTCGCGACCCCTGCCATGGCGCAGACCTGCGTGCAGCCCGCCGAGAAGGCCGCCTTCGACGTGCGCGCCCTGCAGAGCCAGCTGATGGTCGCCGCGCTCTCCTGCCAGCAGGACGAGCAGTACAACACCTTCGTCCGCCAGTATAAGGGCGAGCTCGAGGGCGCCTATCGCGGCATCAACGCGCATTACCGCCGCACCGCCGGCGCGCGCGGTCAGTCCTCGCTCGACGGCTACATCACGCAGCTCGCCAATGCGCAGTCGCAGGACGGCATCCGTCAGGGCTCGCATTTCTGCCGCAACGTCGCGCCGCTCTTCACGGCCGCCCTCGCGGCGCCGAAGAGCTCCGAGGCGCTGGCGACAATCGCCCAGCAGAACAACCTCTCAAACCCGCACGGCCGCAGCGATTGCGCCGCCTCGGCGGCCCCGACCACTCCAGCCGCCCGCACCGCGCCGGCGCGCCGCAGCACCGCCGTCCGCAAGGTTTCCACCTCCAACCGCTGATCGGCGGGCAGGAACGGAACGGTTCGAGGGGCGCCGCGAGGCGCCCTTCGTCGTTTCAGGGCTCCGGCGACAGCCCGGCCACCTCTCCGAGCCGCGCGATGCCGCGGTCGAGCTGGCAGCGCTCCCAGCGCGCCGAGCCCGGCCTGATTCCACGGCCGCGGCAATCGGCATCGGCCACCTGAAGAGCCGCCTCGGCAAGGCTCCGCTCGGTCGCTGCCTGATGGCTTGGAAGCATGAACTCGGAAGGAGTTCCGGCCTCCGCCCGGGCGAGATCCCTCTCCAGCCCGGGCATGGCGCATTCGGGAAGTCCGGCACAGGCCTCGCGCGCGTCGCGTGCCACTATGAGAATATGGCGATAGCCGGCCAGCCCGAGCTCCCGCGGAGCCGGGGTGCAGGCGGCCAGAATGAACAGGGGCGGGAAAAGGGTGGCGGCGCGCACCGCCCGCGACTCCTCGGCGCAGAGGGTTAGTCCCCCGCAAGGATTCGCCCACGCCCCGTGGTTGTCCAGCACCGCGGCCGGGGTCGCACCGGACGGAAAAGGAAAGGGGGCGGGACCTTTCGGTCCCGCCCCCCTGGACGCCCTTGCGGGAGGCCGTTCTGCTCAGCGCAGCACGATCTCGACGCGGCGGTTCTGCGGCTCGCGCACGCCGTCGGCGGTCGGCACCAGCGGGCGGCTCTCGCCGAAGGCCTGGACCGAGATCTGGTTGCGCGAGATGCCACGACGGGCCAGCTCGGCCGCCACCGCCTCGGCGCGGCGCTGGGACAGGCGCTGGTTGTACTGCGGCGTGCCCGAGCGGTCGGCATGGCCGGCCACTTCGATGCGCGTCGTGCCCGTCGAGTTCACGGCCTGGGCCGCCTCGCCGATGATCTGGCGAGCGCGGTCCGTCAGGTCGGCGCGGTCAAAGTCGAAGAACACGAGGTAGGTGCGCGCCGGGGCAGGAGCCGCCGCCGGGGCCGGAGCCACCGCCACCACCGGCGCCGGGCGCGGCGCGTTGAAGGCGTAGCGCAGACCGACGAGGACGGAGTGGTTGTAGTTGTCCACGTCCAGGCGGCCACGGGCGTTCGTCTGGGTCGCCGGGTTGGTGGCAACCGTGCGCGTGCCGAGATTCGCGTCCAGCTCGTGGCCGAGCGTGCCGAGGAAACGGTACTCGGCCGTCAGGGCGAGGCCGGGAACGCCGAGGTTCAGCGCCACGCCGGCGATGCCCTGATAAGCGAAGCTGCCGTCGCGGTCGTCAACGGTCAGCGAGCGGCTGGTTGCGCCCGGGCCAAAGATCGTGCCGCGAACGGTGTCGTACTCGTGCCACTGATAGCCGACGCCACCACCGATGTAGGGGACGACGGGGATGCCGGGCAGGGCGAGGTCGAACAGCACGTTGCCCATCGCACCATAGGTGCGGGCGCGGCCGCCCTGGCCGGCCGGGTTCGCGTTGCCGAAGCGGAAGTCCGCCACGTCGTTCTCACGGTAGCTGCCCTCGGCCTCGATGCGCAGGCCGTTGCCGAAGCCGTAGCCGATGCTGCCGACGCCGGCCCAGCCGGTCTCGTAGTTTGTCTTCGCGCGGGCACCGACGATGCCGAGCGCGGTCCCGGCCGGGCCCTCGACCCCGTCGTTCGTGCTCTGCAGCCAGTTGAAGCCGGCGCCGGCGGCGATGTAGACGCCGGTGACAGGCTGGGCCTGCGCGGCGAGCGGCAGCGACATGATCGTCGCGGCCAGGAGGGCCTTCTTCAGGCTCATGGTATGAACTCCCGATCCACCAGGGACGCGCGGCGTGGAGGTCAGGGTCTCCCGATTCCGGCGCCGCGTGACGTTTCTCTACCATCCGACCGGGGGGTGCGCACCGCGACACGCCGCGTGCGGAACGGGTTTGGGGGTCGATGTGGCAAATCTACCACAGAGCGCCCTGGCATTTCGGTCACAGATGGCTGAGGAGATCCGTCTCATCCAGAGTGGCAAGCGCGCCTAAAGGGAGCACCCGCGTGGCGTGCCCCATCTTGCGCCCCGGCCGAGCCTCCGCCTTGCCGTAAAGATGCGGCGAAACGCCGACCGCACCGGCCAAAGCAGGCCACCGCGCCATCCCCTCCGGTCCGACGAGATTGCGCATGACCGCATCCCCGTGCCGCTCCGCGGGCGCGAGGGGCAGGCCGGCCACAGCCCGGGCGTGCTGGTCGAACTGGCTCGCCTGGCATGCGTCGATCGTCCAGTGGCCGGAGTTGTGCGGGCGCGGGGCGATCTCGTTGCCGAGCAGGCTTCCGTCGGGGAGGAGGAAGAACTCCACTGCCAGCACGCCGACCAGCTCCAGCGCCTCGGCCACGGCAGCGGCATGGCGGCGCGCGGCCTCGGCCGCCTCCTGCCCGACCCGGGCGGGAGCGAAGGAGAGGTCCAGGATGTGGTGGGCGTGGCGATTCTCGACGGCATCGTAGGTCACGCAGTCGCCATCCACCCCGCGCGCGGCGATGGCCGAGATCTCCGCCGCGAAGGGGACGAAGGCCTCCGCGATCAGCGGGTGGGGGGAGAGGCGGGCGAGGGCCGCCTCGGCCTCCTCGGCCGTGCGGACCACCGCCTGCCCGCGGCCGTCATAGCCGAGGCGGGTGGTCTTGAGGACGGCGGGCAGGCCCGTCGTCGCCAGTGCGGCCGGAAGGTCGGCGGCGGAGTGGACGGCGGCCCAGGGGGCGACGGACACGCCCGCCCTGGCCAGGAACTCTTTCTCCAGCAGCCGGTCCTGGCAGATGGAGAGCGCCCGCGTGCCGGGCCGGCAGGGAACGATGGCGGCGAGCCGGTCGAGCGTCGCGGCGGGCACGTTCTCGAATTCGAAGGTCACCACATCCACTGAGCTGGCGAAGTGGCCGAGCGCCTCCTCGTCCTCATAGGGGGCGATGGTGCTTTCGGCGGCGACCTGGGTACCGGGTTCGCCGGGGGTGGGGGAGAAGACGTGGCAGCGATAGCCGAGCCGCGCGGCGGCGAGCGCCGTCATCCGCCCGAGCTGGCCGCCGCCGAGGATGCCGATGGTCGAACCCGGGGGAAGGGGGCCGGGATCGGCGCTCACGCCACGCTCTCCGCCACGCCCTCGGTCTGGGCGCGGCGATGCGCCTCCAACCGGTCCGCCAACGCGGAGTCGGAGAGGGCGAGGATGGCGGCGGCCATCAGCGCCGCGTTCACCGCGCCGGCGCGGCCGATGGCGAGGGTGCCGACTGGGATGCCGGCCGGCATCTGCACGATGGAGAGGAGCGAATCCTGGCCTCGCAGCGCGTGGCTCTCCACCGGCACGCCGAGGACGGGCAGGCGGGTCATGCTGGCCGTCATGCCCGGCAGGTGGGCGGCGCCGCCGGCTCCGGCGATGATGACCTTCAGCCCGCGGGAGACGGCGGACTCCGCGTAATCCACCATGCGCCGCGGCGTGCGGTGGGCGGAGACGACGCGGCACTCGTGCGGCACCTCCAGCCCTTCCAGCATCTCGGCCGCGTGGCGCATCGTCTCCCAGTCCGAGCGGGAGCCCATGATGATGCCGACCAGCGGCGGGCGGGCGCCGCTCACGCGATGATATCCGGGACGAGCCGGCTCTCGAGCCAGGCAATCTCGTCCTTCAGCTTCAGCTTGCGCTTCTTCAGGCGCTGGAGCTGGAGCTGGTCGTAGCGGCTGTCCTCGATGCGGGCGATGACGGTGTCGAGGTCACGGTGCTCGCTCCGCAGCTCGTGGAGGCGGCGCAGGAGGCTGTCGCGTTCGGCCAGCATGATCCCCCGGATGGGTCGGGCCGCCCCTGCGGCCAGGGGCGGGGGCGGGTTGATAAGGGCGTGAGAATTCTCGCGCCTCAGGCTGGGTCTTGCCATATCATCTCCCGCGCGGCGGCGACAGACGCCGCGCGGATACGACCGAAAACCGACGAATCTGGCAGGACAAGGATCAAGCGTATGCTGAACCCGCACCGGCTGCAGTCGCTCAAGGACCGTCACAACGCGCTGGACGCGCGCATTCTCGCCGAGGATGCCAGGCCCATGCCGGACAGCCTCGAACTGGCGCGCCTCAAGCGGGAGAAGCTCCGCCTGAAGGAGGAGATGGAGCGGCTGGAGACGCAGCGCCGCCGGCCACAATAGGCGCCGCGCGGGCCCCATGAGGAAGGGCGGGTCCCCCGAGGGGGCCCGCCCTTTTTGCGTCCTGGCCGCGGCTTCTCGCGGGCCGGCCGGATCAGGCCGCGTCGTCCTCCACCGCCGTCGGGGCCGGCTCCGCGCCGATCGAGACGATGAGCGCGTTCAGGTCGGACTGGCTGCACAGGCCGAGGATCACGGGGTCCCGCGGCTTGATGTTGGCCGCGTTCCAGTGGCTGCGGTCCCGCACCTTGGCGATGGTCTCCTTGGTGGTGCCGAGGAGCTTGGCCACCTGCGCGTCGGTGAGTTGGGGGTAGTTCCGCAGCAGCCAGGCGATGCCGTCCGGCCGGTCGTTGCGCTTGGCCACAGGGGTGTACTTCGCGCCCTTGCCGCGCACCTTGGGCTGGGGAAGGTTGCTCTGCATGATCTGCAGCCGCGCCTTCGGATCCGCCTCGCAGCGGGCGATCTCCTCGCGGGTGAGCTGCGCATTCGCCACGGGGTCATAGCCGACGATGCCCTGCGCCACCTCGCCGTCGGCGATGGCCTGGACTTCCAGGGGGTGCATGCCGACGAACTCGGCCACCTGGTCGAAGGTGAGGGAGGTCTTGTCGATCAGCCACACGGCGGTGGCCTTGGGCATTAGCGGAGTGGGCATAGGGCGGGAACCTCGTCGCGACCGGGGGAATGGTCGGCGGGGGCCGGGCAACCCCCTGGGCTGTTGCGTGGGGATATAGAGAGGGGGATGGAGCCGGTCAAAGCCGGAAGAGAGGAGTCCGCGGATGTTTGAGGAAGAGGAACGGCGCCGCCCGGAGGTGGGCTTCGCCCCGCAGAAGCTGGACGGCTGGTCCGAGGAGGCGCTGCGCCACTACATCGAGGCGCTGCGGTCCGAGATCGCGCGAGCCGAGGCGGCCATCGCGGCTCGCGGGGCGCAGCGCGCGGCGGCGGAGGCCTTCTTCCGCAAGCCGGGATAAGGAAAAGGCCGGCGGATCGCTCCGCCGGCCTCTTTTCGTGCGAGTCCCCTGGGGATCAGGCCGCCTGGGCCTGGCCGTCCTGGGTGTTCGCCGCCTCGGCGCGGCCCTCAATCGCCGGCTGCTGCGGGCGGGAAGAACCGATCGCGATGCGGCGGGGCTTCAGCGCCTCGGGCACCTCGCGCTTCAGGGCGACGTGGAGCAGGCCGTTCTCCAGGTTGGCACCCTCGACGCGGAGATGGTCCGCGAGGACGAAGCGGCGCTCGAAGGCGCGGCCCGCGATGCCACGGTGGAGGAAACGGCCCTCATCCTGCGCCTGCGGGGCCTTGCCGGAGACCACGAGGACGTTGTCCTGGGCGGTGATCTCGATGTCATCCTGCCCAAAGCCGGCCACGGCCATCGTCAGCGTGTAGGCGTCATCGGCCGTACGCTCGATGTTGTAGGGTGGGTAGGACGGGGCATCGGCGGCCGCGCGGGCCGTGTCCATCAGGCGAGCGAGGCGATCGAAGCCGATGGCGGTGCGGAAAAGGGGAGAGAAGTCGAGAGCGTTCACGAGAAACCTCCTGCGAGAGCAAGGTCACGTCGGTTTGCAATGCGGGGCTCCCCGGCTGGTGCACTCCCGATCGGGCCGTGCGTCCGGTTCACCCCACGCCAACGGCCCCATCCGGGCGCCGCTGACAGGGCCTGAGATGGGAAAAGGGCCCCAGCGCTTCAAGCACCGGAGCCCTTCTCGTTCTGCGTCTGATGCAGTCCTGCCATGCGCAGCAGGCAAATCAGCCCTTGCGCGTGCCGATGCCCGCGAACTTCTTGTTGAACTTAGCGATCTGGCCGCCCGTGTCCACGATGCGCTGCACGCCCGTCCAGGCTGGATGCGACTTCGGGTCGATGTCGAGCCGCAGCGTGTCGCCTTCCTTGCCCATACAGGAACGGGTCTTGTAGGTCGTCCCGTCGGTCATGATGACCGTGATCTCGTGGTAGTCGGGATGGATGTCGGACTTCATCGGGCGGATTCCATGGAGTTTGGCGCCGCCGATGCCGACCGGAAGCGCGAATTGCGGGCATTTAGCGGAGGGGAAGGGGGGGCGCAACATCTCCCTGCTCCCCCCGGCTCGCTGCCCCGGACTAACCCGCCGCCTCCGGCCAGAGCCAGCGGAGCAGAAGGGCGAAGCCGGCCAGCCAGATGAGGATGACGAAGGCCGCGCCCGCCCTGCTGGAGGGCCGGCGGGAGGCGGCGATGGCGGCGGCCCGGTGCTCCGCCATCAGCGCCTGCGGGATCAGGCGAATCGCCAGCCGGATGGCGAGGGGAAGCAGGATCGCCTCGTCCAGCAGGCCGAGGACGGGGATGAAGTCCGGGATCAGGTCGATCGGGCTGAGGGCATAGGCGGCGATGGCTAGTGCGAGGGCACGCGCGTACCAGGGCGTGCGATGGTCCCGCGCCGCCAGGAACAGGGCGTGGACGTCCTGCCGGATCGCGCGCGCCCGATCGCGAAGCCGTTTCAGCACCTTCCGTTCTCCCGCCCGCCTCGTTGACCGCTCCCGGCCCGTTTCCCAGAGTGCCCGCCGGATCTTCCAGGAGAATGGAACCATGCGCCTACAGGGCAAGCTCGCGCTCGTCACCGGTGCCGCCTCGGGCTTCGGCGAGGGGATCGCGCGGGAGTACGCGGCGCAGGGCGCGAAGGTCGCCGTCGCCGACCTCAACCTGGAAGGCGCGCGGCGTGTCGCCGGGGAGATCGGCGGCGTGGCGCTGGGCGGCGACGTCTCGCGCGCGGCCGACATCCAGGCGATGGTGGACGGCGCCGTCTCCGCCCTCGGCGGGCTGGACATCGTGGTGAACAATGCCGGTTGGACCTATCGCAACCAGCCCTCCCTCGACGTGTCGGAGGAGGAGTTCGACCGGGTCTTCGCCATCAACGTGAAGTCCGTCTTCCTCATGGCGAAGTCGGCCTTTCCCGCGCTGAAGGCGCGGGGCGGCGGCAGCTTCGTCACCATCTCCTCCACCGCCGGGCTCCGGCCCCGCCCCGGCCTCACTTGGTACAACGGCACGAAGGGGGCGGTGAACGTCTTCACCCAGGCCCTCGCCCAGGAATGGGCGAAGGACAATGTCCGGGTGAACGCCGTCTGCCCCGTGATGGGCGTGACGGGCCTGACCTCCGCCTTCATGGGCGTGGAGGACACGCCGGAGAACCGGCAGCGCTTCCTCGCCACCATCCCGATCGGCCGCCTCTCGACCCCGGCCGACATCGCCAATGCCTGCGTCTGGCTAGCCGAGGACGCCTCCTCCTTCATCACGGGCGTGCTGCTGCCCGTGGATGGCGGGCGCTGCGCCTGAGGCCTCTCCACTCCGCGTGACAGGCCGGGCGGGGCGGGTCTAGGGAGGGTCGCCGCACGCCGCCCCGCGGGCGAGGCGGCGATTCCCGGTGCCGCGCGGGGTGGGTGCTGCGATGAACATCCTCTCGATCCAGTCCTGGGTCGCCTACGGCCATGTCGGCAATGCCAGCGCGGTTTTTCCCCTCCAGCGCCTGGGGGCGGAGGTCTGGGCGGTGAACACCGTGCAGTTCTCGAACCACACGGGCTACGGCGCCTGGCGTGGCCAGGTCTTCGGGGCGGAGCTGATCGGCGATCTCGTCCAGGGGATCGAGGAGCGCGGCGCGCTGCCGCGCTGCGACGCCGTGCTCTCCGGCTATATGGGCGACGCCTCGATCGGCGAGGCGATCCTCGGCGCGGTCGGGCAGGTGCGCGCGGCCAATTCCGCCGCGATCTGGTGCTGCGACCCCGTAATCGGCGATGTCGGCCGCGGCGTCTTTGTGCGCCCCGGCATCCCCGAATTCATGCGCGACAGGGCCGTGCCCCAGGCCTCCATCGTCACGCCGAACCAGTTCGAGCTGGAATGGATGACGGGGCGGCAGGTGGTCTCGCTGGAGGACGCCAAGGCCGCGGTCAGCACGCTCCAGGCGCGCGGCCCCCGCACCGTGCTCGTCACCAGCCTGCAGGTGGAGGACACGCCGGCAGATGCGGTGGACCTCCTGGCCGGGGAGGAGGGGCGGTTCTGGCGGGTGCGGACGCCGCGCCTTCCGATCTCGGTCAATGGCGCGGGGGACGCGATGGCGGCGCTCTTTCTCTTCCACCGCCTGCGCTGGGACGATTCGCGCCTCGCCCTCTCCGCGGCCACATCCTCCATCTTCGGCCTGCTGCGCCGCACGGCGGAGGAGGGGTCGCGCGAGATCCTGACGGTGGCGGCGCAGGAGGAGTTCGTCACCCCGTCGCGCGTGTTCATGGCCCAGCCCTGCTAGGCCAGGGTCAGGGCCGGGCGCCACGAGCCCCGGCACGGTCGTTGCAGGGATTGCGGGGTCGGCCGGGTGGCGCGCAACATCCCGGCCCCGCTCATCCATCGCCCCGGAGGCCGACATGCTCCCCATCCTCTCCCGCCGCATCGTGCTCGGCGGCGCGCTGGCGATGCCCCTCATCCGGACGGCCTCCGCCCAGGGGACCTATGAGTTCGTGGCGGGCTCGCTCGGCGGTGGTTGGTACACGATGGGCGCGGGGATCGCGGCGCTGGCGAAGGACGAGGCGGACCTCCAGATCCGCGTGGTGCCGGGCGGGGGGCTGGCGAACCCGACCCGCATCAACAACGGCCAGTCCCAGATGGGCTGGGGGATCGACGCCTTCACCGCCGCCGCCGTGCGGGGGGAGGAGCCCTATCGCGCGAAGCACGACAAGATCCGCACCCTCGGCACGGGCTACTCGCCGACCGAGCACAACTTCCTCCGCGCCGCGGACAAGCCGCTGGAGGACATGCGCGCGATCCTGACGCAGCGCGGGCTCCGCATCGGCTGCCCGCAGCGCTCCTCCACCGACGAGATGACGCTGCAGCGCATTATGAAGTTCATCGGCACCTCGCCCGAGAAGATCCGGGCCGATGGCGGGACCTATCTCAACGGCTCCTACAACGACATCGCCGCCGCCTTCTCCGACGGGCAGGTGGACTACATGTACTGCGCCCTCGCCAAGCCCGCTGCGGTGCTGACGGAGATCGGGCAGGGGCGCCGCGCGGCGCGCTTGGTGGCCTTCCCCGACGACATTCGCAAGCACCTGATCGACGCCTATGCCTACAACCAGGGCATCCTTCCCGCCGCCACCTATCCCGCGCTGCAGGGCGCCGACGTCCCGGTGACGACGATGGACAGCGTCATCGTCGTGCATGAGAGCGTGCCGGAGGAGGTGGCCTACAAGCTGACCAAGGTGCTGATCGCGGCCAAGGGCGCGCGGCTGACGCAGATCCACGCCTCCATGGCCGCCTACGACCCCGCGGTGGCCTGGAAGTACGAGGGCGCGCCGCTGCATGCCGGCGCGGCCCGCGCCTATCGCGAATCCGGCGCGATGCCGGGCTGAGCGGCCTCCCTTGCGCGAGCTGAAGGGGCCGCTGGGCCCGGTCCTCTCGGGATGGCTGGCGCTGGCCGCGGCGGTCCACCTCCTGTTCGGCGGCATCGGCTTCCCCGAGCCGATCGCCATGCGGGCCTTCCACCTGCTGGCCCTCGTGCCGCCGATCTTCCTCCTCTGGCCGGCACGGGCCTCCAGCCCGGCCAGCAGGCCGAGCGCGCTCGACTGGGCCTGGTTCGCCGCCGCCGCCGCGCCGCATCTCTGGGTCTGGGTAAACGCGGGCGCCGTCTCCGACCGCATGGAGTACGTGGACGACTTCACCCCGGTGATGTCCGTCATGGCCGTGCTCGCCATCGTCACCCTGCTGGAGGCGACGCGGCGCGCGGTGGAGCCGGGGCTCGCCTGGATGGTGATCGGCAGCATCGCCTACATGGCGCTCGGCCACTTTCTGCCGGGCGTGCTGAACACGCGCCCCTTCTCGGTTGCCGAGATCCTGGAGGCCTCCTGGCTCGTGCCCACGGCGGGCGGCGTCTACGGGCCGCTGACGGGGATCGTGGCGACGACCATCGCCGTCTTCATCATTTTCGGCGCCTTCATGGCGGGCAGTGGCACGGGGCGGCTGTTCAGCAATCTTGGCGCGGCCGCGGCCGGGCGGTTCACGGGCGGCCCGGCGAAGGTGGCCGTGATCACCTCCGGCCTCTTCGGGACGATGAGCGGCTCATCGGTATCCAACGTCATCACCACGGGCGCGATGACGATCCCGCTGATGAAGAAGATCGGCTATAGGCCCGCCGTCGCGGGCGGGATCGAGAGCGCGGCCTCGGTGGGTGGCGCGATCATGCCGCCGGTGATGGGGGCCGCGGCCTTCGTCATGGCGGAGATCACCAACATCCCTTACGGGGAGATCGTGGTCGCCGCCGCGACCGGGGCGGTGATGTACTACTTCGCCATCCTTGCCGCCGTGCATTTCGAGGCCAAGCGCGCCGGCATGGCGCCGATGCCGAAGGCCGAGATCCCGCCCTGGCGCGAGGTCCTGGCCGACGCGCACCTCGTTATCCCCATGGGCGTGCTCGTCTACCTTATGATGGAGCGCTGGTCCGGCAACTACGCCGCCTTCTGCGCCACCCTCGCCATGGTGGCAGTGGCCGTGCTCCGCCGGCGCACGCGGATGTCGCCGCGCGCGATCTTCGAGAGCCTGCTGAATGCGGGGCTGACCATGGCGCCGCTGGCGGTGGCCATCGCGGGGGCGGGGATTGTCGTCTCGGCGCTGACGGCCACGGGAATGGTCGTGGCCTTCGGCGGGATCATCAAGGACTTGGCGGGCGGCTCGCTGCCCCTGCTGCTGATTCTGCTGGCGTTGACGGTGCTTGTGCTCGGCATGGGGCTGCCGACCACGCCATCCTATATCATCGCCGCCGCCATCGGCGTGCCGCAGCTCATCGCCATGGGCGTGGACGTGCTGCCCGCCCATCTCTTCCTCTTCTACTTCGCCGTGCTGGCGGATGCGACGCCGCCCGTCGCCGCCGCCGCCTTCGCCGCGGCCTCCATCGCCAAGGCAGGCCCCACCATTACCAGCCTGCACGCCACGCGCTTCGGCATCGCGGGCTTCACCGTCGGCTTCGCCTTCATCTACGACCCCGGGATCATGATGCGGGGCGGGCTGCCCGACATCCTGCTCGCCACCGCCATCCAGGTGGCGGCGCTGGTCGCGATCACCGCTTCCTATGCGGGCTACCTCGCCGCGCCGCTCGGGGCGGTGCCGCGGCTGCTGCTGGGCGCGGCGGGGCTCGCCGCTGCCTTTGTCCCGGCGATCCCGGCGTCCGGGCGGCTGGCCCTGGCGCTCGCGGCGATGGCGCTGGCCTGGGCGCTTGGGCGCGTGAAGGCGCCCGCGCGGCGGCCGGCCTGATTCTCAGAACCCCGCGCAGCCCGGGCGCAGGCTGCGGAGCACGCTCTCCTGCCCGAAGCGCGCCCGGTAGGCCTCGGCGAGGGGGGCGGTGCGCGCGGCGGCCTCGGCCATCGAGGCGCCGGGCAGGACGAGCAGGAGGAGCTTCGCCGGCTCTCGGGCGATGCGCCCGTTCGCCCCGCGCCACTGCCCCTGCGCATCCAGGGCGGTGAGGCCGGCGGGGAAGCGGGGCGTGGCCTCCTCGGCCAGGAAGGCGGCCCAGTCGGCCTCGCCCACCCGCAGCGCGCCGTCCCCGCCGTTGCGGCCGAAGGCGAGTTCCGCGACCGCGGCCGGGGTGGTGCTGGTGGGGCAGGAGGGCGGTGCGGCGCAGGCCGTGAGGAGAAGCGGCAGGAGGGCCGCCCTCATGCGCTGGCGAGCACCACCACGCCGAGGCTGATTAGGCCGATCGCGACGAGCTTCTGCGTGCCGAGCCCCTCGCCGAAGACGAAGTGCCCGATCAGCACCGCCACGACATAGGAGACGGCGGTGAAAGGCAGGGCGACCGACATCGGGATCCGGCGGAGGGCCACGATGTAGAGCAGCGCGGCCCCGCCATAGAGGCCGAGCCCGATGATCGTCTGCGGCCGGAAGAGCTGGGTGACGAAGTTGCCCTCCCCGATCGCCCCGGACTTGAGCAGGATCTGTCCGACCATCGAGGTGACGATGGCGACGGCCAGGGTGATCCAGTAGGTCGTCACGCCGCGTCTTCCAGCCTTCCGTCCATGGCCGAGGGGCGGGCGCGGACGACTTCCCGCACCACGCCCTGCGGCGTGCCGTTGGCCGAGAGGAAGGAGCGGCCGACATACTCGCCGAGCACGCCGAGGATGAGGAACTGCACGCCCGAGAGCAGCAGCGTCACCGTCATGGTCGAGGCCCAGCCCGAAGGCGTCTCGCCCATCACGGCCTCCACGATGACGAATAGCGCGGCGATGACGCCGAGCACGCCCATGGCGATGCCGGCGAAGACCGCGAGGCGCACGGGCAGGAGCGAGAAGTTGGTGGCCAGGTTCAGCCAGAGCCGCACGAGGCGCCGCAGCGTGTAGTTGCTGCGCCCCTCCACGCGCTTGAGGTGCCGCACCTCGATGGAATCGATGCGCTGCGTCACCTGCATGATCAGCCCGTCGATATAGGGGTAGGGGCCGGCATAGCGCGTGACCTCGCGCACGACGAGCGCGCTCATGCAGCGGAAGGAGGAGAGATAGAGGCCGCGCGGCTTGTCGATCAGCAGGTCCGCCACCCAGTTGGCGAAGCGGCTGCCGAGATTGCGCCAGCCCTCGTGCTCCTTCACGGCGTAGCGGGTGTAGACGACGTCGAACCCGCCGAGCCGCGCGTGGTCATAGAGCTTCAGCACCTCCTCCGGCGGGTTCTGGAGATCGTCGTCCATCGTGATGACGTAGGAGCCGCGTGCGACGCGGAGGCCGGACATGACGGCGTTGTGCTCGCCGAAGTTCCGGGCGTGCTCGACATAGGTGAGGGGAACGGTCGCCTCGGCGGCGAGCTGGCGGCAGACCTCCCCGGAATTGTCGGGCGAGCCGTCGTTCACCAGCACGATCTCGATCCCGCCCGCGGGGCGCAGCGCCGAGAGGGCGGCCACCAGCGTGCCGACCGTGGCGGCCCCGCGATAGACGGGGACGACGATGGACAGGCCCACCGTGTCGGGAACGGACGCCATGTTGTCCTGGGCACGCATGGGTAGGGGTCCTTCAGGGACGCGTTGCCGTCAGCAGCACGGAGCCGCCGGCCGGAAGGGAGAGGCGGGCGCGGCGCTCGATCTCTGAGACGCCGTGGAGGAGGCTGTCCAGCCAGGGCGGGAAGTCCCCGACATCGCTCGCATGGTTTGCCCCCCGGGCCAGCACCTTGCGCTGGAGAACCATCAGGGGGAGGAGGAGGCTGTTCCAGTACCGGCCCGAGACCTCGGTGAATCCGGCGGCGCGCAGCGTGGCGACCGCGCCGGCCGCCGTGTAGCGCCGGGCGTTGTGGACCCGGATGTCATGGGCCGAGAACATCCACTCGAAGGCTGGCAGGTTCAGCACGAGGCTGCCGCCGGGCGCCAGCACCCGGTGCAGCTCGGCCAGCGCGGCCCCCTGGTCCACGGCGGAGTGCGAGAGGACATCCACCGAGACGGCGGCCCCGAAGGTGGCGTCGGGGAAGGGAAGGGCGTTGATCGTGCCGGCGGTCGCGGGCAATCCAGACTTCGCCGCGGCCCGGGCAGCGGCGCGGGGATTGTAGTCCAGCCCGAAGGCCGGCCGCGCGGAGCCGCGCGAGAGGCGGGCGAGGAAGCCGCCCGTGCCGCAGCCGGCATCGAGCATGGGCAGCGCCTCCACCCCCGGGCGCTCGGCCAGGGCGGCCAGCAGGCGGGCATGGATGGCGCGGTACCACCACATGCCGTCCTCGGCGGCGTCCATCAGGGTGTATTCGGCGTCTTCCAAAGGGCGACTCGGGGCTGGCGCGCGGGGCGGCCGGGATCGGCCTGATGTCCGGCTTGTGACAGGGGGCTGCGGCAGGGACAAGGCAGACGCGCCCAGGGGGCGCCGTAATCGGGCCCCATAACCTGGGATAAGCGGCGCTCTGCCCCCTTTCCGGCCCGGGGGTCGGTTGCGCGTCCGCCCGGAGCCACCCAGGATGCGCCCGCAGAAACGCCACGCATGAACGCCCCCGTCCCGCCTCTCTCCAAGGCCGAAGCGGCCTCGGTCTCCACCGCCTCGCGCCCGCACCTCCTCGCCGGCTCCGCAGCGCGGCTGTGGCGGGCCCTCGCCCTGGCGCCGGCGGGCCTGTTCCTGCTGACGGTGCTCTCCCCGCCGCTGAACCACGACGTGGCGGCGGTGCTCAACTTTACCCAGCGCTGGATCGCGGGGGAGCGGCTCTATTCCGGGCTCATCGACGTCAACCCGCCGCTGATCTTCGTCCTCAACCTCATCCCCGGCTACTTGGCGGAGTGGACGCCGCTGGACGGGGTGAGCGCGCTGCTCCTCTGCCTCGTCGGGCTTGCCGCGCTCCTCTGGCGCCTCTCGGCGCGGCTACGGCGGGGCATCCCGCAGGGCTCGGTGGAGCGGGCGGCGATGGGCGCGCTGGTGCCGCTCGCCCTGCTGCTGCCGGGCTACGACTTCGGCCAGCGCGAGGTGCTGATGGGCAGCGTAGCCATCCCCTACGCGGTGCTGGCCGCGCGGCGGATGCTCGGCCTGCCCACGTCGCGCGCGATGACATTCGGCGTCGCGGTGCTCGCGGCGCTCGGCTTCGCCCTGAAGCCGCACTTCCTCGCCGTGCCGCTGCTGGTGGAGGCGGCGGTGCTGCTGCGCCATGCCGGGCGCTTCGGCTGGAGGCGGATCGGCGCGCCGCTGCTCGATCCCGTGCCCTGGACCATGGCGGGCGTCTGGCTGCTCTACCTCGCTTCCATCCCGCTGTTCTTCCCCGACTTCTTTGGCCATGTCGTGCCGCTGGTCTGGGACTACTACGTCGATCTCGGCGGGCTCTCCGCCTTCGGCGCGCTGCTGACGGAAAATCTCGCGGTCGCGGCGCTGCTCCTCCTCGCGGTGTCGGCGCTCTGCTTCCTACGCCGCTTCGGCCCGCTCGTGCTCGCCCTCTGGGCGGCGATGGCCGGGGCCTTCATCTCGGCTTGGGTGCAGCACAAGGGCTGGACCTACCATATCGCCCCCGTCCTCATGCTCGGCGGGCTCACGGCGGGGCTGATGGCCGCCCGCTGGCTGGACGAGGCGCTGCCGCCCGGGCGGGCGCGGAGCTCGGCGGCGCCGATCTCGGCGGTGATCGCCGCGGGGCTCTTCCTTCTCGTCGTCCGCGGCGGCGAGGCGCCGCTGCGCGAGATCAACTTCGAGACCGCCAAGGCCGGCCGGCTCACCGCCTGGCTCAAGGCCGAGGCCTGGAACGAACGCCTGCTGGTGCTCACCCCGGATATCTGGCCGATCTACCCCGCGCTGAACTACGCGCGCAGCCAGTCCACCCTGCGCTTCATGAATCTCTGGCTGCTGCAGGGGGTGAACGGGCGCTGCCCGGAGAACGGCGAGCGCTACCGCGAGCCCTGGGAGATGTCGCGCGCGGAGTTCTTCGTCTACCGCACGGTGGCCGAGGACTTCGCGGCGGCCCCGCCCTCGGCAGTGCTGGTCACCCGGCATGTGGGCATTCCCTGGTGCGGGAAGGAGTTCGATTTCATCGAGTATTTCTCCCGCCACCCCCTGTTCGCGGAGGCGTTCCGGAACTACCGCCAGCAGGGCGAGATCGAGGGCTACAAGCTCTATGTCCGCGAGGACTAGGGGCGGCAGGGGGGAAAGCATGGCCTATGAGGACTATGTCGGCCGCGAGGAGGTGCGGGAGGACCGCGCCGATCCCCGCCTGGCCGAGGGCATGGCCGCCACGCTCGGCCGCCCGCTGGAGGGCGATGCCTGGCCGGCGCTGTGGCACTGGACCCTGTTCCAGGACTGGCGGATGCCGGGTGAGCTGGGGCCGGACGGCCATCCCCGCCGCGGCGGCTTCCTTCCCCCCGTGCACGACCTCCCGCGCCGCATGTGGGCCGGCGGCCGCGTGACCTTCCGCGCGCCCGTGCGGACGGGCGACGCCCTGCGAAAGGTGAGCACGATCCTCTCGGTGAAGGAGAAGTCGGGCGGCTCCGGCCGGCTCGTCTTCGTCACCGTCGGCCATGTCCTGCACGGCCCCGCCGGGGTGCTGGTGGTGGAGGAGCAGGACATCGTCTATCGCGGCGCCGAGGGCGCGGCGGTGAAGGACGCGCCGGCCGCGCCGGCCTGGGATGGGGCGCTCGCGGCGTCCCTGGTCCCGGATCCCGTGATGCTGTTCCGCTACTCCGCCCTCACGGGGAACGGCCACCGCATCCATTACGACCACCCCTATGTCACGGGGGAGGAGGGCTATCCTGGCCTCGTCGTCCACGGCCCGCTCCAGGCAACCCTGCTGGCCCGCCACGCGCTCGACCTCGCCGGGCCGGGTGCCGCGCTGGCGCGCTTCGCCTATCGCGGCAAGCGCCCCTGCTTCGACGGGCGGCGCCTGACTCTGCTCGGCCGGCGGGAGGCGGACGGCACCATCCGGCTGGAGACCCGCGACGAGACCGGCGCCACCTGCCAGGAGGCCGAGGCAGTTCTTGCCTGAACCTGTTGGAGGTGCGCCCGAGGGGCGGCCGGAGGAGGCGCTGCGCGGCATCGGGCTCATCATGCTCGGCTACGCCATCGTCACCGTCTCCGACGCCGCGGTGAAGTTCGTGCTGCCGGAGATCGGCATCGCCGCGGCAATGATCCTGCGTGGCACGATCGGGGCGGCGGTGGTGGTCGCCCTCGGCGGCGGGCTGAGCGTGCGGGCGGTGAACCAGCGCCTGATGCTGGCGCGGAGCCTCGTCCACTGCGTCGTAACGGTGGCCTTCTACCTCGCCTGGGCGCGCGGCATGGCGCTGGGGGACAGCTACGCCGTCGCGGCCATGGGTCCGCTGGCGATGACGCTGCTCGCCATCCCCTTGCTGGGGGAGAAGGTCGGGTGGCGCCGGGCACTCTCCACCCTGGCGGGCTTCCTCGGCGTGCTGGTGATGGTGCGGCCCGGCGGCGACCTCTGGCGCCCGGAGGCGGCGGTGCTGTTCGTCGGCGTCCTCTTTATGGCGCTCAGCCGCATCTGGACGCGGGTGCTGGCGCGGACGGACCGGCCGGCCTCCATCGCCTTCTGGCTCATGGCGGCGCATCTGCCCCTCGGCCTCGCGCTCCTCCCGGTCTTCCCGCCCGTCGCCTGGCCGGGGCCGGGCGGGTGGCTGGCGATCCTGCTGCTCGCCCTGGGGAACGGCACAGCGCATTTCCTCTTCGCCCGCGCCTTCGCCCTGGCGCCGGTGGGACTGCTCGCGCCCTTCGAGTACACCACCCTCGTCATGGGCACGGTGCTCGGCCTGCTCGTCTGGGGCGACGTGCCGGCCTGGACGACGGTGCTCGGCGCTGTGGTCGTCGTCTCGGCCGGGCTCTACAACCTGCACCGGGCGCGGGTCCGGGCACGGGAGGCGGCGCGGGATGCCGCCTCGGCCACGGCCGCTTCGCCGAGCGGGCGCTGATGCCGCTGCGCCACGACATGCGCCGTGGCGCGCTGATGATGCTGGGCGCGACGGCCTGCTTCGCCCTGATGGGCGTCTTCGTGAAGATCCTGAGCGCCCGCCTCTCCTTCCTGGAGCTGATGTTCTTCCGCAACCTCCTCTCCCTGCCCGTGGTGCTGGCGGCGGGGCTGGGGACGGGGGCCCTCCTTCGGACGCGCCGCCTGGGCGGGCATGCCCTGCGCGCCCTGTCCGGGATGATGGGGATGGGCTGCGCCTTCCTCGCCCTCACCCTCCTGCCCCTCGCGGAGCAGACGGCGCTCAACTACACGCAGCCCCTCTTCATCATCCTCCTCAGCATCCCCTGGCTCGGCGAGCGCCCGGGGGTGATGCGCTGGGCGGCGGTGGGGATCGGCTTCCTCGGCGTCCTCGTGATAGCGGCTGGCCAAGGGATGGGCCAAGGAGCGGGGGCATGGGCGGGCGGCCCAGCGGCGGGCTACGCGATCGCCGCGCTGGGCGGCTTCTTCGGCGCGCTCTCGACCATGCTGGTGCGCCAGCTCTCGGCGACCGAGCCGAGCACGACCATCGTGCTCTGGCAGGCCCTGATGATGACGGGGATGTCGGCCCTCGGCCTGCCCTTCGTCTGGGTGACGCCGGGCTGGGGCGAGCTCGGCCTCCTTCTCGCCATGGGGCTGGTCGGCGGCGTGGGACAGGTGCTGAACACCGAGGCCTTCGCGAGCGCCCAGGCCTCCTCCCTCGGCCCCTACACCTATAGCGGGCTGCTCTGGGCGGGGCTGCTCGGCTGGCTTGTCTGGGGCGAGGCGCCGGGCGCGGCGATGCTGGCGGGCAGCGCGTTGATCGTGGGCGCAGGCTTTCTCGTGCTGCGCGGCGAGTTCGGAAGGGGAAAGGCATGAGCCCTGATTTCCGCCGGGACGACCCCCTCCGGCCGGGCGAGGTAGAATGGATCGCCCCCGGGTTGCGGCGCATCATCTGCGCCAATCCAGGTCCCTTCACCTATCGCGGCACCAACACTTACCTCGTCGGCCGCGGGAGCGTGGCGGTGCTCGATCCCGGGCCGGACGACCCCGCGCACCGGGCCGTCATCCTCGCCGCGCTGGCGGGGGAGAGGGTGAGGGGCGTTCTCGTCTCCCACACCCACCGGGACCACTCGCCCGCGGCCGCGCCGCTCGCGGCAGCGACGGGTGCGGAGACGCTCGGCTTCGGCCCGCACCTCACCCCGGCCGGAGCGGGCGGGGAGGGGGGCGACCACGCCTTCTCCCCCGACCGCCGGCTGGCCGATGGAGAAGGGCTGGAGGGCGATGGCTGGCGGCTGACCGCGCTGCACACTCCCGGCCACTGCGCGAACCACCTCTGCTTCGCCCTGGAAGCCGAGCGGGATCTGGCGCCCCCCGGCCTGCTGTTCAGCGCCGACCACGTGATGAGCTGGTCCACCAGCGTCGTCTCCCCGCCCGACGGCGACATGGCGGACTACATGCGCTCCCTCCGCCGCGTGGCGGCGCGGGAGGACCGGCTGCTACTCCCCGGCCACGGCCCCGCCCATGACGCGCCCAGCCCCTTCATCGCCGCCCTCATCGCGCATCGGGAGGAGCGGGAGACGCGGGTGCTGGAGGCGCTGCGCCGGGCCGGGCGGCCGGTGGATGCGCCCGCGCTGGTTCCCGCCGTCTACGGGCCCGCCCTCGATCCCGGCCTGGCGCCGGCCGCGGCCCGGAGCCTGCTGGCGCATCTCGTGAAGCTCGTGGGGGAGGGGCTGGCCACGGCCGAGGGGGAACTCTTCCGAGCGGTGTAGTCCTGCCCGTGCCGGCAGGCGCAACAACGGCGCGGCCCCGCCGTTTATCCGCCATGCCATCCCACACGCCCCGCCACTCCGGCGGTCTCGCGGCCTATGCCGGGGAGGCGCGACCGCCGCGCGCCCCCATTCCCCCACCGGGCAAGCTCCTCCTGCAGCCGCTCAAGGCCGCGCTTACGCGGCCGGTGGTCGCGCTGTTCAACGACCGCAGCAAGGGCGAGGCGCCGATCCAGCGGCGGACGGACGGGCTGTTCGGCCCGCGCTCCGTCGCCTGGGCGGTGCATGGGGACGTCACCTCCATGCTGGTCGGGGGCGTCGCGGGCCTCCTGCTCCAGATGCTGCATCCCGCCGTGCTGGCGGGGGTGTGGGACCATTCCCGCTTCCGGGCGGACATGCACGGCCGGCTCCGCCGCACGGCGCGCTTCATCGCCCTCACGACCTATGGCGGCCGGGAGGAGGCGGAGGCGGCGATTGCGCGGGTGCGCGGCATCCACGGCCATGTCAGGGGAACCCTGCCGGACGGCACGCCCTATGCCGCGAACGATCCCGCCCTGCTCGCCTGGGTGCATGTGACGGAGACGACGAGCTTCCTCGACGCCTGGATCCGCTACGCCGAGCCCCGCATGTCGGTGGCGCGGCAGGACCGCTACTTCGAGGAGATGGCGCGGGTCGGCTCCGCCCTCGGCGCCGATCCCCTCCCGCGCTCCCGCCGGGAGGCCCTGGCGCTGATCGAGGCGATGCGCCCGGGACTTCTCTGCGACGCGCGGACCCGCGAGGTGGCGCGGCTGGTCCTTGAGCAGAAGGCGGCGAACCCGGCGACCGAGCCCTTCCAGGCCCTCACCCTGCAGGCCGGGGTGGACCTGCTGCCGGACTGGGCGCGGCGGATGCACGGCCTGCCCGCGCCGCTCGGCCGCCCCCTCGTGCGCGCCGGCACGCTGGGCATCGCCCGCACCCTGCGCTGGGCCTTCGGCTGACCCTTCAGCCCTGGCGTTCCAGCCGGCGCGTGTCGCGCCCCTGGTACCAGACGAGCGGCCGCGCTTCCCGCTCCCTCTCGGGCAGGGCCATGAGGTCGCGGAACTCGGCCAGGACCTTCGCCGTGATGGGGGCGATCTCGTGCGGCGGGGTCTCGTCCACGGCGTGGAAGGCGAGGTGCTCCAGTTCTCCGGAGCCGCCGAGCTCCCCCGTGGCGCACTCGGCCGGGGCGGTGAGGAAGCGGGCGTTGAAGCGCACGGGGCTCATCGTCGGGGTGAGCGCGCGGCAGAGGTAGCGGAGCGGCGCGAGGTCGGCATGTAGCCGCCCGCCCTCCATCTGGCCCATCAGGAGCCCCGTCTCCTCCTGCAACTCGCGGACGGCCGCGACGGCGAGGGCGCGCGCCAGGCGCGGCGTGGCGCGCAGCTCAAGTGCTTTGCGGGTGCGGGGGTGCAGGTCCGAGGCCACGGGGGCCGTCCGGTCCTCCCGGTCTACCCGGCCGCCGGGGAAGACGAGGCGGCTGGGCATGAAGCGGTGCCGCGCGCTGCGGACGCCCATCAGCACCTCCAGCCTCCCGCCGCGCTCGCGCCAGAGGAGGATCGTCGCGGCGTCCCGCGGGCGGACGGGCCTTTCCGGAGGGGCCTCGCCGGCGGCGGTGAAGTCGGTGAGGCGCATGGGCTCGGTCACGTCGCTTCCTCTCCGCCGTGGGCGCGGACCTTCTAGGGCGGGGGCGGGAAGGGCGGAAGGGGCTGGCCCCCGGGCCCAGTCGCGAATCAATCGCAAGTCCTTGTTTTCGGCGGTCACGCGGGCGTGGGCGCCTTGACACCGGAGGGGCGACGACGCATCTCCCGGCATACCTGACCGCAGGGGTCTGGTATTGAAGAACTGGCCCGATCACACCGTGCTGCGCCTGTCGAAACTCGCGGACTACGCCGTCGTCCTCCTCGCCCGGCTCGGCCAGGAAGAGGGGCTGCACACCGTGCCTGCCCTCTCCGCCACGACCGGCATCGCCGAACCGACTGTGGCGAAGGTGCTCCGCATCCTCTCCCAGTCAATGCTGGTCGAGGCGCAGCGCGGGGCGCGGGGCGGGCACCGGCTCGCCCGCCCGATCTCGGCCATCTCGCTCGCCGAGGTCATCGTTGCGATGGACGGGCCCATCGCGCTCACCGCCTGCGTGGACGGCAATACCGGCGGTTGCGAGGCCGAGGGCCACTGCCCCGTCCGCGGCCGCTGGGACCCGGTGAACGAGGCGGTCCGCGCCGCCCTCACCGCCGTCACCATCGCCGATCTCGCGCGGCCGTCCTGCACCGGGATGCACCGCCGCGCCCCCGTTTTCCCCGCCAACCCGGGAGCCGGCCTGACGGCCGCTCCTCTGGCCGCCGAGTAAGGGACCAAGGATGCCCGCCGTCGAAGAGACCCTCGATACCGTCCGGGACGCCACGCAGGGCGCCTATAAGTGGGGGTTCGAGACCGACATCGAGATGGAGTTCGCCCCCAAGGGGCTAGACGAGAGCATCGTCCGCTTCATCTCCGCCAAGAAGAACGAGCCGGAATGGCTGCTCGAGTGGCGCCTCCGCGCCTTCGAGGCCTGGAAGGGCATGGAGGAGCCGCGCTGGCCCGCCGTGACCTATCCGCCGATCGACTACCAGGACGCCTACTACTACGCGGCGCCCGTGAACAAGGTGAAGCCGAAGTCGCTGGACGAGGTGGATCCGGAGCTGCTGCGCACCTACGCCAAGCTCGGCATCCCGCTGAAGGAGCAGGCGATCCTGGCCGGCGTCGAGGGCGCGGGCGAGGTGCCGGCCGATGGCGGCCGCATGCCCGTCGCTGTGGACGCCGTGTTCGACAGCGTCTCCGTCGCCACGACCTACAAGGACCGTCTGGAGAAGGAGGGGATCATCTTCTGCGCCATTTCCGAGGCGGTCCAGAAGTACCCCGATCTCGTGCGGAAGTACCTCGGCACCGTCGTGCCGCATACGGACAACTTCTTTGCCGCGCTGAACAGCGCCGTCTTCACCGATGGCAGCTTCGTCTACATCCCCAAGGGTGTGCGCTGCCCGATGGAGCTGTCCACCTATTTCCGCATCAACGCCAAGAGCACGGGCCAGTTCGAGCGCACCCTGATCGTCGCCGACGAGGGCGCGACCGTCTCCTATCTCGAGGGCTGCACGGCGCCGCAGCGCGACGAGAACCAGCTCCACGCCGCGGTGGTGGAGCTGGTCGCGCTCGACGACGCCTCGATCAAGTACAGCACGGTGCAAAACTGGTACCCCGGCGATGAGAACGGAGTGGGCGGCATCTACAACTTTGTCACCAAGCGCGCTGCCTGCCGTGGCAAGCGGAGCAAGGTGAGCTGGACGCAGGTGGAGACGGGCTCGGCCATCACCTGGAAGTACCCGTCCTGCATTCTGCAGGGCGAGGACTCCGTGGGTGAGTTCTACTCGGTGGCCATCACCAACAACCACCAGCAGGCCGATACCGGGACCAAGATGATCCATCTTGGCAAGGGCACGCGCTCGACCATCGTTTCGAAGGGCATTTCGGCGGGTAAGGGCCAGAACACCTATCGCGGCCTCGTGCGGATCAGCCCGAAGGCGACCGGCGCGCGCAACTTCACCCAGTGCGACAGCCTGCTGATCGGCGATCTCTGTGGCGCGCACACGGTTCCCTATATCGAGAACCGCTGCATGACCGCGAAGACCGAGCACGAGGCGACCACCAGTCGCATCGCCGAGGACCAGCTCTTCTACTGCCGGCAGCGCGGCCTCTCGCAGGAGGACGCGGTGGGCCTCATCGTGAACGGCTTCTGCCGCGAGGTGCTGAAAGAGCTGCCTATGGAATTCGCGGTCGAGGCGCAGAAGCTGCTTCAGATCAGCCTGGAAGGGAGCGTCGGGTGAATACCCGCGAGGAGTGCATCTGATGCTCAGCATCGAGAACCTGACCGCCGAGGTCGATGGCAAGGAAATTCTCAAGGGCCTCACCCTTGAGGTGCCGGACGGCGAGGTCCACGCCATCATGGGGCCGAACGGCGCCGGCAAGTCCACCCTGTCCTACGCGCTCTCCGGGCGCGAGGGCTACGAGATCACGGGCGGCTCCGTCACGCTGAACGGGCAGGACCTGCTGGAGATGGAGCCGGAGGAGCGCGCCGCCGCCGGTCTGTTCCTCGCCTTCCAGTATCCCGTCGAGCTGCCGGGCGTGGGCAACGCCAACTTCCTGCGCACCGCGCTGAACGCCATCCGGCGCACGCGCGGCGAGGCGGAGGTGGATGCGATGCAGTTCCTCAAGCTGGCGCGCGCCCGCATGAGGGAGCTGTCCATGCCCGAGGACATGCTGAAGCGCGGCGTGAATGTCGGCTTCTCCGGCGGCGAGAAGAAGCGGAACGAGATCCTGCAGATGGCACTTCTTCAACCGAAGATCGCCGTGCTGGACGAGACCGACAGCGGCCTCGACATCGACGCGCTCCGCATCGTGGCCGATGGGGTGAACGCGATGCGCGGGCCGAACTTCTCGGCGCTGGTGATCACGCACTATCAGCGCCTCCTGAACCACATCGTGCCCGACCGCGTGCACGTGCTGGCCGACGGCCGCATCGTGGCCTCCGGCGGGCCAGAGCTGGCGCATCGGCTCGAGGCCGAGGGCTATGCCGGCGTGCTGGGCGAGGCCGCATGAACATCCAGACCCCATCGGGCAACGCGGCCGGCTTCCTGCACCGCTATGCCGGGCTGGCCGAGCGCCTGCCCGGCGCAGGGGTCGAGGCCGTGCGCCGGCTGCGCGAGGCGGCGGCGGAGACGCTCGCCGCCGCCGGCCTGCCGAGCCGCCGCGTGGAGGCCTGGCGCTACACCGACCTCACCCCCGTGCTGCGCGCTGAGTTCCGCGAGGCGCTGACGCCCGTGGACGAGGCGGTGGAGCTTCCGCCCGCCCGTGCCGAGCGGCGCGCGGTGTTCGTGGATGGCCGCTTCCGGGCCGACCTTTCTTCGCTCGACGGTCTCGATGCCGCGGCGCTGTCGGATGTGGTGGGCGAAGTCGCCGGGCGGCTGAACACGGTGGCCTCGGCCTCCCAGCCCATGGTCACGCTGAACACTCTCCTCTTCGAGGACGGGCTCGTGCTGGACGTCGCCGAGGGCGTTGATGCCGGGCGGCTGGAGCTGCTCTCGCTCGCTTCCGGTGAGACGGAGAGCACGATCCATCCGCGCCACCTCGTCCGCCTCGCGCGCGGGGCGCGGCTGCTGCTGCTGGAGACGGCGGCCTCGCCTTCCGGCGCGCGCCACCTGCACAACCCCGTCTTCGAGATCGAGGTCGCCGAGGACGCCGTGCTCACCCATGTGCGCGTCCAGCGCGAGGCGGGCAGTGCCTATCACCTCGCCCATCTCGGCGTCCGCGTGGCCGAGGGCGGCACCTATGACGGCTTCGTGCTGAACGCCGGCGGCAAGATCAGCCGCAGCGAGACGCATCTCGCGCTGCTCGGTCCGAAGGCGACTGCGCATCTGAACGGGGCGCAGCTCGTGGCCGAGGGGCAGCTCGCGGACACGACGACGGCGCTGGACCATGCCGCGCCGAACTGCGCCTCCCGGCAGACGGTGAAGACGGTGCTGTCGGGGCGCTCGCGTGGCGTGTTCCAGGGCAAGATCCTGGTGCGGCGCGAGGCGCAGAGGACCGACGGCTACCAGATGAACCAGGCGCTGCTGCTCTCGGAGGATGCCGAGATCGACAGCAAGCCGCAGCTCGAGATCTACGCCGACGACGTGAAGTGCAGCCACGGCGCGACGGCCGGCGCGCTGGACCCCGACAGCCTCTTCTACCTTCGCGCCCGCGGCATCCCGGCCGACACGGCCCGCGCCATGCTCGTCCGCGCCTTCCTTCAGGAAGCCGTGGAGATCGTGGAGGACGAGGTGGCGCGCGAGGCGCTGGACGAGGCGGTCCAGGGCTGGTGGGCCGGGCACGGGGGGGAGGCCGCGTGATGGACGGCACGCTCCGCCCCGCGCTCGACGTAGGGCGCGTCCGGCAGGATTTCCCGATCCTGTCCACGAAGGTCCACGGCAAGCCGCTCGTCTTCCTCGACTCCGGCGCCTCGGCCCAGAAGCCGCGTGCCGTGATCGACGCGATGCGCGAGATGTTCGAGACGAGCTACGCGAATGTGCATCGCGGCGCCTACCGGCTGAGCGAGGCTTCCACCGCTGCCTATGAGGCGGCGCGCGAGGCGGTGGCGCGCTTCCTGAACGCGGGCGACGCGCGGGAGGTGGTGTTCACCGCCAACAGCACGAGCGCGATCAACCTCGTCGCCCATTCCTACGGGCGCGGCGTGCTGAAGCCGGGCCAGGCCGTCGTGGTTTCCGAGATGGAGCACCACGCCAACTTCGTGCCCTGGCAGATGCTCGCCCAGGCGCACGGGATCGAGCTTCGCATCGCCGACGTGACGGATGCGGGCGAGCTGGACATGGCGGATCTCGAAGCCAAGCTGGTCGACGGCAAGGTCGGGCTCGTCGCCGTCACCCACATGTCGAACGTGCTCGGCACGGTCACGCCCGCCGCGCGCATCGCGGCGCTGGCCCATGCCCATGGCGCGAAGGTGCTATTCGACGGCTCCCAGGCCGTGGTGCACCGGCGCGTGGACGTGCAGGCACTGAACGCGGACTTCTACGTCTTCACCGGGCACAAGCTCTACGGCCCCACGGGGATCGGCGTGCTCTGGGCGCGGCTGGAGCTGCTGGATGCCATGCCTCCCTTCCTCGGCGGGGGCGACATGATTTCGGAAGTGACGCGCGAGGGCTTCGTGCCGGCGCCGGCTCCTGCGAAGTTCGAGGCGGGCACGCCGGCCATCGTGGAGGCGGTGGGGCTGCACGCGGCGATCGACTACGTCACCGCGATCGGGATGGAGGCGATCGAGGCGCATGAGCGCTCGCTGGTGGACCATGCCATGGCGAAGCTCTCGGTCATCGAGGACCTGACGCTGATCGGGCGCGCGCAGGACCGCGGCGGGGTATTCTCCTTCGCGCTCGGCAACGCGCACGCGCACGACCTCTCCACCTTGCTCGACCGCGTGGGAATCGCGGTGCGCGCGGGGCGGCACTGCGCCGAGCCGCTGCATGTCCGGATCGGGCATGACAGCACCTGCCGGGCCTCCTTCGGCATGTACACCACGCATGAGGAAATTGACTTCCTGGCGGAGGCGCTGACCTCCGCGCGGAGATTTTTCACCTAATGTTCGACGACCTCCGGGACCTCTACCAGGAAGTGATCCTGGACCACGGGCGCAAGCCGCGGAACTTCCGCCGGCTGGAGACGCCCGATCTGAACGCGCGTGGCGACAACCCGATGTGCGGCGACCGCATGGAGCTGTTCCTCGGCATGGAGGGGGACCGCATCGCGGACGCGGCCTTTCAGGGCCGGGGCTGCGCCATCTCCATGGCCAGCGCCTCGCTCATGACGGAGACGGTCAAGGGCAAGACGGTGGAGGAGGCGCGGGGGATGGCCGCGCGCTTCCGCGAGATGGCCATGACCGGCACCTGCCCCGATTGCGGCGGCGCGCTGGAGGAGGAGATGGACCGCCTCCAGGCGCTGTCGGGCGTCCACGAGTATCCCAGCCGCGTGAAGTGCGCGACGCTGGCCTGGCACACCCTCAACACCGCCCTCGACGGCGGCAAGGAGGCTTCGAGTGAGTGAACCCCTGACCCGGCAGGGCGCGACGCACGAGGCCTGGTCGCCGGACGGGCCGATCCCGCCGGAGGACCGGGTGAGCGAAGTCGCGGTGCTGGACGCGCTGAAGACCGTGTTCGATCCCGAGATCCCCGTCGACATCTACGAGCTCGGCCTGATCTACGCCGTCGAGATCGGAGATGACGGCGCGGTGAAGATCGACATGACGCTGACCACCCCTTCCTGCCCCTCGGCCCAGGAGTTGCCGGGGATGGTGGAAGAAGCCGTGCGCGGCGTGCCCCACGTCACCTCCGCGAAGGTGGAGATCGTGTGGGATCCGCCCTGGGACCCGTCCCGCATGAGCGAGGACGCGAAGCTGGCGTTGAACATGTACTGATGGGGAGCCAAATGGATTCCACCATGAGCACTACCACCGAAGTCCCGAAGCCGCGCCGCGCCCTGCCGCCCCTGATGTCCCTCTCGGACGCGGCGGCGGAGCGGTTGCGCGCGCTCTACGCCAAGGGCGAGGGCAAGATGCTGCGCGTCTCCGTCTCCACCAAGGGCTGCTCCGGCATGTCCTACCAGATGGATTGGGTGGATGCGGCGGGGCCGGGGGACGAGGTCGTGACCGACAAGGGCCTCACCGTCCTCGTGGACCGCAAGGCGACGCTGTTCCTGATCGGCACGGTGATGGACTACGAGCGCAAGTCGATGTCCGCCGGCTTCACCTTCACCAACCCGAACGAGAAGGGCCGCTGCGGCTGCGGCGAGAGTTTCCACATCTGAGGCGGTAGTGCCGCCCGCGTCCCCGCGGGCGGCACCGGGGATCAGATGACGCTGCTCCACTCCGCCGGGATCAGGCGGTAGCCGTTCCCCTCCTTCACCACCGTGCCATTGGCCGGGAAGGGCCAGTGATAGCCGACGCAGCGGATGCGGTCGGCCGCCACGCGGTCGAAGGTCCGGCGGCGGCTGGCCTCGGCGGCGATGGGGTCCATGTCGAAGATGACGTGCCAGCCGGGATTGGTCAGGTTGAACTCCGGGCGGCTGGTCAGGTCGCCCAGGATCATGGCCTGCGCATTCCCGTCCGAGAGGTGGTAGGAGGTATGGCCGGGGCTGTGGCCGTTGGTGTTCACCGAGCGGATGCCCGGCAGCACCTCCGCATCGTCGGCGATACGCTCCACCCGGCTCTCATAGGGGGCGAAGCGGCGGCGGACATTGGCAAAGGCCGGGCGCATGGCTTCTGGCGCGCGGCCGGCCTGCGCCTCGTCCATCCAGAAAACCCACTCCTTCTCCGGCACCACGATCCGCGCGCGCGGGAAGGCGGCCGCGCCGGCACCGTCCAGCAGCCCGCCGACATGGTCTCCGTGGAAATGGGTGAGGGCGATGACGTCGATCGAGGCGGGGTCGATGCCGGCTGCGGCGAGATTGGCCTGGAGCTGGCCCATGCGGCTGTCCGCCGCCGTCTGCGGCCCATTGCCGGTGTCGAACATCACTGTCCCGCGCGAGGTGCGGACGAGCGGGATCGTATAGGGATTGGTGAGCTGGGCAGGGTTCAGCCCCTGGGCCCGCATGCTGTTCGCGACCTCCTCGGAAGAGGCGTTGCGGACGAAGCCCTCGGTCGGGTTCTGGCGGATCGCCTGGCCGTCATAGACCATGGTGACCACGGCGTCGCCGACGCGGAAGCGGTAGAAGCCCGGCGCCTGGGCCGGCATCGGGGCCGGGGTGGGCGCCGCCGGTGCCTGGGCGCGGGCGCCCGTAGCGGAGAGCAGGGCCGGGGCTGCGAGGCCCGTCCCGAGAAGCGCGCGTCTGTTCATGGGCTGGATTCCTCCGAGACTTGTTCAATTTTTTGCAACAGCGCCCGCCCGTCAAATCACGCGCGCGAGGGTGACGACCGTCTCCAACTGCGATGACCAGAGAAACTGGTCCACCATGACCGCCCGCTCGATCTTCCAGCCGGGCGCGCGGGCGAAGGGCTGGAGGTCCCGCGACAGGGCGGCGGGGTTGCAGGAAACATAGACCACGCGGGGGATGGTGGAGCGAGCGAGGATCGCGGCCTGCTCCGCCGCGCCCGCGAAGGGCGGGTCCAGCACCAGCGCGGCGGCGCCGTTCAGCTCAGCCGGGAGGAGGGGCTGGCGGACGAGGTCCCGCCGCGCGGCCTTCACCCGGGCGCCGGCCCGCCCCGCGGCGGCCTGCAGGGCCGCGGCCGCCTCGGGCGCACCCTCATAGGCTTCCACCCGGCCCTTGCCGGCGAGCGGGAAGGAGAGGGTGCCCAGCCCCGCATGCAGCTCAATGATGCGCGGCTTGCCGGCCATGCGGGCCGGAAGCCCGGCGAGCACGGCGGCGACGATCGCGACCTCGCCCTGTGGGGTGGCCTGGAGAAAGGCGCCGGGGGCGGGCGAGACGGGCACGCCGGAGAGGGTGACAATGGCCGGGCCTTCCTGGGCCGCGATCTCGGGCGCATCGCGCGTGCCCTCCTTCGACCAGGCGATACGCGGAATGCCATGGGCCCCCGCGAAGCCCGCGAGCTTCGTTCGGTCCCCGGGGGTGAGCGGGCCGTCCGTGCGGATCCAGAGGTCCGGGCCGGTGTCCAGCAGGTTGACCATGGCCGAGCCCGCGCGCCGCAGCGCGGCCAGCGAGCCCATGAGCGCGCGCAGCGGCTCGACCAGGGCGAGGATGCGGGGATCGATGACGAAGCAGACCGCCATGTCGAAGGGCTCGGAGGAGCCGCGGGCGTGGAAGCCGACGGCGACCGCTTCCGCCCGGCGCCGGATGGCGAAGTCCGCGCGGCGCCGGCTGTTGCGCGGGCTCGGCGGCGTGGGTTCCACCGGGGAGCCGGGAAAACCGGCATGGGAAAGGGCCTCGGCCACGCGCGCGGCCTTCCAGGCGGCGACGGAGTCATCGGCCCAGTGCTGCACGGCGCAGCCGCCGCAGATGCCGAAATGCGGGCATGGCGGGGGAACGCGGTCGGGGGAGGGGGTCTCGACGGCCGTCAGCGCGGCCACCCGGCCTTCCCCGCGCGCGGGGCCGGGCTCGGCCTCCACGACCTCGCCGGGCAGGGTGAAGGGGATAAAGAGGGGACGGCCGGCCTCGTCGCGGGCGATGCCGTCGCCGGCGGCGCCCATGGCCTCTATCGTCACGCGCATGGTAGCTCCCAAAAGGGAAAGGGGCGGCCCCGTGGGACCGCCCCTTGAGAACGCGGTGCAGTCTGGCTGATTAGCCGAAGGCGTTCAGCCCCGTCTGGGCGCGGCCGAGAATAAGGGCGTGCACGTCGTGCGTACCCTCATAGGTATTCACCGTCTCCAGGTTCATCACGTGGCGGATCACGTGGTACTCGTCCACGATCCCGTTGCCGCCATGCATGTCGCGGGACACGCGGGCGATGTCGAGCGCCTTGCCGCAGTTGTTGCGCTTCATCATGGAGATCATTTCCGGTGCGGCCTTGTGCTCGTCGAAGAGCCGCCCGAGGCGCAGCACGCCCTGCAGGCCGAGGGTGATCTCGGTCTGCATGTCGGCGAGCTTCTTTTGCACGAGTTGGGTCTGGGCCAGTGGGCGATTGAACATCTTGCGGCCGAGCGTGTACTCGCGCGCCGCGTGCCAGCAGAACTCGGCCGCGCCCAGCGCGCCCCAGGCGATGCCGTAGCGGGCGCGGTTGAGGCAGGAGAAGGGGCCAGCGAGGGACTTCACGCTGGGCAGGCGGTTCTCCTCGGGGACGAAGACCTCGTCCATCATAATCATGCCCGTGGTCGAGGCCCGGAGGGACATCTTGCCCTCGATCTTCGGGGCGGTCAGGCCCTTCATCCCCTTCTCCAGGATGAAGCCGCGCAGCACGCCCTCGTCGTCCTTCGCCCAGACCACGAAAACGTCAGCGATGGGAGAGTTGGTGATCCAGGTCTTGGAGCCGGAGACGGAGTAGCCGCCGTCCACCTTCTTCGCTCGGGTCCGCATGGAGTTCGGGTCCGACCCCGCATCGGGCTCGGTCAGGCCGAAGCAGCCCACCCACTCGCCCGTGCGGAGCTTGGGCAGGTACTTGTCCTTCTGCGCCTCCGAGCCGAAGGCGTGGATGGGATACATGACGAGGGAGGACTGGACGGAGAAGGCGGAGCGGTAGCCGCTGTCCACCCGCTCGACCTCGCGCGAGATCAGGCCGTAGGAGACGTAGCCGACGCCCGCGCAGCCATGGCTGTCCAGCGTCGCGCCGAGGAAGCCCATCTCCCCGAACTCGTTCATGATCTCGCGGTCGAAATGCTCGTTCCGGTTGCCCATGAGGATGCGCGGCATGAGCTTGGACTGGCAGAACTCGCGGGCCGCGTCGCGGATCATGCGCTCGTCCTCGCTGAGCTGATCCTCCAGCAGGAGCGGGTCGTCCCACACGAAGCTGCCCATCTTCTGCGGGACGCGGGCCTGGGGGGCCTCCGGCAGGACCTGGGTGACGACGTTCATGGATGCGTTCCTCTCCGTGAGCTTGTCCGCGCAGGGGCGCATCCTGCCCGAGAGGGCGAGGGACCGCCATCCCGGGAGAGCCATTGGGGCTCCCCCTTCGGTGCCCGTCCGGGGAGGGCTTCTGCTGCCCTCCCCGAAGGCCTGTCAGGCCGCCTCGGCCTCGTCCTCCCGAACCCGGCGTGGGCGGGGAACGGGGATCAGCATGAAGGCCGGGATCGCGTCGCCGAAGCCGACCACGGCGGGGCCGAGATCATCCTGGCGATAGCGGCGCTCGTCGCGGTCGCGGCGCGGGCGGTCCTCGCGGCTCCGCTCGTCGCGCCGGGGGCGGTCCTCGCGGGCGTTCCAGTCGCGGGCGGCGTCGCGGTTCACCTCATCCAGCACCCGGTCGCCCGAGCGGGATTCGCGCTCGCGGCCGGGACGGGCCTCGCGGGCGGGGCGCTCATCGCGGGACGGCCGTTCCGCGCGAACGGGACGCTCCTCGCGGGCCTCCTCGCGCGGGGCGCGCTCGTCGCGGCGGCCACGGCCCTCGCGCCGGCCGCCCTCGCGGGCCTCGCCGCCGCGCTCGCGCCGACCACCCTCGCGCCCGCGATCGCCGCGGCCTGAGCCGCCGCGCGCCTCGGCACCCCGCCCACGCCCGCGGCCCCGGCCGGTCGCCTTGAGCGCCGCCTGGATCTCCTCGGGATCGACGGGGTCGAGGCCCTCGATGGTCATGGGCGGGATGGGGCGGCCGGTCAGGCTCTCCACCGCGGCCACGGCCTTCGCCTCGTCGGCGGTGGCGAGGGTGTAGGCATGGCCCTCGCGCCCCGCCCGGCCCGTGCGGCCGATGCGGTGGACGTAGTCCTCGGCGTGGAAGGGCACGTCGAAGTTGAAGACGTGGGAGAGGCCGCCGATGTCGATGCCGCGCGCCGCCACGTCGGAGCAGACGAGGAGTTGCAGCTCGTTGTTCTTGAACTTCTCAAGCGTCGCGAAGCGCACGGACTGCGCCAGGTCGCCATGCAGGGCGCCGACACTGAAGCCGTGCTTCTTCAGGCTCTTGTAGAGGATGTCCACATCGACCTTGCGGTTGCAGAAGATCAGCGCATTCTGCACCGCCTCCCGCTTTATTAGCCGCCGCAGGGCCTCGCGCTTGTCGCGCTCCTGCACCCAGATCAGCCCGGCGGTGATGGTCGTGGCCACCGAGGCCGGGGCGGAAACGGTGATCTCGCGGGGGTTCTGCAGGAAGGCATCGGCCAGGCGCCGGATCTCCGGCGCCATGGTGGCGGAGAAGAACAGTGTCTGGCGCAGCTTCGGCAGCATGGAGACGATGCGCTCGACATCGGGGATGAAGCCCATGTCGAGCATCCGGTCCGCCTCGTCGATCACCAGCACCTTGCAGTCGGCGAGGAGGATGCGGCCGCGGTCGAAGAGGTCCAGCAGCCGGCCGGGCGTGGCAATCAGCACGTCCACCCCTTTCTCCAGCACGGCCTTCTGCTCGTCCATGCTCTCCCCGCCGATCAGCAGGGCGTGGGTGAGGGAGAGGTGCTTGCCGTACTTCACGAAGTTCTCGGCCACTTGGAGCGCCAGCTCGCGCGTCGGCTCGAGGATGAGGCTGCGCGGCATACGGGCCTTGGCGCGGGAGCCCGCCAGGATGTCGAGCATCGGAAGGGTGAAGCCGGCAGTCTTGCCGGTGCCGGTCTGGGCGCAGCCGAGCACGTCCCGGCCCATGAGCACGACGGGAATCGCCTGCTCCTGGATCGGGGTGGGGTGGACGTAGCCGGTCTCGGCCACGGCCTTCAGGATCGGCTCGGAGAGGCCGAGATCGGCAAAGGTGGTGCGGGGGGCCGCAGCCTCCTCGTCCTCCTCGTCATCCTCATCCTCGTCGTCCTCGGAGTCATCGTCCCCGGAGTCGTCGTCGATGTCGGAGCCGGTCTCCCCGGCATCCTCGTCGTCCGCGCCCGTCTCGCCGGTGTCCTCGCCATCGGCGCCGGTCTCGCCGACATCGTCACCGTCCGCACCGGTCCCGCCGGCATCCGCGCCCTGCAGCCCGGCGGCCAGCGCCTGGACGGGCTCGGGGGATTCAAAGACGGCGGGGCGCTCGCGAAAGCCCTCGGCGCTTCCCTCGCCCACGGGGTCGCCGTCGGCGGCGCCCGCGATCACGGGCACCTCCGTCGGGGCGGGCGTGTCCGCGCCGGGTTCCTGCGCCGGGATCTTCTGCTCGGCGCTGTCGTCGGAAGCGGGGTGGTCGTGTTCGGTCAAGCGTGGGTTCCTGTGCCGCCGCCCGGCCGGTTGTGGCGGGGACGGCGAAAGTCGGGGCTGCTTCGCCATGGGGTCGGGCGCGGTGCGGCAGGCCGGAAGCGCCCGGCCACGGGTCCGGCGTGGCGCGTGAACCGGCGATGCGCCGGGACGCGCGGCACGCAGCCGCTCGCGCGCGATATGCGCCCGCGGGGCAGCGGATGCAAGGCTGGAACGAGCTTCCCGACCGTTGCACCGGGGCTTTCGGCGTGATTAGCACATCCGATGCCGCGCCCCACCCTTCTTCTGCTCCCCGGGCTGCTCTGCGACGCCCGGTTGTGGCGCGACCAGCTGGTCGGGCTGGCCGATGTCGCCAATCCCGTGGTGGCGGATCTCACGCTCGATTCGGATGTGGGGGCCATGGCGGCGCGGGCCATCGCCTCGGTCGAGGGGCCCTTCGCCCTGGCCGGCCTCTCCATGGGCGGCTACGTCGCGCTGGAGGTGATGCGCCGGGCGCCGGGGCGCGTCGAGCGGCTGGCGCTCTTCGACACCTCGGCCCGGCAGGACACGCCGGAGCAGTCCCGCCAGCGGCGCGGGCTGATCTCGCTCACCCGCTCCGGGCAGTTCCGGGGCGTCACCCCGCGCCTGCTGCCGCGCTTGCTCCACGAGCGCAACTTCGGCGGGCCGCTGGCGGGGGAGGTGATGGAGATGGCCGAGCGCGTGGGGCGGGAGGCTTTCTTGCGCCAGCAGGCGGCAATCCTCGGGCGCTCGGACTCCCGGGGCGACCTGCCGGGCATCGCGGTGCCGACGATGGTGGTCTGCGGGGAGGCCGACATCCTCACCCCGCCCGATCTCGCGCGGGAGATCGCGGAGGGCATACCCAGGGCCGCGCTGCACATCCTGCCCGGCTGCGCGCATCTGCCCAGCATGGAGGAGCCGGAGCGGGTGACGGTGCTGATGCGGGATTGGCTGGGCTGATCCGGGGACTTCCGCCGGGCGGGGCGGCTTCCCATCTCGAGGGAATGATCGATGCCAGGCGCTTCCTCCTCGCCGCGGCGCTGCTCGCCGCGCCCCTTCTCCCCGCCGCGCCCGCAGAGGCGCGGGGCGGGGTGAGCTTCGGCGTCGGGATCGGGACGGGGTATCCGTACTACCCGGCCTATCCTTACGATCCCTTCCCCTATGCCTACAGCGTGCCGGTCGTGCCCGCCGTGCCCTATGTGGCGCCCTATCCGGCTTACGCCCCGCCCGCGCGCCCGCTGGGCCAGGCCTGCTATGCCGGGGCCTATGTCTGCCCGTTGGAGCGCGCGGCGCCCGCCGGCGATGCCTGCGCCTGCCCCGCGCGCGGCGGCCAGAGCGCCTGGGGGCGTGTCGGCGGTTGAAACCGGGATCGGGGCGGGAGGGTTCCTCAGCTGGAGGAACATGATGCCCGCCACCGACAAGGACGATAACGACAGCGCAGGGGCGATCGTGGAGCCGCGCGAGGCCGCCCGCGCCGCGGGCCTCCGCTATGTCAGCGACACCAGGCCCGGCATCACGCGCCATCCCCGAGGGGACGGATTCGTCTACCGCGCACCCTCGGGCGACCCGATCCGGGACGAGGCGGAGCTGGAGCGGATCCGCTCCCTGGCCATTCCCCCCGCCTACACTGATGTCTGGATCTGCCCCCATGCCAACGGCCACATCCAGGCTACGGGGCGCGACGCGCGCGGGCGCAAGCAGTACCGCTACCACCCGCGCTGGCGGGAGACGCGGGACGCGACGAAGTACGAGCACATGGCCGAGTTCGCAGAGGTGCTGCCGAAGATCCGTGCCCGGGTGGCCGCCGACCTCGCGCGCAAGGAACTGTGCCGGGAGAAGGTGCTCGCCACCGTCGTCCGCCTGCTGGAGACGACGCTGATCCGCGTGGGCAACGACGACTACGCCCGGGAGAACGGCTCCTTCGGCCTGACCACGCTCCGCAACAAGCACGTGAAGGTCGAGGGCGGCAGCATGCGCTTCGCCTTCAAGGGCAAGAGCGGCAAGACCTGGAAGCTCGGGCTGCAGGACCGGCGCATCGCGAAGGTGGTGAAGGCCTGCCAGGACCTGCCGGGGCAGGAGCTCTTCGCCTGGCCCGCCGAGGACGGCACGATGCACGATGTCACCTCCGGCGACGTGAACGAGTACCTGAAGGAGATCACGGGGCGGGACATCACGGCGAAGGACTTCCGGACCTGGGCGGGCACGGTGATGGCCGCGCTCGCGCTGCGCGAGTTCGAGGCCTTCGACAGCCAGACGGCCGCCAAGCGCAACGTGCGTGCGGCGATCGAGAAGGTCTCCGCCAAGCTGGGCAACACGCCGACGGTCTGCCGCAAGTGCTACGTCCATCCCGACCTGCTGGAGAGCTACATGGCCGGGCAGCTCGCCCTGGAGATCGCCGAGCGCGCCGAGGAGGAGCTGCGGGAGGAGATGGAGGCGCTCCGGCCGGAGGAAGCGGCGGTGCTCGCCCTCCTTGCCCGGCTGAAGGCGGACAAGCCGGCGCCCGCGGCCAAGGCTAGGCGCGCCCGGGCCGTGAAGAGCGCGAAGGCCCTGGCCGTCGCGGCCTGAGCCGGCCCGGTCGACACGACCACCGGCTTGCCGCCATTCTTCCCGCGCGCGCCCGCAACGAGAGGCGCGGCAGGAGGAAAACGATGCAGCAATCCGTGTCCCGTCGCGCCACGCTGGGCGGCGCGGGGGTCTTCCTCGCGGGCGTCCCCCTCACTTCAGGCAGAGCGATGGCGCAGCCGGCGGCGAGCCCTGTCCGCGGCGAAGCGGGGCGGTGAGGTTCTCCGCCGGTGTGGAAGCGGCTCGCATGCCGGCCCCGCCACTGGCCACGGATTGCCATCACCACGTCTACGACGCGCGCTTCCCCGCCGATCCGGGCACGCAGCTCCGGCCGCCCGATGCCTCGCCGGAGGACTACCGCGCCCTCGCGCGGCGGCTGGGGACGCAGCGCTCGGTTCTCGTCACACCCTCTACCTATGGCACGGACAACCGCCTCCACCTCCAGGCCATGCGGGAGCTGGGGCCGGAGCGGACGCGAATGGTCGCGGTGGTCGATACGGGCGTGACCGATGCCGATCTGCGCGCGATGCACGAGGCCGGGGTGCGCGGCATCCGCTTCAACCTCGTCCAGGCCAGGGTGACGACGATCGACATGGTGGAGCCGCTCTCGGCCCGCGTGGCGCCGATGGGATGGCACGTGCAGATCCACATGCTGGGGGGGCAGATCGCGGAGAACGAGGCGCTCTTCGCCCGCCTCCCCTCGCAGGTGGTGTTCGACCATCTCGGACGCGTGCCGATGGACAAGGGCGTGGAGCATCCGGGCTACCTCGCCGTGCGTCGGCTGCTCGAGGGCGGGAAGGCCTGGGTGAAGCTCTCCGGCGCCTATATGGACACGAAGGTCGGCGCCGCCGGGCGCTGGTCGGACACGGTGCCCGTCGCGCGCGGCTACGCCGCCGCCGCGCCCGAGCGCTGCGTCTGGGCCAGCGACTGGCCGCACGTCACCGAGCCCGCCGAGAAGCCCGACGACGCCGCGCTCTTCGACCTCCTGACCGAATGGGTGCCGGACGAGGCCGCGCGGCGGCGCGTGCTCGTGGACAATCCCGCCGCCCTCTACGGCTTCCCCCGCGCCTGAGCCGGGCGGCCCCGCGCCGGTGCTCCCGGCCCGGCGCCGCTGCCCGTCAGCGCCGGGCCTCGCTGTCCATATGGGCGAGCTGCGCCTCGGGGTAGCGGGCGCCGGCGGCGGCGCCGGGCGGGATGGCGGCCTCGATCCCGGCGAGCGCCGCCTCGTCCAGCCGGATGTCGAGCGCGCCGAGCGCCTCCTCCAGCCGGTCGCGCCGCCGCGCGCCGACCAGGGGCACAACGTCCGCCCCGCGCGAGGCGACCCAGGCGATGGCGAGCTGCGCCGTCGTTACGCCCAGCCCGGCGGCCACCGCGCCCAGCGCTTCCGCGAGCCCCAGGTTGCGGTCGAGGTTCTCCCCCCGGAAGCGCGGGGAGATGCCGCGGAAGTCGCCCCTGGCCGTCGGCTGCCGCGACCAGTGCCCGCTGATCAGCCCGCGCGACAGCACGCCATAGGCCGTGATGCCGATGCCCAGCTCCCGGCAGGTGGGCAGGATCTCTTCCTCGATGCCGCGGGAGAGGAGGGAGTACTCGATCTGTAGGTCGGCCATGGGGTGGACGGCATGGGCGCGGCGGATCGTCTCCGCCCCGACCTCGGAGAGGCCGATGTGCCGGATCCAGCCCTTCCTCACCATCTTGGCCATGGCGCCCACCGTCTCCTCGATGGGGACGGCGGGGTCGAGCCGTGCGGGGCGGTAGATGTCGATGTGGTCGGTGCCGAGGCGGGGGGGAAGGCGAGGAAGTTGCGGATGGCGGCGCGGCGAGAATCGTAGCCGCTCCATCCGTTCTCCGGGTCGCGCAGCGCCCCGAATTTCACGCTGATTTGGAGCCGGTCGCGTGGCAGGCTCCGCAGCGCCTCCCCGATCAGCATCTCGTTGTGGCCCATGCCGTAGAAGTCACCGGTGTCGAGCAGGGTGACGCCGCGCTCCACCGCCGTGGCGATGGTGGCCAGGCTCTCGGCTCGGTCGGCGGGGCCATACATGCCCGACATACCCATGCAGCCCAGGCCGAGGGCGGAAACCTGGGGACCGATGCGGCCGAGGGGGCGCTGTTCCATGGAATCCCTCCATTGGTTTCGGTGCCCCCGATATGCGCCCCATCCGCCCAGCGCATAATCCCGTATGATCCGCATGGGCCGTTCGGGAATCGCGAATGATCGGGGCTGCGCTGGAAGCTCGCATCTCCCCCTCCAGCGCCACGGAGCGCATCCGCGCCCTGGAGGACCGGGTCGGGGCGCGCCTGCTGAACCGCACCACCCGCAGCGTCGCGCCGACCGAGGCCGGGGCCGCGCTGCACGCCCGCCTCGGCCAGGCGCTGGGCGAGATCGCGGTGGCGCTGGACGCGGCGGGGGAGGCGGGGAATCCGTCTCCGGCACGCTCTGCATCAACGCGCCCCCGCCGGCCGCCGATCTAGTACTCGCGCCGCTGCTGCCGCGCTTCATCGCGCGGCATCCGCGCGTGGTGGTGGACGTCACCGCCGAGAGCGGCTTCGTGGATATCGTCCAGCGCGGCTACGACGCCGGGGTCCGGTATGGCGAGAGCTTGGCGCGGGACATGATCGCGCTGCGTGTCGGCGGGCCACAGCGCTACGCTCTCGTGGCCTCGCCCGCGCTGGTCGCGGCGACCGGCCTTCCGGAGGAGCCGCAGGCGCTCCTCCGCATGCCCTGCATCCGGCTGCGCTTCGCCGGCGGCACCATGCCGCCCATGGATTTCGAACGGGACGGGCAGGTGGTGACGGGTCCGGCCGGAGGGCGGGCTGGTCACCAATGACGGGCATCTCGGCCTGATCGCCGTGATGGAGGGGCTCGGCTACTTCCTCACCTTCGAGGGCTGGGCGCGGCCCGCCATCGATGACGGGCGGCTCGTCTCCGTGCTGGAGGACTGGCTGCCGCTCTTCGAGGAGCCCTTCCTCTACTATCCCTCCCGCCGGCAAATGCCGGCGGCGCTGCGGGCCTTCGTGAAGGGGGCCTGAGAAATCAGACGTCCACCTCCGCCTCGTCCAGTTTGGATGCGTTCTCCTGAATGAACCTGAAGCGCAGCTCGGGCTTGCGGCCCATCAGCGCCTCGATCAGCTCCGCCGTCTCGGCCCGCGCCTCCTGCGGCAGCACCACCTTGAGCAGGGTGCGCTTCCGCGGATCCATCGTGGTTTCCTTCAGCGAGGCCGGGGGCATCTCGCCCAGGCCCTTGAAGCGGGAGACCTCGACCTTCTGGTTCGGCTTGAACTCGCGCTTGAGGATGCGCTCGCGATCCGCGTCGTCCCGCGCGTAGATCGACTTCGCGCCGTGCTGCAGCCGGTAGAGCGGCGGCTGGGCGAGGAAGACGCGGCCCTCGCGCACCAGCGCCGGCAGCTCCTTGTAGAAGAAGGTCATCAGCAGCGCGGCGATATGGGCGCCGTCCACATCGGCATCCGTCATGACGATGATGCGGCCGTAGCGCAGCCGCGCCATGTCGAAGCGCTCGCCCACGCCGCAGCCCAGCGCCTCGACGAGGTCGCGCAGCTCCTGGTTGGCGCGCAGCTTCTCCGTGCTGGCAGAGGCGACGTTGAGGATCTTGCCGCGCAGCGGCAGCACCGCCTGCGTCATCCGGTCCCGCGCCTGCTTGGCGGAGCCGCCGGCGGAATCGCCCTCGACGAGGAACAGCTCCGTCGCCTCGGCGTTCTCGCTGGAGCAGTCGGCGAGCTTGCCGGGAAGGCGGAGCTTGCGCGTTGCCGTCTTGCGCGGAACATCCTTCTGCTCGCGCCGGCGAATGCGGTCCTCGGCGCGCTCGATGGCCCAGGAGAGAAGGTTGTCGGCGGCCCGCGTGTCGCCCGTCAGCCAGTGGTCGAAATGGTCGCGCAACGCGCCCTCGACGAGGCGCGCGGCCTCGGGGGAGGTGAGCTTGTCCTTCGTCTGCCCCTGGAATTGCGGGTCGCGGACGAAGACGGAGACGGTGCCGGCGAGGCCGCCGAACAGGTCCTCGGCCGTGACATTGGCCGCGCGCTTCTCCTTGCGCAGTTCGCCATAGGCGCGCAGCCCCTTCACCAGCGCGTTGCGGAAGCCGCTCTCATGCGTGCCGCCCTGGGGGGTGGGGATGGTGTTGGCATAGGTGTTGAGGAAGCCCTCGCCACCCTCCAGCCAGGTGGCCGCCCATTCCGCGCGCCCGGCCCCGCCGGGGAAGCTGGCCTCGCCCGCCCAGGGGGTGGGGGTGACGGTCGGGCGGCCCTCGATGGCGGCAGCGAGGTAGTCGGACAGGCCGCCGGGGAAGTGGAGCACCGCCTGGGCCGGGGTCTCGTCCTTGACCAGGGAAGGGTCGCAGGACCAGCGGATCTCCACGCCCTTGTAGAGATAGGCCTTGGAACGGCAGAAGCGGTACAGCCGCGCCGGCAAGAAGTGGAGCTTGCCGAAGATCTCGGGGTCCGGGCGGAAGCGGATGGTCGTGCCGCGGCGGTTGTGCACCGGCCCGGCATTCTTCAGCCTGCCCAGCGGCTTGCCGCGCGAATAGGCCTGAGTGAAAAGGGTGCGGTCGCGCGCGACCTCCACCTCCATTCGCTCGGACAGCGCGTTGACCACGGAGGAGCCGACGCCGTGCAGGCCACCCGAGGTGTCATAGGCCTTGCCGGAGAACTTGCCTCCGGAATGGAGGGTGGTGAGGATCACCTCCAGCGCCGAGAGCTTGGGGAACTTCGGGTGCGGGTCCACGGGAATGCCGCGGCCGTTGTCGCGCACGGTGAGCCAGTTGTCCGGCTCCAGCGTGACCTCTATGCGATCGGCATGGCCGGCCACCGCCTCGTCCATGGCGTTATCGATCACCTCGGCGGCGAGGTGGTGGAGCGCGTTCTCGTCCGTGCCGCCGATATACATGCCGGGGCGACGGCGGACGGGCTCCAGCCCCTCCAGCACCTCGATGTCCGCGGCGGAATAGCTCTGCTGGGCCGGACCCTTCGCAGGGCGGCCACCGAAAAGATCGTTCATGTCTTGTTCTGGTCCCCTGGCCCAAAATAGACAGCCGGGGGTCCATATGCAACCGCCACCGGCATTCGGAATGCCGGTGGCGGAACATTCACCCGGGCCGTGGCCCGGGGAACGTAGGGGTCAGTTCTTGCCCTGGAGATGGGCCTCGATCATCCACAGCATCTTGTCCAGTTCGCGGGAGACCTGGGTCAGCAGGTCGGACGTGTCGGCGTCGCCGGCCTCATCCGTCTGGTCGATGCCCTCGCGCAGCTCCTTGGCCATCTGGGCGTAGCGGTCGGCCAGCGCCGCGCAGTGGTCCAACCCGTCCAGCAGCTTGCTGTCGTAGCGCTCGATCCGCTTGGTAGCCCCGATCGTCTCCGTCGTGCCGTCTGGGATGCCGCCGAGCTGGACGCAGCGCTCAGCTATCTCGTCGGTCTGCGTGTTCAGGATGGTGTAGAATTCCTCGAACATCTTGTGCAGGCCATAGAAGTGGCTGCCCTTGACGTTCCAGTGCGCCTGCTTCGTGGAGTTGGTCAGGTCGGACATGTCCACCAGCGCGCCCTGCAGCACGCCGATGGAGACGGCCTTGCCGTTGTTCGGCGTGTCGTTGCGGGTGGGGATCTTGCCGGGAACCTTGCCGGCGGCTTCGGTCTTGGTCGCCACGGGGCGCTCCTTCGTTCTCGTGTCCGATGGGCGGATCCATGATGGGGTGGATGCCGCCCCCGGCAAGCCGAATGCACGGCGCTGGGGAAGGTTTCCCGTGTAGGGCTGCCGCCCTCCCGGCGCATGGCCGGGAGGCCTCTCCCTCCTGTGCTATGGCAGGGGGGGAGGTCCTGCGTGCTAGCCTGGACATCCAAGCCCCGCACGGGGCGGGGCGGAGGCGATGGGCATGAGGACGAACCGAAGGGCGGTGCTGGGCGCCGCCTTGCCGCTGGGCGCGACCGGGCTGATCGGCGCCTCGATGGAGGCTGAGGCGCAGGTGGCGAGCGGGACCCGTACCCTCTTCGACCTGCCGCGGCCCGTGGTGCCCATCGCCGGGAACGAGGCCGCCTTCCCCGTGCGCCGGATCTACTGCATCGGGCGAAACTACGCCGCCCATGCGCGCGAGATGGGCTCGGACCCCGACCGCGAGCCGCCCTTCTTCTTCCAGAAGCCGTCGGACGCCGTGCAATTCGTCCCGCCGGGCGGGGTGGTGGACCATCCCTATCCGCCGCTGACGCGGAACTACCACTATGAGGTGGAGTTGGTGGCAGCGCTCAAGTCCGGCGGGCGGAACATCCCCGTGGACCGCGCGCTGGAGCATGTCTACGGCTACGCCGTCGGGCTCGACATGACTCGGCGGGACCTGCAGCGCGGCATGGGCGACCAGAAGAAGCCCTGGGAGATCGGCAAGGCCTTCGACCGCTCCGCCCCCATCGGGCCGATCCAGCCCGTGCAGGACGGGAAGCACTTTGCCCGCGGCGCCATCTCGCTCGCCGTGAACGGGCAGGTGAAGCAGAACGCCGACCTTTCCCAGATGATTTGGAGCGTGGCCGAGCAGATCTCCCGCCTCTCCGAGGCCTTCGAGCTGATGGCGGGCGACATCATCTACTCCGGCACGCCGGAGAATGTGGGGCCGGTGGTGCCGGGAGACGTGATCCTCTGCAAGATCGAGGGGCTGCCCGACCTCTCCATCCGGATCACCCCGGCCCAGGCATGATCCCCCAGCCCGGGATCTATATGCAGAGCTAGACCGGGAGCTGCACGAAGCGCTCCGCCTGCGCCGCCGTCCCTTCCTGTTGGAAGGCGGCGGCGGCCGCGAGTACGGCGTGGTCCCCGTCGGAGAGGCGGGACTGCTCGCGCAGGTGGTCCGTCCAGGAGCGCACGGCCCACAACTCCACGTAGCGCTCGGGATGGGCCACGTCCTCGTAGAGGCGCCAGACGATGGCGCCAGCCCGCAGCCTCACGCCTCGCACCTCCGCCATGGTCGCGAGGAAGGCCTCGCGCGAGGCGGGCGGGACGGCGTAGCGTACGGATTCCAGCAGCCGCGCCTCATCCCCCTGGAGCAGCGGGAGAAGCTCGGCCGCGGGGGCTTCCGGCACCGGCTCGGGATGGGCGGGCGCGAAGGGCGGCGCCACCGGGGCAGCGTCCAACGGCAGGCGGCGGACGAGCACGGAGAGCACGATGCTCGCCACGCCGAAGGCGGCGAGTGTCTCCGGCAGGCCGATGAGCGACCCGCCCACCCCGCCGAGGGTGGAGCCGAGCGCGAGAGACCCGAAGGTCGCCACCTGGTAAAGCCCGATCGCCCGCGCCCGCACCCAAGGCCGGGCCGCGAGCTGGGCGGAGGCGCTGAGGGTCGAGGTCATGCCGAGCCAAGAGGCGCCATAGAGCAGCATGGCCAGCCCCGCCGGCGCCCAGTGCGTGGACATGGCGAGCAGGATCATCGAGAGCCCCACGCCGCAGGAGCAGAACACCACCGTTCCCGAGCGGGAGAGGCGGTTGCGGAGCGCCGGCAGGAAGAAGCCCGCCACCACCGCGCCCACCCCCATGGCGCCCAGCATCAGCCCGAAGGCCGAGGGACCCAGGCCGAGGCGGAAGCGCACGACCAGGGGCAGCAATCCCCAGACCGCCGAGCCGGCAAAATGGGGAAGGGCGGCGCGGATGATGATGCCGCGCATCACCGGGCTAGCGAGGACGAAGCGGACCCCGCTCTCCATCGCGTCCAGCAGCTTCTCCCGCGGCATGGTCACGGGCTGGAGCGTGCGCTTCCAGAGGAAGAGTGCGGTGATGAGGTAGAGGAAGCAGGCGGCGTTCAGCGCGAAGGCCAACTCCGCCCCCGCCCAGCCGAGCACCAGCCCGCCCAGCGCGGGGCCGATCGCGCGGGCGAGGTTGAAGCCCATGGCGTTCAGCACGATGGCCTGCACCAGGTCCTCTCGCACCACCAACTCGGGGGTGGTGGCGCCGAAGGCCGGGAAGTTCGCCGCCGCGCCAATCCCAATGCAGAAGGTGAGGGCCAGCAGCCCCCAGGGGCCGAGCAGCCCCGCCGCGGTGAGGACGCAGAGAAGCAGCGCGCAGCCGAGGATCCAGAACTGGGTGATCAAAAGGAACCGCCGGCGGTCCATGATGTCCGCCAACGCCCCGGCGGGCAGGGCGAGCAGGAAGACCGGCAGTAGGGAGGCCGCCTGGACGAGGCTGACCATCACCGGGGAGGGGGAGAGGGAGGTCATCAGCCAGCCCGCGCCCGTGCTCTGCACCCATCCGCCGATATTGCTGACAAGGGTCCCGACCCAGAGCAGCCGGAAGGCGGGGTTCCGGAACGGGACGAAGGCGGCTGGAGCGGGCATCGGGGGCTGAGGGACCGATTCGTGGTGGGGTCCGCCGGGCCAGGCGGGCGGAAGGGGTTAGCGGAATTCTCGCCTCCCGTCCCGGCATGATCTAGGCTCGGCCCATGGCACAGCGCATCGCCACATATGCCGAGTTCTGGCCCTACTACCTCCGGGAGCACGCGGATCCCCGCACGCGGCGGGTCCATGTGCTCGGCACGCTCCTCGGCATCGGCCTGTTCATCGCCGGGCTGGCGACCGGGCGGTGGTGGCTGGTGCTCGCCGGGGTGGTGAGCGGCTACCTTTTCGCCTGGGTCAGCCACATGCTCATCGAGCGCAACCGCCCGGCCACCTTCACCCACCCCCTCTGGTCGCTGGGGTCAGACCTCCGCATGGCCTGGCTGTTCCTGACGGGCCGGCTGGAGCGGGAGCTGCGGCGGGCCGGATTGGGCTGAGGGACTGGGCTGAGGGACGGGGGCTCTACTCCCTCAGCACCCATTGCAGCGCGAAGGCGATCTGGAAGCGCGGCGTGTCCCGGCTCAGCCCGGCTCCCGCTGCCAAGCCGACCACGGCGCGCCCGCCCGCCAGGCTGTGGCGGATCCCGGCCTGGAGCAGGCTGTAGTCACGCTCGTCCCGCTCCTGCTGCGAGCGGGCATAGGTCACGACCAGCGCCGTGTCCGGGGTGACGGCCTGGCCGAAGGAGGCGTTGAACAGATAGCGGTTCGTGCGGTCGCCCGGCTGCGGGTCGAGCCGCGTCGTCCAGCCGAGGTTCGCGTGCGCCCCGAAAGGGAGGTCCCTGATGCCACGGAAGGTCTTGCCGACCAGCAGCACGCCCTCGGCCTCGTGACCCGTGCGCCCGGGGCCGTAGAGCGTGCGCAGCCGACCCAGCGCCCCGACGGCGGGGGCGGCGCCCCGCTCCTCCGAGATCTGGTAAAGGGCGCCAATGCGGGCCGTGCCGCCCCATCGCGCCCGCTCGCCGCCATCGGGCTGCGCGGCATCTCCCTCCTCCAGGCCGGGCGCGTTGCCGAGCCGTCGCCGCGTCTCGAGCGCGCCATAGGCGCCGCTCCCGCCGATGCGGAGCTCCAGCCAGGGCGCGACGCCGAATTCGAGCTCGGTCTCGCCGGCGCCGGTGCTGCGCACCCTGCCTCTCCGGGCGCGCTCGTATATCCCGACGAAGCCGATCTCCGCCGTGCCGGGCGCCGCGGCGACGGGATCGGTGATCTCGAAGGGATCGTCGGCCAGCTCGATCGGCGCGTCCTGCGCGGTGGCGGGCGCGGCCCCGGCGAGCAGCGCCGCCAGGAGAGCGACCGGGAGGGAGAGATGGCGGCGCATGGTGACGCTGTAGCGCCACTCAGCCCGGCGCGGCGAGGAGGAACGCGATCGAGGGCTCGTCCGACCTCCCTGGTTCCTCCATGGTGGAAGCATGCCCGCCCTTTCCCGATCATGCCCAGGCAAGAGCGGAGCGGGCATGCGGCTTCGGGCCGGCCCTGATCCGTCGATCCCTGCCCCCGCCACAGGGGCAAGGCCGCGGTCCCCATGGCGCGGCCCCTCAGCCGCCGCTGAGGGCGAACTTCGCGGCGGAGAGCGCCGCGATGAGCCACACGGCGCCGTGCACGTCGCTCGCCCGCCCAGCGACCAGCTTAATGAGGGCGTAGGCGATGAACGCGATGCCGATGCCCGTCGCGATGGAGAAGGTGAAGGGCATCGCGATCGCGCCGAGAATGGCGGGCAGGTACTCCGTCGGCTCGTCCCAGGCGAGGTCGCGCAGCGAGTGCGCCATGAGGAAGGCGACAAAGACGAGGGCGGGGGCGGTGGCGAAAGCCGGGATGGCCGTGGCCAGCGGCGCCAGGAAGAGGGCGAGGAGGAAGAGCAGGCCCACCGTCAGCGCCGTCAGCCCCGTGCGCCCGCCGGCCTGGATGCCCGCCGCGCTCTCGATGTAGCTCACCGTGGTCGAGGTGCCGAGGACGGCGCCGATCATCGCCCCGCCGCTATCGGCCATCAGCGCGCGGCCCAGCCGCGGCACCGTGCCGTCCGGTCGCATCAGCCCCGCGCGATGAGTGGTCGCGATCAGCGTCCCGGCATTGTCCAGCAGGTCCACCATGAAGAAGGTGAAAACGATGCCCGCCAAGCCGAGCGAGACCGCGCCCGCCAAGTCCATCTGCAGAAAGGTGGGGGTGAGGGAGGGCGGGGCGGAGACAATCCCGTTGAAGCTGGTGAGCCCAAAGGGGATGCCCGCCAGCGCCGTAAGGATGATGCCGATCACGATTGCACCCGGCACGCGCCGCGCCACCAGCCCCGCGATGAGGACGAAGCCCGCGCAGCCGATCAGAACGGGGGCCGAGCCGATCTTGCCCATGCCGACGAGGGTGGCAGGATGCGCGACGACGAGGCCAAGGTTCTTCAGCCCGATCAGCCCGAGGAAGAAGCCGATCCCTGCCGCGATCCCGAGTTTGAGGGAGATCGGGATGCCGTTGATCAGCCACTCCCGGAATCCCGCGAGGGAGACGATGAAGAAGATAATGCCCGACAGGAACACGGCGCCCAGCGCCACCTGCCAGGACACGCCCATGCCGCCCACCACGGCAAAGGCGAAATAGGCGTTCAGCCCCATCCCCGGGGCGAGCGCGATGGGATAGTTCGCGAGGAAGGCCATCAGCGCGCAGCCGATGGCCGCGGCGAGGCAGGTGGCGACGAAGGCCGCGCCTGCGTCGATCCCGGCGGCCGCCATGATCTGCGGATTGATGACGATGATGTAGGCCATCGTCAGGAAGGTCGTGAGGCCGGCGACCAGTTCGGCGCGCGGCGTCGTGCCGTTCTCGGCAAGCCTGAAGAGCCGGTCCATTCCCCCTGCAACCCCCTCTGCGATTCCGCCGGACAGGGAAACAGGCCGGCAGTCCCGGGGCAACCGGCGGGAGGCCTTAGATGAAAAAGGCCGGGGAAGCCGCGCGCAGCCCCTCCGCTTCGGCGAAGGTTCCGGCGAGGTGCTGCCGCAGCCGCGCCTCGGCCCCTGCCGCGTCGCCGGCCAGGATCGCACCCGCCAGGGCCTCGTGGTCGGCCAGGATCGCCTCGGCCTTACCCGGCGAGGGCAGGTGCAGCCGCCGCAACCGGTCCAGATGGCCGCTCCAGCCGTGGACGAGATCCCGCAGCCCCGGCACGCCGGCGGCCAGGTAGAGCGAGGCGTGGAAAGCCTCGTCCGCCCCGGCGACCCCCGCATGGTCCTCCGTGGCAAGCGCGGCCCGCATCCGCGCGATTCCCTCCCGCAGTACGCCAGCCAGGGAGGGGGAGGGGACCCGCGCCAGCTGCCGCACGATCTCCAGCTCGATCGAGAGCCGCAGGAAATGCGCCTCCCGCGCATTCGCGAGATCGATCCGCGAGACGCGGGTGGCCGAGTGCGGCACCACCTCGACCAGCCGTTCCTCCTGCAGGCGGATCAGCGCCTCTCGCACGGGGGTCTGGCTCAGGCCCAGCCGCTGCGCGATGGCCCCGCGCGCCAGCACCGTCCCCGGCGGCAGGGAGAGGGAGATCACGGCCTCGCGGAGCTGCTCATAGGCGAATTCGGCGGCCGACTTGCGGCGTCCGAGCGGGGCCAGCCCGTCGAGCCCGGCACCCGCCATGGCGGTGCCAGGCTCTGCATGGGCCCGGTTGGAAAAGCGCGGCGAGTTCATCCTCCACCCTTTCCTAGCAGCCACGGACGAGCCCCGACAGCGCAACTTGACTGCTTTTGTATCTCATATATCAGATGCCGGCGCCGAACGAGAGCGGCGAAGCCGCGCCAAGAGGGACTCCCACCATGCACCTCCTTCATCGCCGCGCCGCGCTCTCGGCCCTGCTCTCAATCGCCGCGCTGCCCGCCATCGCCCAGGGCGCGGCCCCCTCCTGGCCCAGCCAGCCGATCCGCCTGATCGTGCCCTTCTCCGCCGGCACCTCGGACACCGTCGCGCGGCTGGTCAGCATCGAAATGGGCAAGGCGCTCGGCCGGGTCTTCGTGGTGGAGAGCCGCCCCGGCGCCGGCGGCAATATCGGCTCGGAGGCCTGCGCCCGCGCGCCCGCTGACGGCAACACGATCTGCCTGGGCACGATCAGCAGCCACGCGATCAACCCGGCGATCTACCCGCGCATCCCCTATGACAACCTGCGGGACTTCGCCCTCTTCGCGCAACTCGCCACCCAGCCCAACGCCCTGGCCGTGACCACGAACTTCCCAGCGAAGAACATCCCCGAGCTGGTTGCCCTGCTCCGCTCCCGCCCGGCGCGCGACCTCGCCTTCGGCACCTCCGGCGTCGGAACCTCGGTCCATCTCGCCGGCGCGCTCTTCGGCCAGCTCACGGGCACGGAGATGGAGCACGTGCCCTATCGCGGCAGCGGACAGGTCACCACGGCGCTGGTCTCGGGCGAGCTGTCCATCGCCTGCGACAATTTCTCCTCCGTCTGGCCGCTCGCTCGCGAGGGCAAGATCCGCATCCTCGGCGTCACTTCGCAGGGGCGCGCGGAGCCCGCGCCGGACATCCCGGCCATCGCGGAGACGGTGCCCGGCTTCGAGAGCCTCTCCTGGCGCAGCTTCTTCGCCCCCGCCCGCACGCCCGGGCCGGTGGTGCAGCGCCTGCAGCGCGAGGCAGCGGCGGCCCTGGCCGCGCCCGCCGTCGCGCAGCGCTTCCGCGAACTCGGCATCACCCCCGTCGGCAGCACGCCGCAGGACTTCCGCACCTTTGTGGAGGCGGAGACGAAGCGCTGGGGCGACGTTGCCAAGCGCGCGAATATCAGCATCGATTAGGCGCTCCGGCGGGCCGCCACCTCCCCGCCGCCGCCCTCGCATCGCTGCCGAGGGGGGAAACGCCGGAAAGACATAAAGGCAGAATGACCATGGCTGACGATCCGAACCTGCCCCCCGAGCCGCTCGAGCCCGGCACCACCAGGAAGGGCCCCGCCCGAAAGACGGCGGCGGAGCTGCGCTCCGCGCGCTGGTTCGGCCCGGCCGACCTCCGCAGCTTCGGCCACCGCTCCCGCGCGATGCAGATGGGCTACTCGCCGGAGGAATGGACGGGCAAGCCGGTGATCGCCATCGTGAACACCTGGTCCGACCTCAATCCCTGCCACGTCCACTTCAAGCAGCGCGTGGACGACGTGAAGCGCGGCATCCTGATGGCGGGAGGCTTCCCCGTGGAGCTGCCGGCGATCTCGGTGAGCGAGAGCTACGTCAAGCCGACGACGATGATGTACCGCAACTTCCTGGCCATGGAGACGGAGGAGCTGCTGCGCTCCCACCCCGTGGACGGCGCGGTGCTGATGGGCGGCTGCGACAAGACGACGCCGGGCCTGCTGCTCGGCGCGACGAGCATGAACATCCCGTGCATCTTCCTGCCGGCCGGCCCGATGCTGCGCGGCAACTGGCAGGGCAAGGTGCTCGGCTCGGGCTCCGACAGCTGGAAGTACTGGGACGAGCTGCGCGCGGGCAAGATCACCGACCAGGACTGGCTCGGCGTCGAGGGCGGCATCGCGCGCTCCTACGGCACTTGCATGACCATGGGCACGGCGAGCACCATGACGGCCATTGCCGAGGCCGTGGGCATGGTGCTGCCGGGCGGCTCCTCCATCCCCGCCGCCGATGCGGGCCATATCCGCCTGGCCAGCGAGAGCGGGCGGCGCATCGTGGAGATGGTCTGGGAGGACCTGACGCCGCAGCGCATCCAGAGCCACGCCTCCTACGAGAACGCGATCGCGGTGGCGATGGCCATGGGCTGCTCGACCAACGCGATCATCCACCTCATCGCCATGGCGCGCCGCGCTGGGCAGGATATCGGCCTCGAGGACTTCGAGCGCTACTCCCGCCGCGTGCCGGTCATCGGCAATGTCCGGCCTTCCGGCAGCACCTATCTGATGGAGGACTTCTTCTACGCCGGCGGCATCCGGGCTCTGATGAACGAGATCCGGGAGCACCTGGACCTCTCCTGCGTCACCGTCACCGGCAAGACGGTGGGCGAGAACATCGAGGGCGCGCGTGTCTACAACAGCGACGTCATCCGCCCCACGAGCAATCCGATCTACGGCGAGGGATCGCTGGCGGTTCTCAAGGGCAACCTCGCCCCCGACGGCTGCGTGATCAAGCCGGCGGCGATGGACCAGAAGTTCCTCAAGCATTCCGGCCCGGCCGTGGTGTTCGACGATTACCCCTCCATGAAGAAGGCCGTGGAGGACGAGGACTATCCCTTCACCCCCGACACGGTGATGGTGCTGCGCAACGCCGGGCCGCAGGGCGGGCCGGGCATGCCGGAATGGGGCATGCTGCCCATGCCGAAGAAGCTGCTGAAGATGGGGCTGCGCGACATGCTGCGCATGTCGGATGCCCGCATGTCCGGCACCTCCTACGGCGCCTGCGTGCTGCATGTGGCGCCGGAGTCCTACATCGGCGGGCCGCTCGCCCTGCTGCGGAACGGCGACATCGTTACGCTCGACGTGGATGCGCGGACGATCAACATGGAAGTGTCCGAGGAGGAGCTGGCGCGCCGCCGCGCGGAGTGGAAGGCGCCCGAGGCGCGCTACGAGCGGGGCTACGGCTACATGTTCAGCAAGCACATCCAGCAGGCAAACGAAGGCTGCGACTTCGACTTCCTGCGCACCGAGTTCGGCGCCCCCGTGCCCGAGCCCGCCATCTACTGAGGAACGATCCATGGCCCTGTCGAACGAGACGCGCGAGAAGCTGAAGGGCGTCTCGACCGCCACCCTCGCCACCGCGCTCTACAAGCGCGGCTTCCGCCAGCAATTCATCCAGGACGTGCACCCGCTCCGCGTTCGGAGCGAGAGCATGGTCGGGGAGGCCTTCACGCTCCGCTACATCCCGGCGCGCGAGGACCTGAACAAGCTCGAGGTCTTCCGCGACCCCGAGCACCCGCAGCGCCGCGGCGTGGAGATGTGCCCGCCCGGCGCCGTGCTGGTGATGGACAGCCGCAAGGACGCGCGCGCGGCCTCGGCCGGCTCCATCCTCGTCACGCGGCTGATGGTGCGCGGCGTCGCGGGCGTGGTGACCGATGGCGGGTTCCGCGACGCGGTGGAGATCGCGGCGATGGACATCCCGACCTACCACTCCCGCCCCTCGGCGCCCACGAACCTGACGCTGAACCACGCGATCGACCTGAACGTGCCGATCGGCTGCGGCGACGCGCCGGTCTTCCCGGGCGATGTCATCGTGGGCGACGGGGACGGGGTGATCGTCATCCCCGCCCATTTGGCCGACGAGATCGCGGCCGAGGCGGTGGAGATGACCGCCTATGAGGATTTCGTGACCGAGCGCGTCCGCGGCGGCCAGCCCATCATCGGCCTCTATCCCGCGACGGACCCCTCCAACCTCGAGGCCTTCGCGGCCTGGCGGAAGGAAAAGGGCCGCTGAGCCCGCGGCCGCGGTAATCCCGCGGCTGCCCCGCGCGTTCCTCCCGGGTCCATAGCCGGGGGGAACGCGATGCCCGACGAGAAAGGGCTTTACCAAGGGCCACTGAGCGAGAACTGTGCCCATCTCTGCATCGACATGCAGAACCTCTTCGCGGAAAGGACGGACTGGCACACGCCCTGGATGAAGCGCGTGCTGCCCGTAGTGGAGCGCATCGTCGCCGCCCATCCCGAGCGCACGGTCTTCACCCGCTTCATCACCGCCGCCCGGACGGGGGAGGGCGAGGGAACCTGGCGCCATTACTGGGAGCGCTGGAAGAGCATGACGCAGGAGGCGCTCCCGCCCTCCATGATGGAGCTCATCCCCTCGCTCGCGCGCTTCGTGCCGCCCGCGACGGTGCTGGACAAGAAGGTCTACTCACCCTGGGTGCAGCCGGAGCTGCACGCCCTGCTGAAGGGGCGCGGCGTGGACACGCTGATCATCACCGGCGCGGAGACGGACGTCTGCGTTCTCGGCGCCGTGTTGGGCGCGGTCGACCTGGGCTACCGCGTGGTCGTGCCGACCGACGCCCTCTGCTCATCGTCCGACCGGACGCATGACGCGCTGCTCACCCTGTACCGAGAGCGCTACGGCCAACAGGTGGAGACGGTGACGACGGACGAGTTGCTGGAGGCTTGGCGCTGAGCCGCGCCCGCCGGCTTGGCCGGCGGACGGATCTCAGGCCGGGGTGACGGCGGGCTCCTCCAGCGCGCGGAGGACGGCCCGTGCCGCCTCGTCCCATGCGACGGGGCGGAAATCGCGCGCCACCCTCGCCTGCCAGTTACGCAGGCCCTCCGGGTCCTCCACCACCTCGCGGATCACGTGATACGCCTCCGTGGTGCTCTCCGGATCGAAGTAGCGGGCCAGCGCGCCGCCGGCCTCGGGGAGGGAGGTGGTGTTGGAGATGATGGCGGGCTTGCCGAAGGCGAGGCTCTCCGTCACCGGCAGACCCCAGCCCTCGTAGAAGGAGGGGAACAGGGTGAACTGCGCGCCCTGGTAGAGGGTGGTCAGCTCGCCATCTGTCGGGTCCTGGAAGATGACGAGCTTGCCGTCGAGGTAGTGGGCGTTCCGCAGCTGCTGCATCAGGTCGGCGACCATCCAGCCCACGCGCCCGGCGAAGACGAGGGTGGGCACCTTCTCCCGCGGCATCTCCTCCAGCATCCGGCGCCAGACGCGGAAGAGAAGGACGTGGTTCTTGCGGGCCTCGATGGTGGAGACGATCAGCGCGTAGCTGCCGGGCTCCGGATACTCGCGCCCGGGAAGGCGGACGGCAGGGGCCGGGGCGCCAAAGCCCGTGCCCATCGGAATGGCGACAGGCCTCGCCTGGAGCGGCCAGCCTTTCTCCTTCGCATAGGCCGCGAGGTCGTCCGCACTGGCCTGGGAGATGGCCATCAGCGCGTCTGCATGCGGCAGCACCGTGCTCAGCCAGCCCTCGAAGAGCTGGATGAGGGTGTGGTCGCACCATTCCGGGCGGCGCAGCGGGATGATGTCGTAGATCAGCACGCCGAAGCGCAGGCCCTTCTCGGCCTTTACGGCCTGGATGAGCGAAGCGTAGTCCCGGTGGAACCAGGGCGAGCCGAGGACGAGGAGGAGGTCTCCGGCCCGGGCATCGAAGGACTGCTGCAGCGGCTCCGCCACCATCGATGCTTCTTGGCCCGGAGCGGAAATGGCCTCCTCCGAGGCCGGCGGGGAAGCGGCCACCTGCGGCAAGGGCGCGGGGCGGCGAGGGAAGGTAGCTTCCCATGCGATCCGCCCGGCATGCATCGCGGTGTGGATTGCGTTGACCTGATGCAAGAAGGCAGTGGCAAGGGGGTCCCGCAGGTGGCCCGGCACGCGGCGCGCGGCCCAGCTCAGGAAGCGGCGGCGCAGGCGGCGGCGGGGGGGCGGCGGGATCAGGTCGGGGACGGAAGGCGTGAGGGTTCCCGTCGCCGGGGCCGGATCGCTCGCCGCTTCCTCCTCCGTCGCGGGAGCAGGGGTGCTGAGGCCGGTAAACAGGATTTCGACATCGGTCCAGGGCACGGCCTGGAAGGAGGTGCCGCCGGGGCCGTGCCGCAGGAACTTCACGCGCTCCACGCCTGCGGAGCGGACGAGGCAGCGGCAGATCTCGTACTCGACCCGCTGGATGCCGCTCGGCCGAGGGTTGACCCGCGCGTAGTCGAACAGATCCTCCACATCAATCCAGATCGTCGTCATGGTTCGTTCGCTCTTGGAAAGGTGGACCGGCTGCCGGTTGGTCGCTGAAAATCGTCCCCGGAGCAAGCCGTCCACTAGTCCGGGATGGCGCCGGGGTGGTTCATTTGCCAGCTCGGGGCGGCTTGCGCCCTGGGTGGACCTCGCCCGAAAAGGAGCGGGGAAGGGGCGATCCGAGGAGGGCTGGCGTTATCTGGGGGAAGCCGTCTGGCAGCCCTGCCGTCAGCGGCAGGACGGATTCCCGCCATTCAGCGGCGGCACCAGTGCGAGAATGCCCAGTTCCCGAAAGCCTAGGCCGTAGGTCGGCTCGGCGACGAGAATCCCGGCTTCTGGCAGCCGCGTGCCCGCCACGGGCTCCCCGAGAAGGAGCTGCACGGGGCCGCGATGCCCGACCAGCACGCGGTTCGTTCCTGCCGAAACCGGCTCCGACAGCAGGCGCCGGTGCTCCGCCAGCACCCAGGAGAGGCGGGGGCCGGCGTAGTCGTCAGCCATTAGCCCGTCGGTGACGGCCACCTCCGCGGCGCCGAAGGCGAGTTCGGCCGTGTCCCGCCCGCGGAAGACCGGGCTGGCGAGGACGGGTCTCGTCATCGGGATCCCAAGCGCCGCGATCCGGCGCCCGAGCTCGGCGGCCTGCGCCCGCCCGGCGGGCGAGATGTTTCGCTGCCCCGCGCGGTCGCCGATGATGAAGCCGCGGTCGCAGGGCTCGCCCGCCGTGTCGGCGTGGCGGATGAACAGGACCGTGCCGCCCCGGCGTATCCGGTCGAGCAGCGCGGCGCCGGCGGGCATGTCCGGGGTCAGCGGAGCGGCATCGAGGGCGCGGGCGGGCCGTGAGAGGGAGGCCGATGGGAGTAGGGCGATGAGGGAACGGCGTCCGCCGCCCTGGGCCGGGTCGCGGCGGGAAGGGGAGGGGGGCGGGCCCGCGGTCATCCCCTCATCCCTCGTGGCGGGGCCCGGTCGCCCCCCGCGGGGGTGGCGCGCCGTCCGGCCCGCCGCTGGAGCCGCGGTTCAGCGCCGCGCGCACCCGGTCGGCCAGCTCGGTGGGGCGGTAGGGCTTGCCCAGCACGTCCATCGAGGGCGCGCGCGGCGTGTCCGCCACGAGGTCCTCGTTGTAGCCCGTGGTGAGGAGCACGGCGATGTCCGGCCGCCGCTCGCGCACGCGCTCGGCGAGAACGATGCCGTTCATGCTGCCGGGCATGAGGATGTCCGAGAAGAGCAGGTCGATCCTGCCCGTCGTCGGCCGCTCCAGCAGCGCGAGGGCCTCGTCCGCGCTGCTCGCGGTCAGCACGCGATAGCCAAGCAGCGCTAGGTGCTCGCGCGCGACGGCGAGCACGTCCTCGCTGTCCTCCACGATCAGCACCGTCGCGGCAACCTCCCGGGGCGCCTCGCGCGGCGGCTCCTGCGCCTGTGGGACAGCCGGGCTAGGGAACTCGGACCTCTCCGCCAGGGGCAGGATCATGCGGACCGTCGTGCCCTGGCCAGGGGCGCTATCGATCTCCAGCCTGCCCATGGACTGCTGGATAAAGCCCGCCACCATGGCCAGCCCGAGGCCCGTTCCCTTGCCCGTGCCCTTGGTGGTGAAGAAGGGCTCGGTCGCCCGCTCCAGCACGTAGGGCGGCATGCCCATGCCCTCGTCGGTGACGGAGAGTATGACATAGGAGCCTGACGCCTTCCCATCCTCGGCCGGCACCGCCGAGGTCGAGACCGTCACCGTCCCGCCCTGCGGCATGGCGTCCCGCGCGTTGATGACGACGTTCAGCAACGCCATTTCCAGGTGCACGGGATCGACCTGCACCGGGGGGAGCTTCCGGCGCAGGTTGATCTGCAGGTACACCCGCCCGCCCACGGTGCTCTCGAGCATTTCCGCGAAATCGGTGACGAGGGAGGTGAGGTCCACCGCCCTCGGCTCGAGCCTCGTCTTGCGCGCGAAGGCGAGGAGCTGCTTCGTCAGACGGGCGCCACGCTCGGCGGCCTCGCTCGCGCGGTCGACATAGCGGCGCAGCCGCTCGTCGTCGAGCTTGGCCCGGAGGAAGTCGAGATTGCCGGAGACGACGAGGAGAAGGTTGTTGAAGTCATGCGCCAGCCCCGCGGTGAGCTGGCCAATCGCCTCCATCTTCTGCGCCTGCCGGAAGGCCTGCTCGGAGGTGCGGCGCCGCGTGACGTCGAGCTGCGAGGCGAAGAAGTAGAGGAGCCGCCCCTCCTTCCCGTAGACCGGCGCGACATAGACGGCGTTCCAGAAGGGCGTGCCGTCGCGCTTGTAGTTGAGCAGCTCCACGGAGACGGCGCGCTGCGCGGCCACGGAGTCGCGCAGCTCGGCCACCTTCTCCCGGTCGGTCTGCGCGCCCTGGAGGAAGCGGCAGTTCCGCCCGACGATTTCCTCCTGCGGATAGCCCGTGAGGTCCTGGAAAGCCCGGTTCGCAAAGACGATCGGGTTGTCGGGCAGGTTCGGGTCGGTGAGGATCATCGGCATGCGGGTCATCTCGACGGCCGCGAAAAACACGTCCCCGCGGTCGTCGAGCCCGGGCTCGGTGATCCTCGCTTCCTGCCAGTGGTTCACCCCCGGCCCGCCGGTGGGCGAGTAGGTCGCCCCCTCGTGCTCGCTTGCGGCCGGGACGCCACTGCTCGCCTGATTCCCGCTGCCCTGCCTGTCCAGAAAACGTTCCTCGCGTGCCCGGTTCTCCTGCCCGCTCTCGCCGTCTTTCACGCCGGATCCCTGACCCATCCCGTTCCCCTGCCCCTGCATCTCGGCCGGGCAGGCAGCCCGCCCGGGAACGGCCAGGACCCAGCCGATCCGGATGCGCGTTGGCTTAGTCGCGCATTAGCATGCTTGAACCAGATAGGAGAGGTGACCGGGATGGCTAGCCCGGGCAGTCCTGGCGCGACGGGAGCCTCGCGCCGCGGTCCTCGCGCAGCTTTACCGTCGCGAGCCCTTCCCGCTCCCTCAGGAACTCGATGCCTGCTTCCTCCAGGGCTGTCCGCAGGGCGGCGATAGTGGACGGCCTCGGCCGGCATCGCTGCTCCTCCAGGTTCCGCACGGTGACCTCCGCGCAGAGGGCGCGGATGGCGAGTTCAAGGCGCTTCCAGCCCAGCAGTCTCCGGGCCTCGTGGCACTGCACCGGCGTCAAGCTCCGACCTCCAACGATTCCAACTCAGCCCCGCCAACAGGAGGAGCAACCGGCCCCCTGGCCGGGCCGTCCCTGCCTGGTTCCAGGGAACCCGATGCGGAAATGGGCAACGGGACTCGTCACCCCGCCGGAGTTAACCTGCGATAAGCCGGAAATGCCCATACACGTATCGAGTAGGTGAGCAGCATTGTCGTTGCGCCCGCCGCCGCGGCCGACCCGGGACCCCAAGGGAAGGACCTGGGCAAGGCTCTCGACGCCGGGCCGGGACCGGGCACGCCGCCTTGTGGAAGGGTGGAGGGGTTATGGGAGCCGGGCGAGACAGCTTGCCAGCCGGCCGAAACAGTATGATGAACCCGCCGATTCCTATCGTGGTGCGGGAGAGCGGGATGCAGCTCGGGATGATCGGCCTGGGGCGGATGGGCGGCAACATCGTCCGCCGCCTGATGCGCGGTGGCCATCGCTGCGTCGTCTACGACACCAATCCCGGGGCGAGGCAGGCGCTCGGCGCGGAGGGCGCAACTCCGGTGGAGTCGCCGGAGGCGATGATCGAGGCCCTGAACGGGGACGGCCCCTGCATCGTCTGGATCATGCTCCCCGCCGGCACGATCACCGACGAGATGGTCACGCGCCTGGCGGCGGCCATGAGGGCCGGCGACATCATCATCGACGGCGGGAACTCCTACTACAAGGACGATATCCGCCGCGCGCGCCAGCTCGCCGGGCAGGGGCTGCGCTACGTCGATATCGGCACCTCCGGCGGCGTCTGGGGCCTGGAGCGCGGGTACTGCATGATGATCGGTGGAGAGGCGGAGGCGGTCGAGCATCTCGATCCGGTCTTCGCCACCCTCGCCCCCGGGCTCGGCTCGATCCCCCGCACGCCCGCGCGGGAGGGGCACGATCCCCGCGCCGAGCTGGGCTACATCCATGCCGGGCCGACCGGCGCGGGCCACTTCGTCAAGATGATCCACAACGGCATCGAGTACGGTCTCATGCAAGCCTTCGCCGAGGGCTTCGACATCCTGAGGACGAAGGCGAGTGACAGGCTCCCGGAGGAGGAGCGCTTCGACCTCAGGCTGGCGGACATCGCCGAGGTCTGGCGGCGCGGCAGCGTGATCTCCTCCTGGTTGCTGGACCTCACGGCCGCGGCCCTGGCGAGGGATGAGCCGCTGGAAGGCTTCTCCGGCCATGTGGACGACAGCGGCGAGGGGCGCTGGACAATCGAGGCAGCCATCGAACAGGCGGTTCCGGCCAATGTGCTGGCGGCATCGCTCTTCGCGCGGTTCCGCTCCCGCCAGGACCACACCTATGGGGACAAGATCCTCTCCGCCATGCGCTTCGGTTTCGGCGGGCATCTCGAACCGAAGACGCAGTCGCCGGCCAAGGCGGACTGACAAAGGCCGGCATGGCCGCCGCGGCACGGAGACCGGAGTTGTCCGCTTGAATCCTGAGCCCGAGCTGACGGCCCTGGCCGCGCAGCTGCCGAAGCCGCGGCTTCGGCGGCCCGCCGTCATCCTGCTGATGGGAGTGTCCGGCAGCGGCAAGTCCACGGTTGGGAAGCTTCTCGCGATGGTCCTGGGCTGCGCGCTGCAAGAAGGCGACGAGCTTCATTCCGCCGGCAATGTGGAGAAGATGCGCGGCGGGACCCCGCTGACGGACGAGGACCGCGCCCCCTGGCTACGATCCATCGCCGCGGTGATCGATGGGTGGCTGGAGACGGGCAGTTCCGGCGTGGTGACCTGCTCCGCCCTGAAGCGCAGCTACCGGGACCTTATCATCGGTCCTCGCCAGGGCGTGCAGCTCGTCTATATCGAGGGCACGGCCGCGCTGATCGGCCCCCGCATGCTCACGCGGGCGGGGCACTACATGCCCGCCTCGCTGCTGGACAGCCAGCTCGCCACGCTGGAGGTGCCGCGCGAGGACGAGCGCCCGATCGTCGTGTCGGGCAATGGAACTCTCATCGTTATCGCCAGCTATATCCTCGACCAACTCGCCAGGCGTGACGCGGCGGGCTGAGCGTCTCCCGCGCCGCCCGAGCCTACACCGTCCCGGCCCAGCCGAGACCTTCTCTTTTCCCGCCAATCCGGTCAGGATGCCGCGCCGCTTGCGGAGAGCACGCGGCTCGTCCGGGCTGGCACGATGCGAGGCACGCTCACGAGGGGGGCGGCTTGCCCCCGCCGGAACAGGTCGCGGCACCGGCTGGATGTTACGGTTCCAGCCGTGCGAACAGCCCCATCCCGCGGTCCAGCAGCAGCGCCAGCCAGGCGGTGAAGAGCGCGCCCTGCAGCACATAGGCCGGGTTGGCGTTGGACAGGCCGATGATGACCGGCGTGCCCAGGCAGCGCGCTCCGGCCACCGCCCCCACCGCCGTGGTAGCGACAGAGACTGTCAGCGCCACCCGCCAGCCGGAGAGCAGCACCGGCCAGGCCAGCGGCAATTCGACCTCCCTCAGCCTCTGCCAGGGGGAGAGGCCGAGCCCCCGGGCGGCGTCCAGCGCCTCGCCCGGCACGGATTCCAGCCCGGCGACCGTCGCCCGCAGCACCGGCAGGACGGCGTAGAGCACAAGGGCCAGCAGGGTGGGTGCGGCGCCGAAGCCGAGCAGCGGGAGGGAGAGCGCGATCGCGGCCACCGGGGGCACCGCCTGGGCGAGGCTGAAGGCCGCGTCCACCACCGGTATCAGGCGCCGCCCCCCGGGCCGCGTGGCCGCGAGCCCCGCCGGCAGCCCGATCAGCACCGCGATCGCCGCCGCCCCGACCGAGAGCGCCAGATGCGAGCCCAGCAGCGTGAGCCAGGAGTCCTGGGTGTAGACCGGCTTGGAGACCTCCGGGAAAAGCCAACTCCAGAGCGGCCCCGCCCGCGGCGCGGCCCAGAGGGCGACCAAGAAGGCCACCGCCTCTGCCCCCAGCCAAGCCAGGCGGCGCCTCACGCCCCGGCTTCCCGCGTCTCCGCCCAGGGCGCCGCCAGGACGCCGGCAACGGTGAGGTGCCGCGGCGCCGGTCCTTCCAGGGAAACGCGACCAGCTCCCTCGGCCAGCATCAGCAGCAGCGCGTCCCGGAGCGTCGCATCACCCGGCAGGCTGGGCGCGCCGGGAACCGGCCCGGCCTCGGCGAATCCCGCGGCGGGGAGAACGCCCAGGCGCTGGAATGCCAGGGCCTCCGGCCGCAGCATCCGGCGCACCGCGGGCGGCGCGCCGCGCCCCAGCACCGCCAGGGCCGGCCCCTCCACCACCAGTGATCCCGCCTCCATCACCGCGATGCGGTCGCCCAGGGCCAGCGCCTCCTCCACGTCATGGGTGACGAGGAGGATCGTCTTGCCCGTCTCCCGGTGGATGCGTCGCAGCTCGGCCTGCAATCCCCGGCGAGTGGCGGGGTCCAGCGCCGAGAAGGGCTCGTCCATCAGCAGCACGGGCGGGTCGGCGGCAAGCGCCCGCGCCAGCCCCACCCGCTGCGCCTGCCCGCCCGAGAGCGTGGCCGGCCGCCGCCCGCCAAAGGTGGCGGGGTCCAGCCCGACCAGGGCGAGCAGCTCCTCCACCCGGGCCGCGACCCGCCCCTCATCCCAGCCCAGCAGCCGTGGCACCGTGGCCACGTTCCGCGCCACGTCCCAGTGCGGGAAGAGGCCGACGGACTGGATGACGTAGCCGATGCCTCGCCGCAGCCCCTGCGGGTCCAGCCCCGCCACGTCGCGGCCCTCCAGCAGCACGCGGCCGGCATCGGGCTCCACCAGCCGGTTTACCATCCGCATCAGCGTGGACTTGCCCGAGCCGCTTTCCCCCAGCAGCACGCAGAGCGCGCCCCGGGGCACCTCGAAGGAGACGTCGCGCACCGCCCGCACCTCGCCGTAGCGGCGCCCCGCGCCCTCGAAGCGGATCATGCGGCGGGGATCAGCCGGGCCAGCAGCGCCAGGCCTGCATCCGCCAGCAGCGACAGGGCGAGCACCGGGAGGACACCGAGCAGGATCAGGTCGGAGGCGAGCTGGCCGATCCCCTGGAAAAGCAGCGATCCCAGCCCGCCGCCCCCCACCAGCGCCGCCAGCACCGCCAGCCCCACGGCCTGCACCGCCGCCAGCCGCAGCGCCGCCAGCATCACCGGCGCCCCGAGCGGGAGCCGCACCGAGAGCAGGAGCTGCGCCTCGGAGAGACCCTGTCCCCTTGCCGCCTCCAGCACCTCCGACGGCGCCACACGCAGCCCCGCCACCAGCCCGCGCGCCAGCGGCAGCAGCAGGTAGGCCGAGATGCCGATCACCGCCGGCGCCGGTCCGATCCCGCCCAGCCCCAGCGAGCGCAGCGCCGGCACCGCCGCGGCGAGCGCCGCCAGGGGCGCGATGAGCAGTCCGAACAGGGCGAGGGAGGGGATTACCTGAAGCCCGGAGGCGAGGCCGAGGAAAGCCGCCTCCAGCGCCGGCCGCCGCAGGGCCAGGGCGGAGAGCGGCGCGGCGGCGACCAGCGTCAGGGCCAGCGACCCGCCCGCCAGCGCCGCATGGCCCAGCAGCGCCGCGCGCAGCTCCCCGCCCCGCCCCGCCGCCTCCCGGGCGAGCGAGAGGGAGTCGAACACCCCGGCCACGGCCATGGCGCCGAGGCCTAGCAGCGCCGCGGCCAGGGGAAGGGCGGGCGTACCCCCGCGCGCCGCGGAGGCGGTGGCAGTGGCGAGGGCGAGCACCAGCAGCGCCACCCAGGCCCCCGCAGCGGGCGAGGCGCGGACCAGCGGGGTACCCGCCGGCAGCGCCGCCGCCGCGCCCAGGCCGACGGTCGCCGCCAGCGCCAGCACCGCCAGGACCGCGACGACCTCCGCCCAGCGCTCCACCCGGCCCCACCAAGCCAGCGCGAGCAACGCGAGGCAGGAAAAGTGAAAGCCGGCCCAGGCGACGGTCACTGGCAGCGCGCCGGGCAAGGGCGCGAGCCTGGCGGAGAGGAGCCGGTTCGGGGCAACCGAGACCCAGCCCAGCCACCAGGGCGCCGCCATCGCCGCCAGGGCGAGCAGCGCCAAGGCGGGCTGGCCGCCCCCGGGCAGCAACCGCCCCATCACCGGAAAGTGCCGTGGCTTCGCAAGTGCTCCTGCGCCACGTCCCGCACGGGACGCCCCTCCACCACGATCCTCGCGTTGAGCGCGCGCAGCCGCTCGGCCGTGAGGCTGGCGAAGACCGGCCCCAGCCAGTCCTCCAACCCGGGCAAACGGTCCGCCACGGGTTTCCGCACGACCGGCGCGGGCTCGTAGACGATCTGGGCGCCCTTCGTGTCCTCCAGCACCCGCAGGGAGAGGGCGGAGATGGCGCCGTCCGTCCCGTAGACCATGGCGGCGTTCACCCCGTTCAGCCTCTCGGCCGCGGCCCGCATCGTCACGGCGGTGTCGCCCCCGGGCAGGATGAGCATTTGCTCCGGCCTTAGGGTGAAGCCGTAGGTCGACTGGAAGGAGGGCAGGGCGGCGGGGCTCTCCACGAACTCGGCCGAGGCCGCGAGCTTGAAGGCACCCCCCGTTGCTAGGTGCCGCGCGAGATCATCGAGGGAGCGAATGCTGCCGGCCGCGTCCTCGCGCATGGCGATCGCCCAGGTGTTGTTGGCCGGTGCCCGGCGCAGCCAGAGAAGGCTGTTCCGCTCCGCATCCAGCCCGCGCACGCGCTCGAAGGCCGTGTCGGCGCGCCGCCAGGCCGGGTCGGTCTCCTGCTGGAAGAAGAAGGCGCCGTTGCCCGTGTATTCGGGATAGATGTCCACCTCTCCCGAGAGGATCGCCTGGCGCATGATGCGGGTGGGGCCGAGCTGAAGTCGCGGGCGCACCGGCACCCCCTTCGCCTCCAGCGCCAGCGCGATCATCTGGCCGAGCATCGCGCTCTCCGTGTCCAGCTTCGAGCCGACGGTGACGGCGGGCACGGCCTGGGCACGCACTGCGAGGGCCGGGGCGGCCAGGACGGCCCCGAGGACGAGACGGCGTGTCGATTGGGCGGGCATCGGCGTCTCCGGTCCGTTCGGGGCGAGGGTAGCCCGCCCGCCCAGAACGACAAGCCACGCCTCCGTGGGCCCGGGCGGGGCGCGTCAGAGCAGGTCCTTGACCCGGATCGGAAGGTCGCGGACCCGCCGCCCCGTGGCGTGGAAGACGGCGTTCGAGACCGCAGCGTTCATCCCGACGATCCCGATCTCGCCGATGCCTTTGATGCCGAGCAGGTTCACCCCCTCGTCCCGTTCCGGAACATGATTACCTCGATCGAGCGGATGTCCGCGTTCACGGGGATCAGGTACTCCGCGATGGTGTCGTTGACGTAGCGCGCCGCCTTGGGATCGATCTCTGTCTCCTCGTGCAGCGCGCTGCCGATGCCCCAGATTATCCCGCCCATGTACTGGCTGTGCGCGGTGAGGGGGTTCACGATCGTCCCTGCGGCGAAGGCGCCGACCGCGCGGGGCACGCGGATCTCGCGCGTGCGCTCGTGGACGCGCACCTCCATGAACTGCGCGCCGAAGGTACAGGCGGTGACATCCTCGCGGCTGCGCCCGCGGGACATGGACATCTGGCCCTGATAGGCCTTGTCGATCGACTCCGGCGGCAGCCCCTTCGGGACATTCTCCCCTCGCCGCGGGGCGGCACGTGCCGGGCCGCGGCCCCGATCGCTTCGGGCGTGCTGGCGGGTTGCTCATAGAGGAAGGGGCGCATCTCAGGCGCGCTCCATCAGGAGCTTGGCCTGGCGCACGGCGGCAACGATCTTCGGATAGGCGGCGCAGCGGCAGAGATTGCCGCTTATGTATTCGCGGATCTCGTCGTCGGAATTCGTGTGTCCCTCATGGACGCAGGCGATCGCCGCCAGGATCTGCCCGGGGGGCAGTAGCCTCACTGAAAGGCGTCCTGCTCCAGGAAGGCCTGCTGCATCGGGTGAAGCGGGTCCTCCTAGCCGGCAAGGCCCTCGATCGTCGGGCTTCGCGCCCCCCTCGGCCGCGACGGCGAGGGTGGAGCAGGAGAGCACACGCTGCCCGTCCATCAGCACCGTGCAGGCGCCGCACGGGCCGAGGTCGCAGCCCTTCTTCGTGCCGTGAGGTCCAGGTGCTCGCGCAGAGCGTCGAGCAGGGTGGTTCGGACATCGACGGCGAGGCGCCACTCGGTTCCGTTCACCTTGACGGTGATGTCCATGGGCGCTCCGTGACGCCTGGAGAGGGGATGCATGCAGTCATGCGCGGCGCCTCTGTCGCCGGCGGGTGGCCGTGCGCGCCTCGGCTGGGGTGGGTTGCGAAGCACCCGCGCCTCAGAAGTGACCCTCAAGGACGCTCATGATCCAGAACACCACCGCTTCCTCCCCCGTCGGGTTGGCCAGCTGGTGGGGCAGGTGGCTCTCGAACTGGAAGCTGTCGCCCTCGGACAGTTCCGAGTGCCGCCCATCGACCGTGAGCTCGACGCGGCCGGAGAGGACATAGCCACCCTTCTCACCCCGGCCGATGAGCACGTCCTCGCTGACCCCGCCCGGGGGCAGCGTGATGAGCATGAACCGCAGGGCACTGTCACCCCGCGGGGAGAGAAGCTCCTTCACCAGCCTCGTCCGCCCGACCACGATGCGGCCGCGGCGATCGCGGCGGCGCACGAAGGGCGGCTCCCCGTCGTCGGACCGCTCGGCCTGTCCGAAGAATTCCCAGATATTGATCCCGAGCGCGCTCCGCAGCCGCTGGATCGTTCTCATCGACGGGTTGGAGTTGCCCCGCTCGATCTGGCTGATCAGCCCGGCCGAGAGGCCCGCCTTGGCCGCCAGTTCGAGGATGGTCAGCCCTTGCGCGGCCCTCAGCGCGCGAAGACGGGCGCCGACCTGCTTGCTGCTTCCCCCGGTTGCCAGGACCGGCTTCGCCGCCGTCATGCCGAGAGATCCTTGTCAGGGATGCGGGTCACCGATCCCATGTTCAATATTCTGCATCCCCGGCCGGGGAAAGCCGATTGCCCAACGCGCGTACAACCATGCCTTCCCCTTGGTCATTCAGCAAAGATCCCTGTCTAGCCGAGGGTGCTGTCACCGAGAGGGGGCAAGAAGCTGCTTGACCCAGATTTCATCATAATGAACCGTTGACGCCATTCCGCGGTCCGGCAGCCGCGACACTTCGATAGGAGATGGGCGTGAGCGACCCGAGCCACCCCGCCTGCCAGCCGTCCTCCGCGTCCGGCGCGCGGTGCGGGCTGAGCGTTCCGGGGAGGATCACCGCCGCCGATCCACTCCTGGCCGCGAGCGCCCTGCTCCGGCACCGGTTCTGACACCATGGGGGGCTATGTCGGCAGACGGTTGCTGCAGGCGGCGGGGCTCCTGCTCATCGTGTCAGTGATCGGCTTCGCCATCCTGCACATGGCGCCCGGCGGGCCCCTGTCCCAGTTCGCCGCGGGCGGCGACATGACGCAGGAGGACCTAGACCGGCTGGCCGAGCAGCTCGGGCTCAACCGCCCGCTGCCCGTGCAGTACGTGGACTGGCTCTGGCGCATGCTGCGCGGCGACTGGGGGGCATCCTATCGGGATGGGCAGCCCGTTCTCTCCGTCATCGGCTCTCATATCGGGGCGACGCTGGAGCTGATGCTGACTTCCACGCTCCTGGCCATGGTCATCGGCGCCTGGGTGGGCATCCTGGGCGCGATACGCCGCTACTCCCTCTTCGACGCGCTCGCGACCATCGGCGCGATGGTCGCGCTCTCCATCCCCACCTTCTGGTTCGGGCTGGTGGTGATCTACGTCTTCTCGGTCGGCCTGGGATGGCTGCCGGCCGGGAACCGCTACACCATCGGGGACGAATCCTTGGCCGACCAGATCCATCACCTGATCGGCCCCTGCATCGTGCTGGCCCTCGTCAGCACGGCGGTCTGGAGCCGCTACATGCGCTCCTCCATGCTGGACGTGATACACCAGGACTACATCCGGACCGCGCGTTCCAAAGGCATTCCGGAACGGCGCATCCTCATCCACCATTCCGTCCGAAACGCCTTGCTGCCGATGATCACCATCACCGGCCTGCATCTGCCCACCTTGCTCAGCGGTGCGCTGGTGACGGAGACGGTGTTCACCTGGCCGGGTATGGGCCGTCTCTTCCTCGATTCCATCAGCTACCGCGACTATCCCGTGGTGATGGGCATCCTGATGTTCACGGCGGTGCTGGTGCTGCTGGGAAGCCTGCTGGCGGACCTGCTCTACCACGTCGCGGATCCGCGCCTGGGGGCGCATGGCGCATGAGCGGAGCTTCGATGAGCACGGCCACCGCCGACGCTGCCCTGCCGCGGCCGGCGCGAAGGCGGGATAGCGCGCTGCGCCGCTTCATGCGCCACCGGCTGGCGGTGTTCGGCACGGTGGTCATCGCCCTGCTTGCTCTCGCCTGCGCGGTCGGACCCTATCTCCTGCCTTTCTCCGACACCGAGATCGACATCATGCAGCGCTTCGCGCCACCCTTCTCGGGTGCGCATCTTCTCGGCACGGATCCGCTGGGGCGGGACATCCTGGCACGCATCCTGATGGCGGGGCGGATCTCCCTCTCCGTCGGCTTCGCCGCCATGGTGATCAGCATGGTGATCGGCATCGCGGTCGGGCTCGTCGCCGGCTACTATGGGGGCTGGCTGGGCACAGTGCTGATGCGCTTCGTGGACGCGATGCTCTGCTTCCCCAGTATCTTTCTTCTGCTCGCCGTCTCCTCGCTGATCGGGCCGGCGGTGGGGTCCATCATCCTGCTCATCGCCATCACATCCTGGATGGAGGTGGCGCGCATCGTGGAAGCGCAAATCCGCGCCCTGAAGGCGCGGGATTTCGCAGTGGCGGCCGAGGCCCTGGGCGCGAGCGACGCGCGGGTGATGACGCGGGAGTTGCTGCCGAACGCGATCGCGCCGATTGTGGTGGCGGCCACGCTGAACGTGGCGCACGCCATCCTGGCGGAATCCTACATCAGCTTCCTCGGCTACGGCATCCAGCCGCCGACGCCGAGCTGGGGCAACATGCTGGACAATGCCCAGAGCTACCTGACCAGCGCGCCCTGGCTGGCCATCTTCCCCGGCGCCGCCATCACCCTGGCCGTGACGAGCTTCAACTTCATCGGCGACGGCCTGCGCGACGCGCTGGACCCGCGGATGGGGGGGCGATGATGCCGGACCTCCCCATGCCCCTGGACACGCGCCCGGCGCTGCTGGCCGAGGACGAGGTGCTCTCGGTCCGGGACCTCTCCATCGCCTTCCACACGCCGGCGGGCGCCCTGCCGGCCGTGCGCGACGTGTCCTTCACCCTCCGCCGGGGCGAGACACTGGCCCTGGTGGGAGAGTCCGGCTCCGGCAAGAGCGTGACGAGCCTCGGTATCCTACGCCTCACGCCGCGCGCGCCCTTCTGCCGCATCACCGGCCAGGTCCTGTTGCGCGGGCATGACGGGCGCGTGCGGGACCTCGTTTCCCTGCCCGAGGACGAGATGCGCGACGTGCGAGGCCGAGACGCCGCGATGGTGTTCCAAGAACCGATGACCTCGCTCAACCCCGTGCATCGGGTGGGGGACCAGGTCGCGGAGGCGATCCGCTTTCACGAGGGGCTGGGCCGCCGCGCCGCGCTGGGGAAGGCCGCGGAACTGCTGGAGCTAGTCGGCATCCCCGATCCCCGCCGCCGCCTCTCCAGCTACCCGCACGAGATGTCGGGGGGAATGCGGCAGCGCGTGATGATCGCCATGGCACTCTCCTGCGAGCCGCAGCTCCTGATCGCCGACGAGCCGACCACCGCGCTCGACGTCACCATCCAGGCGCAAATCCTAGACCTGCTGCGCCGCTTGCAGGACCGGACGCGGATGGCCGTGATCTTCATCACGCACAATCTCGGCGTCGTCGCGGAGATCGCGGACAGGGTGATGGTGATGTATTCCGGCCGCGTCGTGGAGCAGGCGCCGGTCCGGCCGCTCTTCGGCGCGCCGCTGATGCCCTACACGCGCGGCCTGCTGCGCTCCGTGCCGCGGCTGGACATGGCCGGGCGGGGGCGGGAGCGGCTGCAGGCCATCCCCGGCGCGGTGCCCGATCCCTTGGCCCCGCCGCCCGGCTGCAGCTTCGCGCCGCGCTGCGGACATTTCGAGCCCGGCCTCTGCGACGCTGCGGTGCCGGCGCTCGATCTCGCCAGGCCGGAGCACCTCGTGCGCTGCGTGCGCTGGCCCGAACTGGCTGGGAGTGCGGCGTGATGGACGGGATGGTGGTGGATGATGCCACGCTGCTGGAGGTGCGCGATCTCCGGAAGTGGTTCGCCGGCCCGCGCCCCGGGCCCTTCCGCCCGCGCGCCAAGGTCCGTGCGGTGGATGGCATCTCCTTCGACATCCGCCGCGGGGAGGTGCTGAGCCTCGTCGGCGAGTCCGGCTCGGGGAAGAGCACGGTGGGCCGCACCGTGCTGCGGCTCGCTCGGCCGGACGGAGGCAGCATCCGCTTCGGCGGGACGGACATCACCGGCCTGTCGCGCGATGCGCTCCGGCCCTTCCGCCGCCGCATGCAGCTCGTCTTCCAGGACCCCTACGCCTCGCTCAACCCGAAGATGACGGTGGAGGAGATCGTTGGTGCGCCGCTCGCCATCCACGAGCCCTCCACCAGCGCGGCAGAACGGCGCCGGCGGGTGGAGGAGGCGCTCTCCCTCGTCGGCCTGCTGCCTTCACACATCACCCGCTACCCGCACGAGTTCTCCGGCGGGCAGCGGCAGCGCCTCGGCATCGCGCGCGCGCTGATCCTGCGGCCGGAGCTCCTGATCGCGGACGAGCCCGTCTCGGCGCTCGACGTCTCCGTCCAGGCGCAGGTGGTGAACCTGATGCTGGACCTGAAGGAACGGCTGGGCCTCACCATTCTCTTCATCTCGCACGACCTCGCGGTGGTCGGGCACATCTCGGACCGCGTTGCGGTCATGTATCTCGGCCGCCTCGTGGAGGTGGCGCCCACCCAGGCGCTCTTCGCCACCCCGCGACACCCCTATACCGAGGCGCTCCTCTCCGCCGTCCCGATCCCCGACCCGACGGTGACGCGCGAGCGGATCGTGCTGGTGGGCGACGTGCCCAGCCCGCTGAACCCGCCTTCCGGCTGCCGCTTCCGCACTCGCTGTCGCTACGCCCTGCCGGCCTGCGCCGAAGCGCCACCCGCGCTGCGCGAGGTGGCGCCCGGCCACTTCAAGGCCTGCATCCGGGACGACATCGCGCTCGCGTCGCCGACGAGCGTCGCGGCGTGAGCGTGGAGCCGCTCGGGCGCGTCGCCGCGCTCTGGCGCTTTCCCGTCAGTTCCATGGCGGGAGAGCGGCTGGAGCGCGCGGAGGTCCTCGCATCGGGCATGGAGGGCGACCGCACGCACGGCGTCTTCAACGCGGAGAGCGGAGACATCGCCTACCCCGGCCGGGACCGGCGATGGTCGGCCCTGCCGCGCGCCTTTTCCCGCCTGGGAGCCGATGGCGGGCTGGAGGTGAGCCTGGATGGGCGGCACTGGGGCAGTGCCGTCGATGCTCGGCCCGCCGACGATCTCTCCGCCTTCCTCGGCTTCCCTGCCGCTATCCGCGCCTATGGGGGTGATGGGGCACGCCCGCGCTATCGCCGGGCGCCGATCCACCTGCTGACGACGGCTGCCCTGCGGACGCTGCGCACGGTGCTGCCGGCCAGTGAGATCGACGAGCGCCGCTTCCGCCCCAACATCCTGGTAGAGACGCCGGAAGGCGTGGACGGCATCCCCGAATACGCGCTGCGCGGACGCAGCTTCCGCCTGGGGAACGTGGTCCTGCGCGGCACCATCCCCTGCGCGCGCTGCGCCTTCACCACCCTCGCCCAGGAGGGGCTGCCCGAGGACCGGGAGGTCTTCCGGGCCCTGCTGCACCGTTTCGGACGCAACCTGGGCCTCTACTGCGAGGTCGAGGAGGGCGGCACGCTGCAGCACGGGGACGCCGTGCTGCAACCCGAGCCCGCGCCGGCCTGACGGCGCCCCGGGCAATCAACTCGCCCAGTACCACTCCCGCATGTTCCAGGTGTTCTGACGCGCATTCACGTTCGGGCGGAAACCGATCAACGTGTCCTTCGTGCCCTCGGCCGTCGCGTACTGGTAGATCGGCAGGATCGGAAGCTCCTCCCGCACGATCTCCTGCAGGCGGAAGTAGATCGCTTTGCGGCGCTCCTGGTCGAAGGTGCTCTGGCCCTCGGACAGCAGGCGGTCCACCTCGGCATTCGTCCATTGCATGTAGTTGCCGCCGCTGCCGCCGCGCACGGGGATGGCGTCGCTAGCGAAGCGCGTGGCCGGGTCGGGGTCGATGCCCGTGCGAAAGGCCGTGCCGACCATCAGCATCTGGAACTTCGAGCGGACATAGAACTCGCCCCAGATCACCGCCGCGGGCATGTTGTTGATTTTCATCGAGACGCCGAGCTTGCCCCAGTCCTGCATTAGGAGCTGCTGCACCTGCTCGCGCAGCGCCGCGCCGGTGGTGGTGGAGACGGCGAATTCCAACGGCACGCCGTTCCTCTGGCGAATGCCGCCGCTGCCGCGTGCCCAGCCCGCCCCGTCGAGAAGGCGGTTCGCCTGCGCTAGGTCGTAGCGATGGGCGGGTAGGTTCGGGTTGTAGGCCCAGGACTCCTGCGGCGCGAAGGACTCCGTCGGCTTGTGCATGCCGTAGAAGATGACGTCGATGATGCCTTTCTTGTTCATGCCGGCGTAGAGCGCCTGCCGCACCGCCTTGTCCGCGAGCGCGGGGTGCTCCAGGTTGGGCATCAGCACCTCGAGCGAGGCATTGGGCGAGGTGGCCACGCGGCGCCCGGGCAGCTTCTGCGCCTCGGCGAAGAAGTTCGCCGGGATGCCGGTGCCGATGATCGTGTCCACCGAGCCCGTACGGAACTGCGCGTAGAGCGCCGTCTGGTCCGGCACGTATTTCAGCACCGCGCGCTCGAGATAGGGCCCGGTGCCGTGGTAGCGGTCATTGGCGACGAGCTGAATGTGGTCGCCGGGCACGCGTCGGTCCCAGCGGAAGGGGCCGGTGCCGATGGGGCTGTTGTTGAAGGGCGCCGTGTTCGGATCGCTCGCCTTCTCCAGGACGTGCTTCGGCACGACGTAGGTATTGGCCATCAGCGCGAGATAGGGCGCGTAGGCCTTCTCCATGCGCCAGGAAATCTCGTGCGGCCCCTTGACCACGATATCGCGCACGAGGCTGTGGCCCACGCGCGTGCGGGTGCGGAAGGCCGGGTTGTTAATGAGATCCAGGGTGTAGCGCACGTCTTCGGCAGTGAAGGGCGTGCCGTCGTGCCATACCACGCCTTCCCGCAGCTTCACGGTCCAGGCCAACCCGTCCTCCGAGATGCCGCCATTTGCGACGGAGGGAATTTCGCTGGCCAGGTCGGGCACCAGCTCGCCCTCCGGGGTTGGATACCAGAGTGTGCTGAATACGTTCATCCAGACCGTCTCGTCCACCTCGATGCCCGGCATCACCGGGTTGAAGACGGTGGGTTCCTGCGAGATCCCCACCACCACCTGGCCCCTGCGGGTGCTGGGCGGCGGTGGCACGGGGCGGCGGGACTGGGCCCGGGCCTGGGAGGAGCCCGCGATTGCCGCGCCGGCGCCCAAGGCCAGCAAACCGCGCCGGTGCAGCGCGGGGCGTGAGAGAATGCGGCCGGTCTCGTCCATGGTGTGAGTTCCCCGCTGTGTTCCACCCGGGGCCTTGGGCGCCGGGTGCTGGTTGCCTTGCGCGCCGAACAGCGCGGTCAGTGACACTTGCCGTGGGACGTGCGGCGCCCGGGTCGGGTTCTCTGCCCGTCTCACCCCCGATACTGCGCCGCTGAGGCCCGCAGGATCATGCCGAACTCGCGCGGCCGCAACAGGGAATGTGCCGATCGCGCCCGCCCCGACCGCAGAGCCTGCCGCGCGCCCGGCTTCAGGAGATACGGTCCATCACGCGGTAGTAGAAGCCGACGATAGGCATGAACCAGGGCGGCCCGAAATGGCCGGGCACGGGATGCCATTGCAGGTCGCGGAAGGGATTGGCTTCTGGGCGGCCGCCCATCACCGCGGCCATCGCCTCGCCCATATGGACGGACATCTGCACGCCATGGCCGCTGTATCCCGTGGCGTAGAAGATGCCGTCCTGCACGCCCGCGCGCGGCAGCCGGTCCTGCGTTGCGTCGATCGTGCCGCCCCAGCAGTAGTCAATCCGCACGGGGCCGAGCTGGGGGAATGTGTCGCGCAGTTGTGCCTCCAGCACGCGGCCGCTCTTCGCGTCCGAGGCCTGGGAGGGCAGGGCGAAGCGCGCGCGCCCGCCCCAGACGAGCCGCCCGTCCGGCGTGGTACGGAAGTAGTTCCCGATGATACGCGTGGTGGTGGCCGTGCGCTGCGTCGGCATGATGGCGGCGATGCGGTCCGCGCCGAGCGCCTCGGTGACGATGACGTAAGAGCCGAGCGGGACGAGGCGCCGGCGGAAGTACATCGGCCCGAGCTTGCTCGCACCCGTTGCGAGTAGAACCTGCTTCGCCCGGAGCGTCCCGCGCGTCGTAGCGATCCGGTGGCCACCCGCCTCCCGCCGCATGGTTGTGACGGGCGCGTCCTCGAAGATGCGCGCGCCGCGGCGCTTGGCTGCCTCGGCGAGCCCGGCGCCGAAGCGGCCCACATGCATCTGCGCGCTCCTGGGGTGCAGGATGCCGCCGAAGAAGGTGTTGGAACCGACTTCCTGGCGCAGCGCCTCGCGCGGGACCAGCCTTGCCTCGGGATCGGCCTCGCGTTGCAGTAGCTCGAAGCCGCGCGCGATCTTCTCGTAATGCTGCGGCTTGGCGGCGAGCTTAATCTTGCCCGAGCGCCGGAAGTCGCAGGCGATCCCTTCCTCCGCCACGAGGCGCTCCACCGTATCCACCGCGTCGTCAAAGGCGCGGTAGATGCCGCGGGCGCGGTCCAGCCCGAGGCTTTCCACGAGGGCGGCGAAGTTGTGCGCGGTGCCGTTGTTCACATGGCCGCCGTTCCGGCCGGAAGCCTGGCCGATCACCTTACCCTTCTCCAGCACCGCCACGCTCGCACCACCGCGGGCGAGGGCGCGCGCGGCGGAAAGGCCGGTGAACCCGCCGCCGATCACCGCCACGTCCACGCTCCCCTCCAACGGGCCCGGCTCCGCGCCCGAGAAGGGCGTGGCGGTGTCGAGCCAGTAGGGCACCGGCCTCATCGTCACATCATCCCGGGCTTCTGGATGCGGGACCCGTCCACCAGGCGCTCATACCGGAATGGGGAGGGGTCCACCGCGGGCGTCCGACCCATGATGATGTCTGCGGCGAGCTGGCCCGCGCCCGGCCCGATACCGAAGCCGTGGCCGCTGAAGCCGGTCGAGAGATACAGGCCGGGCTGCGCGTCCACGGGGGAGATCACGGGCACCGCGTCCGGCGTGGAATCGATCCAGCCGCCCCAGATCTGGCCCATCTTCACCCCGGCCAGGGCGGGGAAGGAGGCGGCGAGCTGCTTCAGCGCGGGCTCCGCCACCCCGGCCTTAGGCGTGGGGTCCAACACGCGCATGTCCTCCTCCTCGAAGATCGTGGGCTGGTCCATGCGCCAGCGGCGGGGGAAGGCCTGCGGGCCGCGGAAGAAGGACTCGCCGAGGCCGAACTTCACCATCTTCCGGCGCGCGACCAGCGTCGGCCAGAACTTGCGAGCGTAGCGGAGGCCCTGCGGCGTGATCTCGATCTGGCCGCGGTTGTTGGCGGCGATGATGTAGCTGCCGTCCCCGCGACGGGCGATCGTGATGTCGGTGGTGTGCAGGCCGCCCGGCGTGATCTCCGGCGCGGGCTCGGTGACGAAGACGGTCGAGCGGATGCTCGACTGCGGGAGGTCCAGCCCGTGCCGGTGCAGGAACAGGGAGGACCAGGCGCCGCCCGCCAGCAGCACCTGCGCCGCGCGGACCCGCCCGCGCTCGGTGATGACGCCCGCGATGCGCCCGCCCTGGATGTCCAGCCCGCGCACCGCGCAGCGCTGGTGTATGGTGGCGCCCAGCTTGCGCGCGGCGCCGGCGATGGCGGGCGCGGCCTTGCGCGGCTCCGCCATGCCGTCCCGCGGCGAGTGGACGCCGCCGATCCAGCCGCCATCCGGCCCGGGAACCATCTCGCGCGCCTCGGCGGCGGTGAGGATGCGGCTGTGGAACTGGTAGTTGCGGGCCATCTCCACCCAGCGCCGCCAATCCTCCAGGTCGCGCTTGTTGCGCGTGGCGTAGATCAGCCCCGTGCGGCGGAAGCCGACATCGATGCTGGCCTCCTTCGGCAGCGACTCCCAGAGCTCCATGCTGCGGAGCATGACCGGAATCTCCCGCTCGTCGCGGTTCTGCACGCGGCACCAGCCCCAGTTGCGGCTGGACTGCTCGCCTGCGATCACGCCCTTCTCCAGCAAGGCCACGCGGCGTCCCGCCTTGGCCAGGAAGTAGGCGGCCGTCACCCCGGCGATGCCGCCGCCGATGATGGCGACATCCACCTCCTCGGGCAGTTCCGGATCACTGGCGACGGGATCGACGGGCGGCGACATGGGCGGGGCTCCTGAACGGATCTGGACGGTTAGAGGCCGAGCAGGCCGGGGAGGCCGCCGATGTCGGCGATCTCGTGGAAGCCGTAGAAGGCGTTCCCCCGGGGCTCGTGTCCGCGATTGACCCAGGCCTTGTCGCGGATGCCAAGGTCGTGCGCGGTCATCAGATCGTATCGGAAGGAGGAGGAGACGTGCAGCAGATCCTCGGGCCGCGCGTCCAACTGCCCCAGCATGTACTCGAAGGCCTGCATGCGCGGCTTGTAGGCCTGCGCCTGCTCCGCCGTGAACACCGCGTGGAAGGGCGCTTCCAGCCTCGCCACGTTCTGGTGGATCTGGTGGTTGGCGGCATTGGACAGGATGACGAGGGGAAACTCCCTCGCCACGCGCTTGAGCGGCTCCGGCACGTCCGGGTGCGGGCCCCATGTGGGTACCGCGTCCGAGAAGCGTGCGCCGTCGCCCTCCCTGTAGGAAACGCTGTGCTTCTTGCAGGTGCGGCGCACCGCGCTGTCCAGCACCTCGGCATAGGGCTTCCAGGCACCGAGCACCTCGTCCAGCCGATAGGCGCTGAAGTCCTGGACGAAGGCGTCCATCCGCTCCGCCGGCACGCGGTCCGCGAAGTGCTCGCGCGCCAGCGGGCCCATCTGGAAATTCGTCAGGGTGCCGTAGCAATCGAAGGTGATGAACTTGGGCCTTAGCTGCGGCATCGGGCGTCCTTCGGTCCAGTCCGGCATCGCCGGCTCTGCAACATCCTATGGGTCGGCCGCTGGCACGAAAGCTATGGCGGACCGGTGCGAAGCGAAGATCATGCCGATTCAGGGGGGCGGATCGGCACAACTGGCGGCACACCGGCCGGCGCAGCGGAAGATGCTGAATCGGCCGCGACTTCGGAAGCTCGTGCCGCGCGCATGGTTTATCCCTGCCCTTCGGAGAGGATGGTGGCGAGGCCCGCATGACTGCTCGACCGGCGATGGATGCCGTGCAGCTCCGCCCCTTGAGGGACGATGATCTTCCGGCGGCGCAGGCGCTGACGGCCGCGCTGCGCTGGCCTCATCGCCTGGAGGACTGGGCCTTCTGCCTGGCGCTGGGCGAGGGACTCGCCGCGGAGCTGGACAGGAAGCTGGTCGGCACGGCCCTGGGCTGGCGCTTCGGACCGGATGCCGCGACGCTCGGCCTCGTCGTCGTCGCCGATGCGGCGCAAGGGCGCGGAATCGGGCGCGCGCTGACGGCGGGGGTGATGGGGATGCTGGGCGGGCGGAGCGTAACGCTCTGCGCCACCGCCGCAGGCACACCCCTCTACCGCAGCCTGGGTTTCGCGACCGTCGGCACGGTGCGGCAGTACCAGGGCAGCAGCTTCTCGGCGGAACTCGTCCCGCTGCCGCCGGGCCAGCGCCTGCGCCCCCTGGGCCGCAGCGACGCGCCCGTGCTCGCCGCGCTGGACGCGCAGGCCGCGGGCATGCCGCGGGACGCGCTGGTCGAGGCCTTGCTGCCCGTCTCGGACGGGGTGGTGCTCGACCGTGAGGGGGAGGCGATTGGCTTCGCGCTGATCCGCCGCTTCGGGCATGGCCAGTTGATCGGGCCGGTCGTGGCGCCTGACGAGGCCGGCGCGCGAGCATTGGTCGCGCACTGGCTCGGCTCGCGTTCCGGCCAGTTCATCCGGATCGACGTGCCGGACGGCAGCGGCCTGACCTCCTGGATCGAGGCCCTCGGCCTGGCCGAGGTGGGCACCGGCGAGGTGATGGTGCGCGGCGCCGCGCCGGGCGGCAACGGATCGGTGGCCCGCTTCGCGCTGGTCAGCCAGGCGCTGGGCTGAGCGGGCATGAGCTTCGTCTACAAGTCCGAGCCCCTACGCGGCGCCGAGTGGCGGCGACTCTTCACCGAGGCGCTCCCTGATCTTCCTTTCCACATCTGGCCGGAGACCGGCGACCCGGCCGGGGTGCGCTACCTCGCTGCTTGGCAGCCGCCCGAGGACATCGCAACGCGCTTTCCCGCGCTGGAGGTGCTGTTCTCCGTCGGCGCCGGCGTCGATCAGTTCGACCTTGGCGCCCTGCCGCCCTCGGTGCAGGTGGTGCGGATGGTGGAGCCCGGGCTGACGGCGGGGATGGTGCAGTACGTCACTCTCTCCGTGCTCGCCCTCCATCGCGAGTTCCCGCTATTCCTGGACCAACAACGGCGCGGCATCTGGGCAGCCACCAAGGGCGTAAGGGCAGAACGGCGGCGCGTGGGCGTGCTCGGTCTTGGCGTGCTCGGCCTCGCGGCCGTGAAAGCGCTCCGCGGCTTCGGCTTCGCCGTCTCGGGCTGGAGCCGCTGCCGGCGCGACCTGGACGGCGCGCCCTCCTTCGCCGGCACGGGGGAGCTGCCGGCCTTCCTCGCGGAGCTCGACATCCTCGTCTGCCTCCTGCCCCTCACGGAGGAAACACGGGGCATGCTGTGCGCCTCGCTTTTCGACGTGATGCCGCGCGGGGCAGGGGTCGTGAACGCTGGCCGTGGTGGCCATCTGGTCGCGGCCGACCTGCTTGCCGCGCTCGATTCCGGCCAGGTCTCCGCGGCCATCCTGGACGTGTCCGACCCCGAGCCGCCGCCGCCGGACCACCCTTTCTGGCATCATCCGCGCATCTGGCTCACCCCGCATGTGGCGAGCATGACGCATGCTGAAACGGGCGGAGAGGCAGTGATCGAGAACATCCGCCGCCATCGCCGTGGCGAGCCGATGCTCGGCCTTGTGGACAGGCTGCGGGGGTATTAGGGGCCCCCCGCGCTTGTCACATGCCATCACGGCAAGCTAGCCTTGTTCCGGGCGCGGCTCGCGCGCCCAGTCCGTGTCGCGACGGACATCGCCCGGATGATCGTGAATGGTGGCTGGCCTCCCGAAACTCGACCGGATCGACCTCCGGATCCTCGCCCATCTTCAGAAGAATGGCCGCGCCACCAATGTCGATCTCGCAGAGGCGGCCGGGCTCTCACCGAGCCCCTGCCTTACGCGCGTGAAGCGCCTGGAGAAGGCGGGCTACATCACCGGCTACGGCGCGCATCTCAACCTGCAGAAGTTAGGCGACACCGTCACCATCTTCACGGAGGTCACGCTTTCCGACCACCGCAGCGCCGACTTCAAGCGCTTTGAGGCGAGCGTCCGCGGCATGAGCGAGGTGGTGGAATGCCATCTCGTCAGCGGCGGCTACGACTACCTGCTGAAATTCATGACCCGCTCGATCGCGCACTACCAGGAGCGGATCGAGCACATGCTCGCGCTCAGCATCGGGATCGAGAAGTACTTTTCCTATGTCGTGATCAAGTCCGTGTTCGTGAAGCACGAGTTCGAGCTGGAAGCCTTCTTCCCGGCCGAGGGTTGAAGCCGCCGGCGCCGGCGCCGGGGCGGGGGCGCCAGGTGTGTCCGCGAGCCTGTCGGGCGACTGCCGATCCCGGCCTCGGTCGATGCACCGGTCCGTGACCTTCGGATCATCCCGCGGCGAGGGCCGCGAGAACCTCGCTGAGCGCCCGCACGCCCCGGTCGATGGCCCGCTCGTCCAGGCTTGCAAATCCCATGACCAGCCCCGCCATGTCGGGCCGGGCGTTTGCCTGGGCAGAGGTGTAGAGGGGGCTGACGGGATAGACGCTGACGCCCGCCGCGAGCGCGCGCGTGACGAGCGCGTCCCCTCGCGCCTTCGGCACCCGGTTCAGCCAGACGACGACATGCAGCCCGGCACCGGCGCCGGTCACCGTCGCTCCGCTGCCAAGCGTCGCGGAAAGGACGGTCAGCAGTGCCGCGCGCCGCTCTCCGTTGCGGCGGCGGACGCGCCGGAGATGTCGTTCATAGGCGCCGCTCTCGATCAGCTCGGCCAGGGCCTCCTGTTCCAGCCCAGGCGTGTGCCTGTCGGCCAGCCGCTTCGCCCTGGCGAAGGCCTCGGACAGCGCCGCCGGGACGACGAGGTAGCCGAGGCGCAGGGTGGGGGGAGCGTCTTCGAGACCGTGCCGAGACTGATGACCCGCCCGGCGTGATCGAGGGCCTGCAAGGGAGGGATCGGCGCGATGTCGAAGCGGTACTCCCTGCCGTAGTCGTCATCGATGACATAGGCGCCCATGCCTCGTACTCAGGCGAGGAGATCCCGGCGGCGTGCGGCGGACATGACGCTGCCGAGGGGAAACTGGCGGGATGAGGTGACATAGGCCAGCCGCGCCGCGGGCAGGTCCTCCGTCCGCATGCCGTCCTCATCGACGGGAACCGGGATCACCTCGGCGCCGCCCGGGATGAAGACCTGGCGCGCGAGATTGTAGCCCGGGTTCTCCATGATGGCCCCGTCCCCCGGGGTAGAGCCGCAGTCGCGCGCAGAGGCCGAGGCCCTGCTGCGAGTCATTCACCGCGATAATCTGCTCCGGCTCGCAGCGAAGCCCGCGGGCTCGCCAGAGATAGCCCTGCAAGGCCGCCCGGAACTCGGGCGAGCCACGTGGATCGCCGTAGCGGAGCCGCCCTCGGTGGCGGAGCAGGGCCGCGCCGAGCGCCTTCTTCCAGGCCAGCCTCGGAAAGTCCCCTGCGGAGAGGTCCCCGCGGCGGAAGTCGGTGAGCAATCGGGCCCTGTCGGCGACGGGCGGTGGATGAAACTCGGCGAGGCGCTGGCCGTAGGTGGAGAGTCGGTCCGGAAGCACGGCGGAACCGGGCAGGTTGTTCAGCGCAGGTTTAAGGCCGAGACCCCCTGCCACCTGCGCGCGGGCTCCCTGTCGCGTGCGAAGGTATCCTTCCGCGATCAGCTGGTCGTAGGCCGCTGTGACGGTCGTCCGCGAGACGTCCCACTCCGCCGCCCGTGACCGCGTGGATGGCAGCAGGGCGCCTGGGCCGAGCGATCCCCGCGCGATCTGGCCCTTGACCCTCTCGCATATCCTCTGGGTGATCCGCATCTGCGCGGGCTTGTCGGGTGGCATGGCTGCCGAACTGGTCCAGCGGGATCGCGGGGAACTGGACGTTCCTTCTGGGCCATCTCCGGGGCAAGGTCGAGTGCCGTCAAGGAGCCGCCCGCATGTATGTCCCGCCCGCTTTCCGCGAAGAGGACCTCTCCGCCCTGCATGCGGTGATGCGGGAGGCGCGCCTATCCACCCTCGTCACGGCGACGGGGGAGGGGCTCGTGGCCACGCCGCTGCCGCTCTTCCTCATACCCGAGGAGGGGCCCTGCGGCACGCTGTACGGGCATCTGGCGCGTGCGAACCCACAGGGGAAGTTGGCCCCCCTAGGTGAAGCCATGGCGCTTTTCATGGGGCCGGACGCCTATGTCACCCCTTCCTGGTACGCGTCGAAGAGGGAGCACGGGAAGGTGGTGCCGACCTGGAACTATGTCGCCGTCCATGCCTACGGCCCCGCCGAGTTCTTCGATGATGCCGACCGCCTGCTGGACGTCGTCACCCGCCTGACAAGGCTGCATGAGGAAGCCCGCCCGGAGCCCTGGGCGGTGACGGACGCGCCGGCCGCCTTCATCCGCGCGCAGCTCCGAGGGGTCGTGGGATTGCGGATGGCGATCTCGCGGATCGAGGGCAAGCGGAAGATGAGCCAGAACCGCAACGCGGAGGACCGGGCAGGGGTGGCCGCCGGGCTCGCGGCCAGCGACCGGGTTTCGGACCGCGCCGCGGCAGCCCTGATCCCGGGCTGAAGCGGGGCAGCAGCGCCGAGAGTGGGCTCAGCCCTCCAGGCCTGATTCGCCCTGGCCTGACGAGACCACCAGGAGTTCATCGAGATGCCAGACCTGCCTCAGTTCGCCCTGCACGTCGCCGCGGCGCTGCTGCTCGCCGTGACGCCTGGTCCGGACATTTTCTACGTCGCTGCCCGCACGCTCGCCGGTGGGCGTTCGGAAGGGGGCCCTCCAGCTTCGGCAAAGGCTTGGGCGGCATGGCCCATGTCCTCGCGGGCAGTCTGGGGGTTTCCGCCATCGTGCTCGCGGGCGCGGAGCTCTTCACCGGGCTCCAGCTGATCGGTTCCGCCTATCTCATCTGGATCGGCTTGCGCACCTTCCGCTCCGCCCGCCGGGACGCGCTGACCGTCCTGGACGGCGGTTCCGCATCGCCGCCGGTTGGCCCGAGGCGAGCCTTTCGGGAAGGCGTGCTGGTCGAGGCCCTGAACCCGAAGACGACAGCCTTCCTCCTGGCCTTCGACCCGCAGTTCATGGACCCCTCTGCCGGCCATGTCGCCCCGCAATTCGTCGTGCTCGGCTTCGTCTCGGTCGCGCCGAACGCCCTGGCGGACATCGTGGTCGCCTTTACCGCGGACGGTATCCGAGACGGCGCCGCAGGGCGGCCAGGGCTGATCCGTAGGCTCCGGGAGGCTCCGAGAGGCTTCGGGAGCCGCGATGGTCGCGCTCGGCATCGGCCTCGCCCTGGCCAAGCGGCCCGTGGCCTGATCTCCTCCTCCATCGGCAGGAGGGTACCCTGGCCAGGGCCGCGAAACCGGTTCCGGCGAGGCGAGTTCCCCCTGCGCGTGCCTGTTCCCGGCAGCGCGTGAGAACCGGAATCGAGCCGGCTTCCCACCTGCATTCTCGCTTGCGAAGCCGGCACCGGCCGTGTGGCCGGATGCCTCGCAGGTTTTCACGGCAATTCACCTGCCCGGACCGGATGCTGCCGGAGCTCTCCCGCTCAAGGCGCCTCAGGGCGCTCTTGCCGATGAGTGTGGCCTTGCTCGCCGAGCCGACCGCCAGCCGCCTGTCGCCCTGGCAGTTCCGTAAGGTCCTGCGTCAAATGGATGCTAACCTTGCCGATGGCATGCAGGATGGCCGAGATGGCCGGGCTGCTGGGACTGAGCGGCGGATACTTCTCGCGCGCCTTCCAGCCGGCCTGGGCGCTCCGCCGCACACCTTCATCCTCCAACGCCGCCTCGCGCGGGCCATGGCGACGATGCGGGCTTCCGCGCGCGGCCTGTCCGAGATCGCGCAGGATTGCGGCAATTGCGACCAGCCGCACCTGACGAAGTGCTTCCGGCGCGTCCTGGGCACCAGCCCTGCGGCCTAGCGGCGGGCGCAGCACCGGGTGAAGCTGCCGGCGGGGGAGGCGGACCCCGTCCCCTCCGACCACTGGCCGGAGCCGCTGACCGCCGCCCCGTGCCGCATAACCGAGGCCCCGTGCCCAGGCTCATCGATTACCGGGTCGCCAGGGCCGATTGCGCCGCGTTCCTCCGCTCCTGGAGGACCTCTCCACCGAGCAGCGGCGCGACGGCGCCTTCGACTGGGGCAACACCAAGAACCTCTCCGACCCGGAGAAGATGGTGGGGTGGTTCACCGTGGAGAGCTGGGCCGAGCACCTGCGCCAGCACCACCGCGCCTCCCGTGCCGACGCGGACGTGCAGGGCGCCGTGCGCGCCTTCCATGCCGGCCCGAACGCGCCAATGGTCCGGCACTTTCTGACGGTCAGGCCGGGCCGGGACTGAGGTTGGCGATGGGCGATCGACTTCCTGGCAACGCGACTCGCACGTTCGCTCACGCCGGCAGCGTTAAAGCGGCCTGAGCACCCTTGGAACTCGGCCTTCTGGAGGATGCTGCGTTGCGCAAGCGATGTGTGATTCCGCTTTGTACATTGCTCAGCGCGCCGATGGAAAGGTGAGGTCCCGGCCCGTCTGCAGATGGCGATGGGGAGGATATGCCGATGCGCCCGCCATACGCCCGTGTGACAGCCGCTGACGGCATCTAGTGGTCTGGGGGCGTTGCCGGCGGCTCCGCACCCGGCCTGGGGCGAGAGAGCAACCGCACCTTGGCCTCGGTGCTGAGGGCTTTCCTCATCTTCTTGTTTCGCTTGTCACCCGACCCGCCCACACTGGTAATGGCTCGGTGGCCATGGGCCTCCACAGGATCTTGGCCGGTTCAAAACAAGACGATCCCGTGATGTTGCAGAGAGCTGCCTGGGCGAAGGGCAGGGGCAACTCCGCCCAGAACGCGGCTGCCACGCGGCATGCATTCGCCTCAACGACCCGGAGACGAAGACCCAGCCGATGGATTGCTGGTCGCTCCACGAGAGGTACCGAAGCCACTGCCACCACCCCCGCTTTGCGTCGAGCCTCGCTCCAGGAACCAGCTAATCGGCGCGGCGAGGACCAGGGCGAGGATGCCGGCGCCGGCAATAACAATTGCTGAGGCGTTCACGTTTTTCATGGTTGCTCCTGGATCGTTGGATTATGCAGGCAGTCTCGTCTGAACGCCCCTGGCGGCCCAGAGATATGCGGAGTGCCGTCACCTCTTCGGCATGCGTGTTTCCTCGAGATCAGGACGCGTCGTCAGCAGAAAACCGTCTTGGTCGAGGGACACGGCACACCTCTCGGCCTGACCGTTACCCCTGCCAACTGGAACGATGGTCCCGAACTCAAGCCGTGCTCGACGCGGTTCCGCCCGTTCGCGGCCGACGCGGGCGTCCCGGCCGCAGGCCCGACAAGCTGCTCGGCGACAAGGGCTACGGCTCTCGCCGTGCCTGCGGCGACTGCCGCAGGCGCGGCATCAAGGCCCGCTTTGCCCGCCGGGGGATCGAACGCTGCGGCCAGCTCGGCCGGCACGGCTGGAAGATCGAGCGCACCCACGCCTGGTTCGGCGGCTTCCGCCGCCTCGTCACCCGCTACGAGCGGCGCCATGACATTCACCTCGGCCTCAACCTCCTCGCCATGTGCGTCATCACTCACCGGCAGTGGAAACGGTTGTGCTGGATTCTTCCAACTCGATTTTGGCCATTCGAGCTGGGAATAGGCGGCGGAGCGGGCTGACCGGCTAAGGTGGATGCGTCCCCGCCAAGAGACGCCTCCAAGTTCTGCCTGCCGACCCGCTCCGCCGCGGTGATCCTGAGCTTTGCGCCCCTCTTTTTCCAGCGGAGTTGGCGCCACGTCGAGGTGCTGTTGATTGGGGCCGTTCTGGCGCCGGGCAAGCGGACGGTGACGAGCCTGCTCCGCGTTACCGGGTTCGCACGGGAACGGCACTTCCTGAACTATCATCGGGTGCTAAACGGGGCGGCCCGGAGCTCCCGGGCGGCGTCGCGCCTCCTGCTGGACCACCTGATCGAGGCTTTCGCGCCGAGTGGGCCGGTGGTGCTGGGCCTCGACGACACCATCGAGCGCCGCCGCGGCAAGCGGATTGCGGCAATGGGCATCCTCCGCGACCCGGTGCGCTCCTCCCATGGGCACTTCGTGAAGGCCTCCGGCCTGTGCTGGATCAGCCCCATGCTGCTGGCCCCGGTCCCCTGGGCCGGGCGGGTCTGGGCATTGCCCTTCCTCACCGCACTGCCACCCTCCGAGCGGTACTGCCGGGTGTGGGGCCTCCGGCACAAGAAGCTCACCGACTGGGCACGCAAGTTGGTGGTGCAGGCGCGTCGATGGCTGCCTGGGTGGGAAGTCGGCGTCGTCGGCGACAGCGGCTTCGCCGCCCTGGAACTGCTGGCCTCCCTGACCCGCCACAACATGACCGGCATCACCCGCTTGCGCCTCGATGCGGCCCTCTACGACCCGGCGCTGCCCCGGCTGCCCGGGACCAACGGCCGACCCCGTACCAAGGGCGCCCGGCTGCCGAACCCGTCCGAGGCGCTGAGGGATGGCGACACGCGCTGGCAGGCGCTGCTGGTCCAGGGCTGGTACGGTGAAGGCGAACGCGAGGTCGAGATCTGCACCGCGACCGCCGTTTGGCGCCACGGCGGGATGCCCGTCGTGCCGATCCGCTGGGTGCTGATCCGCGATCCCCAGCGCCGGTTCAGCCCGCAGGCCCTGCTGTGTACCGATGCGGACCGCGCGCCCGAGCAGATCCTGGGCTGGTTCGTCCAGCGCTGGCAACTGGAGGTCACCTTCCAGGGTCAAGCCGCAAGGCGGATTGACCGCGTCCACCTCGGCGTTGAGACCCAGCGACAGTGGTCGGACCTCGCCATCGCCCGCACCACCCCATGCCTGCTCGCGCTGTTCTTCCTCGCCACCCTCCTGGCTGGCCGGCTCAAGCCTGCGGAGCGAGAAGCTGCGGCCAGCAGTGCCTGGTACCGCAAGCCGCATCCGACCTTCAGCGACACCCTCGCCGCCGTGCGACGTCATATCTGGCGCGAACGGGCTTTGCTCACCTCACGGCGCGGCACCTACGGCCCGAAACCCCGACCAGCACTTCAGCGCGCCTCGGCCGACGCCATCCGCCACGCCGCCTGAGAGCCAAAGTCGAGCTTAAAGCTCGGGGCAAAACTGGTTTTGAGTCGTTGAGGAGGGATGGCGCTGCACGTTCCTGACGACCTCTGGGCGGTGATGGAAGAGCTGCTGCAGCGGGATCGGCCCAAGCCGAAGGGCGGTTGGCCACGTGCGCCCGATCGGGCGGCGCTGGGTGGCAGCCTTCGGCGTCCGAGGCAGTGCCTCGAACCTTGTTTGTGCTACGGACAGGCATCCATTGGCGCGGGGTACCGACCGGGTTTGGCTGCTGCGGCAAGACGTCCCGGCGCCGGCTGGGCGAGTGGCACGCGGCCGGGGTCTGTGCCCGGCTGCACCGGGTGCTGCTGGAGCGGCTGCAGGACGGGGGTGCCCTGGACTGGAGCTGGGCGGCGCTCGACAGCGCGAGCCTGCCCGCGAAGAGGGGGCGAGGAGGTCGGGCCGAACCCGACGGACCGTGGCAAGCCGGGCACGAAGCGTCACCTCGTCACCGATGCCCAGGGCACGCCGCTTGGCCTGACACTCAGGGGGGCAATCGCCACGACAGCCGCAAGCTCGCGCCCACGCTGGACGCGGTGCCGGGCGTGCCGGCCAAGCGTCGCGGTCGCCCACGCCGCAGGCCCGCCAAGCTCCACGCGGACGAGGCGTATGACCTCCTCCGTTGCCGCCGGGAGTGTCGCGTCCGCGGCATCACCCCGCGCATCGCGCGACGGGTAATCGAGAGCAGCACCCGTCTCGGCCGCCACAGGTGAGTAGCAGAGCGCACCTTCGCCCGGCTCGCCCAGTTCCGACGCCTGACCGTCCGTTACGGTTCGAGACACTGCCTCGGACCGCGCTGACCTCCACCTTGCCCTCACCACCCTCGCTTGCGCCGGCATCTGCCTCCGCCAGCTTAGACAGTCTCGTCCTTAGCTTTTAGCCCTGCGTGACCGACGCTTGGCAAAGCTTCGCTGCCGGTCTTGTTGCCCGAGGAGAAGCCGAGGTCAGAAATGCCGCCCCGGGCCGGAGACACACAGGTAGCTCCCGATCCTCCCCTACATTCGCCTTCGAGACCGCCCGAAGTTCACCCTGGCGCGGTATGGAACATAGGACTCGACCACGGCATCACGGCTCACCAACCGCCGGGTGATGGGACTTCGCCGAGATCATCCGTCGCCGCATTTGCGATGTTCATGAGCAGGATGCCTGCCGCGAGCTTGGTAAGATAACGGGCAGCGCGGAGCCGCACGGCGGCCTGCCCGTCGACTCCCTCCGGCAAGGTGCAGCCCGCAAGCGTTAGGGCCGTGCCGAGGATACGTGCCTCGAGCGCGCTGGTTACCGCCTCGCCGTCGGCCTCCCGTCCAAACTCCTGGTCAATAACCTCTCCGGCCCTGTCTATCTCGGCCTCTACCCTCTGGTCGTCGGCAACGATCCCCTGGATCTCCGCCGGAGGATCGGGTTCCTCATCCGCCAGGATCGCCATAAGGCCCATGGCGGCCGTCAGGGTATGTATTGGCCCGCCATCTCCGCCGCGGGAAGCAAAGGCGCCGAAGGCCACCGCCAGTGCGGCTTCGCCTAGCACCTCGCGGGCCTCCGGACTCAGAGCCGCGATCGCCGGCGATGGATCGGGTGCTTCCGAGCCGGTTGCACTACCGTCGAGGCTGGGGACACCCCCATCGGCAAAGGCGCGAGTGATAGTAGCAAGCGCCTCGAACAGGCGATGCTCAGATACGGAGGTCACGGCGTTGTTCTCCCTCTCGGACCTTTCCGAATAGAAGCGGGCCGCCGGCGATGGGAGGCCAGCGGACGCCTCCATAAGGGCAGGTCAGTAGCCTGTTCCAGAGATCGACGCGCGGTCTGGTTGCGGACTGCTGCGTAACGCCCTGGTGTTAGCCTACCTACCGCCGGAACCCCCCCCCGTTCTTGTCACGGAGGTTTCCTCTTTTTTTCGCGGTTCTGAAAAAGGCTCTTGCCTTGCTCAGGGTCAGGGGCTACATCGCCGCTCCCGACGCGGAGTTGACTTTCTCGGAACGCCAGTAGTGCTGAAGAGCATGGCTGGTCTGTTTGGAGAGAATTACTACTTCGCTACTGAGGCCCTATATAGGGTCTCGTCGGTTGTTCCTTGAAAACTGCATCTGCTTTTTGGAAGTAAGGGTGTGCCTTCTTCCTGTTTGGTCTTGTCCGTGATGAGCGGGTGGGGGCTGATGGGGTAGGATGGGTGCATCATACGTCGAGAATGGTGAGCGGAGCTTTGATTGGTCGACGTCGGGTTGGGTTTGTCTTTTGGATGGGCCTGGCAAGATGAACTTGAGAGTTTGATCCTGGCTCAGAGCGAACGCTGGCGGCATGCTTAACACATGCAAGTCGCACGGGCAGTTTCGGCTGTCAGTGGCGGAC
>JBHTFH010000007.1:0-137298 GCA_042666135.1 Roseomonas sp. GCM10028921 | reverse complement strand
TCCGCGCCCTCCTCGCCTCCATCTCGCGCATCGGCTTCACCCCCTTCGGCCTCTACCGCATCGCTCTCGGCACACTCATCCTCCTCTGGCTCGCCGTGAGGTAGGGGGGCCAAGAGGAGGCTTTTCAGTCGGGGGCGGGGTGGCGTAACGGTGGGCTCGCGAAAAGGAGAGGTCTCATGTCGAAGCCGCGGATCCGTGCGGGACTGCTCGGGCTGGGCCTGATCGGCCTGACGGTCCTTCCTGCCGGCGCCCAGAGTTGGCCGAGTGACTCCGGGCCGATCGGCGACTATCTCGGCTCGAGCCTGCGGCAGTTCGACCGACTGAGCCCGCCCCCTACCGAGTCCCTCGGCCGGGGCGAGCGTCCCGTGCCCAACATGGCGGTGACAGATCTCGCGGGGAGCACCGCCTACATCAGCCCGGTCCCCGCCAAGCCGCGCCGGGCCGCGCGGGCCGCCCCGCGGCGGGCTGCCAGCCGTGCAGCGCCGCGGCGCCCGCAGACTGCTGTCGCTTCCCAGCCCCGCCAGGACCGCGAGGCAGAGTTGGCGCGCGAACTCGCTGACCGGGACCGGCGGATCCGGGAGCTCGAATCCCAGATCGGGGCGGAGCGGGGGCGGCTTGCCGAGCCGGCCCGGGGCAACGGCCCCTACCGCGACTATAACCCCGCTGGAGCGCCGACGGTCACACCGCGCTGAGGCGGGACGGGCGGGCCGCTCACCCTAGGAGCGTCGGGCAGGCTGACCAGACCGCCCAGACGAACAGGAAGCCGCCCGCCGCCCTATCCGGTGCCGTTCAGGCTGGCTGGAGGGAGACCTCGTACTCGGCTTCCGTCTTCGACCGCACCTCCTCCTCCGTCACCCCAGGGGCGAGTTCGATCAGGCGCATGCGGCCCGCGGCCTTGTCGATCTCCATGACGCAGAGATCGGTCACCACGAGATCGACCACCCCCTGCCCCGTCAGCGGCAGGGTGCAGGACTTCAGCAGCTTCGGCTTGCCTCCCGCCGTGTGCTCCATCAGCACCACCACGCGCTTCACGCCGGCCACGAGGTCCATGGCGCCGCCCATGCCCTTCACCATCTTGCCCGGGATCATCCAGTTGGCGAGGTCGCCGTTCTGGGCCACCTGCAGCGCGCCGAGGATGGACAGGTCGATATGGCCGCCGCGGATCATGGCAAAGCTGTCGGCCGAGGAGAAATAGCTGGTGGTCGGCAGCTCGGAGACGGTCTGCTTGCCCGCATTGATGAGGTCCGGGTCCTCCTCTCCCTCATAGGGGAAGGGACCGATCCCGAGCATCCCGTTCTCGCTCTGGAGCTGGACGGAGACGCCTTCGGGGATGTGGTTGGCGACCAGGGTCGGGATCCCGATCCCGAGGTTCACGTAGAAGCCGTCCTCCAGCTCGCGCGCGGCGCGGGCAGCCATCTCGTCGCGGTTCCAGGCCATGTCGGCGCTCCTCAGCGGGTCGGAAGGGGATCGGTGCCGGCGGCCGCCGGGGTGGCGGGCTCGGAGCGCTTACGCGTCGTGCGCTGCTCGATCCGCTTCTGCGTGCCGGGCGGCACGAGGATCATGCGCTTCACATAGATGCCGGGGGTGTGGATGTGATCAGGGTCCAGCTCGCCCTGTCCGACCATTTCCTCGACCTCGACGATGGTCACGCGGGCGGCGGTCGCCATCATGGGATTGAAGTTCCGCGCGGTCTTCCGATAGACGAGATTGCCCTCCGGGTCGGCCTTCCAGGCGTGGATGATGGCGAGGTCCGCCATAATCCCCCGCTCCATCACATAGGTCACGCCACCGAATTCCTGCGTCGGCTTGCCCTCGGCGACGGCGGTGCCCACGCCCGTGCGGGTGAAGAAGGCCGGAATGCCTGCGCCGCCCGCGCGTATGCGCTCGGCCAGCGTGCCCTGCGGGTTGAACTCGATCTCCAGCTCCCCGGCTAGATACTGGCGGGCGAACTCCGCGTTCTCGCCGACATAGGAGGCGATCATCTTGCGGATCTGCCGCGTCTGCAGCAGCAGCCCGAGCCCCGCATCATCCACGCCCGCATTGTTGGACACGCAGGTCAGGCCCTTCACGCCGCTGTCGCGAATCGCCTCGATCAGCAGGCCGGGAACACCGCACAGGCCGAAGCCGCCGGAATGGATGAGCATGCCGTCGCGCAGCAGCCCATCCAGCGCTGCCTTCGCATCCGGGTAGAGTTTCCTGCTCATTCCGTGACGTCCTCCAGTACACTCGATGCGGGGAGGCTAGCCGTCACTTGCCAGGGCATAAAGAGGCGAGAAACCTCGGAAGGGGGATTGCCCTCCCTCATAGGTAGGGCTATATCGCCGCACCGCCTTGGGGGGCCATAGCTCAGTTGGGAGAGCGCTTGAATGGCATTCAAGAGGTCGTCGGTTCGATTCCGATTGGCTCCACCAGTTTAGCGGGATGATGCGGGGCGCTCGGCAACGGGCGCCCCGCTCTCTTTTGGGCGGCCGCCCCCTACCGGCAGGGCCAATCCCTCAGCCGACGCCGACGATGCGCCAGGCGAACTCCTGCCCATCCGGCTCCGCGATCGTGACATTCTCGCCTGGGCGGCACGGCGCGCCGCTGCGAATCACGGCCTGGATCGGCGCATCGATCGGGCTGTCGTCACGGCGGAAGAAGCGCAGGGCCCAGCCCATGTCGGGGTCATAGACCACGTCCCCATCCATGAGCCCCTGCCCCGGCCAGAAGCGGCGCGCGACCCAGGTGGCCGGATCGTTCTGCCAAGCGGCCGGGTCCGGAAAGCCCTGGGAGGTCAGCGTCAGCTGCACCTCATAACGGTGCTCGGGGCTGCCCTCCGGCAGGCCGGTCCCGCCGCTCGGCGACAAGACGACGAGCGGCATGCAAACCTCCTCGGAAAATTGCCGTAGCGGACCGCCTAGATGGCGACCCGCACCCCCAGTTCGACCACGCGGTCGCTGGGAATACGGAAAAACTCGGTCGCCGGAACCGAGTTGCGCGACATGATGCTGAAGAGCCACTGTTGCCAGCGCGCCATCTTCGGAATTGCCGAGGCCACTACGGTTTCACGTCCGAGGAAGTAGGAGGCCTGCATCGGCTCGTAGTCGACGCCGAGCTCCCGCAAGCCCTCGAGCTCGCGCGGAATGTTCGGGCTCTCCTGGAAGCCGTAGCAGAGGGACACCCGGTGGATGCCGGGCGCCAGCTCCTCGACGCGGCGCCTGTCCGTCACCTGCGGCACGTCCTCGTTATTGACGGTAACGAAGAGCACGCGCTCATGCAGCACCTTGTTGTGCTTCAGGTTGTGCAAGAGCGCGTTGGGGACGTAGTCGGCCTGGCTCGTCATGAACACCGCGATGCCAGGGACGCGCGTGGTGCGCGACTGAGGCAGGCGGGCGAGGAAAGACTTCAGCGGCAGGCTGTCCTGGCGGAAGCGGCTGAACAGCAGGTCCCGCCCGCGACGCCAAGTGAGCATCATGGCGAAGATCGCCCCGCCCAGCAGCAGCGGCACCCACCCCCCGTCCGGGATCTTTAGGACATTGGAGAGGAAGAAGGCGAGGTCGAGCAGGAACAGCGGCAGGAACACCGCGGTCACCAGGGGCAGCGACCAGCCGAAGCTCCGGCGGAAGACGAGGCCGGCCAGCGTCGATGTCGCGATGAAGGTGCCGGTCACGGCCAGGCCGTAGGCGGCCGCGAGGCTGTCGGAGCTCCGGAAGGACACGACGAGGATGATCACGCCCAGCAGAAGGGCGAAGTTCACCTGGGGCATGTAGATCTGCCCCTCTTCTGTTTCGCTCGTGTGGCGCACCACAAGGCGGGGCATGAAGCCGAGCTGCACGCACTGCCGCGCGATGGAGTAGGCGCCGGAGATCATCGCCTGACTGGCGATGATGGTGGCGGCCGTCGCCAGGATCACCAGCGGCAGCCGAAGCCACTCGGGCGCGAGAAGGTAGAAGGGATTCTCAAGGGCCGCGCGGTCGGAGAGTAGCAGCGCGCCCTGGCCAAGATAGTTGAGGGCGAGGGAGGGCAGCACGAAGCCGAGCCAGGCGAGCTGGATCGGCCGCCGGCCGAAATGGCCCATATCGGCGTAGAGCGCCTCCGCACCCGTCACGGCCAGGACGACGGAGCCGAGGGCGATGAAGGCCGCCAGATGATAGGCCAGCACGAAGCGGATGGCGTAGTGCGGGGAGAGGGCCGCCAGCACCTCGGGCTCCCGCACCACCTCGATCAGCCCCAGCAACCCGATGACGCCGAACCACACCACGGTGATGGGGCCGAAGATCGCCCCCATGCTGCCCGTGCCGCGGTATTGGAAGAGGAACAGGGCGAGCAGCACCGCGACCGAGAGAGGGACGACCGCGCCCTCGAAAGCCGGCGAGATGACCTTCAGCCCTTCGATCGCCGAGAGAACGGAGATGGCCGGCGTGATGACGCCGTCCCCGAAGAAGAGGGCAGCGCCCGCGATCCCGACCACGGCGATGATCCACCGCCCCCGCTCCGTCACCGCCGCTCGCTGCGCCAGGGCCATGAGGGCGAGGATGCCTCCCTCCCCCTTGTTGTCGGCGCGCGTGACGAGCCAGACATATTTCACGGTCACGACGATGATGAGCGACCAGATGATGAGGCTGAGGATGCCCAGGATCTCCCAGCGCTCCAGCCCGTCGGAGGAGAAATGGAGCAGGGCTGCCCGCATCGAGTAGAGCGGGCTGGTACCGATGTCCCCGTAGACGATGCCCAATACGGCCAGGAGCACGGCCGCGCTGACCGGCTGCCGTTCGCCCTGAGAGGCCCCTGATGTCACGTCCGTCGTCCGCACCTGTTGGTCGGCGGCGGCATATGACCGTCACCCAAGGGGCTGCAACCCCCACCCCCGGCTCCTGGTTTCAGCCCCGGCATCCGTCGTTTGCTAGCGGAACGAGGCGGCGGACGGCTCCGATGCTCAGTGCCCCCGCAGGATCTGGGACAGGAAGGTCTTCAGGCGCTCGGTCGAAGGATTGTTGAACAGCTGCTCCGGCGCACCCTGCTCTACCACCTCGCCCCGGTCCATGAAGACCACCCGGTCGGCCACCTGGCGGGCGAAGCCCATCTCATGGGTCACGCAGATCATGGTCATGCCGTCCTCGGCGAGCCCCACCATGGTGTCGAGCACCTCCTTGATCATCTCGGGATCGAGCGCGGAGGTCGGCTCGTCGAAGAGCATGATCTTCGGCTTCATGCAGAGGGCGCGGGCGATGGCCACGCGCTGCTGCTGGCCGCCCGAGAGCTGGCCGGGGTACTTCCGCGCCTGATCCGGAATCTTCACGCGGCTGAGATAGTGCATCGCCACTTCCTCCGCCTCCTTCTTCGGCATGCGGCGGACCCAGATGGGAGCGAGGGTGCAGTTCTCCAGGATGGTGAGGTGCGGGAAGAGGTTGAAGGACTGGAACACCATCCCGACCTCGCGGCGAATGGCGTCGAGCGCGCGCACGTCGTCGGTCAGCTCGTGGCCGTCCACGATGATCCGGCCTTCCTGGTGCTGCTCGAGCCGGTTGATGCAGCGGATCATGGTCGACTTGCCCGAGCCCGAGGGCCCGCAGACCACCACCCGCTCCCCCGTTGCGACCTGCAGCGAGATGTCCCGCAACACGTGCATGGAGCCGTACCACTTGTTCACCCGGTCCAGCAGGATGGCCGGGGGCGCGTCGGTCCGGATGGAGGAGGCGATATGGGCATCCGTGTCGAGGGCAGCGCTCATGGCGTGATCCTTTCCAGGCTCAGCGAACCCGGTGGCGGTTCAGCTCCGCCTCCAGGTTCTGGCTGTAGCGGGACATGGCGAAGCAGTAGATGAAGTAGATGACCGAGATCGCGACATAGACCTCGACGCCGAAGCCCTGCCAGGCGGGCTCCACCACGGCGGTCTTGCCAGCAGTCAGGAGGTCGAAGATGCCGATGATGAGCACCAGCGACGTGTCTTTGAAGAAGCCGATAAAGGTGTTCACCAGGGGCGGGATCACCAGCCGCAGCGCCTGGGGCAGAATGATAAGGCCGGTCTTCTGCCAGTAGGAGAGGCCGAGCGCCTCTGCCGCCTCGTACTGGCCCTTCGGAAGGGCCTGCAATCCGCCGCGCACCACCTCCGCCAGATAGGCTCCGGCGAAGAGGATCACGGCGACCTGGGCGCGCAGCAGCTTGTCGATGTTGATCCCCTCCGGAAGGAAGAGGGGGAACATCACGCTCGCCATGAAGAGGAGCGAGATCAGCGGCACGCCGCGGATCAGCTCCACATAGGCGATGCAGAGCACGCGGATCGCCGGCATGGAGGAGCGCCGGCCGAGCGCTACCAGGATGGCCAGCGGGAAGGCGAAGGCGAGGCCGAAGGTGGCGAGGATGAGCGTGATCGGCAGCCCGCCCCAGCGCTCCTGCGGCACGTAGGAAAGGCCGAAGACGCCGCCCCACATCAGGATGCCGATCGCGACCAGCGTGACGGCCCAGACCACCGCCAGCTCCCACCGCCAGAAGCGGCGCATGGCAGAGACAACGTAGAGCGCGGTGAACAGCACGCACACGACCGCGGGCCGCCAGTGCTCCTCATAGGGATAGGTGCCGAAGAGGATGAAGCGGTGCTTCTCCGTGATGACCGCCCAGCAGGCTCCGGGATTGGGCGAGGTCTTCAGCGCGCGGCAGGCGGCCGTCTGGCTGTTCGGCACGGACCAGATCGCGTTGACGAAGGCCCAGTCCACGAAGCTGATAGCGTAGCGGACGATGAAATAGGCCAGCACGAGCGTCATCGCCGTATTCAGCCAGGAGGAGAAGAGATTCGCCCGGAGCCAGGCGAGCGGCCCCGTGGTCAGCGCGGGCGGCTGCCGCGGCGCCGCCGCTTCCGGCACGCCGGCCACGGAGGTGTTGAGGGGAATGTCGCTCATGTCAGGGCCTCCCTCACCGCTCGACCAGCGCGATGCGCGAGTTGTACCAGTTCATGAAGAAGCTGATGGAAAGGGAGATTGTCAGGTAGACCAGCATGATGATCGCGATGCCCTCAATCGCCTGACCGGTCTGGTTCAGCGTCGTGTTCGCGATGCTGACGATGTCCTGGTAGCCGATGGCGACGGCGAGGGAGGAGTTCTTTGTCAGGTTCAGGTACTGGCTGGTCATGGGCGGCACGATCACGCGCAGCGCCTGGGGCAGCACGATCTGTCGCAGCACCGTACCGGGCCGCAGGCCCAGTGCCTGCGCCGCCTCCCACTGCCCCTGGGGCACGGCCAGGATGCCGGCGCGCACGATCTCGGCGATGAAGCCCGCGGTGTAGGTCGTCAGGCCGATCAGCAGGGCGAAGTATTCCGGGCTGATCGTCATGCCGCCCTGGAAGTTGAAGCCGCGCAGCGCCGGCCACTCAATCCCCGTGGGCGCGCCGCCCAGCCACCAGGCGACGACCGGCAGGCCGATGAGGAAGCCGAGCGCGGCCGGCCAGATCGGGCGCGGCTGGCCGTCCTGCATCCGCCGGCGCCGCATCGTCCTGGCGTAGAGCCAGGTCGCGAAGCAGCCGGCGACGAAGGCCAGCAGCGCCCAGCTATGCCCGACCTCCCAGTCAAGAAAGGGCAGCCGCAGCCCGCGATTGGAGAGGAACACCCCGGTGACGGGGTTGAGCGCCTGCCGCGGCGCGGGAAGCCCCTGGAGAATCGTGTACCAGAAGAGCAATTGCAGCAGCAGCGGGATGTCGCGGATCACCTCGACATAGACGGCCGAGATCTTGGCGAGCAGCCAGTTCTTCGACAGCCGGGTGATGCCGATCAGCGTGCCGAGGATCGTGGCCAGGACGATGCCGATCACCGCGACCTTTAGCGTGTTCAGCACGCCGACCGTAAGGGCGCGCAGGTAGGTGCTGGCGGGGGTGTACTCGATCAGGTGCTCACCGATCGGCAGGCCGGCCTCGCGCTGGAGGAAGCCGAAGCCCGTCGCGATCCGCCGGACCTCCAAGTTGTGCTGCGTGTTGCGGACCAGCCACCAGATGATGCCGACCACGGCGCCCACGATCAGAACCTGCCAGACGATCGCGCGGACGCGCTCATCGGCCCAGGACAGGCGAAGCCGGCGCTTGGGCGGTGCGCGAAGGTGCCTCGGGTCGGCGGCGGATTGCGACATCCGGTGAAGCCCTCGTGTGTTCTTGTTCTTCAACGAGTCCGCGGGGGCCCGGGAAAGGGCCCCCGCAGGGCAGGATCAGCGGAACGGCATCGCGTATTGCTGGCCGCCCGGCGTGGTCCAGAGCGCGTTCGGCCCGCGCTGGATGCCGATCGGCTGCAGGTGGCGGGCGAAGATCTCGCCGTAGTTGCCGGTCGCCCGGAGGACGTTCACGACCCACTCGTTCGGCACGCCGAGCATCTGGCCGAGCCCGCCGTTCTTGCCCAGCATGCGCTGAACCTCCGGCCGGGCATCGTTCGCCGCCATCTGCGCCACGTTCGCCTGGTTGATGCCCAGCTCCTCGGCCGCGACGAGCGCGAAATGCGTCCAGCGGAGGAGGTCGGCGAAGCGCTGGTCGCCGTGGCGGACCAGCGGGCCGAGCGGCTCCTTCGAGATCACGTCCGGAAGGATCGTGTGCTCGGCGGGGGTCGGCTGGCTGGAGCGGGTGGCGGCGAGGCCGGAAACGTCGGTCGTGTAGGCGTCGCAGCGGCCGGCGGCGTAGGCGCTGACCAGCTCCTCGAGACGCTCGATCACCACGGGGGTGAAGCGGACGTTGTTGGCGCGAGCCCAGTCCGTCAGGTTCTGCTCGGTCGTCGTGCCGGGCTGGACGCAGATGGTGGCGCCCTCCAGCTCCTTGGCGGTCTTCACGCCGGTCGAGGTCTTCACCATGAAGCCCTGGCCGTCATAGAAGTTCACGCCCGTGAAATCGAGGCCGAGCGAGGTGTCGCGCGAGAGCGTCCAGGTCGTGTTGCGGGCCAGGAGGTCGATCTCGCCGGACTGCAGCGCCGTGAAGCGGCTCTGCGCGGTCGTCGGCACATAGCGCACCTTGTTGGCGTCGTTGAAGATCGCCGCGGCGAGGGCGCGGCAGTACTCCACGTCGAAGCCGCGCCACACGCCCTGGCTGTCGGGCTGGGCGAAGCCGGCCAGGCCGGTGTTCACGCCGCAGACGAGGGTGCCGCGAGCCTTGATCGCGTCCAGGATCGAGGCGCCGCCGGCGGCCGGAGCCTGGGCCGCCGCGGGCAGCACGCCGAGGGCCGTCATCGCGACGGCGCCGATCGTGCCGAGCATTGCAAGCCGCAAGGGCTGCTTCTTCATCAAGGTCTCCCTGAGTCTCATTGGGACGGCCCAGGCGTCATGCTGCGCCAGGGTTGTGCCTGGATCAACGCGGGATTGCGCGGACCGCAGGGCACGCCCTTAGCCTTCCTCCGCGGGAACGGCAAATCAGCCCTCGGAGGGTTTCCGTCGCCGGGGCTTGGCAGCACGATAGAGAGGCGATGTGTCACGCCGGCACGCGCTGCAAGCCGCGTGCCGAACTGCGTAACCGGGAGGCTGAACTGCTCCATCTGGATCATTCCGCGGTAAGCTCATCCCTTTCCTGGGCATCTCTGGTTGATGCGCTAGCGGCCATGTTCCGCGATGGCTGCGAAGCGCCGCTGCGCCACGCCCATGGCTGGGCGGAGGGAGAGGAGCGCAACAACCTTCTCCTCATGCCGGCCTGGCAGGCCAGCCGCTACACCGGCGTGAAGATCGTACATGTCGCCCCCGGGCATGTCCCTGCCGTCCACGCCGCTTATCTGCTCTCCGACGCCGTCACCGGCGTTCCGCTCGCGCTTCTCGATGGAGGCGCGCTGACGGACCGGCGCACGGCAGCGGCCAGCCTTCTCGCGGCCCGCCACCTCGCGCGACCGGACAGCCGCCGGTTGAGGCTGCTGGGCAGCGGCAAGGTGGCCCATGCCCTGGCCGAAGCCTACCGCGCCGCCTTCCCGATCGAGGAAATTGCTGTCTGGTCCCGGGATCCGCGCCATGCGGAACGCCTGGCCTCGCGCCTCCGGGCGGAGGGGCATCCGGCCATGGCCGTCGATGATCCCGACCCCGGGGAGGCGGACATCGTCTCGGCAGCCACCCTCTCCCGCACGCCGCTGCTGGGCGCGGGATCGGTGCGGCCGGGAACCCATGTCGACCTTGTCGGGGCCTTCCGGCCCGACATGCGCGAATCCGCCGGCGACCTGCTCGCGGCCGCCACCTTGGTGGTGGACACGCGCGCGGGAGCACTGGCCGAGGCCGGCGACATCGTCCAGGCAGTCGCGGAGGGTGCGATCGGGCCTGAGCACGTGGCGGCGGATCTTGCGGATCTCTGCCGTGGAACTCATCCAGGCCGCCGGAACGCGGCGGAGATCACGGTGTTCAAATCCGTGGGATGGGCCGGGGAGGACTTGGCCGCGGCCATCCTCGCCTATGAGGACGCTATGTCCGGCGCGGCGCGGGAGTGACCGAGCACGCTTAGGTCGGCAGGGTGATGGCCGTGCCTTCCTGTTCCGGCTCGACCACGGCGCCCAGCGACTCTAGGGCCTCCCGAGCGGTGGAGGGCACGGGCCAGGGCAGGTGGAGCCGCGCCCCGTCCAGCCGCAGCGGCGCGCGCGTTCCGCCCGCGATCTCGGCGCCGCCGGAGACGGCGAGGATGAGCGCCCCCTCCAGGGCCGGCGAGCGTCGCTCCACCACGGCGCTGCCCTGGACTTGCAGCTCGAGCGGCCCGCCCGCCGCAAGCGAGAGCAGCGGCAGCAACTCCTGGAGGAGCTTGCCGGCGGGCGCGGGGCGGGAGCCCTCGTCCCGGCCGAGGGCAAGGAAGCCGCGGGCGAGATTGTCGTAATCCTGCGCCGCCTCACGGGCGCGGGCCACCTGCCGGCGAACGATCTCTCCCTCCGGCAGGCGGGGCAGCGCGGAGTCGAGGTTCGCGGTGAGGACCATAGAGAGATTGTTCACCGCGTGGCGCACCGGCCGCATCAGCAGCGCCATGGCCTGCTCCGCCGCAGCCTTCCCCGGATTCTGCTCGCCCGCCATCAGCGCGCCGCTCCGGCGTGGTGGGGTCGGCTCGGGATCATCGAGGCAGTCCTTCCAGTATCTCGTGGAAAAGCCGGGCCGGCAGCGTGCCGCCGCGAACGTCCTCCATGGGCGTTGCGTCGTCATTGCCGAGCCAGATGCCTATAACGGTTCCACCTGAAAAACCGATGAACCAGGCGTCGCGAAAATCCTGGGTCGTGCCGGTCTTACCCGCGGCGGGACGCCCCGGCACGGCGGCGGCGCGGCCCGAGCCGCGGGAGACAACGGCCTCCATCATCCGGCGGATCGCCTGGGCGTCGCCCGCCGCCAGGACCCGGCTCGGCGCCGCATTGCCGGGCGGCAGCACCCGCCGGTCCGCCCGTGCGGCGGCGATTCCATGGGGCACGACCCGCATCCCGCCATTGGCGATGGCCGCATAGGCGGCGGTCAGCTCCAGCAGGCTCGCCTCGCCGGTGCCGAGGGCGATGGTCGCGTCGTTCGGGAAGGGACCGGCCAGGCCGAGGCGGCGCGCGACGGCGGCGGCCTCCCGCGCCCCGCCGGCCCGGGCGAGCACGCGCACGGCGGCGGTGTTCACGCTGTGGGCCAGCGCTTCCTCCAAGGGAAGGTCGCCGCGGGGGCGCCAGTTACCGTTTCCGGGCGACCAGCGGCCCAGGGTGATCGGTGCGTCGGACACCGTCGATTCCGGGTGCAACCCGCGCTCCAGTGCGGCGAGGTAGACGAAGGGCTTGAAGACCGAGCCGGGCTGGCGCCGGGCCGAGACGGCGCGGTTGAAGGAGCTGCGCCGGTAGTCCCGCCCGCCCGCCATGGCCCGCACGGCGCCTGTGGCGGCGTCCATCACGATCACGGCCCCCTGCCCGACATCGGCCGCAGCGCCGGGACCGGCCAGCATGGCTTCCAGCCTCGCCTCCACCAGCGCCTGCACGCGCAGGTCCATGGTGGTGCGGAGGGTGAGGTCGGCGGAGCCGGGGAAGCGGGCGGCGAGGTCGTCATTCACCCAGTCCGCGAACCAGCCGGAGTCGCGCGAGGGGCGCGGGGGGAAGGCGATTCGCTCGGCCTCGGCCGCAGCCTGGGCCTCGGTGATCGCGCCGGTCGCGGCCATGGCGCGCAGCACCTCCGCCCCGCGCTGCGCCGCCGCCTGCGAGTTGGCGCGCGGGTTCAGGCGGGAGGGCGCCCGCGGCAGCCCCACCAGTACGGCCGACTGCCAGATGGCCAGCCGCCGCGCCGGCACGCCGAAATAGAGCCGCGCCGCAGCGTCCACCCCGTAGGCGCCGGCGCCGAGATAGACGCGGTTGAGGTAGATCTCGAGCAGCTGGTCCTTGGTGAAGCGGCTCTCCAGCCAGAGCGCCAGCATCGCCTCCTGCACCTTGCGCCGCAGCGACCGCTCGGGCGTGAGGAACAGGTTCTTGGCGAGTTGCTGGGTCAGGGTGGAGCCGCCCTGGGCCACCCGGCCACTGGTGAGGTTCACCCAGGCGGCGCGCATCAGCCCGATGGGGTCGAGGCCGAAATGCTGGCGGAAACGGCGGTCCTCGATGGCCAGCAAGGCGGCCGGCAGATGGACCGGCAGGTCGCGCAGGCGGAGCGTGTCGCCGTAGAGGTCGCCACTCGTGGAGAGAAGGCGGCCGTCGGCGGCCTCGAGGGTGACGGAGGGGCGCCGCGTGGTCTCCAGCGCTTCCTCCGGCCGCGGAAGGTCCCAAGCGAAGACGAGGAGGAGCGCACCCAGGGCCAGCCCGCCCCAGACCGTGCCCATGAGCGCCCAGGCGGCGATCCGCCGCACCAGCCGCCGCCGCGCCTGGACGGCCGGGGGAGGCGTGCCCGGAGGGCGCTGGAAGTGGAACCGGAACCCGGCACCCGAGGGGCGCGGCGGCAGATCAGGTGCGGTCCTGGCGATCGGTGCCCTCGGCATGTCGGTGAGAGGTCTAGCACGGCTCCGTGCATCCCGCATTCGCGAGGCAAGGCTTCGCACCCGCGTTTCCGTCTTCCACCCCGGCACAGTGGCCGGATGGGGCCTGGCGCCGACCGGAGCGCTTTCGGCCCAGCCCCGGGGCCACTGATCCCGCAACCCGTCTCAAGGCTCGCCGCCGGATCAGGGCGGGGCCGGGATTCCCGGCCGCCTCCATCCAACCTAGGCTCGCCCCGCGCCGCACCGGGAGCCCTTGCCGCGATGAGCGATCCAGAGACCGTCCGCCAGTCCGCGCTGGATTGGATCACGGAGAACGAGGCGCGCCTCTCCGCCTTCAACGCGCGAATCTGGGAGTATGCGGAGCCGGCCTGGCGCGAGTACCGGTCGCTTCGCGCCTATGCCGAGATCCTGCGGGAGGAGGGCTTCACCGTGGAGGAGGGCTCGGGCGACATGCCCACGGCCTTCGCCGCGCGCTGGGGCAGCGGCGGGCCGGTCCTCGCCGGCTTCTCGGAATACGACGCCGTGCCCGGCAACTCGCAGAGGGTCGTGCCCTACCCGGCGCCGCGCGAGGGGCTGCACCCCTACGCCGCCGGTCACACCGACCCCCATTCCGTCCTCGGCACCGCCTCGTTGGCGGCGATGCTCGCGACCAGGGCCGCCTTCGAGAAGCACGGGATCGAGGCCACGCTGAAGCTCTTCGGCGAGCCGGCGGAGAAGGTGTGCGGCTCCAAGCCGATCCACGCCGCCAAGGGCTATTACGACGGGCTGGACGCGGCCGTCGTCTGGCATCCCTGGCCGAGCAACACCGTCACCGGCGAGATCCATTTCGGCGCCTACTGGAGCGCCGTGGTCACCTTCGAGGCGGCCGAGCCTGAGGGCTGGGTCGATCCCTCGCTCATGCCGACCCAGGCGGCCCATGCCGTCGCCCGCGCGCCGGGCGCGCTGGACGCGATGTGCCTGATGTACACGACAACGAAGTACACGAAGGAGGCGATGTTCCCGCATAGCGGGTCCTGGACGCTGAACGAGTTCGTCCTCGGCGATGCCGGTGCAACCTCCGACAATCTCGCGCCGCGCTTTTCCCAGATCCAGTACTCCTGGCGCTCCTCCTCCCTCGCGATTCAGGAGCAGATCTGGCGCGTGCTGGCGAACAACGCGCGCTCCGCGGCCATGGCGACGGGCACGCGGGCCTTCGTGCGCTGGGTGACGAAAACGCGGGTGGGCTTGCCCAATACCGCGCTCACCGATCTCACCTGGCGGAACCTCCAGGCCGTCGGCGCGCCGGGCTATGGCGAGGAGGCGCTGGCCTTCGGGCGGGAGATCCAACGCAACCTCGGGATCGAGCCGATGGGGGACCCGTTCATCCCCGGCCTCACCACCCTCACCTCCCCCGAGGAGAACGATGCCGGGCTCCGTCGCACGCTGGCAGGCTGGCAGACGCATCTCAGCGCCGACGACTACGTCGAGTACTCCTGGCACTGCCCCACGGTCCGGCTACTGGCGGCGCGCCCTCGGCTGCGGCCGCCCTCGCCCGGCTACGCCTATCCCAACTGGGCCTATCTCGCCCTGGGAGGCCTGCCGGCGGCGGTCGATCCCGGGATGTTCGTGGCGGCGAGGACGATGGCGCTGACGATGGTGGACCTGGCCGTGAGACCGGACGCGCTCGCTTCCGTTCAGGCCGAGTTCCGCGAGCGCACCGGCGGCGGCGTGGGCGGCACGGAATGGGTGGGCCCGCTCCTGCCGCCGGACTTCGACCCGCCGGTCGACCTTCGCTGGCCGGAATACGTCACCACCCCGCGCGGCGAGGAGTGGACCTTCCCCACCCCGCATCGCGGGACCGGCGCGGGCGAGCCGCTCTGAGCGGAAACCCGCCCGGCGGCCCGGCGTTCGCCGGGCGGTGCAGCCCTCGGAGGCCATGATCCGCGCCTCCCTTCTCCTCCTTCCCGTCCTGCTCGCCGCCTGCGACGGGGAGCCGCCCGCGCATCTCCGCGTGGCCGGCGGCGATCCGGCGCGCGGCCGCGCGGTGGCGCTGGAATACGGCTGCGGCGCCTGCCACGTCATTCCCGGCGTGCGCGGCGCCGTTTCCTGGGCCGGGCCGCCGCTGACGGAATGGGCGCGGCGCGGCTACCTCGCCGGGCACCTGCCGAACTCCCCGGAGAACCTGATCGCCTGGCTGCGCGACCCCCAGGCGATCGCGCCCGGCAGCGCCATGCCGAATCTCGGGCTGAGCGAGGCGGAGGCGCGCGACACGGCCGCCTATCTCTTCACCCTCGGCGCGGGCCGCGTGCCGCCGGTGCCGGCCGGGCTTCCGCTGGGGCCGAAGGAGGCCGGCCCGCGCGAGGAGCCGCGCATCCGCCCGCGGGCCTGACCGGCCCCGGGCCCGGCAGCCTCGACAGGGGTTCAGTAACAGGCCGGGAGCACCAGGGCCGGTGCCGCCTGGAACAGGATGGCGAAGCCCGCCACGACGCAGGCCGCCGCCCCGAACCACAGTGTGAAGCGCGGCTCCGCCTCCCCCCCGTCCATCACTGCTCCCCTCGGCCGCGCGAGAAGGATGAGCACGGCCAGGGCGACGAGGGCGAGAAGCGTCGCGCCGGCGACGAGCGCCGGCACCCAGGGCAGGCCGAGCAACTCCCTCCCCGCCATGTCCCGCTCGCAGGCATGGGCGTGGACGGCGTAGATGGCGCCGAAATGCGCCCCCCAGACGGCCAGCCCCGCCGCCGGCCAGATCACCGCGCGGGTGGCGGAGGCGCTCACAGCAGCCGGGGGAATCCGTGCAGCAGCACGATCCCCGCCGCCCCCTGCCCGGCCGTGTAGAGCCAGAAGAGCACTGTGTTGTCGAAGGTCAGCCGCCGCGTGCCGTCAATCATCCCCGCCCAGGAGCGCGCCCCTGTGTAGAGCGCCATGATGACGGAGGCGGCGATGTTCACGCCCTGCCAGGCGACCAGCCCGTAGGTGATCGCGGCGTGCGCGTGCTGCGAGGGGCGCAGGCCCGCGGACCAGATCGCCGAGAGATCGGTGGCATAGCCGGCGAGCAGCAAAAGGAGGGCCAGCGGCACCGCCCAGGCGGGCAGCGCGTTCCGCCGGCGCAGGAGGGTACTCGCCAGCAGCATCGTCGCGGCTGCGGCGGCGTAGAGGAGGAGGGCGAGGGCGCCTCGCTCCAGCAGCGGGCTGCCCAGCCCCGCCGGCGGCCACATGCCGTCCCCGTTCACCAGCCAGAGAAAGAGGTAGCTCCCGATAAGGCAGGCGTAGCAGGAACCCATCACCAGCATCAACGCGGTCATCGCCCACCACGAGGTGGCCATGGGCCCCGTGACATAGGTCGGCAGCACAATGCCGCCGCCGATATCGCCCCTCCTCTCCCCGATCGGCCCGAGATCGGTGCCCGTCCAGAGCCAGCGGAGGAAGGCGGCCAGCGCAAGGGCGGCGAAGGCGGCTGCGGGCACCAGCCACTCCACCGTGAGCACGAGGAAGAAGCCCGCCGTGCTGATGGCCGCGACGAGATGCGCCCAGCTCGGCCCGGGCAGGACGGCGACGTATTGCGGAACACCCTCGGCGGGGCTGACCACCAGCCCCTCGCGCAGCCCGGTGATCGTGCCGGGCAGATAGTGGCCGCCGGCCTCCACCTCCTCGGCGAGCTTCGGGTGACGCCATAGAGGGTAGCGGCCGTCCACGGCGGGGATGCTGCGCGGGCCGTAATTCATGTTCGGCAGCCATTCGAGCGTGCCGGCATCCCAGTGGTTCCCGCCGCCGCCCTGCGGGCGGAAGCTCCGGGCGATGTCAAAGAGAAGCAGCACGCCCCCGGCCAGCGCGACGATGGCGCCCGCCGTGGAGAGCATGTTCGGGATCTCCAGCCCCATGCCGGCGGGATAGGTGTAGATGCGCCGCGGCATGCCGAGGAAGCCGGAGACGTGCATGGGGAAGAAGGTGAGGTTCACGCCGAGGAAGAGCAGCCAGAACACCCACTTCCCCAGCCGCTCCGAGAGCGGCGTGCCGATGGCGGGCGCCCAGTAGTAGAGCGCCGCGAGCACGGGAAAGACCATCCCGCCGATCAGCACGTAGTGCAGGTGGGCGACGATGAAGTAGGTATCGTGCGCCTGCCAGTCGAAGGGCGTGACCGAAACCATGACGCCAGTCAGCCCGCCGAGGCTGAAGATGAAGAGGAAACCGAGGATGAAGAGGGTCGGCGTCGCTATCCGCACCCTCTCCCCGGAGGCGAAGGTCGCGATCCAGGCGAAGACCTGCAGCCCGGAGGGGATCGAGACGGCGAAGCCCGCGGAGGCGAAGAAGGCGAGGCTCAGCCCCGGGATGCCCGTGGCGTACATGTGGTGGACCCAGAGGCCGAAGGATAGAAAGGCAGTCCCCACCAGCGCGAGCACCACCAACGAGTGCCCGATGAGCGGCGCCCTCGCCATGGCCGGCACGATCATCGAAACCATGCCGGCGGCCGGCAGGAAGATGATGTAGACCTCCGGGTGCCCGAAGAACCAGAACAGGTGCTGCCAGAGCATCGGGTCGCCGCCGCGCTCGGGGATGAAGAAGGGCCAGTCGAAGGCGCGCTCCAGCTCCAGCAGCGTCGATGCGACGATCACGGCGGGGAAGGCGAAGATCACCATCCCGGCGAAGACAAGCATCGCCCAGGCAAAGACCGGCATCCGCCCGAGAGTCATGCCCGGCGCGCGGCAGCGCAGGATGCCCGTGATCAGCTCGATCGCGCCGGCGATGGCGGAGATCTCGATGAAGCCGATACCCAGCAGGTACATGTCGGTGTTCACGCCGGGCGAGTGCGCCTTGCCCGTCAGCGGCGGGTACATGAACCAGCCGCCGTCGGGCGCCGCGCCGAAGAAGAGCGAGAGGAAGAAGGCGCTGCCGCCGATCAGGTAGATCCAGTAGGCATAGGCGCCGAGGCGCGGCGTCGGCATCTCCCGCGCGCCGAGCATGGCGGGCAGCAGCGCGATGCCCACCGCCTCCACCACCGGCACGGCGAAGAGGAACATCATGATCGTGCCGTGGGTGGTGAACACCTGATTGTAGGTGTTCGGCTCCAGGATGGTGAGGCCGGGCACGGCGAGCTGGAGGCGGATCAGCACGCCCAGCAGCCCGGCCAGCAGCAGGAACATCAGCGAGGTCGCGAGGAAGAGTGGGCCGATGAGGTTGTTGTTGATCTCCGTGACCACCGCGATGCCGCGCGGAAAGGCCCAGGCGTTCTCCAGCCGGCCGAGTTCCTCGGGCGGGCGCGGCAGGGGATTCGGCAGATCGCTCAACGCAGCGATCCCAGCCAGGTGGCGAGGGCGAGAAGGTCGGAGCCCTCCAGGGAGCGGGCATAGGCGGGCATGGCGTTGCCGGGCTTGATGTCCTGCGGCGCGGCAAGCCAGCCCGCGAGGTTGCCATGGGTGTTCGGTATGGCGCCCGCGGCGAGGGTGGCGCGAGACCCCACCCGCGAGAGGTCGGGCGCGATGCGCGCGGTCCAGTGCGTGCCGCGCACGGCGTGGCAGGCGCCGCAGCCGGCCTCCCCGAACACCTGCATGCCGCGATGCTCCTCCTCGGTCCGCGGCTCGGGCACGGGCGCCCGCTGGCGAGCGATCCAGGCCTCGAACTCGGCGGGCTCCTGCACCACGACGTCGAAGGCCATCAAGGCGTGCTGGGCGCCGCAGAACTCTGTGCACTGGCCGCGCAGGGTGCCGACGCGATCCGCGCGCAGCCGCTGCCGGTTCACCCGCCCCGGGATCATGTCCATCTTCCCGTGCAGGTTCGGCACCCAGACGCTGTGGATCACGTCGCCCGATGTCAGGTTCAGCTCCACCTCCCGCCCGGCGGGCAGGTGCAGCGCATTGGCCGTGACGGCGCCCTCGCCGAGATCGGGGTAGCGCATCTCCCACCAGTACTGCCGGCCGATGATCTCGACCCGGAGCGGCGCCTCGGAGAGCGGCCGCGTCAGCGCGCGGGAGACGCCGAGGGAGTAGACGAGCAGCGCCGTCAGCACTGTGACCGGAAAGGCGATGCCGGCGCCGATAAGGAAGCGGTGCGAGCCCATTGCCCGCCGCAGCCCCGCGGGCGCCAGGATGGCGAGCCAGAGGAAGCCCATGGTGACGAGGAACAACGCCCCTCCGCCCCAGAACAGCACGTGGGAGAGCGTCGCGATATGCCCGGCCTGGACGCCCCAGGGGTCCAGCGGCGTCTGCGCGCCCGAGCATCCGGCCAGGGCGAGAAGCGGGAGGAGCCGCCTCACGCCTTCAGCCGGTCCGGCGCGGCCCGCAGCGTGCGCGACAGCGCGAGTAGCGCGAGGGCCGCGAAGGCGATTCCGCCCGGTACCCACATCAGCAGCCCGCCAAGCTGCTGATCCTCCAGCGGCGTCAGCCCCCAGGGGAGCGTCGTCAGCGCGTGCGGGGCAAAGAGCGGCCGCGGCGCGAAGGTGAGAAAGGCGCCGAGCGCGCCCATCTGCGCGGCCGTCGCGAGGCCCGAGAGCAGGGCGGCATCGGCCCTCGCCGCCCGCAACGCGCCCCACCAGAAATAGAGGGAAGCCAGCAGAAGGGAGGCGTGCATCGCCCACCAGGCCGTGTCGGAGACGAAGGTCAAGGCATAGGGCGCCGGGAGATGCCAGAACCAGAGGACGGCGGCGAAGGCGACGGCAGAGAGCGCCAGCCACTGCGGTCCGGCCGCGCGGGCGGGAAGCGCCGCGGCGATCAGCGGCGCTGACACCAGCATCACCAGCATGTGCTGCCCCACCCGCGCCGAGAAGAGCGCGACCGCAAGCCCGCAGAGCGGCGACACCAGCGCGACGGCCAGCACCGCCCAGCCCGCGAGGAGGGCGCGGCGATCCGCCGCCCGCCAACCCCAGGCCAGTCCGGCGAGCAGGAGGGCGATCAGCAGCGGGTCTGCATTCCAGGCAAGCTCGCCCGGAAGCGGCGGCAGGCCGCAGAACGGGACGGCATCGCTCCGGCTCATCTCCCCTTCTCCTGGATTTATGGACGTTTATACAGGACGCGTTTCCGCGCGCCCTGCCAACCGGCCGGCCAGCACGAGCACAAGAACCATGGCCGCGATCACAATCGCGTCCAGAAGGGGGCTGGTCCCGCCCCGGGTGCCTCCCGGAGCCAGAGCAACGTCCGGCCGCACCGACCACAGCACGATGGCGCCGTGCTGCATCACCAGCAGGGCGCAGACGGCCCTCATCCGCCAGGGACGCCACTGCGGCACCACCGACAGCGCGATCGCGCCGAGCAGCGCGGGAAGGGCCAGCCCGGTCTTCAGCCAGAACCACGCCCCCGCGGTCCGTCGGAGGTACCAGGCGGCCTCGGCCGGCAGGTCGGCCGCCCAGACCGTGAGGAAGGCGACGAAGAGGAACCACAGCACGGCGATGCCGAGGGTCAGCAGGGCGCGCTCCAGCCCGGTCCGGGCCTCGGCATCCACCGGCTGCCCGTGGGCGAGCACGGCGAGGGCAAGGGAGGCGGCGGCTCCGCCGACCATCAGCCCAATGCCGTTCAGGCTGCCGGCCCAGCGCGGGTCGCGCGACAGGGCCCAGTCCTCGAAGCCGATCGCGGCCGAGAGGGCGATCAGCAGCAGAGAAAGGCCCGCTCTCCAGCGCGTGCTGGACGGGCGCGGGAGAAGGCGGCCCAGCGCCGCCCAGAGGGACAGGATCGCCGCCCCCGCCGCCAGCACCGCGACGCCCCGGGGCTGACCGGCCCAGGGGTAGAGATCGCCGGCCATGAGGACGAGTGGCAGCGCGAGGAGGATCAGCACCGGCACGGCCCGCGCCGCGGCCGAGAGAAGGGGCAGAAGCGGCTCCACCCACCGCTCGCGCAGGAGGATGCTGCTGGACAGCACCGCGAGCGACCCCGCCCCGAGGCTGGCGGCCAGGATAAAGGCGAGCAGCCAGGCCTCCGCGAGGCCCGTCACGGGGTCCCGCGCATCAGTGCCTCCACGTGCCGCGCGACCGCCCAGCGCTGCCGGGGATCAAGCCGGTCCGAGAGCGGATGGGCCCCCAGGTGGTTCCCGGCGATCGCGGCCATGCTGCGCGCGGGGTCTGCGGGCAAGGGCGCGAGGGGGGGATGCCCGCGCGAGACCACGACCCCGTCCCCCAGGCCGCGCGGCCCGTGGCAGGGCGTGCAGAAGATGGCGTAACGCTCCGCGCCCTCGGCCAGCAGGGCGGCATCGACCGGCGGGCCCGGCGCGGCCAGGGCCCGCGACCGCGCGGCGGCGCCCCTCGGCACGGCCCCTTCCGGCGGCGGCGCGGGCGGGGGCGGCTTCGGGCTCTCCGGCCAAGCATCGCAGGCGGCGAGGAGGAGCAGGAGGGGGAGCAGCCGCCTCACGCGCCCCGCACCTCCGAAACGCGAAGGGGGGAAAGGCCCTGCAGGAAGCGCGCCGCCGCCTCGGCGTCGTAGAGCGGGTCCTCGGCGGAGAGGAAGAGGAAGAATCGGTCCCGCCCCGCGCGCTCGAAGCCACGGGCGAAGAAGGCGGGGTGGCTCAGCCGGGGCAGGCCGTTGAGCGCCAGCATTCCGACCAGCGCCGCGGCGCAGGCCCAGAGGATGGCCACGAGATAGGTGGTAGGCATGAAGGCCGGCCAGGCGTTCAGCGGCCGGCCTCCCACATTCACGGGATAGAGGTGCACGGAGACGTACCACGCCGTTCCCGCCGCGAGCGCGGCCCCGATCGCGCCCGCCGCCAGGGCGATGAGGCCGACCGTCGCGGCGCTGACGCCGAGCGCCTCGGCCGCCTCCGGCACGGGATAGGGGGAGTAGGCCTCCAGCCGCGTCCAGCCCGCGGCCCGCGCGCGGCGAACCGCCTCCGTCATGGGCTCGGCCTCAGTGAACTCGGCCATCAGGCCGAAGGGGGGCGGCTGGCTCACCTTTCCTCCTTCTCCGCCTCGGCCTCGCTCTCCTCGTGGCGCGTCTCGAACATGGACACGGCGGGAACGAGACGGCCGAAGACCAGGAGGGTCAGGGCGAAGAGCGAGACGGTGCCGCCCAGCAGCCCCCATTCGGCGGCGCTGGGCGAGTAGCCGCGGCTCAGGTCGGGCAGGTGGTCCCGCAACAGCCCGTCCACCACGATCGACCAGCGGTCCAGCCACACCCCCGCCGCCGCGAGCACGCCGACGGGCACGACGGCGGCGGCCCGCCGCCGCAGCCCCTTGCTCCACAGGATCTGGGGCAGGACGGCGGAGAGCAGCACGGCGCCCCAGTAGGCGGCCGCCCCCTCGCCCAGCACGCGGGCCGCGAGGGCGGCGCGGGTGGTCGGGTCCTCCTCCAGGAAGCCGACCAGCAGCTCGTGCGCGTAGGCCAGCCCCGCCGCCAGCCCCGCACAGGCCAACAGCTGGCCGAGGAGATCCATGTCGGCATCGTCCACGAAGCGCTCGAGCGAGAGCGCGACCCGCAGCACCGCCGCCAGGGCGAGCACCACGCCGAGGCCCGAGGGGAGGCCGGTGACCACCACATGCAGCGGCAGCCTCGCCTGGTGCCAGGCGGGAACAACGGTGGTGGCGAATTCGAGCGCGACGACCGTCTGCGCCCAGAGCAGCAGCGGCAGCACCATGGCCGCGACGAGCCGGTAGGCCGCTTGGTGCCGGTGCCAGTGCGCGACCGAGCCGCGCCAGCCGAGCGCGGCCAGACCGTAGCCGCGCGCCAGCCCCGTCCGCCCCGCCGCCGCGGCGCGGTCCCGCATGGTCGCGAGATCCGGGATCAGCCCGATGTACCAGAAGAGGGAGGTGACGATGACATGCGACATGATACCCCAGAAATCCCAGACGAGGGGGCTGCCGAACTGCGGCCAGAGGCCGGTGTAGGAGGGGTAGGGAAGCGTCCAGAGGAACAGCCAGGGGCGGCCAAGGTGCAGGATGGGGTAGAGGGCGGCGGCGAGGATGGCGGCCAGCGCCGCGGCCTCGGCGAAGCGGTTCACCGCCGTGCGCAGCCCGTGCCGTCGCAGCACGAGGATAGCCGCGAAGAGGCTCGCCGCATTGGCGATGCCGATCCACCAGGCATAGGCGATGAGGTCGAATCCCCAGACATGGGGAATGTTATTGCCCCATACCCCGACGCCGCGCACCAGCACCGCGGCGACCGAGACGGCCAGGGCGACGATCCCCGCGGCGCAGAGCAGCACGGAGAGGCGGAAGGACCACCGGCCCGGCCGCAGCGCCGCCTCGGCGACGGGGGCGGTGACGTCGCTCATGCCTCCCCCTCCCCCGCGACGCGGGCGAGGTAGGTGGTGCGCGGGCGCGTGCCGAGATCGCCGAGAAGCGCGTAGTGCCGCCCGTCCCCCCGCGCGCGGGAGACGGCGCTGGCGGGATCGTTGATGTCGCCGAAGGTGATGGCGCGGGTGGGGCAGGCGCGCTGGCAGGCGGTCTCCGCCTCCCCGTCCCGCAGGGCCCGCCCCTCGGCAGCGGCCCCCTCGCGGGCGGATTGGATGCGGTGGACGCAGTAGGTGCACTTCTCCATCACGCCGCGCGGGCGCAGCGCCACCTCCGGGTTGCGCGCGGGCGTGTCCTGGCTGCGGCGGTGGTCGGCCCAGTTGAAGCGCCGCACCTTGTACGGGCAGTTGTTGGAGCAGGTCCGCGTGCCGATGCAGCGGGGATAAACCATGAGGTTCAGCCCCTCCTGGTCGTGCAGCGTGGCGTTGACGGGGCAGACGGGCTCGCAGGGTGCCTGCTCGCAATGCATGCAGGGAACGGGCTGGAAGCTGGCGGCCGGATTCTCGTCGGGGCCGTGGAGGTATCGGTCCACGCGCAGCCAGTGCATCTCCCGCCCCTGGCTGACGGCGAGCGGCCCAACCACGGGCACGTTGTTCTCCGCCTGGCAGGCGACGGCGCAGGCATTGCAGCCGATACAGGCGTCGATATCGATCGCCATACCCCAGGCATGACCGGGATGAGGCCAGTCCCGGTAGAGCGAGGCGCTCCTCTCCGGCTGCGGCAGGGCGCCGCCGGGCGCGACGCTGCGGATGGCCGCGCCAGGATCGAGGCGGTGGTGGGAATCCGTGGTCACGGGTGGCCGTTTCCGCCCGGTCGGGCGCATCAGGAGCCCCGGGGCAGCCCAGGCGCCGTCCGCCGGGCGCAGGGCATAGGCGTCGAACCCCCTTCCCTCGCCCACCGGCCCGCCCGCCCGGCGCCCCCCGCCCAGGGGAAGGGTGGCACAGTCCGGCGCGTGCCCCGCGATGGGCCAGACGGGGGCGAGGAGGCGGCGCCCGCCGAGTTCCAGCTCCACCTCGTCGCCGGGCCGCAGGCCGTGCCGCTCCATGGTGGCGGGGGCGAGGAGCGCGGCGTTGCCCCAGGTGATCCGCGTCAGCGGGCGCGGCATTTCCTGCAGCCAGGCCTCATGCGCCTCCGCGCCGCCGCGCACCCCGGGATCGGGCGCGAAGACCGCGGCGAGGCCGGAGGGCACGGGGGGCGCCGGCCGGTCCCAGCCCTCCCGGAGCGGCGGGGCAAGGGCGGGAGATGCCTCGCCGGCCACCCCCTCCTCCAGCGCGGCAGGCCAACGCGCCCCGAAGGCCTCGTCGCCCCATGCCGCGCGCCACGTCGCCTCGACCGCCGAGCGCGCAGTGACGGACCTGCCGAGCAGGGCCGAGAGAAGCTCGACCTCGCCTCTTGCCTCATCGGCCAGCGGCGCCGTGACGGGCTGGCGGATGGCAGGGGTGCCGTCGAAGGCACGGGAGTCGCCCCAGCTCTCCAGCGGGTGCGGCTGCGGCACGTGCCACCCGCAGAGCCGGGCCGTCTCATCCCCCCGGAAGCCGAGATGGAGGGCAAAGGGCAGGCGGCGCAGGGCGGCCTCGAAGCCCAGGGCGGCGGGGGCGTCATAGGCGGGATTGGCGCCGAGGATCAGCAGATGGGTCACCTCGCCCGCCGCCATCTCCGCCGAGAGAGCGGCGACGGATGCCGCCACGGGCTCGGGCCGGGCCAGCGGGTGCGACAGCAGCCGCACGGCGCCGCCCAGGCGCGCGTTCATCGCGTGGGCTAGGGCATGAACCGCGGCGCCCTGCCCCCGCCCGGCAATCACCGCGGCCTCCGCCCCCGCGCCGGCGAGAAGCGCCGCGATCCCGGCTGCCTCGGGATGCGTCCCCGCGGCAGCGAGGCCTTCCACCCCCAGTCCGGCCGCGACCGCGCGGGCGAAGGCCTCGGCCTCGGCGGGGTGGAGGGGGATGCGGTGGTCCGCCCGGGCGCCCGTCAGGCTCGGCACCGTCTCGGCCACGATCAGCCGCGCACCCCGGCCGGCCTGACGGGCGGTGATCCAGTCCCTCGCGTGGCGGAGATGGCCGGGCGCCTGCCCCAGGAGGTCGGTCCCGAGGCAGAGCACCACCCGCGCCCGCGCGAGGTCGGGTACCGGCATCACGGGTCGGCCATAGGCGCGGAGAGCGGCCTCCAGGGCCTCATCATCGGCCAGGGGATCGTGCTGGTGCCAGCGCGCCCGGGGGAAGGCGGCCAGCAGCTCGTCCATCACCCGCGCCAGGGTCGGCGAGGAGACGGGGCCGGTCAGGACCCGCAGGCCGAGGCCGCCGCGCGGCAGGAGCTCCGCCCGCATGGTCGCGAGGGCTTCGTCGAGCATTGCGGGCGGCACGGGGCGCCCGTCCCGCCGGATGCGGCGGGACCGCGCGGGATCGTGGAGCGACAGCACCGCCGCCTCCGCGAAGATGTCCGTCGCGCCGAGGCTCGCGGGGTGGCTCGGATTCCCCTCCACCTTCACCGCATGGCCGTTGCGGGTACGGACGATCACGCCGCGCGAGAGGCCGTCCAGCTCCAGCACCGTGGCGTAGTCGGCCAGCGCGGCCTCCCCATGCGCCGCGCGGGCCGGCGCGTGCAGCGGGTGGCCGTGCTCCGGCGCCTCGTCGCATCCGGCCAGGGCGGCGAGGGCGAAGGAGGCGCCCATGAGCTTCAGCGCGTCGCGCCGCTCGACGGCATCGTGCGGCGCGCCGGCCAGGGCTGCGGGCTGCGGCGGCTCGGGCGCGGGATCGGGGCCGCGCCGGGGTGGGGGGCGCGCGCTCATCGGTGGCATGTGGAGCAGCGGGTGAGCGGGGAGACCTCCACGCCGTAATGCTCGTAGCGGAGGACCTGTAGGCCGTGCGGGCGGAGGGCGTGAGGCTCGCCGGTGGGGAGGTAGTCCCGCGTCATCACTGCCGAGGCCGGCCGCTGGCGCGCGGATGGGTCACGATGGCAGTCCAGGCAGAAACCCATAGAGAGGTTCTCCGCCCGCACCGTGCGCGGCATTTCCTCCACAGTCCCGTGGCAGGTGGAGCAGGCGATGCCGGCCTGGGTGTGGGCGACATGGCTGAGCCGCGCGTGATCGGGCAGGCGGCTGACGGAGGACCACTCGACGGGAGCGCCGCGCGCGATCGCCGCCCGCAGCGGCGCGAACTGGGCCGTCACGTTCCACACGCGCTCGTGGCAGCCGAGACAGGTCTCGGCGCTGGGCATCCCCGCATCGGCCGTCCGCTCCACCCCCGCATGGCAGAAGCGGCAATCGAGCCCGAGGCCGCCCGCATGCACGGCGTGGCTGAAGGGGATCGGCTGGGCTGCGGGCTTGCCGACCGCCCAGGCCGTGCCGGAACGCACCCAGGCGAAGCCGGAGGCCCCGACGATCAGGACCAGCCCGGCCCCGGCGAGCAGGCCCAGGCGCAGCCGCCGGTCGGCCCGCGGTGAGAATAACTGCGCCATCCCTCTCCCTGCGGCGGTCCGACCGGCAACGCAGAGGGAGCGGGATGGTTGAATGCGAGGCCGGAGCCCGCATTCTCGGGCTCAGGCCAGGGTGGTCAGGTCCTGGAACCAGTGCTGGGCCTGGGTGTAGCCGCGGACGTTGCGGCCGAGCACGTGCGGGTTGGTGTCGTGCACCACGAAGACGAGCAGCGCCTGGTCCACCACGCGCTCATGCACCCGTGCCATCAACCGGTCCTGCTCGGCTGGATCGAAGGACTGCATGGCGCCGTCGATCAGCCGGTCCGTCTCCGCGTCCTTGTAGTGGGACCAGTTCACGCCCGTGGGCGCCACCTGGTTGGAGTGGAAGAAGCGGACGAGGGCGTAGAGCGGGTCGGAGGTGACATAGGCCACGTTGTTGGCGGTGATGCCGCGCATGGATTCATGCGCCGCGCCGTTTCGCCAAGCGGTGTAGAGCACTTCCAGCTCAACCGGCTGGAACTCCACCTCGATCCCGACCTCCTTCCAGGCCTGCTGGATGTACTCGTTCATCGGCATGGACAGCATCTGGCCGGAGCCGCCGGTCGTGATGATGAACTTCGCCTTCACCGGGTTGCGCGGCGAGAAGCCGGCCTCCTGCAGCAGCTTGCGCGCCTCGTCCGGCGCGTAGCGGATCTTGAAGGAGGGATTGCCGAACCAGGGGGATGCAGGGTCCACCACCCCCGCTGCCGGCTTCGCCAGCCCGCCCAAAAGTTGCACGATCTCGTCGCGGTTGATGGCGAGGTTGGCGGCCTGCCGCAGCCGCAGGTCTCGCCAGGGCGAACCCTCCAGCATGGAGAGGTGGTAGTTCCAGACATGGGGGGTGACGTTCTCCACCACCCGGTTCCCGCCCGCCTTAAGCTGCGCCACCATGTCCAGCGCCGGCGTCTCGATCAGGTCCACCTGCCCGCTCAGCAACGCGTTGCTGCGCGTGACGGCATCGGGCGCGCAGATCAGCACCACACGGTCCACCTTCGCCATCCGCGCGGGGTTCCAGTAGGCGGTGTTCCTCACCAGCTCCGCCCGCTCCCGCGGGACGAGGCGCGCGAGGCGGAAGGGGCCGGTGCCCGAGGGCTGGGCGGCGAAGCGGTCCCAGGAGCGGCCGAGCTTCCCGTACTGCGCCGGGGACGAGACGAGGAACCAGAGGAGCTGGTAGGGGAAAAGGCTGTCCACCGCCTTGGTGGTCAGCTCCACCGTCATCGCGTCCAGCTTCCTCCACGCGGCGAGGGAGGGCAGGCGCGGGCGGACTTGGGCGGCCTGGCGCTGGTCGAAATGCGGCGCCTGCGCGTTCATCACCTTCTCGAAGTTCCAGATGACCGCATCGGCATCGAAGGCCGAGCCGTCGTGGAACTTCACCCCTTCCCGCAGCTTCAGCACCCAGCGCTTGCGGTCTGCCGGATCGGCCTCCCAGGAGGTGGCGAGGCCGGGGACGAGCTTCCCGGCCCGGTCCGCCACGTCCATCTCCCAGGCCACCAGCGGGTCGTAGATCGTGTAGCCCGTGAACTGGTAGGCGCCCGCGCCCCGGTCCGGCTGGCCGGCGGTGAGAGGGATGTCGGCCATGGAGATGCCGTAGCGCAGGACGCGCTCCCCCTGGGCGGCGGCGCCGGGGATCATGAGGCCGGACGGCAGGGTGGCGAGGCCGGTGGCGCCCAGCAGGGCGCGACGCGACAGGGTCATGAGGGACTCCGGGTTGGTCCCGGAGCCCCAAGCAACCGACGTGCCGGGGCCTAGCCCCGCACGTCCATGGCCGAGCGCAGCCCGTCGCTCACCATGTTGAAGCACATGCTCGTCAGGAAGATGCAGACACCCGGCAGCATGGCGATCACGGGCTGGGTGTAGATGGCGGTGCGCAGCGTGTTCAGCATCAGCCCCCATTCCGGCTCCGGCGGCTTGGTGCCGAGGCCGAGAAAGGAGAGGCCCGAGGCGAGGATCATCGAGACGCTGATGAGGCTCGTCGAATAGACGAAGATCGGGCCGAGCACATTGGGCAGAACATGCACCCGCACGATGGTTATCGCGCCCGCGCCGCTGGCCCGCGCGGATTCCACGTAGTCGAGGTTGCGGACGGAGGTGGTGGTGCTCTCCGCCACCCGGATGATCTGGGGGATGAAGACGAGGGTCAGCGACAGCATCGCGTTGGAGATGCCCGGCCCCAGCGCGCCGGAGATGGCGACGGCCAGCAGCACGGAGGGAAAGGCGTAGAACACGTCGGTCGTCCGCATGATCAGCATGTTCACCCAGCCGCCCGCGAAGCCCGCGATCACGCCGAGCGTGCCGCCGATGGCGAAGGCGATCAGCACCGGGGTGATGCCGAGGAACCAGGAGAGGCGCCCGCCATAGAGCAGGCGGGTGAGCATGTCCCGCCCGAGCTCGTCGGTGCCGAGGGGGTAGCGCCCGTCCTGGAACCAGACCGGCCGCAGGCGGCGGATCATGCTCGTCTGATAGGGATCGTGCGGCGCGATCAGCGGCGCGAAGATGATGGCCAGCGCCATCAGCAGCAGCACGAAGCCAAAGAAGAGCGTGACGGGATCGCGGGAGAGGCGCCGCGCCACCCCCTGCCAGTACCCGTTGCTGCGGGCCGGCGCCGGCTGGGGCACCGCGATGGCGGCGGTCGTGGCAGTGGTCGTGCTCATGCGCGGCGAATCCGGGGGTCAAGCGCGGTCTGGACGAGGTCCACCGCGAGGTTGAGCACGACGAAGAAGATGGCCAGGACGAGGATCGTGCCCTGCAATACGGGTAGATCGCGCTGGAAGATCGCGCTGTTCAGCAGAAAGCCCGTGCCCGGCCAGGAGAAGACCGTCTCTACCAGGATCGAGCCACCCATGAGATAGCCGAGCTGCAACCCCATCACCGCCAGTACCGAGGGCGCCGCGTTCTTCACCACGTGCAGCGCAATGCCTCCCCGCCGCAGGCCCTTGCCGCGCAGGGTGGTCACGAAGTCCTGGTTCAGCAACTCCATCACCACGCCGCGCACCGTGCGGGTGACGATGCCCATCGGGATGACCGAGAGGGTCAGGGCGGGCAGGACGAGGAACTTCACATGCTCCCAGTCCCAGGCCCAGTCGCCCGAGCCGCCGGGCCCCGCGCCCATGGCGGGCAGCCAGTTCAGCGTCACGCTGAACAGCACCACCAGCACCATGCCGAGCCAGTAGTGCGGGATGGAGACGCCCGCGGCCGCCAGCCCGACCGCCGCCTTGTCGATCACGCTGCCGCGGAAGACGGCCGCGACCGTGCCGAGGATCGTGCCCATGACGAAGCCGATCGCCGCCGCGACAAGCGCGAGGGTCAGGGTGTTGCCCACCGCCGAGACGAGATCGGCCGTCACCGGGCGCCCCGTGGCCAGCGACCGGCCGAGATCCCCCTGCACTACCCGGCCGATCCAGAGCCCGAACTGGATGGGCAGCGGCTTGTCCAGCCCGTAGTCGCGGCGAACCTGCTCCACCACCTCCTGCGGAGCATCGGCGGGAACGATGGCGTTGATGGGGTCGCCAGGGGCGATCTGCACCAGCATGAAGCAGACGAGCCCGACGGCGAGGGCGATGGGGACGGCGTAGAGGATGCGCCGGACGAGGTAGAGGAGCATGGGATTCCTTCCTCAGGCCGCTTCGGCCGTGACGGCGGCCGGGGAAACACGTACGCAGCGCGCCATGTGATCGGGGCTGGGGCCGCGGAAATCCGGCACCTTCGGCAGGCAGTCCTCCCCCACATGAGGGCAGCGCGGGGCGAAGGCGCAGCCCTGCGGCACGCGCTCCAGGTTCGGCGGGGCGCCGGGGATGGTGGTCAGCCGCTCGCCGCGCAGACCGGAATGCACGGTCGCGCCGAGCAGGCCCTGAGCGTAGGGGTGCAGCGGGCGGCGCATGAGGTCGCGCACCGGCCCCTGCTCGATGAACTTGCCCGCATACATCACGGCCACGCGGTCCGCGATCTCGCCGGCCACGCCGAGGTCATGGGTCACGAAGATCACGCCCATGCCCATCTCCTCCTGCAACCGGCGGAGTAAGAGCAGGATCTGGATCTGCACCGTGGCGTCGAGCGCCGTGGTCGGCTCGTCCGCCAGCAGCAGCTTCGGGCGGCAGGAGAGCGCGATGGCGATCATCGCGCGCTGCCGCAGCCCGCCCGAGAGCTCGTGCGGGTAGGAGGCGAGACGACGCCTGGCCGAGGGGATCTGGACGAGCTCCAGCAACTCCAGCGCGCGGGCATCGGCGGCGCTGCGACTCAGCCCCTCGTGGCGCATCACCGTCTCGGCGATCTGGCGGCCGATGGTGAAGACGGGGTCCAGCGCCGTCATCGGCTCCTGGAAGATCATGGAAACCGTGCTGCCGCGGATATCCGCCATTCTCCGCTCGGAGGCGGCGATGATGTCGTGCCCGCCGACCCGCACCGTGCCGGAGAGCTTCGTGCGGCGCGGCGGGTTTAGCGCCATCAGCGCGCGCAGCGTGACCGACTTGCCCGAGCCGCTTTCCCCCAGGATGCAGAGGGATTCGCGCTCGGCAAGATCGAAGGAGACACCGTTGACCGCGTGCACCGTCGCGTCGCGCGAGACGAAGCGGACCTGCAAGTCCCGGACATGGACGAGAGGTTCGCTCATGCGGCCATCCTCGGGGCATGGCTGTGCCCGCTGTTCGGCACCACCATCAGGCAGGATGCCTCCTGCCCCGCGGGTGCGGGGTGGAGCGGCGGCACGGTGGTGGAGCAGACCGGCTCCGTATGGGCGCAGCGCGTGTGGAAGCGGCAGCCGGAGGGCGGGTTGATCGGATTGGGCGGATCGCCGGTCAGCGGCGGCTCGGTGCGGCGCAGGTCCGGATCCATGGAGGGGCGGCTGGCCAGCAGGGCGGCGGTGTAGGGATGCGCCGCGGCGGCATAGATTGCCTCCACCGGCCCGACCTCGGCGACCTTGCCGAGATACATGACGAGCACGCGGTCCGACATGTACTGTACCACGTTCAGGTCGTGGCTGATGAAGATGTAGGTCAGGCCGAACTGTCCCTTGAGGTCCTGCAGGAGGTTCAGGACCTGCGCCTCCACCGACTTGTCGAGGGCGGATACCGGTTCGTCCAGGATCACGAGGCGCGGGCGGAGCGCGAGGGCGCGGGCGATGTTGATGCGCTGCCGCTGGCCGCCCGACAGCTCATGCGGGTAGCGGCGGGCGAACTGGTCGGGGTTCAGCCCCACCGCGGCCAGTAAGTCCCGGGCCCGGGCCCGGGAATCCTTGCGGGCGAGGCCGTGAACCTCGGGCGCGAAGCCGATCGACTCCTCGATCGTCAGGCGCGGGTTCAGGGAAGCGTAGCTGTCCTGGAACACCATCTGCACCTGGCGCCGGTACTCCTTCAGCGGCAGCTCGCGCCCGCCCACCACCTGGCCGTCGAACACGACCTCCCCCGCCGTCGGCGCCATCAGCGCCATAACGAGGCGGGAGGTGGTGGACTTGCCGCAGCCGGACTCCCCGACGATGCCGAGGGTTTCTCCCTTCAGCACCTCGAAGTTCAGGTCGTCCACCGCCCGCACCACCCCCGAGGCGCGGCCGAGGAAGCCGGACTTTAGCGGAAAGTGCTTCGTCAGCCCGCGCACCGTCAGCAGCGGCTGGGCGGGGCCGCCAATATCGGGCAGCTGCGCGAGATCGTGCCTCACTTCCGTCATGCCACCGTCACCGCACCGAAATCCTGGAACCAGTTCCGCGCCTGCACGAAGCCGCGCACCCTGGGCGACATGGCGCGCGCGTTCAGGTCGTGCGCCACGAAGAGGAACATCGCCTCATCCACGATGCGCTGGTGCCCGCGGGCCATCAGCGCGTCCTGCGCCGCGGGGTCGAAGGTCTCGCGAAGCCCCTTGCAGACGGCGTCCAGCTCGGCATCCACCGTATGCCCCCAGTTCGTGCCGCGGGGCGCGACGAGGTTGGAATCGACGTGGCGGATAAGGGCGGTGAACGGGTCCTGGCTGAAATAGGAGTAGTTCAGCGCGTGCACGCCACGGGAGAGCGGGTCGCGGGAGCCGGCGCGCCAGGCGTTCACCAGCGCGTTCCACTCCATCACCTCGTACTCGACCGCGATGCCGACCTCGCGCAGGTTCTCCTGGATCGCCTCATTCATCGGCAGCGGCTGCATCATTCCCGAGCCCTGCCCGGGGATCATCACCTTCGTCCTCGCCAGGTTGCGCGGGCCGAAGCCGGCCTCGGCCAGCAGCCTGCGCGCCTCGGCGGGATCGTGGCGGATCTTGAAGGCGGGGTTGCCGAACCAGGGCGAGCTCGGGGTCAGCAGCCCCACACCCGGCAGCATCTGGCCGTCCATCATGCCCGCGATGCCGTCCCGGTCCACGGCGAGGTTGGCGGCGCGGCGAACGCGGACATCGCGCCAGATCGAGCCGGGCGAGGTGAAGTCGAGATGCCATACCCAGTTATGCGGGTACTCGTTGGTCACGACATTGAAGCGCGCGCCGCGCAAACTGGCCGTGACATCCGGCGCCGGCGCCTCAATCCAGTCCACCTGCCCGGCGCGCAGCGCGGCGGCGCGGGTATTCGCCTCGGGCAGGGGAAGGAGCACGAGGCGCTCGACCTTCGGGCGGCGGGCCGGGTTCCAGTACTCCTTGTTCGCCACCATGACGCCGCGCTCGCGCTGGACGAACTCCGTCATCCGGAAGGGCCCGGTGCCGGCAGGGGCGTTCAGGAAGGCGTCCCAGGAGCGGCCGACCTTTTCCCACTGCGCCGGGGAGGACATGACGATCCAGGCGATGCCATAGGGCAGCAGCGCATCCACCTCGCTGGTCCGAACCTCGAGCGTGCGCGCGTCCAGCGCCGTGGCCATGACCACGCTCGGGATGCGGGAGCGCCCCTGGGCCGCCTGTCGCGGGTCAAAATGCGGTGCGGAGGAATCGAGCAGCTTTTCAAAATTCCACTGGGCGGCATGGGCGTCGAAGGGGCTGCCGTCGTGGAACTTCACCCCCTCCCGGATCGTGAAGAGCCAGCGCTTGCTGTCGGCCGGGTCGGCCTTCCACTCCGTCGCCAGGTTCGGCACGAGGCGGGAGGGAGCGTCGGCGCGGGACAGGTCCCAGAAGACAAGGCTGTCGAACACGGTATAGGCAACGAAGCGCTGCCCCTCGCCGCCCTGGTCGGTCTGGCCGTTGGGCAGCGGCACGGCCGCGGCGGTCATGCCGATGCGAAGCGTGCCGCCGGCCGGCGCCTGGGCCAACGCCATGTCCCAGGGCAGGGCCGCGCCCGCGAATCCGCCCGCGATAAGGGAACGCCGGGTCGTTCTCATCCTTTTTCCTCTCCTGCCCTGTTCCGGCCGCACGGGGGCGCCTGCCCCACTCCAGGGCGCTCGACATCAGGGCAGAGGGAGCAAGCCGCGTGCCATGAGGGCCGCCCGCTGGCATCGAACTTGCCTCCGGCTGTGCCACACCGTCACTCACGGAGAGGACACGCATGAGGAAGATCACGCGCCGGGCCTGGCTCATGGCCGGCGCCCTGTTCGCGGGCATCGCGGCCGCCGCGGATCCCGCGAGCGCGCAGGAGAAGGTGCTGCGGATCGGCATGACCGCGGCCGACATCCCCCGCACCCTCGGCCAGCCCGACCAGGGCTTCGAGGGCAACCGCTTCACCGGCATCCCGATGTACGACGCGCTGGTGAACTGGGACCTGTCCTCGGCCAACAAGCCCTCCGTGATCATCCCCGGCCTCGCCACGGAATGGCGCGTGGATGAGGCGGACAAGACGAAGTGGCGCTTCACCCTGCGCCAGGGCGTGAAGTTCCACGACGGCAGCCCCTTCAACGCCGCCGCCGTGGTGTGGAACGTCCAGAAGGTGCTGGACCAGGGCGCGCCGCATTACGACGCCTCCCAGGTTGGCGTGACGGTCAGCCGCATGCCCACCCTGCGCTCCGCCCGTGCTGTCTCAGAGTATGAAGTGGAGCTGGTGACGAGCGAGCCGGACAGCTTCCTGCCGATCAATCTCACCAACCTCTTCATCGTCTCCCCCACCCACTGGGCCGCGAAGCTGGCCGTCGTGCCGGCAGGGGTGACGGATGCGCGCCAGCGGTCGAACCAGGCCTGGGCCGCCTTCGCCGCCGATCCCTCGGGCACCGGCCCGTTCCGTGGCACCCGCCTCGTCGCGCGGGAGCGCTTCGAGATGGTGGCCAACCGGGAATACTGGGATCCCGCGCGCCGCCCGAAGATCGACCGCGTGGTCCTGCTGCCGATCCCCGAGGCCAACACCCGCACCGCGGCCCTGCTCGGCAACCAGGTGGACTGGATCGAGGCCCCGGCGCCGGATGCCGTGCAGCAGATCACCTCGCGCGGGTTCAAGCTGCACCAGAACGAGCAGCCACATGTCTGGCCCTGGCAGTTCTCCTTCGCCGAGGGCTCGCCCTGGCTGGACCGCCGGGTGCGCCATGCCGCCAATCTCTGCGTGAACCGTGACGAGCTGAAGACCCTGCTGAACGGCCTCATGGCCCCGGCCACCGGCACGGTCGAGCCGGGCCATCCCTGGCACGGCAACCCCAGCTTCCGCATCCGCACGGACGTGGCCGAGGCGCAGCGCCTGATGCGGGAGGCGGGCTACAGCCCGCAGAAGCGGCTCTCCGTGAAGGTCCTCACCTCGGCCTCCGGCTCGGGCCAGATGCAGCCCCTGCCGATGAACGAGTTCCTGCAGGAAGCCCTTCGCGCCTGCTACTTCGACGTGCAGCTCGAGGTCGGCGAGTGGAACGCGGTCTTCACCAACTGGCGCGAGGGGGCGAAGCACCCCAATGCCCGCGGCGCCAACGCCACCAACGTCACCTTCGCCGCCATGGACCCCTTCTTCGCCATGGTCCGCTTCGTGGCCACCGCCGCGCAGCCGCCGGTTTCGAACAACTGGGGCTACTTCTCCAGCTCGGAGTTCGACGAGATCATCGCCCGCGCCCGCACCACCTTCGACGCGGCCGGGCGCGACGCGGCGCTCGCGCAGCTCCACAAGCGCATCGTGGAGGAGGCGCCTTTCCTCTGGGTGGCGCATGATGTCGGCCCCCGCGCCATCTCGCCGCGCGTGACGGGCGTGGTGCAGCCGAGGAGCTGGTTCATCGACATCGCCACCATGGCGATGAACTGAGCCGGCGAGGCCGGGCGGGCCGTCCCCTCATGGGGGCGGCCCGTTCCGCTCGGGGGGACGGAGTCGCGTTTCCGTGTTCCCCGCCCCCCCGTTCCCGGCCCCGTGAAAGCTGCCATACTCGTTCCACTGAACGGGAGGCCCAGCGAAGAATGACCACACGGCCGGTGCATTCCGCGCCCCTGGCGCGCTCCGCCATGGCCTATGTGCTGGCCGGCGGACGGGGCTCGCGCCTCATGGAGCTGACCGACCGGCGCGCCAAGCCCGCCGTGTTCTTTGGTGCCAAGTCCCGCATCATCGATTTCGCCCTGTCCAACGCCATCAATTCCGGCATCCGGCGCATCGGGGTGGCGACGCAGTACAAGGCGCACAGCCTGATCCGCCACATGCAGCGCGGCTGGAACTTCCTGCGCCCCGAGCGGAACGAGAGCTTCGACATCCTGCCCGCGAGCCAGCGCGTCTCCGAGACGGAGTGGTATGCGGGCACGGCGGATGCCGTGTACCAAAACCTCGACATCATCGAGAGCTACAGCCCCCGCTACATGGTCATCCTGGCCGGGGACCACGTCTACAAGATGGACTACGAGGTGATGCTCCAGCGCCATTGCGAATCGGGCGCGGAGGTGACGGTGGCCTGCATTGAGGTGCCGCGCATGGAGGCCAGCGCCTTCGGCGTGATGCATGTGGACGAGTCCGACCGCGTCATCTCCTTCCTGGAGAAGCCGGCCGAACCGCCGCCCATGCCCGGCAAGCCGGACCGCGCCCTCGCCTCCATGGGCATCTACGTCTTTGAGACGCGCTTCCTGGCGGAGGAGCTGCGCCGGGACGCCGCGCGGCCGGAATCGAGCCGCGACTTCGGCAAGGACATCATCCCCGCCCTGGTTGCGCGCGGCACGGCCGTCGCGCACCGGTTCGAGGACTCCTGCGTCCGCTCCGGCGACGAGGCGGAGTCCTACTGGCGCGACGTCGGCACGGTGGACGCCTTCTGGCAGGCAAATATCGACCTCACCGACGTAGTCCCCTCCCTCGACCTCTACGACCGGGACTGGCCGATCTGGACGAACGGGGAGGTGACGCCTCCGGCCAAGTTCGTGCTGGACGATGACGGGCGGCGCGGGATGGCCGTGGACTCCCTTGTCTCCGGCGGGTGCATCGTCTCCGGCTCCCTCGTCCGGCGCTCCCTCCTCTTCTCCAACGTGCGGGTCCGCTCCTACGGACAGGTGGAGGGGGCGGTGCTGCTGCCCGGCGTCGTTGTCGGGCGCCATGTGAGGCTGAACAAGGTGGTGGTGGACAGCGGCGTGGTGCTGCCCGAGGGTCTGGTAGTGGGCGAGGATCCGGAGGAGGACGCGCGCCGTTTCCGGCGGTCCGCCGGGGGTGTCTGCCTCATCACGCAGCCCATGATCGACGCGCTCGGGAACTAGGGCACTCCTCCGGCCCGCCCGCGGAGCGGCGGGCCGTCATCCTGGGCGGCCCGCGCCGGCCTCGGCGGGCCCGGCCGCATGCTCCAACCCTCGCCGGAGGCCGTGTCATGGCCGAGATGCTCCCGCAGCCCCTTCGTGTCCTCTCGGTTGCCTCGGAGTGCTTCCCGCTGGTCAAGACGGGCGGCCTCGCCGACGTGGTCGGCGCCCTCCCCGCCGCTCTGGCCGCGGAGTCCGTCGCTGTCCGGACCCTGCTGCCCGGCTATCCCGCCGTGATCACTGCGGCGGGCCAGGCGGAGCAGATCCATCTTTTCGACGACCTGTTCGGCGGCCCTGCCCGGCTCAGCGCTGCCCGTGTTGTGGGGCTGGACCTGCTGGTGCTGGATGCGCCGCACCTCTACGCCCGCCCTGGCGGCCCCTACGCCGATCCACTGGGCCGCGACTGGCCGGACAACGCCCGCCGCTTCGCCGCCCTGTCCTGGGCGGCCGCCGAGATCGGGCGCGGCGCCCTGCCGGGATGGCGGCCGCACGTGCTGCACGCGCATGACTGGCAGGCAGGCCTCGCCCCCGCCTACCTGCACTACAGGCCAGGCCCCCGGCCGGGGACGGTCTTCACTGTCCACAACCTCGCCTTTCAGGGCTGGGCGCCCGCCTCCCTCCTGGCCGGGCTCCGCCTTCCGCCCGAGGCCTTCGACATTGAGGGGGTGGAGTTCTTCGGCGGGATCGGCACCCTCAAGGCGGGGCTCCGGCTCTCGGACATCATCACCACCGTCTCTCCCACCTACGCCCGCGAGATCACCGCGCCGGAGGAGGGCCAGGCACTGGACGGGCTGCTCCGCAGCCGCTCCGCCGCGCTGCACGGCATCCTGAACGGCATCGACGAGGAGGCCTGGAACCCGGCCACGGACCCGCATCTTCCCGCCCCCTTCAACGCGGAGCGGCCGATGGCGCGCGAGCCCAACCGCGCCGCACTCCGCGCCCGCATGGGGCTGGCGGCGGATCCCGATGCCCTCCTGCTCGGCATCGTCAGCCGCCTGACGGGGCAGAAGGGCATGGATCTCCTGCTGGAGGCCCTGCCCGCCCTGCTCGGCCATGGCATGCAGCTGGCCGTCCTGGGCACGGGGGAGCCCGGGCTGGAAGCGGGGTTCCGCGAGGCGGCCGCCGCCTATCCCGGCCGGGTCGCGGCCCGGATCGGCTATGACGAAGGGCTAGCCCATCTCATCCAGGGCGGCTGTGACGCCCTCCTCGTCCCCTCCCGCTTCGAGCCGTGCGGCCTGACCCAGCTCTGCGCCCTGCGCTACGGCGCGCTGCCCGTGGTGGCGCGGGTCGGCGGCTTGGCGGATACGGTGATCGATGCGAATGAGGCGGCCCTGGCCGTGGGCGTCGCCACCGGGGTTCAGTTCGCCCCCACGACGGTCCCGGCGCTGGAAGCGGCCCTCGCCCGACTGGCATCCCTCTGGCGGGACCGGGCGAACTGGAATGCCATTCAGGTAAATGCCATGCGGGCCCCGGTGGGATGGGCCCGATCCGCCAAGCGCTACGCCGCCCTTTACCGAAAGATCACCGGCCCTGCGTAAGGATTCGCGTGCGAGGCGAAGTTTCCCCTATCGCTCGCGTTTTTGTTATCGTTCTATTCGTCATAACCTCCTCGCCCCGCCCCTCTCCGGACAGAACCGCCAATGAACAGCCAACTTCCCATCATTCCCCAGGGCATCGACACGCCGGACGAGGCCGCGGTCCAGGCGTTCCGGGAGAGCATCCTCGCCAAGCTCGTCTATCAGGTCGGCGCGCGGCGGGAGCGCGCGAACCTTCACGACTGGTTCGTCGCGACCGCCCTTGCCGCCCGGGACCGGGTGGTGGACCGCTGGCGCCGCTCCAACGACGACACCTGGGCGGAGGACCGCAAGGCGGTCTGCTATCTCTCCATGGAGTTCCTGATCGGCCGGCTCCTCTCGGACGCCCTCGGCAATCTTGGGCTGATCGAGACGGCCCGACTGGCCCTGGAGGAGCTGGGGGTCGATTTCGACGCGATGGCGGGCCAGGAATCGGATGCCGCGCTGGGCAATGGCGGCCTCGGGCGCCTGGCGGCCTGCTTCATGGAGAGCATGGCGAGTGTCGACGTGCCGGCCTACGGCTACGGCATCCGCTACGAGAACGGCCTTTTCCGCCAGGTGATCGCCGGCGGGATCCAGCACGAGGTTCCGGAGGACTGGCTGGCCCTCGGTAATCCCTGGGAGTTCGAGCGCTCGGGCCTCGTCTATGAGGTCCGCTTCGGCGGCCATGTCCGCTCCGAGGTCCAGCCGGACGGCTCCTCCCGCATGGTCTGGCACGCCGGCGAGATCGTGAATGCCCTGGCCTACGACACGCCGGTCGTGGGATGGCGCGGGCACCGGATCAACACGCTGCGCCTCTGGTCCGCCCGGGCCACCGACCCGCTGCACCTGAACGACTTCAACCGCGGCGACCATGTCGGCGCCCAGGCCGCCCGGATGCGCGCGGAGGCCATCTCCCGCGTCCTCTACCCCGGCGACGAGTCCGCCGCGGGGCAGGAGCTGCGCCTGCGCCAGGAGTACTTCTTTGCCTCCGCCTCGCTGCAGGACATCATCCGCCGGCACCTGTCACGCCACGCGAGCCTGACCGATCTCGCCGAGCAGGTGGCCGTCCAGCTCAACGACACGCACCCGGCGATCGGCGTGGCGGAGCTGATGCGCCTTCTCGTGGACGTGCACGGCATGGAGTGGGACGCCGCCTGGGCCCTCACCAAGGCCACCTTCTCCTACACCAATCACACGCTGATGCCCGAGGCCCTGGAGACCTGGGCGGTGCCGATGATGGAGCGCCTGCTGCCCCGTCACATGCAGATCATCTACCTCATCAACGCTGCCCATCTGGACCGGGCGCGCTCGAACGGTGCGGACGACGCGCTTCTCTCCAGCGTCTCCCTCATCGACGAGCGGCACGGCCGGCGCGTGAGGATGGGGCATCTCGCCTTCGTGGGCTCGCACCGCATCAACGGCGTCTCGGCCCTCCACTCCCAGCTCATGCGCGACACCGTCTTCGCCGATCTGAACGGGGTGTGCGGCGACCGGATCACCAACAAGACGAACGGCATCACCTTCCGCCGCTGGCTGCACCGGGCCAATCCGGAACTGACGAGGCTGCTGGTGCAGGCGGTCGGGCCCTCCGTGCTGGACAACCCGGATCGGCTCGAGCAACTGGCGCCCCTCGCGGCCGACGCCGCGTTCCGCAACGCCTTCGCCGCCCAGCGGCGCTCCGCCAAGGAGCGCCTAGCCGCGATGGTTCACGCCCGCATCGGCCTGAAGATCGACCCGGACGCGCTGTTCGATGTCCAGATCAAGCGGATACACGAGTACAAGCGCCAGCTCCTGAACATCGTGCAGACCATCGCGCTCTACAACGCGATGCGCGCGCGCCCCACCGAGAGCTGGGTGCCGCGGGTGAAGATCTTCGCCGGCAAGGCGGCGCCGAGCTACCATCAGGCGAAGCTCATCATCCGTCTCGCGAACGACGTGGCCACCGCCGTCAACGACGACCCGACCCTGCACGGCCTGCTGAAGGTCGTATTCCTGCCCAACTACAATGTCAGCCTCGCCGAGGCGATCATCCCGGCCGCCGACCTGTCCGAGCAGATCTCGACGGCGGGGCTGGAAGCCTCGGGAACAGGCAACATGAAGCTCGCCCTCAACGGCGCGCTGACGATCGGCACGCTGGACGGCGCGAATGTCGAGATCAACGAGAGGGTCGGGCAGGACAACATCTTCATCTTCGGCCTGAGGGCCGATGAGGTGGCGGAGCGAAAGCGGACCGGCCACGACGCCCGTGCGGCTATGGAGGCATCCCCGGAGTTGCGCGGAGCCCTGGAAGCCATCGCCTCCGGCGTCTTCTCGCCGGGAGAGCCCGACCGCTACCGCGGCCTGGTGGAGGGGCTGCTGCGGGATGACCGTTATCTCGTCACGGCCGATTTCGACGCCTACCACGCGCGGCAACGCGACGCCGCGGCTCTCTGGGCCCAGCCCGACCACTGGTGGCGCGCGGCGGTCGCGAACACCGCCTATGTTGGCTGGTTCTCCTCCGACCGCACGATCCGCGAGTACGCAGCGGACATCTGGGGCGTGGCCACGCGCTGACGCCTCGGCGTCAGTCATCCGCAGCGCGGCCGGTGCTGACGCAGGACGCGTCCCCCGGCCGCGCCTCTCTATCGAGCACGAGGGGTCCGGTCCCCGGCACGACGCGCGCGGACCCGGCGCCCCTGGCGCTCTCCAGGCCAGGACTAGGCCGCCTTCCGAGACAACCCGGCGCATCGATCGCCGGTCCCTCCGTGCTGGCGATCCGGTCGCCCTCACTCAGCCCTGTCAACGCGCTGAGGACATTCATCGCCAACGGCGCCCATCCCGGTTTCCGGCAGCACCGATCGGTCCTTCGTCGTGCGAGGCGCGGTTCGCAGCGTCGCTTGCTCCCCGTCGTCCGGATAAGAAACCGACCTGACATCCTTCGATTGCGGAGACTCAATCTTAAACATTTACGCGTAAAGGTAGTACCGCACTTCGGTTCTTCCCGTCCGCGGGGATAATCGATAAAGTGTTTCTACTCCGGAATGCAGGGAAGATGCCCGCGTGGATGAGCCAATGGAACGTCTCCTCCGCGCCTGCGGACTATCGAACTTCCCCTATCGCCGCTACCCGGCCCCTCAGGTAGGAGCAGCGCCAGGGACGTCCGCTTCCGCAGCGCTGCCGGACAAGCCGCTCGACCTGCACCCGCCCGAAGCAGGTTCAGCGGAGGCCGAGGCCGTAGGGGAGCGGCGTCAGGCACCGATCCAGTCCACCCCGCCCCGCCTCAGCCCGCAGCCGCAAGCCGAGAAGCCCCGCCGCCCAGCACTGCGCGTCACCGCCGAAGCGGCTGGCAGAGTCGTCGCGCAGCAGCAGCGTCCCCGATCGCCCGGTCCGCTTCCTGTCATCCCCAGGAGCCCGCCCGCCTCCCCCAGCCCGTCGGTCCTCGACGCCTTCCAATGCATGCCGCCCCGGCGCTTCGCCCTGCTCGATGAGCTCACGGCGGAACTCGGCGCGACGCATACGCGCCTCGCGCACGGGGCCTCACCTCTGACCGAGCAGAACGACGCGCCGGACGCTCCCCGCCGTCGCGGGCTCGGGCCGCGCCGGCGGGTTCACCGGGGAAAGAGGGTGTAATGCCGCTGATCGGTTTCAGCTCCCCCAAAGGAGGCGTGGGCAAGACCACGATGGCCGCGAACATCGGGGCCCTTCTGGCCGCGCGCGGTCACGATGTCCTCGCGCTCGACCTCGACCCGCAGAACGCCTTGCGGCTCCACCTCGGCCTACCCCTGCGAGATACCGACGGCTTCCTCGCGGCTATCGGCGCCGGCACGAACTGGCGGCAGGCGGTGCGTGAAACGCCCTATGGCGTCTCGCTCCTGCCACACGGCAACATGGAGCCCGCACAGGTCCTGGAACTCTCCCATCTCCTGGCGAAGCGCCCGGAGTTGCTGGCCGATCGGGTGAGGGAGATGCTGGCCGACCCCGCGCGGATCGTCCTTCTGGACAGTGCTCCCGGTCCATCGGCGCCCTTCTCCGCCCTCCTGCCGATGTTGGACCTCTGCGTCACCGTCCTGCTGGCCGATGCCGGCAGCGCGCCGCTCGTTCCGCAGGTTGCTGAGGGCAGCGTATTCGGGCCCGGCACGCTCGCGGCCCGTGCCTCGGAGCGCACGCTACTGGTCCTGAACCAGGTCGAGATCGGCTCGCCCCTGAGCGAGGCGGTGCTCGGCTGCGCGCAGGCCGCCCTCGGGGGCCGCCTGATCGGCATCGTGGCCCGCGATGCCGGCGTTTCGGAAGCCATGGCGGACCGCCGGCTCGCCGTGGAGATCCCGGGCTGCCGCGCTGCCGAAGATCTGGCCATCGTCGCCGAGGCCCTGGTCACCCGGCTCGATCGGCCGGCCCAGAACATCGCTGCAAAACATTCCGTTCTGACCGACTGGAGGCTGCGCCGATGACGGCGATGCGGATGACCGCGATGACCGATCGCCTCCCGGCGATGGGACGGGGCTTGAGGGCTGCAAGCATCGCCCTCGGCGCACTGGCCAGCATCTTCGTCGTCACGGTGCCCCTGAACGGCGAGCAGCAGGCAGTGCTCACCGCCCTCGGCATCCTTGCCTTTCTCCTGATCGGCCGCTCCTCCTCGCGCCGGGCCACGGTGTTCCTGGTCCTGCTCTCCGTCTGCATCACCTCCCGTTACCTCTGGTGGCGCTTGACGGAGACGATCGAGTTCGAGAACGCCTTTCAGGGTTTTCTCTCGCTCGGTCTTTTCGCGGCCGAGTGCTACGCTGGCGCGCTGCTCTTCCTGTCCTATGTTCAGCTCACCTACCCCCTGAACCGCAAGCCAGTCGCACTGCCCCGCGACCCCACGGACTGGCCGAGCGTCGATGTCTATATCCCCTCCTACAACGAGAGCCTGGATATCGTGCGGCCAACGATCCTGGCCTGCATGAACATCGACTGGCCGCGCGAGAAGCTGAACGTCTACGTGCTCGATGATGGTCGGCGCCCCGAGTTCCGCGCCTTCTGCGAAGAGGTCGGCTGCGGCTACATCGTCCGTCCCGACAACAAGGGAGCGAAGGCGGGGAACATCAACCACGCCCTGCGCCACACCGACGGCGACTACATCGCCATCTTCGATTGCGACCACGCGCCGACGCGCGCCTTCCTGCAGATGACTGCCGGTTGGCTCGTGCGGGACCAGCGCCTCTCGATGGTGCAGACGCCGCATTACTTCTACTCGCCCGATCCTTTCGAGCGGAACCTTGCCCGCAGCCGCCCCGTGCCCAACGAGGGACTGCTCTTCTACGGCGCAATCCAGCCGGGCAACGATCTCTGGAATGCGGCCTTCTTCTGCGGATCCTGCGCTCTGATCCGCCGGACCGCGCTGATGGAGGTGGGCGGCGTGCCGCACGAGACGGTGACGGAGGACTGCCACTGCTCCCTCCGCATGCAGCAGAAGGGCTGGCACACCGCCTATATCCGCCTTCCCCTCGCTGCCGGGCTGGCCACGGAGCGCCTGTCCATCCACATCGGCCAGCGCATGCGATGGGCCCGCGGCATGATCCAGATCATGCGCCAGGAGAACACGCCTTTCGCGCGTGGCCTCACCTGGGCCCAGCGGCTCTGCTACTTCACCGCGGGCTTCTCCTTCCTCTTCGCCCTCCCCCGGATCGTTTTCCTCACCTCCCCGCTCGCCTTCCTGTTCTTCGGGCAGAACATCATTGCCGCCAGCCCGCTCGCGATCATCGCCTATGCCGGGAGCCACATGTTCCACGCCTTCGGCACGGCGTCCCGCCTGAACGGCCGGAACCGGCACTCCTTCTGGTCGGAAATCTACGAGGCCTGCATGGCAGCGCCGCTGGTCCTCGTCACGCTCGCCACCTTGTGGGACCCGCGCAAGGGCAAGTTCAACGTGACGGACAAGGGCGGGCGGCTCGAGGAGGGGTATCTCGACGTGCGGGCCGTGTTGCCGAACCTTGTCCTCCTCGGCGCCCTTTTCGTCGGGGTCTGCCTCGGGGGCTACGGGCTGATGACGGCCGAGGCCGGATCGCTCGACTTCCAGGCCTACCTGCTGAACACGCTCTGGTGCACCCTCTGCCTCGTCCCCGTCTCCGCCGCTGTCGCCGTTGGACTGGAGCGGGAGCAGATGCGGGACCGTGCGCGCGTCGAGGTGAACCTGCCCGCTGAGTTGATCCTCTCCGACGGGCGGCGCGTCGCGGCCCGCTCCTCCGACATCTCCATGTCCGGCGCGCGTCTCCTGCTCGAGCGGCCTCTGGGCATCGCCGATGGCGACCGTTGCGTCACCTCCTTCGATCTCGGGAACGAGGCGGTGGAGGTGAACGCCACGCTTCTGCACTGGGAAGAGGGTGAGGCGTTCCTGCGCTTCCATACGGAGAACCTGGCCGATGAGGCCGCGATGGTGCGCGTGTTCTTCGGCCGTCCCGACGCATGGATCCACTGGGACAACTGGCCCAAGGACCGCCCCCTGCACGCGCTGAAGGATGTCGTGATGGCAACGAAGGATGCCGTGTTCCGGAAGTACCGTTTCAAGATGACAAAGGCACCGAGCCGCGTGAGCAAGCCATTCCTGCCAGAGCAGATCCGCAGGTCCGATGTCCTGCGCCCGAAGCCGCAAACCACTGCCGTGCCTGGTACCGGTGCGGAGCAGATGAGCGCGGCCAGCACCGCGGCGCTCGCGCTTCTCGCGTTGATGCTACCCGGTCTCGCCCTCGCACAGCCGCAGCCCCGCATGGCAGCCGCCACATCCCCGGTTGCGACCGCCGCCGAGCTGCCGTCTTTCCGCCCCGCTCCCGCCGCCGTGCCCGTGCGATCCGCAGGAACGAGGGAAGCACGGTTGAGCTTCCGCGAGCTCGGGCTTACCGGCCCGATGCAGCTGCGCGGCACCTCCGACCTTCAGGGCGTGCTGTTCGGCCTCTCGCGCGACGAGGTGGTGACCTCCGCGCGCCTGACGGTGCAGGGAGGATCCTCGTCCGCCCTCATCCCCTCGCTGAGCCAGATCGCGGTGACGCTGAACGAGCAATTCGTCGGCAACATTCCGCTCGATCCCGCACGTCAGGCCTTCGGCCCGGTGACGTTCGAGATCGATCCCCTGAACTTCACCGAGATGAACCGGCTCAACTTCCGCTTCACTGGCCGCTATGCGACCGAGTGCAACGACCCTCTCTCGGGTCTGCTCTACGCAAATCTCTCCGATCTCTCGTCCCTCGCGCTGACCATCGAGCGCCTGCCACCGCAGCGGGATCTCTCCCGTCTGCCCGAGCCGCTTTTCGATCGTCGCGTGCTGCGCGGTGCGCTGAACCTTCCTGTGGTGATCCCGGCCGAGACAGGTGCGCAAGGCCTTAAGGCGGCGGCCATCGCCGCGTCCTGGTTTGCTGTGCAGGCCGACTACCGGGGCGCGACCTTCCCCGTGGATCGTACCGCACCGGCCGGGGGGAACGCGCTGGTGATCGCGGCCGGGCCGGATGCCGTGCCGGGCCTCGCCCTGCCGCGCTTCGAGGGACCGACCCTGGCCATGGTCGCGAACCCGAACGACTCCTACGGCACCCTGCTGGTTCTCGGCGGGCGGTCGGAAACCGAGGTGGCGCAGGCGGCACTCGCGCTCGCGGCCGGGCGCGGCGGGATCGCGGGGGAGGTGGCCCGGGTTTCCGCGCCGAGCCCCGCGCCGCGCCATCCCTATGATGCCCCGCGCTGGCTCCCGTCGGATCGTCCCGTCCAGATCGGCAGCCTTGTTGATCGCTCCGAGCTGCAGGCCCATGGCTACAACCCCGGCACCATCCGCGTGCCGCTGCGCACCGCACCCGACCTGATCACCTGGTCCGATCGCGGCATCCCGGCCGACCTCCGCTTCCGCGGGCCGAACGGGCAGGCGGTGGATGTGGGCGCCTCGCGGCTCGACGTGCTCGTCTCCGAGAACTTTCTGAAATCCTTCCCCCTGGGCTCGGGGGAACGGCCCTGGCCGTTGAACCACCTCACCGGCTGGCTCCTGCCGGACCCGGCCGTGCGCAGCGGCCGGGCGATGGTGCCGACCTACCTCCTCTTCGGGCGGGAGGAGTTGCAGATGCGCTTCGACATGCGCCCGTTGAACCGGGGCGAGTGCGCAGCCGTACCCGGCGACATCCGCGCCGCCGTCGATCCGGACAGCACGATCGACCTCTCCCGCGCATGGCGCTACGCGCGCCTGCCGAGCCTTGGCTTCTACGCCTCCGCCGGCTTTCCTTTCACACGCATGGCGGATCTCTCCGGCACGGCCGTGGTTTTGCCGGAGCGGCCGAACACGCTGGAGACCGGAGCCTTCCTCGATCTCGTCAGTGGCCTGGCGGCCCATGTCGGCCACCCCTCCACCGGCCTTTCCGTGGTCTTCCCTGCCGCGCTGCAGACAGTGGCGGCGCATGACCTCCTGCTGCTGGGCACGCTCGGGCGGCAGCCCGCAGCCACGACCCTGCTGCGTAACAGTCCGGTGCAGGCGCAGGGAGACCGGCTCACCCTCGCTGCGCCGGATGCCCTGGCCGACATCCGCGCCCTGTTCCTGGACCAGCCCGGCTCCGACGAGCTGACGCGCGCCTCGGCCGCGCTGGCCGATCTCGGCGAAGGCGTCGCGGTGATGGTAGGGACGGAGAGCCCGCTGGCTGCCGGGAAGTCGGTGGTGGCGGTGCTGGGCGCGACGCCGGCGGCGCTCTCCAACGCCGTCGGCGCCATGCGCAATGCGGAAACCTCCTCCCGCGTTCAGGGCGACCTCGTCCTCATCAACGGGGGTCAGGTTTCCGGCTACCGCACGGGTGCGACCTACACCGTCGGCAACCCGCCCTGGTGGCTGCTCCCCTATCTCTGGCTCGGCACCAGCCCGTGGCGGGTCGCGGGGCTGATGGTCGCCGCCGCGCTCATGCTCGGCCTGCCTTTCCACTGGCTCCTGCGGCGTCGCGCCGCGATGCGCCTCCGCGCCCGCACACCGAAGGGACACTAAGACATGGGAGAGCTTCGCCGAGGACGGGCACGCGGCGCGCTGGGCATCGCCCTCGCCCTGGCCGCATGGCATGGGCCGGCGTCCGCCCAGGCCCCCTCCATCTCCCCGACCGCTCTCGAGATGCTGGTCCGGCAGGCCGAGCGCTGGCTGTCCCAGGACCGGGTCGAGCTCGCGGCCCCGTCGGTCGAGCGCGCCCTCGCCGCCGCGCCCGATAACCCAGCCGTGCTCTCCGTCGCTGCCCGGCTCGAGGTGGCGCGTGGCAACCGGGATGCGGCAAGCGCCTTCCTCGCCCGCCTCCGCGCGGCGGGCGCGAGTTCCGAGCAGCAGTCCCAGGCCGAGGGAGCCGTGCGCGGAGCGTCGCTCGACCGCGGCACGATCGAGGAGGCCCGGCGCCTCGCGCGGGAGGGACGGACCGAGGCCGCAGCCCAGCGCTACCGCCAAGTCTTCGGAGGCCAGGGGCCGACGGATGCCTACGCGCTGGAGTACTATCAGACGCTGAGCGGCACCGAGGCCGGAAGCGCCGAGGGCCAGCGGGGGCTGGCCGCCCTCGCCGCCCGCCCGGGCGCCACGGACCGCACGCGCCTCGCCCATGCTCAGGCGCTCACCTACTCCGCCGCCACCCGGGCCGAGGGCATCCGCCGCCTGGCCGAGTTGGCCGACCGACCGGAGGTGGCGCGGGAGGCCCGGCAGTCCTGGCAGGCAGCCATCGGTTTCGCCGGGAACGATCCCGCAGCCGCACCGGCGGTGGAGGCCTATCTCCAGCGCTTTCCCGACGACGCCGATCTGCGCCGTCGCCTGGAGACGCTGAAGGTCGCGCCGGCCGATCCGAACGCCGTCGCGCGCCAGTCCGCCTTCGCACGCCTGGACACCGGCGGCATCACCGATGCCGCGCGCGGCTTCGAGGCGCTCATCGCCGCCAATCCAAACGATGCCGACGCACTCGGCGGCCTGGGCGTCGTCCGCTTGCGCCAGGGAAACAACCAGGAGGCCCGGCGCCTGCTGGAGCGGGCGGTGGCGGCCGATCCGTCCCGCGCGCCGCAGTGGCAGCGCGCGCTCGATGCCGCCTCCTACCCGGGCGATCTCGCCGAGGCCCAGGCAAAGCTTCGCCGCAACGACCTCGACGGTGCCGACGGGGCCGCGCGCCGCGCCTCGCTGCGCGAGGTGGACGACCGTTCGGATGCGGAGCTGCTGCTCGGTGAGCTCGCGCTCCGGCGCAACGACCCGCAAGGGGCCGAGGCGCGCTTCCGCGCGGCGCTAGGCCGTCGCCCGGGTTTCGGCGCCGCGCAGCAGGGACTGAACGCCGCGCTGCGCGCCCAGGGGCGCCCGCCGGCCTTCGCCCTGCCCCGCCCGGCGCCGTCCGCCCCGGCCAGCGCCGCCAATGCCCAGGCGAACGCCTACCGCGCCGAGGCCGCGCGCACGGCGGATCCCGCCGCGGCCGCGGCCCTGCTTCGCAACGCCGTCGCGGCCGCGCCGGAGGACCCCTGGACACGGCTCGATCTCGCCCGCGCCCTGCGCCGCCAGGGTCGGGGGGCCGATGCCCGTGCCGTGGTGGAGGAGCTCGCCGCGCGCGACGGCGGCGCGGACGCAGCCTTCGCCGCGGCCCTGCTCGCGGAGGAGGACAACCGCCTCGCCGATGCGGATGCACTCCTCTCCCGCATCCCGCCCCAGCGGCGCAGCCCGGACATGTCGCGCCTCGCTGCCCGCATCCGGGGCCAGCGCGAGGTGGCCGCCGCCGCGGCCCTCCTGCCCGTGAGTCCGGCCGACGGGCGCTCGCGCCTCCTGACCCTCGCGGCCCGCCCGGATCCGACGGCTAGCACCGCGGTCGCGGCGATCCGTGCCCTTGGGGAGGCGAACGACCGAGCGGGCGCGGCGGAGGCCGCGCGGGTCGCCCTGGCCAATCGCACCGGCACCGGCACGGCCGCGCGAATCGCGATCGCGGGCGCGCTTCTCGGGGCCGGGCTGGAGCCAGAAGCCACGGCGCTGGCGGGCGAGGCCGAACTCTCGGGAGCCACGGCCGAGCAGCGCCGGGATCTCGCGGCGATCCGCTCCGGCGCCGCCATCCGCGCCGCGGACCGGCTCAACGAGGCGGGCGACCAGGCGAACGCCTTCGAGCGGCTCCGCCCCGTGCTGGCCGACGATCCTGCGAACGGCGATGCAGGCCTTGCCCTGTCCCGCCTTTACCTCGGCGCACGCCGCCCGGAGGACGCGTTGCGGGTGGCCGAAGCCGTGCTGGTGCGCGACCCCCGCAACCTGGAGGCGCGACGCGCGGCGGTGGAGGCCGCGCTGGCCATCGGAGATCGCGCGCGGGCCGAGGGCCTGCTGGCCGGCGCGCAGGCGAACAGCTCGCGCGATTCCCGCGTCGCCCTGCTGGAAGCCCGGGTGGCCCGGGCCTCGGGGGATGAGGCACGGGCCCGGCGCGCCCTGGAGGCAGCGGAAACCCAAAGAACTGCGGAGCTCGGCGGCTCCGCCCGTGCCGCCGCGGCCACGCCGGCGGCGGTGCCCCTGGCAGGCCTCGCCAACCCCTTCGCGCGCACCAGCCTCGCGGCAACCGGCGGCCCGGCCGCGATCGCCCAGCCCAGCGATCCCATCATGCGCCAGATCGCGGCGGAGACGGCGGCCCTGCGCGCGGAGACGGGTACGCTCCTGACCGGCGCGATCGCGGGCCGCATCCGCTCCGGCGATGCCGGGCTGGACCGCCTGCGGGAACTCGGTGCCACCCTCCAGGGGGAGATTTCGCCCGGCTCCCTCGGCGGCCGCCTGACCGCCTCGGTGCAGCCGGTGACCATCGAGTCCGGCTCGCCGCGCGCGGATGTGCAGGCGCTTCGGCGTTACGGCACCAACGCGCTGGACACCTCCCTCGCCGGGCGGACCGCCGCGCTCGCCTCGGCGCGAGACACCGGCGCCTCGGGGGTGGCGCTCGCGCTCAACTACGTCCGGAGCGACTGGCTGAAAGTCGATGTCGGCACGACGCCCCTCGGATTCCGCAACAGCAACATCGTCGGGGGCATTGAGCTGGCCCCTGCGCTCTCCGACCGCCTGCGGCTGCGCGTCGCGGGCGAGCGGCGCGCCGTGACGGACAGCCTTCTCTCCTGGGCCGGCGCGGTGGACGACCGCACCGGCGCCCGCTGGGGCTCCGTCATGCGCACGGTAGGACGCGCCCAGGTGGAGGTGCCGATCGGCGCCGGCTTCGCCTATGCGGGCGGCGGCTATGCGAGCTTTGATGGCGAGGGGGTGGCGAACAACACCCGGGTCGAGGCGGGGGCCGGCCTCTCCATGCCCATCGTCAAGACGGCATCCGGCGAGCTGACGGGCGGCGTGGACCTCGTCTATTTCGGCTACGATCGCAACCTGCGCTACTTCACCCTCGGTCATGGTGGGTATTTCAGCCCGCAGCAGTACACGGCGCTGAACATCCCCGTGGACTATCGCGGCCGTGCGGGAGACGTGACCTACCGGGTCGGCGCCACGGCCGGCTACGCCGCTTATCGAGAGGACCGCGCGCCCCTCTTCCCGAACAGCCCGGCGCTGCAGTCCCAGGCGGAGGCCCTGGCTACTTCCTCGGCCGGCAGCGGGGCGCCCTTCAACGCCTTCTATGCCGGGCAGTCGCAGAGCGGCTTCGTCGGCGGCGTGCGGGCCGAGCTGGACTGGGCGATCAGCCCCGGCCTCACCCTCGGGGGTGCCGTTCGCTACGACAAGGCGGCGAATTTCGACGAGACCCGTGTGCTGCTGCGCCTGCAGAACCGGTTCTAGCCACTCCCCCCTCCGGGGTTTTGAAGCCGGAGGGGGGCGCCCCATATGCGGAGGATGATCCCGCTCTCCGTTCTCGACCTCTCCCCCGTGCCCGAGGGGGGCGACGCCGGCCAAGCGTTGCGCAACTCGGCCGATCTCGCGCGGCACGCCGAGGCGCTCGGCTACCGCCGCTACTGGATGGCCGAGCACCACAACATGCCTGGCATCGCGAGTGCCGCGACTGCCGTGGCCCTGGCGCATGTGGCCTCCGGCACGGGCCGGATCCGCATCGGCGCCGGCGGCGTGATGCTGCCAAACCACGCGCCCCTCGCGATCGCCGAGCAGTTCGGGACGCTCGCCGCCCTGCATCCCGGCCGCGTGGACCTCGGCCTCGGCCGGGCCCCGGGCTCCGATCAGGTCACCGCCCACGCGCTGCGCCGCACGCTGCAGGGGGATGTCGATTCCTTTCCGCAGGACGTGATGGAGCTGATGGCCTATTTCCGCCCGGCCCAGCCTGGCCAGCGCGTGCAGGCCGTGCCTGGCGCGGGGTTGGAGGTGCCGCTCTGGATCCTCGGCTCCTCCACCTATGGCGCGCAGCTCGCGGCCGCGCTCGGCCTGCCCTATGCCTTCGCCTCCCATTTCGCCCCGGCGGCACTGGAGCAGGCGGTGGCGATCTACCGGGAGCGCTTCCGCCCCTCCGGCCATATCGAGAAGCCCTATGTCATGCTGGGCGTGAACGTGCATGCGGCGGAGACGGATGACGCGGCGCGGCTTCTCTTCTCCTCGCACCAGCAGTCCTTCGTGAACCTGCGCAGCGGCCGGCCAGGCAAGCTGCCCGCGCCGAAGGAGGGCTTCTACGAGGGCCTCGATCCCTATGCGAAGGCGATACTGGACAATGCCCTCTCCTTCTCCATCGTCGGCGGCCCGGAGACGGTGCGGCAGGGGCTTCGCGACCTCGTCGCACGCACCGGGGCGGACGAGCTGATGGTGACGGGCCAGATCCACGACCACGCCGCCCGCAAGCGCTCCTTCTCCATCCTGGCGGAGGTGGCGGGGGAGAGGCGCGCGGCGGCCTGAGCGCCCGGCCTCGTCATTTGGCCGGCCTTGCCGGTCCGGCTAGAACGCCGCCCTCACCAGGGAAGTAGAGACATGATCGACGAACAGAAGCCCGGCACGGGCGACGAGGCCGTGGCCGGCAAGGAGGTCACGGTCCACTACACCGGCTGGCTCTTCGATCCCGGCAAGCCCGAGAACAAGGGCCGCAAGTTCGACAGCTCCCGCGACCGCGGCGAGCCCTTCTCCTTCCCCCTCGGCATGGGCCACGTAATCCGCGGCTGGGACGAGGGCGTGCAGGGCATGAAGGTCGGCGGGCAGCGCCGGCTGACAATCCCGCCGGAGAAGGGCTACGGCGCGCGCGGCGCCGGCGGCGTGATCCCGCCCAACGCGACGCTCGTCTTCGACGTGGAGCTTCTCGGCATCGGCTGACCCCTGGGATGGGGGCGGCTCCTTCCGCGCCCCATCCTATCCCTCGCCATCCCCGCCGTGGCGCCAGTAGGCCACGGCGTGGTAGCGGGAGCGGTCGAGGCCGCGCTCGCCTCCCCAGCAGTCGCGCAGGGCACGGGCGGTGCCGTTCTCGCAGGCACCCCAGAGGGTGACCCCCTCCCCCACGGGCAGGGTGGCGGCCCGGGCGGCTTCCAGCAACCGGGCACCGTGGGGCGCGGCGCCCCGGTGAACCCAGCGCAGCGCGACGCCGGCCGGATGCCGGAGCGGCTGTTCCTCCCCCGCATCCGCCACCTCGATCAGCGCGAGGCCGCGCGCCCCCGCATGCATTCCCTCCAGGGCGCGGGCGATGGCGGGCAGCGCGGTCTCGTCCCCCGCGAGCAGGGTCCAGTGCCCGAGCGTCACGGTGCCGCCGCCCGGGCCCAGGATCCCCAGCGGGTCCCCGGGTCGCGCCCGCAGCGCGAAGGCGGAACCGGGTCCCTCCTCCCCGTGCAGGAGGAAGTCGATGTCCAGCGTGCCCGCGGCGAGGTCCAGGCCGCGGATCGTGTAGGAGCGGCGGATCAGGCCGCAGCCGTCGAGAACGGGCTGGCCACCCGGGCCCTCCAGCTGGAGGCAGGCCTCCTCCTTCTCCTCGGCATGCTGGGCGAGTTCGTCCAGACGGTGCCGGTCGCGGGGCTGGCCGTTCCGCTGCTCTGCTCTCTCATGGGGCTCCAGATCGCGACGGTTACGAAGATCTCGGGCTCGCGCATCCGCACCACCCACATGACGGGCGTGGTGACGGATCTCGGGATCGAGTTGGGCAAGCTGCTCTACTGGAACCGCATGCCCGGCGGCGTGGCGGTGCGAGCGGACCGGGCGAAGCTACGGCTCCTGCTCGCCATTCTTACCGGCTTCATGCTGGGCGGGGTGGCGGGGGCGGTCGCCTTCTCCCGCCTCGGCTTCGTCTCCACGGTGCCCCTCGCCCTCCTGCTGGTGGCGCTGGCCGGGGCGATGATCCGGACCGAGGGGAGCGCCTCCCCCACCGGCCCCGTCCGGAGCGGGTGAGCCTCGCGCTGCCGGCATTTGTGCGGCCGGATGCGAATGATTATTGTCTGCGCCACCCCCGCCAGGAGCCGCCATGATCCGTCGCAGCCTGCTGCGCCTTGCCGCGCTGCTTCCCTCCCTGCTCGCCCCCGCGCCCTCCATGGGGCAGGGCGCGCCGCAGCCGATCACCCTGCGCGACGTGGCCGGGCGCGAGGTGGTGATGCCCGTCCCGGCCAAGCGCCTGCTGCTCGGCGAGGGCCGGCTCATCTCCGTTCTTGCGCTGCTGGAGCGGGAAGACCCCACCCGCGTCGTCGCCGGCTGGATGGGCGAGTTCCGGCGGCTGGACCCGCAGGGCTTCGCCCAGCTCGCCGCCCGCTTTCCGGCCGCGGAGCGCATCCCCGTCGTCGGCGCCTCCTCCGCCGAGACCTTCTCGATCGAGAGCGCCCTGTCCGCCCGCCCCGACCTCGTGGTGCTCGGCCTGGACGGCCATGGCCCGGGCAAGGGCAGCGAGGCGGAGGCGCAGTTCGCCCGGGCCGGCGTGCCCGTGGTCTTCGTCGATTTCCGTCAGGACCCGCTGAACAATACGCTCCCCAGCATCGCGCTCCTCGGAAAGGCGCTCGGGCGGGACCGCGAGGCCGCGGAGTATGTCAGCTTCGCGCGCGAGCACGCCGAGCGGATCCGGGCGCGGCTGGCCGAGGCTAGGCCGACACGCCCCGCCGTGCTGATAGAGCTGCGCGCCGGCGGAACGCGGGAGTGCTGTGGCTCCCCCGGCCGGGGCAATCTCGGCGGGCTCATCGAGCTGGCGGGCGGGGACAATATCGGCGTGGGGGTCGTCCCGGGCGCGCTCGGGACACTGAACCTCGAATACGTCGTCACCCGCGACCCCGCCGTCTACGTCGCGACCGGTGGCGCGAATGGCGAGGGCACCCAGCCCCGCCTGGGCCCGGGCGTGACGCCCGAGGAGGCCCGCGCCGCCCTTGCCCGCGCCGTCTCCCGCCCCGGCGTCTCCGGCCTCTCCGGCGTGAAGGCCGGGCGGGCGTACGCCCTTTGGCACAGCTTCTACGACAGCCCCTTCAACCTCCTGGCCCTGGAAGCCCTGGCGCGCTGGCTTCATCCGGAGCTGTTCGCGGATGTCGACCCCGCCGCCACCCTGGCCGAGATGAACCGCCGCTTCCTGCCGAACCTGCCGCTGGAGGGCACCTACTGGGTGTCGCTCCGGTGAGCGTCGCGGTGATGGGGGCGGCGGAGGGAGCTTCGGGCTACCGCCGGCTGCTGCTGCGCCGCGGGGCGCTGCTCCTGGCGCTCGGCCTGGGCCTTCTCGCGGCCTTCCTGCTGGACGTGGCAACGGGGCCCGCGCGCCTGCCGCTCTCGACGGTGCTCGACACCCTTCTCGCCGGGCGCGGCGCCGGGGGCCCGCTCTCCGTCATCGTCTGGGACGTTCGGCTGCCCTACGCCACCATGGCCGTGCTCGTCGGCGCGGCGCTGGCCCTCGCGGGCGCCGAGATGCAGACGGTGCTGGACAACTCCCTGGCCAGCCCCTTCACCCTCGGCGTCTCCTCCGCCGCCTCCCTCGGGGCGGCGCTGGCCATCGTGCTCGGGCGCGGCATTCCCCTCGTGCCGGCGGACTGGCTGGTGCCGGCCAATGCCTTCGCCTTCGCCCTCGCGGCGATGCTGCTGCTGCAATTCCTCTCGCGCCTGCGCGGGGCGGGGGTGCAGGCGCTCGTTCTCTTTGGCATCGCCCTTGTCTTCGCCTTCAACGCGCTGGTGGCGCTGATCCAGTTCCTGGCGACGGAGCAGGCCCTCCAGCAGCTCGTCTTCTGGTCCATGGGCAGCCTTGCCCGCGCAACCTGGGACAAGATCGGCATCCTGGCGGCCGCGCTGGCGCTGGCGGTCCCCTTCTCCGCGCGCGCGGCCTGGCGGCTGACGGCGCTGCGCCTGGGCGAGGACCGGGCCCGCTCCTTCGGGGTGGACACGAACGCTACCCGGCGCGGGGCGCTGCTGCGCGTCAGCCTGCTGGCGGGCGTCTCGGTCGCTTTCGTGGGCACGATCGGCTTCGTCGGCCTCGTGGGCCCGCATGCCGCGCGGCTGCTAGTAGGGGAGGACCACCGCTTCTTCCTGCCGGCCTCGGCGCTCTGCGGCGCGCTGCTGCTCTCGCTCTCCTCCGTGGCCGGCAAGCTCGTCATGCCCGGGCTGCTCATGCCGATCGGCATCGTCACTGCCCTGATCGGGGTGCCCGTCTTCCTGGCGCTCGTGCTCGGGCGGGGGCGCGTGGAATGAGCGGCGCCTCTCTCTCCGTCACGGGGCTGCGGGTCGCCTATAGCCGGCGCGCGGTGGTGGAGGGGCTGGACCTCGCGCCGCTGCGGCCGGGCACGCTCACCGCCCTCGTCGGGCCGAATGCCGCGGGCAAGTCCACCCTGCTGCGCGGCATCGCGGGGCTCGTGCCCGGCACGCGCGGCGCGGTGCGGCTCGGGGAGCGCGACCTCCTCGCCATGTCCATCCCCGAGCGCGCGCGGCACCTCGCCTACATGCCCCAGGGGCTGCCGGGCGGCGTGGCGCTCACGGTGATGGAGACGCTGGTGGGCGCGCTGCGCGCCACGCCAACGGCCCTCGCCCCCAATGGTGCCGCGGCGGCGGCCCATGCGGTGGCGGTGCTGCGGCGCCTCGGCATCGAGCACCTGGCCATGCGCACGCTCGACCGCCTCTCCGGCGGCCAGCGCCAGCTCGTCGGCCTCGCACAGGCGCTCGCGCGCGAGCCCGCCGTGCTGATGCTGGACGAGCCGACCAGCGCCCTCGACCTGCGACATCAGATGTCTGTCATGGCGCTGGTGCGGGAAACCGTGGTGAGCCGCGGGCTGGTGGGCGTGGTGGTGCTGCACGACCTCGGCCTCGCCGCGCGCTTCGCGGACCGCCTCGTCGCGCTCAGCGAGGGGGTCATCCAGGCGGACGGCACACCGGCGGAGACGTTGACACCTGACCTCCTCGCCCGGGTCTACGAGGTGGAGGCGCGGGTGGAGCGCTGCTCCCAGGGCCATCTTCTCGTGCTGGCGGACGCGCCGATCAGGGGCGCGGCTTAGGAGGGGCACGAGGCCGGGCAGGCCTCATTCGGGGTGGGTGCCTCCGGTGGGCGGGACCGTGCGCCATCCCGGGGCGCGCTTTCCCGTTCGCCCGGCCGGACAACGAGGGTGGACTCCGCGCTTTCGAGCTACGACTGAAAACCGCCCGTCCCTCCCAGGGAGCCGACGCCATGCGGGATTGCGCGCTCCGGTCGCCTCCATCCCGCACGCGCAGCAGACGGTGATCCAGAACGCGCCGATCCTTACCTTCCGTGACGTTGCAGCCGCGCACCACTCCATCGCGCCAGGCTTGCAGAACTCCTGCTCCGCCCCCTTCCAGGCCGGAGCACAGGCACGATCGTTCCGCCCACAAAAATTCGTTTTGTTACCACAACCATAGAGAGCGTCTCCACTTCGGGAGGATTGCTGACTCAGCTTCCCGCGACGCAGCGGGCTAAGCAGGACGGCATGGCACTCCGGATCGACTACTCCGTCGCGAACAGCTGGAACAGCGGTCTCCAGGCCAGCCTCGTGCTGCGTCCGGACCAGCCCCTGAATGGTTGGACACTCGAGTTCGACGCGGATTACGACATCACGCAGATTTGGAACGCCCAGATCGTCTCCCATGTCGGCAACCACTATATCGTCCGGAACCTGGACTGGAACGGCTCCGTCGCCGCCGGGGCGGAGGTCTCCTTCGGCTTCATCGCCTCTCCCGGCACGTCACCGACCGGCTACAGCCTCAACGGTCAGCCGGTCGGCACGGCTCCCGCCCCGGTCGTTGTGTTGCCCATACTGAGCGTGGCCGATATGTCGGTTTCCGAAGGCCAGTCGGGCACGACGGACCTCCTGTTCAAGCTCACGCTCTCCAAGGCCTCGGCAACCCCGGTCACCCTGGCCTTCGCGACCAAGGACGGGACGGCCCTGGCCGGAACCGACTACACGGCGGTTTCTGGAACGGTCACCTTCGCGCCCGGCGAGACCTCAAAGACCATCACTGTTCCCGTCCTCGGCGACACGATGGTGGAGGCGGATGAGAGCTTCGGTCTCCTGCTCTCTGCCGTGAACGGGGCGACGCTGGCCCGGGCAACCGGCATGGCAACCATCGTCAACGACGACACCGCGCCCGTCACCGCCCCCTCGGCGGCGGTGAGCGACATCTCTCTCGTGGAGGGAGACAGCGGCCAGAAGCTCGCCACCTTCACCGTGACCCTGTCCAAACCCGCGACCGGCCCGGTGTCTCTGAGCTACGCGACCGGGGACGGCACGGCGAAGGCCGGAACGGATTACGCGGCGGCGTCCGGCACGCTCACCTTCGCGGCGGGCGAGACCAACAGGACCGTCACGGTCGCGGTGCTCGGCGACACCGCCGCGGAGGCCAACGACACCTTCTCCCTGTTCCTCTCGAACCCGGCCGGCGTCACCGTGTCGCGAGGAACCGCCACGGCCACCATCACGAATGACGACGTCGCCCCTCCCCCGGTCACAGGAGCGGCGCCATCGGTGAGCTACGAGGTGGCCAATGACTGGGGCAACGGCTTCATCGCCGACGTGAGGGTGACCGCGAGCACGGCGGGCCTGAACGGCTGGACCGTGGCGTTCGACGCGGCCTTCGAGATCACCAATATCTGGAACGCGGAGATCGTCTCCCATCTCGGCACGCACTACGTCCTCCGCAATCTCTCCTACAATGGCAGCCTTTCCTCCTCCGCTTCGGCGGGCTTCGGGTTCCAGGCAGCGACACCGGGCGGCCACGATGTCGAGCGACTGTCGGTGAACGATGTTCCCGCGGATCCCCAGCCGCCGGCCCTTCCCGCTCTCTCCATCGCGGACGCGACCGTGACCGAGGGGGATGCCGGCAGCGTCGACGGGGTCTTCATCGTCACGCTGTCGCAGCCCTCCTCCTCTGCGGTCACCGTGCACTACGGCACACATGGCGGAACCGCCGCCGAGGGAAGCGACTTCGCGGCGGCCTCGGGCACTCTCACCTTCGCCGCCGGAGAGACGAGCAAGGCGGTCAGGGTCGCCGTTCTCGGGGACGCGTTCCACGAAGCCGCCGAGACCTACTCGGTCAGCCTCTCCCTTGCCTCCGGCGCGACCATCGGACGGGGCACGGCGAGCGGCAGCATCGTGGACAACGATCCCGCGGCGCCGACGGGCCCCGTGACGAGCCATCCCGGCTTCTTCCACACCGCGGGCAACCAGATCGTCGATGACGCCGGCCAGGTCGTGAAGATCGCTGGCGTGAACTGGTTCGGCCTGGAGACCGGGACCTTCGCGCCGCACGGGCTCCACACCCGGAGCTACACCTCCATGATGGACCAGATGAAGGAGCTCGGCTTCAACACCATCCGCCTGCCCTTCTCGGACCAATTGCTCGATGACGGCCGCAACTCTCCGGGCGGCATCGACTACAACCTGAACCCGGAGCTGGGCGGCCTGAGCGGCCTCGCCCTACTGGACAAGATCGTCGACTATGCCGGAATTATCGGCATGAGGATCATCCTCGACCACCACCGCAGCTCCGCCGGCGACGGCGCCAACGGGAGCGGCCTCTGGTACGACGGGACCTATGGCGAGGCCCGATGGATCGAGAACTGGAAGATGCTCGGCCAGCACTATGCCGGGAACCCGACCGTCATCGGCGCCGACCTCGCCAACGAGCCCCATGGCGCGGCGACCTGGGGCGGCGGCGGCGCCGATGACTGGGCGGCGGCGGCCACCCGCGCGGGCAATGCCATCCAGTCGGTCAATCCCGACTGGCTCATCATTATCGAGGGAACGGGGCAGAACTACTGGTGGGGCGGGGATCTGTCAGGGGTGGCGTCCAACCCGGTCACGCTCGGCATTGCCAACCACGTGGTCTACTCGCCGCACGACTACCCGAATTCCGTCTACGGCCAGCCCTGGTTCAACGCGGCGGACTTCCCGAACAACCTGGAGCAGATCTTCACCGACCACTGGGGCTACATCTACCAGCAGAACCTCGCCCCCGTGCTGCTCGGTGAATTCGGCAGCAACCTGACCGATCCCAAGGACACCGCCTGGCTCAGCAAGCTCGTCCCTTATCTCGACGGCGACTTCGACGCGGACGGCAGGACGGACATCGCCGCGGGAAACGAGGGCATGAGCTGGACCTGGTGGTCCTGGAACCCGAATTCGGGCGATACGGGCGGCATCCTCGCCGCCGACTGGCGGACGCCGAACCTGGCCAAGCTCGACGCTCTCCGCCCGATCATGGCCGACCTCATCCCAGTGACCGGCGGCGCCTAGCCCCGGGCCGCGGTCAGCCCGGCGAGAGCATCCAGTCGCCCAGCGTGACGAAGGTCGCCTTCGCGCCGCGCAGGACGGAGGCCGCGTCGGGCTCCGCCTCCAGCCGCTCCAGGAAGCCCCGCCACATGGCGCCGGTCGCCGCGCCATGGCCGGCGAAGTAGGACCGGGCGTCCTCCGGCACCGCCGTGCGGTCCAGCCCCTTCAGGATCACTCGCCCCCCCAGGGTGGATCCCTCCATGACGTAGAGCGAGCCCATCGCCTCGCCCCGGCCGTGCAGCGGGGGCGGAGGGCAGACGGGCAGGCCCTCGGGCGCGATGCCGAGCGCGCGGAGATCGTCGCGCAGCAGGTGCAGCCGGCGGCGGGGCGCCAGGAGGGCGTCGTCGCCCAGCTCCGCCGCGACCTTCGGCTCCCACCCTGCCCAGAAGCCGTGGAAGCGCGCCAGCACCCCGCGGTAGCGGCCCGCGGTGAGGCCGGGACCGGTGAGGCGCAGCCCGTTCTCCAGCCAGTCGTGCTCCGCCCGCGTTCCGGCGCGGAGGGTGTCGCGGAGGGAGGCTTCGGCGGCCATCATGCCTCGATCATGGACCGGACCTTGGTCGCCAGCACGTCCATGGCGAAGGGCTTGGTGATCACCTGCATCCCCGGCGCAAGCAGGCCGTTGCCGATGGCTGCGTTCTCGGCATAGCCCGTGATGAACAGCACCTTCAGCGCGGGGCGGCTCTCACGCACCGCATCGGCGAGCTGGCGGCCGTTCATGCCGCCGGGCAGGCCCACATCCGTCACCATCAGGTCGACCTTTGGCATGGCCTCCAGGGCCTTGAGCGCCTGCGGCCCGTCGCTCGCCTCCACCACGCCGTAGCCGAGATCGCGCAGAACCTCCGTGACCAGCATCCGCACCACGGGCTCGTCGTCCACCACCAGCACCGTCCCGCCCTCGGGCGCAGCCTGGTCGAGGGTGGGGCGGGCAGCGTCCGCATCGGCCCCCTCCGCCTCCACCGAGCGCGGGAGGTAGAGCCGCACCGTCGTCCCCTGCCCCGCCTCGGAATAGATGCGGACATAGCCGTTCGACTGCTTGGCGAAGCCGTAGACCATGGAGAGGCCGAGCCCGGTGCCCTGGCCGAGCGGCTTGGTGGTGAAAAAGGGGTCGAAGGCGCGGGCCACCACCTCGGGCGGCATGCCCGTGCCCGTATCCGTGACGGAGACGGCGACGTACTGCCCCGCTGTCACCTCGTGGTGGCGCCTGGCATAGGCGTCATCCAGCCGGGCGTTCACCGCCTCGATCGTCAGCCGCCCGCCGTCGGGCATCGCGTCGCGCGCGTTGATGGCGAGGTTGAGCAGCGCGTTCTCGAGCTGGTTCGCGTCGCAGAGCGTCGTCCAGAGCCCGCCCGACATCACGGTCTCCACATGGATGGCCGGCCCCACCGTACGGCGGATCAGCTCCTCCATTGAGGTGACGAGGCGGTTCACGTCGGTCGGCTTCGGATCGAGCGTCTGCCGGCGGGAGAAGGCGAGCAGCCGGTGCGTGAGCGCCGCCGCGCGGTTCGCCGAGGTCATGGCGGCCCCGAGATAGCGGTCCAGCTCCGCCACCCGGCCCTGCGCCACGCGGTTGCGCATCATCTCCAGGCTGCCGACGATCCCGGCGAGCAGGTTGTTGAAGTCGTGCGCGATACCGCCGGTGAGCTGGCCGACCGCCTCCATCTTCTGGCTCTGCCGCAGCCGCTCGTTCAGCTCCGCGATGCGGCCGAGGCTGCGGATGATCACCTCGGTGATGGCGTGGCGGAGGGTCGCTGCGATCTCCAGCTCCCACCCCGCCCAGGGGCGGGAATGACCGTGCCGCTCCTCCACCCAGCGCTCGAAGGACTGACGCGGCAGGACGGAGCCGCCCTGCGGGTCCATCGCCTTATGTGGGTTGCCGCCCCAGCTCACGAGATAGGGCTCCTCTGGCCGGAACCAGAGGATCATGTCCGTGCGGTCGACGGTGAGGAACACGGCCAGCACGCCGCTGGCGAGGGTGGCGTGCTGCGCCCAGTCCGGAAAGTCGGCGCTCATCCGGTCGGAGTGGAAGATGTTCTCCCCGTCCCGGCCGCGCAGCCAGTCGGCGAGGCGCAGCAGGTCCGGCGCGGGCGGCGCCTCGCCCAGGCGCTCGACCGTCACGCCCCGCAGCAGCGCGGCGCCGCCGCACCCGAAAAAGGAGGCAATCGTGACCGCCCCGGCCGTGAGGGCGGAGGTGACGTCATCCGCCTCCGCCATATGGGCCGTTAGCTCCGCCAAGCGTTGCATATCCGCCCGCCGGGCCTCCTCCATGCCATACTGCTCCGCGCTACCCACGCGCAGGGCGAAGGCGTCCGTCAGCGCGGTGGCCGCGGCGCGCTGTCCCGGCGAGGGGCGGTGCGGGCGGCGGTGATGGCAGACCATCAGCCCCCATAGCTGCCCCTCATGCAGGATGGAGAGGGACATGGACCCGTCCACGCCCATGTTGCGGTGGTACTGGAGGTGGACGGGCGAGAGGCTGCGGAGGCGGGAGAAGGAGAGGTCGATGGGCCTGTCCGGCACTTCCGGCACGTCCCAGGAGGGGTCCTTGTGCAGTGGCACGGGCATGGCATCGCGTGACGGAACCCAGCGGATGAGGCTGCGCCTGTAGAGCTCGCGCGCCTGGGCCGGAATGTCGGAGGCCGGGAAGTGAAGACCATCGAGCGACTGCTCCCAGTCGGCCACCTTGTCCTCGGCCAGGGTCTGACCATGCCAGTCCTGGTCGAAGCGGTAGATCAGCACGCGCTCATATCCCGTGAGCTGGCGGATCCCCTCCACCGTCACGCGGGCGAGCTCCTCCAGGCGTCCCCCGGCGGTGCGCAGGCGCGCGATCGCCCGTTGCAAGGCGCGCGACGCACTCAGCGCTTCCTCCTCGTCTCTCGGCGCGACGGGCTCCAGCTCGATGAGCACCATGCCGTCCTGGGTGTGGGAGGTCACTTCGAAGGGGCCGCCGGGCAGGTCCAGACCGGTTTCCCAGGGCGTCTCTCCTCGCAGCTCCCCCGCCGCGGCGAGCTCGCTCAACGCCTTCGCGAACTCCTCGCCGAGCACGTCCGTCACGGGAAGGCCGAGCAGGGTGTTGGAGGGAAGCCCCTCGGCGAGCAGGCCCGCATTCTCGCTGGCCGCGCGAATCATGAGGTTGCGCGAGGGGTCCGCCACCAGCAGCACCCCGTGCGGCTGGATAGCGCCAGGGATGTGGATCGGCTCCTGCGCGCAGAGCGAATCGGCCCGGTCGGGCTCCGGCGGCACCATGGGCTGGGCCGCCAAGCCGCGCAGGCGGGCGGGACGGAGGGAGACGCTCATTCCGGGCGGCGCACCCCGCTGCCCCTGGGGGCCAGCACCTCGGCCCCCGCGATCAGGAATGGTGCCGGCACCGTCCGCCCCGGGATGGATCCATGGCGGGGCAGCACTTGCGGGCGGGCATGGTGGATCACGCAGAGAGAAGGGACGCGGGGAGCACGGGTTTCAGCGCCTCGTCCCGCGGCAACGGGCGCTGCCCGGAACAGCGCCGACTTTCCGCCCGAATGAATGGGGCCGCCCCGGCCGTGCCGTTGCCCCCATGCCTGCCGCCACACGTCGAACCCTGGAATCACATGCGATAAATTGCAGGTCGGCGATGCTCTTCCAACCCATGCATGCCGGGCTTTCCGCACACATGCGCGTGGCTCGCCGGTCCCGACGGAGCCCGCCCGCGCCTATCGCGCCCCGCGGTTCCGGGCCACGAGCCGGGCCAGCTCATCCACCCCGAGAAAGCGCGGCGCGTTGCCGGCGGCGAGCGCGTCGAGGCTCGGCGAGGGCAGGCCGAGGCGGCTGGCATAGATCCAGGAATAGGCGAGCACGCGCTGCACATAGGCGCGGGTCTCGTTGAAGGGGATGCTCTCGATGAAGAGGAAGGGGTCCTCCCGGTGCCCGTTCGCGGGCATCCAGCGGGCAAGATTGCCCGGGCCGGCATTGTAGGCGGCCAGCAGGCGGATGAGGTCGCCCTTCACGTTCTCCTGGCCGGAGAGGTGGAGCAGGTAGCGCTGGCCCAGTTCCAGACTGAAGCCGGGGTCGTGCAGCCGGCGCTGGCCGCCCTCGCGCAGGTTCGCGTCGCCCGTGATGAAGGCCGCGGTGGAGGGCATGACCTGCATCAGCCCTCGCGCCCCTGCGGGGGAGAGCGCGTCGGGGTCGAAGTTCGATTCCTGGCGGGCCAGCCCGTAGACGAGAGCCGGGTCCGCGCGCCAGCCACCCAGCGGCTCCAGCCGGGGTACGGGGAAGCGGGCGTAGTCGCGGGGACGGCCATCGGCGGCCTGGGCCTGGGAGGCCAGCATGGTCGCCAGCTCCGTTATCCCGGCCGAGGTGGCGGCGGCGAGCATGGCGCGGGCAAGGCTCGAATTCCCGCCGGCCACCGACCAGAGGCGCCGCAGCTCGGCCTCGGCCCGGGCCTTCTGGCCGATCTGGATGAGGGCGAGGGCCCGCCAGCCCCCGGCCGTCTCGGCCAGGGCGGCGTGCTCCGCCTCGCCGGCCACCTCGCCCTCCCAGGCGAAGCCGGGCGGCAGGCCCAGGGCACGCCGGGCGACGAGGCCGTAGAAGGTGCGCGGCTCCTGCGCCGCCTGGAGCATCCAGGGGACATAGCCCTGCGGACGGCGGGCGCGGACGGCCGCGCGGGCGGTCCAGAACGCCGCCGCCGCGCGGGTCACGGCCGGCGCCGCCTCGCTGCGCGCCGCCGATTCGAAGAAGGGCAGCGCCGTCTCGTACTGGTCGAGGCCCCAGGCCGACAGCCCGGCGAGGAATGCGGCCTGGGCCGGGGCGGCGGGGCTGCGCGCCGCCCGGGAGGCCACGCGGAAGGCGTCCTCGTCCCGGCCGGAGGTGAAAAGGGTGAGCGCGACCTCGGTCTGCAGGGCGGCGGCGTAGGGCGGCGTCATGCCGCGTGTGGAGGCGATGTAGCGCAGCGCGTTGTTCACGTCGCCGCGGGCGGCCATGTCGCGCACCGTGCGGTCGAGCGCGGGGTTGCGGACCAGTGGGCGGGCCGAGGCGGCGGGCTCGCGCTCCTCGGGCGGGATCTCCTGGCCGGGCTGGGGAACCTCCTCCGCCGCGGGTTCCGTGGGCAGCGGGGGCGGGGCGACGCCGCGCGGCAGCCGCCGGGCGAGCATCGCGTGCAGCCGGGGCGCGTCGGGATGGTCGGTATGGTCCGACAGCCAAGCCTGGAGCTCAGCGGTGCTCGGCTCCACGCCGCCCGGGCGCCAGCGGTCGGCGAGGACGTGACCGATCAGCCGATGGTCGTCCAGCCGCTCGGCCTCCCGCATGGCCTGGGACATCTCGCCCCGCGCCTGCAACTCGAAGATGCGGCGGAGACGGGCGGCCTCGGACGGGGCGAGGGGCTGGGGCAGGCCCTGCGCGGCGGGCGCGGCGATGCCAGCCAGGGGCGTGCGCGCGAAGGAGAGGGCGATCTCCTGCGGCGTCTGCATCTCCTCCAGGCGGCTTCGCGGCCGCCCCGCCAGCAACGCCGGCTCCGGCGCGTGGGGCTCGATCCGCCCCGGAGTGGCCTTGCGGGCCTGGCGTGCGACCCGCGTTGGCCCGGCCCGGCCCGAGGAGCGGCGGGCCGCCTCCCGGGCGGGCACGCGCGTGGGAGCGCGCTGCGCCTCCGCACGGGTGACGACGGCACGGGACGAGCGGCCCGCGTCGCGCTGCGGGCCATGGTCGCGGCGGAATGTGCTCTCCGACGCGCGGTGCGGAGCAGCATGCGCGGTCGCCCCGCAGAGGGCGAGGGCCAGCGCCAGGGCTATCCGAACCGTGCGCGCTCGCCGGGGGGGACGGCGATCGAGCCCGAGGGGGAAAGCTCGCATGGGCGGGGACGGCTAGGGAGGGCGCTGGGGAAGAGCAAGCAACCCTCGCGCGAGGCGGGTGGGCTAAAAGCGAAAAACAATAACTTAGCCTTCACGGTGCCTTCACGTTCCGGTCAGGGCGCCTCGGCCGGGCCGTCGAGCGCGCGCCGGAGCAGCCGCAGGTCGGTCCAGGCGTCGCGCTTTCCCGCGGGCTGGCGCAGCAGATAGGCCGGGTGGAGCGTGGCCAGGGCCGGGACGGTCCCGAGGCCGGGCACCTCCAGGGAGTGCCACCGCCCGCGAAGCCGCGTGATTCCCTCGTTCCGGCGCAGCAGCGCCTTGGCCGCCGTGCCGCCGAGCAGCACCACGTGGCGCGGGCGCAGGAGGGCGAGGTGGCGCAGCACGAAGGGGGTGAAGAGCGACATCTCCGCATCCGTCGGCGTGCGGTTTCCCGGCGGCCGCCAGGGCAGGATATTGGTGAGATAGGCGTTGCGGGCGCGCTCGACCCCGATGCTGGCGAGCATCCGGTCCAGCAACCGGCCGGACACGCCGACGAAGGGCTTGCCCTGCCGGTCCTCGTCGGCCCCCGGCGCCTCCCCGATCAGGACGAGGCCGGATTCGGGAACGCCGTCGGACAGGACGAGATTGCCCGCCGTCTCCCGCAGGGGATGGTCGAGCGCGGCCAGGGCGGCGCGCAGGGCCTCGATGCTGTCGGCGCCCGCGGCCAGCTCCCCCGCCCGGGCAGTCACCGGGGCGAAGGCGGCGGCGGGGGCGAGCGATGGCGCGGAGGGACGCGGCGCGGGCTGGCGCGCGGCCGGGGGGGCGGCCAGGGGAGCGAGACGGGTCGCGGCCGACGCGTCGGGCGCCGGGCGGGTACGGTCCAGCGGCGCCTCGTCCAGCGCCTCGTCGGCGCCCCAGGCGATCTGCAACTCTAGCGCGGCGAGAAGGGCCGCCGTCTCGGCCTCGTCGGGCTCCATCCCCGGGATATCGCGCCCGGAGAGAGGATCGCGCAATGGCTCCGCCGCGGTTCGAGGGTTACGCGGGGAAGACGGTAGGACTACATGCGTGACCAGATCAGGAGGAGAGCCCGTGTCCGAACGCGAGAGCATGGAATTCGACGTGCTGGTGGTAGGCGGCGGCCCCGCCGGGCTGGCGGCCGCGATCCGGCTGAAACAGGTTTCGCCCGATGCCAGCATCTGCCTCGTCGAGAAGGGTTCGGAGATCGGCGCCCACACCCTCTCCGGCGCGGTGCTGGAGCCACGCGCGCTCGACGAGCTGTTCCCGGATTGGCGCGATGACCCGCCGGCGCTGATGACGCCCTGCGGCGACGACCGCTTCGTGATCCTCACAGAGAAGCGAGCGATCAAGCTGCCGACGCCGCCGAGCATGGACAACCACGGCAACTACGTCGTCTCGCTCGGGAATGTCTGCCGCTGGCTCGGCGCCCGCGCCGAGGCGATGGGCATCGAGATCTATCCCGGCTTCGCCGCCTCCGACCTCGTGATCGAGGACGGGGTGGTGAAGGGCGTCGTCGCCGGGGTGATGGGCATTACCCGGGAGGGCGAGGAGGGGCCGGACTACCAGCCCGGCATGGAGCTGCGCGCGACCTACACGGTCTTCGCCGAGGGCTGCCGGGGATCGCTGACCAAGCGCCTCTTCGAGATGTACGACCTCCGCCGCGACTGCCAGCCGCAGACCTTCGGCCTCGGCATGAAGGAACTGTGGGAGATCCCGAAGGAGAAGCACACGCCCGGCTTCGTGTGGCACTCCACGGGCTGGCCGCTGCCCTCCGACGTGTATGGCGGCTCCTGGCTCTACATGCTCGGCGAGAACCTCGTCTCCATCGGCTTCGTGGTCGGGCTGGATTACAAGAATCCCTGGCTCTCGCCCTTCGACGAGTTCCAGCGCTTCAAGACGCATCCGGAGGTCCGCAAGATCCTGGAGGGCGGTAAGCGCATCGCCTACGGCGCGCGCGCGCTGAACGAGGGCGGCGCGCAGTCGGTGCCGCGGCTGGTCTTCCCCGGCGGCATGCTGGTGGGCGACACGGCGGGCTTCCTCAACGTGCCGAAGATCAAGGGCACCCATACCGCGATGAAGAGCGGCATGGTGGCGGCCGAGGCGATCGGCGCCGCGCTCGCGCAGGAGACGCGGCCCGAGGTGCTGGAGACCTACCCCGAGGCCATCCGCAACTCCTGGGTCTGGGACGAGCTGCACAGCGTGCGCAACATCCGCCCGGGCTTCGCCAAGTACGGCTTCTGGGGCGGCATGGCGGCGGCCGCGCTCGACACCTACGTCTTCCGCGGCAAGGCGCCCTGGACCTGGGTGCACCATGCCGACCACGAGACGCTGAAGCCGGCCGCGCAGAGCAAGCGCATCAGCTACCCCAAGCCCGACGGCGTGCTCACCTTCGACCGGCTCTCCTCCGTGTTCCTCTCGAACACGAATCACGAGGAGAACCAGCCCGCGCATCTCGTACTGAGAGACCCCGGCCGCTGGAAGGGCGTGAACTGGGACCAGTTCCGCAGCCCCGAGAGCCGCTACTGCCCCGCCGCCGTCTACGAGGCCGTCGGGCCGGAAGCGGAGCGCGAGCTGCGCGGCACGCCGGACCCTGAGGCCACCGGCGAGGGAGCGCAGGCCGAGGCGGGCGACGCAGCGGTAAGGCTCGTGATCAACGCGCAGAACTGCGTGCACTGCAAGACCTGCGACATCAAGGACCCCACCCAGAACATCGACTGGCGCACGCCCGAGGGTGGCGGCGGGCCGAACTACATCGGCGGGATGTGAGCGGAAGAGGCCGGCGGGAGGGATCCCGCCGGCCTCTTCCACATCAGTCCACCGATGCGCCGGAGGCCTGGATGATCGGCGTCCAAGAGGCCAGCTCCTCGCGCACGTAGCGCTGCGCGTCGTCGAGGAAGAGGCGCCCCGGCGCGGTGGCCGTGTCCTTGTAGCGGCGCAGCAGGTCGGGCGAGGCGAGCGAGTCCCGCGCCGCCTCGGCCAGCTTCTCCATGATCGGGCGCGGCGTGCGCGCGGGCGCCGCGAGGCCGGACCAGCCGTCCACGACGAGGTCGGGATAGCCCAGCTCCCGGAAGGTCGGGATATCAGGGAAATCCGGGATGCGCTCGGGCCAGGAATGCGCGAGGGGGCGCAGCGCGCCGGAGCGGATGTTGCTGCTGGCGGCGGTGAGGCTGTCCACCATCAGCGGCAGCGTGCCCGACATCACATCCGTCGCCACCTGCGCCGCGCCGCGATAGGGCGCGTGCTGCATCGAGATGCCGGCGGCGCGGCAGAAGCGCACGGCGGTAAGATGCGGCATGGAGCCGATGCCGGAGGTGCCGTAGGTGAGCCCGTCTGGCCGCCGCCTCGCCTCCGCCACGAGATCCGCCACGTTGCGGATCGGCAGGTCGGGACGGACGAGCCAGAGATAGGGCGTGCTCATCAACATCGCGATATGCGCGAAGTCCGCGTCGGGGTCCCAGGTGACGCGCGGCCCGTAGAGCACCTTGCCCACCACCATGGCGCTGATGACGGAGAGGACGAGGGTGTAGCCGTCCGGCGCCGCGCGCGCGACCTGCCCCGTGCCGAGAGTGGCGCCTGCGCCCGGCCGGTTCTCGACCACCATGCTCTGCCCGAGGCGGCGCGACATCTCGGCCGCCACGATGCGCGCGATGATGTCCGTCGTGCCGCCCGAGCCGAAGGGCACGATGAAGCGGATCGGCCCCGCCTGCGGCCAGGGCGGGGTCTGCGCGATGGCGGGCGCGGCGAGCGCGCCGGCGAGCAGCGCGCCGGCGCCGCGCCGGGTGATCCCTGGGTTCATGGGTCGGTTTCCGTCCAGTTCCGGGTGATGTGCAGGAAGGCCGGCAGGGCGAGTGCGGCGAAGGTGAGGAGGAGCGGCGTCTGCGCCTCGTGGTAGCGGCCCGCCGCGTCCAGCAGGTTCAGCCCGCCCAGAGTCTCGCCGTTCCAGCGCACGGGCACGTTCACCGCGCCCTCGCAGCCGAGGGAGAGGATCAGCTCGTGGTCGGGGAAGGCGCGGATGATATCCGCACGGTCGCGCAGGAAGCGCGGGCGGCCGGCGAGCACGACGGTCTCGTGGTACTCGCCCACCGGCTCGACCGGCTTGTGGCCACCGGCCGGGTAGGCCTGCGGAATGTTGGTGTAGTAGCGCTGCTTCTGCCCGGCCGCGTGGTTCAGCACGAGCACGGTGAACAGCCTGTGCCCGACCGTCGCGGCCAGGGCGTTGTCCAGCGCCCGCAACCCGGCCTCGGGCTGTCCCGGGGCCGCCATGGCGGCCGCGACATGGGCCAGGTGCGAAGCCGGATCGGTCATGGAAAGGTGTGGCATCGGGCTGAGCGCGTTCCCGGCTTGGCGGACCGTCACGGCGCCGCATGAGGGAGCCGGACGAACCGGCGATCCGGGAAGGCTAGACCAGGGAATCGGGCCCGATCCACCGCGACCCGCGCTTGGCGCGGAACGCGGCGGGAAGACCCGGCCCGGAGACCGCTACAGCGAGCTGCCCCCGCAGACGGTGATCCCCTGCCCCGTGATGGCGCCCGCCTCCTCCGACAGCAGGAAGGCCGTGAGCGCCGCGACCTCCTCAGGCCGGATGAAGCGGCCGATTGGCGGCACGCGCGGCGGCACGCCGGCGCGCGCGGGATCGCGCAGCATCGGTGTCTCCGTGGCGGCGGGCGCCACCACGTTCACGGTGATGCCCCGCGGCGCCAGCTCTGCCGCCCAGGAACGCGCGAGGGCGAGCATCGCGGCTTTGGTCGCGGCGTACTGCCCACGCCCCGCCGCGCCGGTGGCCGTGCGGCTGCCGATCAGCACGATGCGCCCGCCGTCTGGCATGGCGGGCAGGAGAAGGTTCGCCAGCCGCTCCGCCGCGGAGACGTGCAGGCGCCACATCGCCTCCCCGTCGGCGGGATCCAGCTCGCCCAGGCGGCCGGTGCGCAGCAGGCCGGCCGCATGCACGAGCGCGTCCGGGCGCAGGTCCTGCACGGCCGCATCCAGGCTGGCGGGGTCGGAAAGGTCTGCGGCCCGGTGCGCGAAACCCGGCTCCGCCCTGTCGGGGGCGGAGCGGCTGATGCCGGTGACGCGCCAGCCTTCCCGCAGGAGCCGGTCGGCGATGGCGGCGCCGATGCCGGAGCTGACGCCGGTGACGACGGCGTGGCGGGCAGGACTTTCCGTCATTCCGGCTGGTAGTTCACGAGCTTCAGCAGTTCGCCGGCACGGGTAATCTCGCTGGCGATGAAGCGCTTCGACTCCTCGATGCTCTCCGTCACCGGCTCCAGCACCTGGCTCGACATGCGCTGCACCATGGCGGGCTCGCGCATCGTCTCCTGCATCAGCGCGTTGATGCGGCCGCAGATCTCGGCGGAGGTGCCCCGGGGCGCCCAGACGCCGTACCAGGATTGGAACTCGTATCCGGGCAGGCCGGACTCCGCCATGGTCGGCACGTCGCTGGCGAGGTTCGAGCGCTCGGGCGCCGCGATGCCGAGGACGTTGATCTTCCCGTCGCCGCGCGCGGGCAGGATGGCGAAGCATGGGTCGATCAGCAGCTGCACGCTGCCGCCCATCATGTCCGTCAGCGCGGGCTGGGTGCCGCGATAGGTCACCATGTCCAGGTCCAGCCCCGTGCGGCGCAGGAACTCGATGGTGGCGAGATGGCCGGCGGAGCCGAGGGAGGAAATGGCGAAGTTCCACTCGCGCGGCTTCGCCTTGGCCGCCGCCATCACCTCGGCGAAGGTCTTCTCCCGCTTCGTGCCGGAGGAGGCGAGGACGAGCGGCGCGCGCGCCGTGCGGGCGCAGACCTCCAAGTCCTTCTGCGGATCGAAGTTGGCGCCCTTCAGCACCAGCGGCATCACCGCCGTGTTGAACGCGGAGGCGAGCAGGGTGTAGCCGTCCGGCGTGGCCTGCAGCACGGCATTGGTGCCGACGAGGCCCGCGCCGCCCGTGCGGTTCTCGGCCACGGCCGTCGCGCCCAGCTTCTCCGACAGGCGCTGGGCCAGCAGGCGGCCCAGCGTGTCGTTCGCGGCGCCCGGCGGCCAGGGGATGATGACGCGGATCGGCTTGCCATGCGGCCAGGCCCCCTGCGCGTGGATAGCGGGGGAAGCCAGCACGCCGGCACCGGCGGCCGAGGCGGCGAGAAGAAGGTTGCGCCTGTTCATTGTCGTCCTCTCCCAGGGGGCGGCCGGCCCTTTTCGGGCAGGCCCATTGTCGTTCAGGCCGCGAGCAGCTGCGCGGACTCCTCCGCCGTCAGCGGCAGCAGGGGCGGGCGGAGCCGCGTCCAGCCCTGATGCCCCGTCTCCTTCGCCAACAGGGCCTTGAGCGAGGCCATCTGTGCGAACTTCGAAGCGAGGCTGCGCTTGGCCACCACGCGGGCCTGCGCCGCATCCACCTCGGCCGCCATCGCCGGATCATTGGCGTGGCGGTAGATGAAGGCGAGATCTGCGGCCACAAGGTTGGACGTAGCGGTGATGCAGCCCGCGCCGCCCGCCCGCATCAGCGGCAGCAGCAGCGGGTCGGCGCCGGCGAGCACGGCGAAGCCGGGGAAGGTCTTCACCAGCATCTCCATATTGGCGAAGTCGCCCGCGCTGTCCTTGATGCCGGTGAAGGTGCCGGGATAGCGCTTCAGTAGCGCCTCGATGATCGGCGCCGTGATCGGCACGGCCGACATCTGCGGGATGTGATAGAGCACCACGCGCAGGTCTCTGCTTCCGATCCGCTCGACGATCTCGGAATAGGCGGCGATCACGCCCTCCTCACTCGGCGCCTTGTAGTAGAAGGGCGGCAGCATCACGACGGTGTTCACACCGAGCGACAGGGCGTGCTTCGTCAGCGCGACCGTCTCGGGGATGGCCACCACCCCCGTGCCGGGGAGCAGCCGGCGCGTCTCGATCCCGCCCTCCACGGCCGCTTCGAGGATAGCCTTGCGCTCATCCGCCGAGAAGGAATTCGCCTCGCCCGTAGTGCCGAGCAGCGCGACGCCGTCGCAGCCCTGGGCGATCAGGCGCTTCGCGTGCTCGACGAAGACGGGCAGGTCGGGGTTCAGCTTCTCGTCCAGCGGGGTGAGGGCGGCGGAGTAGACGCCGGTGGGATGAAGGCTGCTCATGCGGGGGCTCCCGTCCAGCTCTCGGCCACGCGGACGTATTTGATGGCCTGGCGGTAATAGGTGTAGGCGATGTGCAGCGCCCTGTCGGGGGACTGCATGATGGTGGGATAGGAGAACTCGCGGTTCACCTTGTCCCGCGAGTTGTTCGTCATGCAGTAGCCGTCGCCCGTTTCCAGGTTGCGGCGGTAGGGCCAGGTCCGGCCACCATCGGTGGAGATGGCCAGCGTCATCGGCGCGCGAGGCACGCCCCAGAAGGTGCTGCGCTCGCCGGCAACCGGCACCGGCTCCGCGCGGTCGTCGCCCTCGTCGCCCTCGATGTCGTCATAGAGGGAGAGGCGGCGCTCGGTGGCATCCGCCGCGCTGCTCTCGTTGAAGGCCATGCCGATATGGCCGTTGGCCAGCCGCACGGCCTGGATGGAGGAATTGTTGTTCGGCAACTCCGTCCTCTCGGGCACTGTCCATGTACGGCCGAGATCGGTGGAGCGGGAAACATAGATGTTGTCCGCCCAGCGGCTGCGATAGAAGGCGACGAGGCTCCCGTCCTTCATGTCCAGCACGGACATGTGTACGCAGCCCTCGCTGTCGGGCACCGCGTGCTCCGTCCAGGTCTTCCCCTGGTCGCTGCTGATCTTGACCGCGCTGTAGTCCTTGTCCCCCACCCACCTCTTACCGGGGGTGGTGAGGCAGACCCAGATGGGCAGCAGCCAGTCGCCGGTCTCCAGCACCACCATCGGCTGGCGCATGAAGGTGCCGCCATCCTCGCGCGGGCCGAACAGCGTCTCGATTGAGCCCCATGTGCGGCCGTGGTCGGCCGACTTGCGGCATCGGACGATGGCCGTGTCCTGGTTGCCGCTGATCTGCGCGGTCCAGATGAGCCAGAGCGTGCCGTCCGGCGCGGGGAAGAGCAGCGGGTTCTGCTCGGAGCGCGTCGGGTCGTCGGAGAGCTGCTCCGGCGCCGTCCACCGGTCGCTTCCCCTGGCGAGCCGGGAGAACTGCACGGAGATGTCCGGCACGCCCTCCTGCGTTCCCCCGAACCACACGCAGGCGATGTCGCCGTTCGGCAGGTAGGTGAGGTTCGCCGCGTGGCTCTGCACGGTGCTGTGCGGGATGAAGGTTTCGATCCGCGCGGCGTCGCCGGGATGCGGGGCGAGCACGCCGTTGCCGCTAAAATCGGGCGGGGGGCTGACGGCGGTGGACATCAGAAGGCCGCCTCATACATGGCCAGGATCTCGTCCCGGCTGAGGTCGCGGGGGTTGTTGTCCAGCAGGCGACGGATAGCGTGCGCCTCGGTCGCCATGGTGCCGAGGTCGTCGTGCGGCACGCGCAAGGCGGAGAGGCGCATCTCCACGCCCAGCCGCTCGCAGAAGGCATGGGCGCCCTCCAGCACGGTCTTCGGATCCCGGGAGGCGGGCAGGCCCAGCGCCTCCAGCACCAGCGCCGTCTTCTCCGGCACGGCGGGCGCGTTGTGGGCGAGGGTGTGCGGGAAGATGAGCGCGCAGGCCAGGCCGTGCGGGATGTGGTGCCGCGTGCCGAGCGGATAGGCCACCGCATGGCCCGCCGTGGTGTTCACCGGCCCCAGACAGAAGCCGCCATACATGGAGGCGAGCGCGAGTCCCGCCCGCGCCTCCTTGTCCGAGCCGTCCTTCACGGCGCGCGGCAGGAAGCGGCCGACGAGGCGGATGCCCTCCAGCGCGTAGAGGTCGATGATCGGGTGCGACTTCCTGCTGGTGAAGGCTTCCGCGCAATGCGCCATGGCGTCCACCCCCGTCGCGGCGGTCACGGCCGGCGGCACGGTCATGGTCAGGTCGGGATCGACCACGGCGAGGTCCGCCAGCATGTGGCGGCTCTGCACGGCGAGCTTGTTCTGGGTGGCGGGATCGGTGACGAGGGAGCGCGTCCCGCCCTCGCTGCCCGTGCCGGCCGTGGTGGGAACCTGGATCAGCGCGGCGCTGCGGCCGCGCACCCTCTCCGGACCGACCACCTCATGCAGCGTCTGCCCGCTGCCCGGCAGCACGGCGACAAGCTTGGCAAGGTCCATGGCGCTGCCACCGCCATAGCCGATGACGAGGTCCGGCCTCATCGCCTCGGCGACGGCCAGCACCTTCTCCAGGTTCGGCAGGTCAGGCTCGGGCTTCACCTCGCCGAAAACCGTGACCTCGCCCGGTAAGCCGAGCAGGTCCACGCGCGCCGCGTTGAAGGCATCGGCCACGACGAGGCTGCGCCTGAGGCCGCGCTCCTCCACCCAGGGGCGGATGGCCGAGAGGGTGCCGGAGCCGAACTCGATGCGCGGCGGGCGTAGAAGCTCGATGGGGCTGTGGATGTCGGGCACTGCGTCGGTTCCTTATCCGGCCCGCCGCACGCCGATGGCGCCGAGGGAGAGGCGCACGCCCTCCGTCAACTCATCGGTGAGACGGCGAAGATGGGGGAGAGCGGTTTCCACGAAGGCGTCGATCGGCTGCCGACCCGCCGAGATGGTGAGGCTGACACCGGCCAGAGGCAGCCCGTCGGCGCCCATCACGGGCGCGGCCACGGTGCGGAGGCCGTAGGCGTTCTCGCCGTCCGAGACGGCGTAGCCCGTGGCGCGCACCCCATCCAGCCGGTCGAGCAGGGCGTCGAGATCCGTCACGGTGCGCTCGGAGAGCATGATGCGCTCCACGCTCTCCAGGTGCTCCACCTGCCGCTCGCGCGGGAGGAAGGCGAGGATGGCGTGGCCCAGGGCCGTGGCGTAGGCGCCCACCCGCGTGCCGGGCCGTCGCACCACGCCGCTGCGGTCCAGCCCGTGCTGCACGCGCTGGAGGTAGATCACCTCCCCGCCCTCTACCACGCCGAGGGAGCCGGCATCGGCCACGCCGGGCACGAGTTCCCGCAGCAGCGGCCCGGCATGGCCCGGCAGGTCGTTGGCCGAGAGCGCCGCGAAGCCGATCTCCAGGCAGCGCAGGGTCAGGCGGAAGCGGCGCGTGCCGGTCACGGCGCGCAGGTAGCCGAGGGAGACGAGGGTGTGGATCAGCCGGAAGGCGGTGCCGCGGTCCAGCCCGGCGCGGGCGGCGACCTCGGAGACGGTCAGCTCCGGCAGTTCCGGGCCGAAGGCGCGAAGCACGGCGAAGACCTTCGCCGCGGAATGGACGAGGTTCTTCGGATTAGCCGAGTGAGACGCCGAAGCCTCCGCACCCTCCCCGTCCCCGTGCATCACTTCCTCCGCCCCGCATCCGTTGATCGGAATACGAACATATGTTGTCCTGCGGGCAAGGTATCAGCAGTCCCCCCTCCCCGGTCAAGGAACAAGATGCCGGGCAGCCCCTTTCTGACGCCGCGCGGCGCCGGGAGAGGACTTCCTGATGGGCGGCGGGCTGGTGCGGAACTAGGGCCCGGGCGGCGGGGCCGGCGCGGCGAGGGCGAGGGCCGCGGGATCGGCATCGTCCTTCAACCCCGTGCCGGTCAGCTTGCGCGTGAGCGCCTCCCGCATGAGCCAGGCGAGCTTGGCCGCGGCCGGCTCAGGGCTCAGCCCGCCGGCCGCGTGGATGTTGGAGATGCAGTTGCGCTCGGAATCCCGCCGCCCCGGGCGCGGGTCGAAGGTAAGATAAATGCCGAGGCTGTCCGGCACGCTCAGCCCCGGCCGCTCCCCGATCAGCACGGCCACGAGCCGGGCGCCGAGCCGCGCCCCGATCTCGTCGCCCAGCGCCACCCGCCCCTCGGTCGCGATCACGGCCGGGGCGACGCGCCATCCCGGCAGGCGCGCGAGGCAGGCATGGAGGACCGGCGCCGCGTGGCGCTGAACGGCCGTGGCGGAGAGGCCGTCCGCCAGCACGAAAGCGACGTCGAAGGGGCCCGCCGGCGGCTCCTCCATCTCCTGGAGCCGGCGGCCGAGATCAGGGCGGCGGAGATAGGTTCCGCGATCGGGCGCCATGCTGCGTGCGCGCAGCACGGGATGCGGGCGCAGCGTGGCCTCCAGCGCCGCCACGTCGAGCAGCGCGTGCACGGCATCGCGGGCCAGGGCATGGGCCATTTGGAAAGCCAGCACCTCCCGCAACGGCAGCGCATCGCCCGCGCCGCCCAGGCCGATCCGGGCGCGGGTCGCGGCGCGCAGCCGCTCCCAGGGGTCCCGCGCGGGCGCCTCAGCCACCGCCGGTCTCCCGGGCAAGGGAGAGCAGGCGGGAGGCGGCCAGTTCCGGCGGGCGGATGGCCCCGTCGGGCCGGGCGATGCCCATGCGCTCCAGCCAGGCCTCGAATTCCGGCGCCGGGCGCAGGCCGAGCACCGTGCGCAGGGCGAGCACGTCGTGGAAGGAGAGGCTCTGGTAGTTCAGCATGATGTCGTCCGCGCCGGGCACGCAGATAAGGAAGTGCACGCCCGCGACCGCGAGGAGGGTCATCAGCCCGTCCATGTCATCGCCATCGGCCTCGGCATGGTTGGTGTAGCAGACATCCACCCCCATCGGCAGGCCGAGCAGCTTGCCGCAGAAATGGTCCTCCAGCCCCGCGCGGATGATCTGCTTGCCATCATAGAGGTACTCGGGGCCGATGAAGCCGACCACCGTGTTCACCAGCAGCGGGCGGAAGGCGCGGCAGACGGCGTAGGCGCGCGCCTCCAGCGTCTGCTGGTCCACGCCGTGATGCGCCTCGGCCGAGAGGGCGCTGCCCTGGCCCGTCTCGAAATACATCACCTCGCCCGAGGGTCCGCCGCGCACGAGGGAGAGCGCCGCGTCACGCGCCTCGCGCAGGATGGAGAGGTCCACGCCGAAGCCGCGATTGGCGCCCTCCGTGCCGGCGACGGACTGGAAGACGAGATCGACGGGCGCGCCGCGCCGCATGATCTCGATCGCGTTCGTCACATGCGTCAGCACGCAGGTCTGGGTGGGGATGGCGTAGCGCTCGCGCAGCCCGTCCAGCATCTCGAGCAGGGCCATCGCATTGGGCACGCTGTCGCTCGCCGGGTTCACGCCGATTACCGCGTCGCCCGAGCCGTTCAGCAGCCCGTCCAGTGTGGAGGCCGCGACGCCTCGAAGGTCGTCGGTCGGATGGTTCGGCTGCAGCCGCGTGGCCAGCCGCCCCTCCAGACCGAGCGTGGAGCGGAAGGAGGTGACGACGCGGCGCTTGCGCGCGACCGCGATGAGGTCCTGGTTCCGCATGAGCTTGGAGACGGCGGTCACCATCTCCGGCGTGAGGCCTGGGGAGAGCGCGGCCAGGGCCGCGGCGTCGGCTTCGTGAGAGAGCAGCCAGTCGCGCAGCCCGCCGACCGTCAGATGCGCCACGGGCGCGAAGGCGGCATCGTCATGCGTGTCGAGGATGAGGCGCGTGACCTCGTCCGCCTCATAGGGGACGACCGTTTCCGACAGGAAGGTGCGGAGCGGCAGGTCCGCCAAGGCAAAGCGGGCCGCCACGCGCTCCGTATCGCTTCCCGCCGCGATCCCGGCCAGCTCGTCGCCGGACCGGCGCGGCGAAGCGGCGGCGAGGAGATGGGGCAGGCCATGGAAGATGTGGCGCTGCCCGCCGGCGTCAGCGCTCCAGCTTCCCATCGGGGCTCCGCCTCGGGTTGGAAGGGGCGCCAGCCTTCCAGCCCCGGCGCGGCAGGGCAAGCCGCCCGTTCAAGTGCCGCAGAAGGTCATGTAGGGATTCTCCGGCGGTGCGGGCGGCTCGTCCGCGCCGGGCTGGTCCTCATAGGGGCGGGAGAGGCTGTCGAGCAGCGCCTCGAAGGGGCCGAGATCGTCCCCCCGCGCGGCGGCCAGCGCTGCCTCGACGAGGTGGTTGCGCGGGATCACGGCGGGGTTCACGGCACGCATGGCCGCGGCGCGGGCGGCGGGGTCGCCGCCCTCCTCGGCCAGCCGCGCGCGCCAGCCCGCGGTCCAGGCGTCATAGGCAGCGGGATCGGCGAAGAGGGCCCGCACGGCGGCATCGCCCTCCGGGCCCTCGGCGGCGCGGCAGAGGCGGCGGAAGGTGAGGGTGAAGTCGGCACCGTTCTCCGCCATGGCCTTCAGCAGCTCCCCGGCGAGGGCGGCGTCGCCCGCGCGCTCGCCCGGCAGGCCGATCTTCGCGCGCAGCCCGCCAAGATAGGCGGCCTCGAAGGCGGGGGCGAAGCCGGCCAGCGCCTCGTTGGCAGAGGCGAGGGCCGCCTCCTCCGTCTCCGCGAGCAGGGGCAGCACGGCCTCGGCCAGCCGGGCAAGGTTCCACTGCATGATCCGGGGCTGGTTGCCATAGGCGTAGCGGCCGAACTGGTCGATTGAGCTGAACACCGTCGCGGGGTCGTAGGCGTCCATGAAGGCGCAGGGGCCGTAATCGATCGTCTCGCCGGAGATCGAGGTGTTGTCGGTGTTCATCACGCCGTGGATGAAGCCAATGCCCATCCAGCGCGCGACGAGCGCGGCCTGTCGCGCCACCACCCCGTCCAGCAGCGCGCGATAGGGGTTCGGCACCCCGGCCGCCTCAGGATAGTGCCGGGCGATGGCATGGTCGGCCAGGATCCGCAATCCCTCGGCATCACCGCGCGCGGCGAAATAGGCGAAGGTGCCGACGCGGATATGGCTGGAGGCCACGCGGGTGAGCACCGCGCCGGGCAAGGGCTCCTCGCGCAGCACCGCTTCGCCTGTGGCGACGGCCGCGAGCGCGCGGGTCGTCGGCACGCCGAGGGCCGCCATGGCCTCGCTGACGAGGTACTCGCGAAGCACCGGCCCCAGCGCCGCGCGCCCGTCGCCCCCGCGGGAGAAGGGTGTGCGGCCGGAACCCTTGAGCTGCACGTCGAAGCGCTTGCCATCCGGCGCCACGACCTCGCCCAGCAGGATGGCGCGGCCGTCGCCGAGGCGGGGCACGAAATTGCCGAACTGGTGGCCGGCATAGGCGGTGGCGACGGGTTCCGACCCCTCGGCCACGCGGTTGCCGGCGAGGATTTCCACCCCCTCCGGCGAGGCAAGCGCGGCAGGGTCGAGGCCCAGCCGCTCCGCCAGGGCCGTGTTCAGCTTCAGCAGGCGAGGCGCCGCCACAGGCGTCGGGTCCAGCCGGGCGCGGAAGCGGTCGGGCAGGCGGGCATAGCTGTTGTCGAAGGGGAAGCGGATCGCTCCTCCCTCGCGGGCTGCCTCAACCGTGTCGTCGTGCGAAATGCTCATGATCCCCGGCAGATCGCGCCCCGGGGGGGCCGAAACAAGGCCCGTCCCGGATCGCATCGGCGCGAGGGCTCAGCCGCCGCGCCGGGCCAGCGCCGCCAGGCGCTCCGCCGCCCCGGCATTCGCCTCGGCCTCGATGCCGCGATAGGTCCGCACCACCGCCTCGCCGAGCGCCGTCAACCGCGCCCCGCCGCCGCCCGCGCCGCCGGCGGCCGTCTCGGCCACGGGGGCGCCGAGGCCGGTGTTCAGCGCCTCCACCAGCTCCCAGGCGCGGCGGTAGGACATGCCCAGCGCCCGCCCGGCGGCGGAGATGGAGCCGGCGCGGCCAATCTCCTCCAGCAGCCGCACCTTGCCCGGGCCGATCCGCAGGCCCTCCCCGAGATCGAGGCGGATGCTCAGCCGGGGGCCGCCCTCGCCGGGCATGCGGGAGGCGCGCTTCGCGGGGGCCATGGCAGGAAGGGGAACATGGGCCGGTCCCGGCAGCAACCGGAACCGGCCGCGGGGCTCAGCCCCCGGCGACGCCCTGGGTATTCACATAGACGGCGTAGAGCGACTTGCTCGCCGCCATGAAGAGGCGGTTGCGGCCGCCGAAGGCGAGGTTGGCGCAGCGCTCGGGCAGGTGGATGTGGCCGATGGCCTTGCCCTCCTTGTTGATGATGCGCACGCCATCGAACTCCGGGCTCATGCCCCAGCCGCACCAGAGATTGCCGTCCACGTCCAGCCGGAAGCCGTCCGGCCGCTCGTTCGGCTGCGCCTGGTAGAAGACCCGGCTGTTGGCCAGCTTCGTGCCGTCCTCCACCACGTCGAAGACGCGGATCACGCGGGGGTTGGCGGCGGCCTCCACGACGTCGAGCGGCCGCTCGTCCGGGGAGAAGGCGAGGCCGTTGGGGCGCCCGACCTCACCGGAGACGACAGTGATCGCCCCGGTGCGCCCGTCCAGGCGGTAGATGTTGGTCGGCAGCTCCGCCTGCGCCTGATGGCCCTCGTAGAGGCCGATCATCCCGAAGGGCGGGTCGGTGAACCAGATGGAGCCGTCGGACCTCACCACCACGTCGTTCGGCGAGTTCAGCGGCTTGCCGTCAAAGCGGTCGGCGATGACGGTGATGCTGCCGTCATACTCGGTGCGGGTCACGCGGCGCCCGCCGTGCTCGCAGGCGATCAGCCGGCCCTGCCGGTCGCGGGTATGGCCGTTGGCGAAGTTGTCGGGGTTGCGGAACTCGTCCACCTGCCCCGTCCCCTCGCTCCAGAGCAGCGCGCGCTGGTCGCCCATCCAGACCGGCCCCTCGCTCCAGCGCGCGCCTGTCCAGAGCTGCTCCACCGCCGCCGCGTCGAGCCGGTAGCGGGTGAAGGAGGGATCCAGGATCTCGAAGGCGGGATCGGGATAGCGGGTCACGTTCTCCCAGCGCACGGAGGCGGGCCGGGCGCCCGTGAGGAGGGCGGCGCCCCCAGCGCCAGCGCGGCCAGGCCCCGGCGTTCGATCTTGCTCATTCCATCCTCCCTTGATGCGGTCGGCACCCCTCGGGGGCGCCGCCACGGACGCGGTTCATCCGCGCTCCGGATCTTGCGGCCGCCCGGGGGCACCCGGCCGGCCGCAGAAGGCACTCAGTCCGCCGAGGCGCCGGACTTCTCGATCGTCTCGCGCCACATCGGCCGCTCCTTCGCGGCGCGGGCGGCGGCGTCGGCCGCCGTAGTCCAGATCGGCTTGGCGCCGACGCGGGCGAAGCGCTCGCGCTGGCTCGCGTCATCCACCGTCGCCTTCAGCGCGGCGTTCAGCTTCTCCACCACGGCGTCGGGCGTGCTGGCCGGGGCCACGAAGCCGCCCCAGACGGTGACGACGAAGTCGTTGATCCCGCCCTCGGCCATGGTCGGCACCTCCGGCAGGGTCGGCCAGCGCTCGGCGCTCGTCACGGCCAGCGCGCGGATCTGCCCGGCCTCGACCAGCGCCTGGTAGGAGGCGACGCCGTCGATCGCGAAGTCGATGTCTCCGCTCAGCAACGCCGGCTGGATCTGCGCCGCGCCGCGATAGGGCACGTGCACCGCCTCGATGCCCAGGCGGCTGAACAGCATGGCGGAGGAGAGATGCGTCGTCGTGCCCACGCCGGTGGAGCCGTAGGTGATGCCACCGCGCTTGCCCTTCGCCCAGGCGATGAACTCCGGCAGCGTCTTCGCCTGTACCTTGCCCGGCGCGACGACGGCGATGTTGGGGAACTCCCAGGCCAGCGCGATCGGGCGGAGGTCCTTCTCGATGTCGTAGGGGACGGACTTATAGAGGTACTGGTTGATCGAGAAATTGCTGACCGTGCCGGCGCCGAGGACGTAGCCGTCCCCCGCCGCCTTCGCCACGGCGTCGATGCCGATGTTGCCGCTCGCGCCCGGGCGATTCTCGATCACCACCGGCTGGCCCAGTGTCTGGCTCATATGGTCGGCATAGACACGCGCGATCACGTCCGTCGCGCCGCCCGGCGGATAGGGCACGATCAGGCGCACGGGGCGCGTCGGCCAGGCGCCCTGCGCGCGAGCGATGGTGGGCACGGCGAGCGCCGAGCCGAGCGCGGTCCCGAGAAGCGTGCGGCGGTTCATCAGGCTGTTTCCTCTCATGGAAGACGGGGCCGGTCAGGCCTCGGGAAGGACCTTGCCGGGATTCATCCGTCCGGCGGGATCGAGCAGCGCCTTGATGCGCCGCATCAGCGCGATCTCGGCGGGGTTCGTCACGCGGCCGAGCCGCGCGCGATTGCTGATGCCGATGCCGTGCTCGGCGCTGATCACCCCGCCCAGGGCGGCGGTCTCGTCGTCCACCACCGAGTTGATGCGCAGCGCGACGGGCGCCGCCGTGGCCGCATCGGGAAAGCGCGCAGCGTCGAGGATGGCGAGGACGTGGATGTTGCCGTCGCCGATATGCCCGTGCATCACCACGCGCGCATCCGGCACTTCCTCCAGGATGCGGCGCTCGACGTTGCGCGCGAAGAGCGCCTGGTTCTCCAGCGGCACGACGCTGTCATGGCTGACGACATAGCCCGCGCGCTTGCTGCCCTCGGAGACGGAGTGGCGGATCTTCCACAGCGCCTCGGCCTGCGCCCCGCTCTCGGCGATCACCGCGTCCACCACCAGCCCTTCCTCGAAGGCAGCGCCCAGCACCTCCTCCAGCGGCGCGCGGAGATCGGTGCCGGCGAGCGTGTCTGTCAGCTCGATCAGCAGGTACCAGGGCGCGTCCAGCGCGAAGGGGATGGAGACGTCCGGCACATGCTCGGCGATCACCTCGATCTGCCCGCGCGACATCGCCTCCAGGCTCGCCAGCCGGTCGCCCACCGTGCCGCGCAGGCGCCCCATCAGTTCCAGCGCCGCCTCGATCTCGGGCAGCGCCACCATGGCCAGGGCCGAGACGCGGGGCCGGGGGAAGAGCTTGAGGGAGGCGGCGGTGACGATGCCGAGCGTACCCTCGGCCCCGATGAAGAGCTGCTTCAGGTCGTAGCCCGATGAGTTCTTGCGCAGCGCGTGGAGGCGGTCCAGCACCGTGCCGTCGGGCAGCACCACCTCCAGCCCGAGCACCAGCTCGCGCGTGTTGCCGTAGCGCAGCACGGCGGTGCCGCCGGCATTGGTGGCGATGTTGCCGCCGATCTGGCAGCTCCCCTCCGCGCCGAGGGAGAGGGGGAAGAGCCGGTCCACCCCGGCCGCAGCCTCCTGGATCGTCTGGAGAATGCAGCCGGCCTCGACCGTGATGGAGTTGGCGAGGGCCGAGACGGAGCGGATGCGGTTCAGCCGGTCCAGCCGCAGCACGACGCTGCGCCCCTCGGCGCCGGGGGTCGCCGCGCCGCACATGCCGGTGTTGCCGCCCTGCGGCACGATCGCCACGCCATGGCGGGCGCAGAGCCGCACGACCTCGGCGACCTCGGCGGTGCTGGCCGGCTTCACCACCGCCGCGGCCCTGCCGCGGTAGCGGCCGCGCCAGTCCACCACATAGGGGTCGTGGTCGTCATCGGCGGGGATCACGTGCTGGCGGCCGGTGATGGCGGCCAGCTCGTCCACAAGGGAGGCGTCCTCGGCGAGGGAGAGGCTCATGACGTGATTCATCCCCGTCCTGCGGGCAGGAAGGGCTGGGCGGCGGTTTCCAGGCCTTCCTCCCCTGTTCGGCAGCGCACGAGCCGCCCGGGCAGTCATATACATGACCAGATTGCTCCGAACTATTGCGCGAAGCGCGCAGAAATGTCGAGGGGCAAGGCTCAACGCCACCCACACGAGATCGCGAAGGGGGTTACCTACCACTCCTCGCCGCCAAGCTGCCCGAAGCCGCCGAATAATGCGCGTTTCGCGCAAAATTTCGTTGACTTCATGCCCGGCGGCGCAGAAGCAGCGTGGGCATTCCACAGCCCCGCCGGGCAATCAGCCCGACCCCCCTGGGGAGGAGATCCTGATGCAGATTCCGATCAAGCGCGCCATCGAGAGAGTGCCCGGCGGCATGATGGTCGTCCCCCTCGCCCTCGGCGCCATCATCGCCACCCTCTTCCCGACCACGCCGAAGTTCTTCGGCTCCTTCACCGGCGCGCTCTTCACCGGCGCCCTGCCCATCCTCGCCGTGTTCTACGTCTGCATGGGCGCGAGCATCGACTTCAAGGCGACCCCCTACATCCTGAAGAAGGGCGGCACGCTGCTCGCTACGAAGGTCGGCGTCGCCGCCCTGCTCGGCATCGTCGCCGGCCAGTTTCTGGGCGAGGCCCCGGTGGCTGCCGGCATCTTCGCCGGCCTCTCCACCCTCGCCATCGTCGCTGCCATGAACGACACCAACGGCGGCCTCTACATGGCGCTGATGGGCCAGTACGGCGAGCCGCGCGACGTTGGCGCGTACACGGTGATGACGCTCGAGTCCGGCCCCTTCCTCACCATGGTCACCCTCGGCGTGGCCGGGCTCTCCGCCTTCGACTGGCCGGTCCTGGTCGGCGCCATCCTGCCGCTCCTCGTCGGCATGATCATCGGCAACCTGGATCGCGAGATGCGCGATTTCCTCAGCCGCGCCATCCCGGTGATGATCCCCTTCTTCGCCTTCGCCCTTGGCGCGGGGCTGGACCTGACGAAGGTGTGGCAGGCGGGGCTGCTCGGCCTCGGCCTCGGCGTCGCGGTGGTCGTGATCACCGGTCTCGCCCTCTTCCTGGCGGACCGCGCGATAGGCGGCTCGGGCGTCGCGGGCGTCGCGGCGGCCTCCACCGCCGGCAATGCGGCGGCGGTGCCCGCCATCGTCGCGGCCAACAACCCCGCCTATGCGGAGGCTGCCCCCGCCGCCACCATCCTCGTCTCGGCCTGCGTCATCGTCACCGCCATTCTCGTCCCGCCTGTGACGGCCTGGGTCGCGCGCCGCGTCGGCCCCGCGCGCCTGAACACCACGGCCTGAGGACGGGGACGGCATGACGCGCAACTGGCTCATCCTCGCCGACGACCTGACCGGTGCCGCCGATTGCGGCATCGCCTTCGCCCGCCGCGGGCTGGAGGCCTCGGTCGGCTGGCACGGGGCGGAGGCGGCCTCCGCCACCGAGGTGCTGGCCATCGACGCCGACAGCCGCCGCCTCTCCCCGGAGGGAGCCGGTGCCCGCCATGCCGCCCTGCTGCGTGCCCGGCACGCGCCGGGGATGGGGCTGATCAAGAAGATCGACTCCACCCTGCGCGGCCAGCCCGCCGCCGAGCTCGCCGCCACCCTCGGCGCGCTCCGCGGCTCCGGTCGCCCGGCGCTGGCCATCCTCGCCCCGGCCTATCCCGCCACTGGCCGCACCACCGAGGGCGGCCGGGTGCACATGAACGGCGCCCCGCTCGAGACCACCCCCCTCTGGGCGCGCGACCACACCTATGAGAGCGCGTTACTGACCGAGGTGCTGGCCTCGGTCGGCCTCTCCGCCCGCCTCATCCCGCTCGAGCTGGTGCGCGGGGGCGAGATCCCGCTCGCCCACGCCCTACGCTCGGCGCTGGAGGAGGGACTGGACGCCGTGGTCTGCGACGCCGCCGCCCCGGGCGACCTCGAAGCCCTCGCCCGCGCCAGCCTGCCCCTCTCTGAGAGCGTCCTCTGGGTCGGCTCCGGCGGGATCGCCGCCGCCCTCGCCGCCGCCCTACCGGAGAGCGGCGCGGTTTCCGCGCCCACGCCCACCGCCCTGCGCGGCGGCGTGCTGATCGTGGTCGGCAGCATCGCCGAGGCTTCCCGCGCCGCCGCCGCCCGTCTGGCCGCCGAGGATGCCGCCGAACTCATTGAGGTGCCGGTGGACCTGCTCCGCGTCGGCCCGACGGACCCGCGCTGGGCCCCGCTCGCGGACCGCATCGCGGGGAGCCTCGCCTCGGGCCGCGACACGCTGGTGCCGGTGACCGACGCCTCGGTGGCCGACCTCTCCGGGGGCGCCGCCCTGGCCGTGGCGCTGGCGGAACTGCTCGCCCCCGCAGGCGCCCGCATGGGCGGCCTCTTCGCCACGGGCGGCGAGACGGCCTGCGCCCTGCTCAGCCATTTCGGCGTGCACGGGATCCGCTTGCTGGAGGAGGTCGAGCCCGGCGTGCCGCTCGGCATCACCCAGGGGGCGATCGAGGTGCCGGTGATGACCAAGGCCGGCGCCTTCGGCAACGAAGAAACCATCCTCCGCAGCCTCGAGCGGCTGCACCACCTGACACAGGACCTCACAGGGGAAAGCGCGAGATGAGCCAGAACGCTACTGCGTCCTACGGGCGCCCCATCGTCGCCATCACCATGGGCGACGCCTCCGGTATCGGGCCGGAGATCATCATGAAGGCCCTGGCGCGCGAGGACGTCTACGCGATGTGCCGCCCCTTCGTGGTCGGTGACGCCACCCGCCTGCGCGAGGCCGACGCCATCGTGAAGACCGGCCTCCGGGTCAACGCCATCCAGGGCCCCGCCGAGGCCCGCTACGAGCGCGGCACGGTGGATTGCGTCGACCTCGGCATCATCCCACCCGGCCATCCCTTCGGCCAGCTCTCCCCGCTCTCGGGCGAGGGCGCCTTCCGCTACATCGAGCGCGCGACGCGGCTGGTGGAGGCCGGCGAGGCGGATGCCATCTGCACCGCGCCTCTGAGCAAGGAAGCGCTGCACGCCGCCGGCCACAAGTATCCCGGCCACACCGAGATGCTGGCCCACCTGACCGGCACGCCGGAGGTATCCATGATGCTGGTGGCGCCGAAGCTGCGCGTCATCCACGTCACCACCCATATCGGCCTGATGGACGCCATCCGAAAGATCGAGCCGGGCCTCGTCTTTCGCGTGATCGAGCGCGGCCGCGCGACGCTGGTGAAGGCCGGCATCGCCGAGCCCCGCATCGGCGTCTGCGCCATCAACCCGCATGCCGGCGAGAACGGCCTCTTCGGCCAGGGCGAGGAGGAGGAGAAGATCATCCCTGCCATCGAGAAGTGCCAGGCCAATGGCTGGGCCGTGCAGGGCCCGCTGCCCGCCGACACCCTCTTCTTCCGCGCCGGCCGCGGTGATTTCGACCTCGTGGTGGCTATGTATCACGACCAGGGCCACGGCCCGGTGAAGGTGATGGGCCTTGAGGCCGGGGTGAACATCACCATCGGCCTGCCCGTGGTCCGCACCTCGGTCGACCACGGCACCGCCTTCGACATCGCGGGCAAGGGCATCGCCGACGAGGGCTCGCTCGTGGAGGCGCTGAAGCAGGCGGTGGACCTCGCGCCCAAGCGCAGCCTGGCCGCGGCCTGACGGAACCGGGCGGCGCAAACACCGGACGCGCCGCCCCTCCCCCTTCCGGGCTCCCCGATGAGACGACGCCGCAGCCGCCACGACGAGATGCTCGCCGCGATCGCGGGCGGCGAGGCGGATGTGGACGCGCTGGCCGCGCGCTTCGGCGTCTCAGCCTCCACCATCCGCCGCGACCTCAACGCGCTCTCCGCCCGGCGGGCCATCGCGCGCACCTATGGCGGCGCCATCCTTGCCCCGGCGCATGAGACAAGCCTACGCGCTCGCACGGCGCAGCACCGCGCCGCCAAGGCAGCCATCGCCCACGCTGCCGTCGGCTTGGTCGGCGAGGGGGAGACGGTGATCCTCGACGGCGGCTCGACGGTGGAGGCCTTCGGGCGGCTCCTCGCCGGGCGGTCGCTGCGCGTGGTGACGACGAACCTCCCCCTCATCCCCGTCCTGGCCGGCGCGCCGGGGATGGAGCTGGTGGTGCTCGGCGGCACGGTGCGGCCGATCAGCGTGAGCACGGTCGGGCCCATGGCGGAGGCGGCGCTGCGGGGGGTGACCGCCGCGCGCGTCTTCATGGGGGCGGACGGCGTGGTGCCCGGCCGCGGCGTCTGCGAGGCGACGATGGAGCAGGTGGCGCTGAAGTCGCTGATGATGCGCCAGGCGCGGGAGGTGGTGGTGCTGGCCGATGCCTCGAAGCTCGGGCGGGAGGAGCAGCCCTTCTGGGCCGACCTGCCCCCCGGCTGGACCCTCGTGACCGACGCGCCCGAGGCCGCCTGCGCCCCCTTCGCGGCCGAGGGCGCGCGGGTGATCCGGGCGGGCTGAGCGCGCCCCTACCCCTCTCCTTCGAGCAGCCGCTCAACCGGGTCTCCGAGGCTGATCACCCCGCCCGACAGCACCCGCGCCGTGATCCCGCCATGGCCGCGCACGGCGTTGTAGCCGCCGGGATCCAGCTCCTCGTCCATACGGGAGCAGGGCGCGCACTCGCCCGACCATTCGAGCAGCGCCCCGCCCAGGCGGAAGCGCCGCCCGTGCAGGGCGGCGAGGTTGATCCCGGCGGTGACGATGTTCCGCCGCAGCCGCTCCGGCAGGACCTCCTCCCGCGAGAGATAGCCCGCGATGGCATGGAGCGCCTCGCGCGAGATCAGCGTGACCTGCCGCGCCCCGTTGCGCGTGCTGGAGAAGCGGTCCCCCTGCAGGCCCTGGCCGGGCTCGGCCAGCACCTCCCCCACCGCCCGCATCGGCGCGCGTCGGGCGGGGCGCAGCCCGATCCAGGCCACGCGGCCGGGGGCTATGGGACCGTCGATGAGCCTCGCGAGCATGGAGCCCGGCGCCGGGGCGGGGGGCCGGCGCTCATCCCCGGGCATGGCGCGCCCTCATCCCCCCAGGGCCCGCGCCCAGTAGCGGAGGCTGTCCGCGTTCACCGGCCCGCCCGCCTCCCGGTTGCGCGCGGCCACCGCCGCGTGGAACGCCTCCGCCTCCTCCCTCCCCAGCAGGTCCCGCAGGGCGGCGATGATCCGGGTGATGCGGAGGTGGTTGTGGTTGAAAGGAACGAGCCAGCCATCCGTCTCCGCGTAGAAGCGCGCCATGCGGGCCGCCGCAGCGCGCACGCCTTCCAGCGCCCCTGGGTCGGCGCGGATGGCGGCGGCCTCCTTCTCGCCTAGCACGGGGGAGCCGGGGACGGCACGGCTTCCCTCCCGCGAGGGGAAGAGCCACTGGATGAAGTCGTGCACGCCCTCGATCCTGTCGTCATCGAAGGCCAGCACGTCGGAGAGGCGGCGGCCCCGCCCGTCCCGGCCCTCGCCGCGGAGGAAGTCGTGGAGGCGGTGGTCCATGGGGCGGGGTCTCCGGCTGGTTCCGAGAAACGCCTCAACCCGCCCCGCGATGCCCCGCCCGGAAGGCGAGGAGGAGGTTGTTGGCCGGCATCTCCCCTACCTCGGGCGGCCCGAAGCCCTCCCTTGCGGCGGCCGCCGCCACGGCTTCCAGCTCCCGCACGCCCCAGGCGGGGTTGCGGCGGCGGAGGTCCTCGTCGAAGGCAAGGTTGCTCGGCGCCGTGTGCTGCCCCCCGCGCCGGTAGGGGCCGTAGAGGATGAGCGGCCCGCCCGGCTGCAGCAGCGCGGCCGCCCCGCGAAACAGGCCCAGCGCCGCCTCCCAGGGGGCGATGTGGATCATGTTGATGCAGAGCACCGCATCCGCCGCCCCGACCGGCCAGCCCCCGGCCGAGGCATCGAGGGCGATGGCGGGCCGGACGTTCGGCATCCCCGCCGCCCAGGCGTCGATGCTCGCGCGCAGATCCGGGTCCGGATCGCTCGGCTGGAAGACGATTTCCGGCAGGGCGGCGGCGAAATGGGCGGTGTGCTCGCCCGTGCCGCTGGCGATCTCCAGCACCAGCCCCCGGGGCGGCAGGATCTCCCGCAGCGCCGCGAGGATGGGCTCGCGGTTGCGGGCGGCGGCGGGCGCCTGGCGCCGGGGGTCCTCGCTCATCCTCCCGGATTAGCGCGGCCCGGCCCCTCCCGGCGAGGCCTTCCGCAGTTCCCGGATGTGGTCCCGGTGCCAGCGCACATAGCCCGGCCCGACCCGCCCCAGCCGGTCCCGCAGCAGGGCATGGGCATCGCGCAGCCGATGGAAGGGGATGAAGGGGTAGAGGTGATGCTCCGCATGGAAGGGCATCTCCCACATCAGCAGCCGCACGGGCGCGACGGTGAGCATGGTGCGGGTGTTCGTCAGACCGTTTGCGTCCTCCGTGCAGCCCGTGTGCTCGGTGAGGAGATAGAGGCGCAGCAAGGGCTGCCCGAGAAGCTGCGGCCCCATCCAGAAGAGGAGCACCGACCCCCAGCCGAGGCCCAGCCCCGCCGCCAGGACGAGCAGCACCGTCAGTGCCGAGCCCGCCCGGATGCTGCTGATCACGCGCGGCGCCGCGGCGGGGTGGATGAAGGGATAGGCGGAGAGGTCGCCCCGCCAGCCCCGCGCCCATACGGTGAGCTGCGCGCGCCAGTAGGTCAGCCCCGCCACCCGGGCGAGATAGGCGGGCAGGTCGCCCGGCGGCGGCGGGGAGAGCTCGGGGTCTTGCTCGGGGTCCTGGGTGTGGCGGTGATGGGCGAGGTGGAAGGCCTGGTAGAAGTGCCAGTTACGCAGCGACGTCAGCGCCACGAGCCAGCCGATCACGGCATTCGCCCGGCGCGAGTGGAAGGCGGTGTAGTGGCAGGTTTCGTGCAGCGGGGCGAAGAGCGCCGCCTGCACCGCCCCCGCCAGCACCATCGCGGGGAGCACCAGCACGCCCGGCGCGACGGCGGTGAGCCAGCCCGTGCCGAGAAGCAGGGCGAGGTGGATCGCCGCCCGCGCCGCGCCCCGCGCGTCGGACCGGGTGCCGAGATGCATCATCTCCCGCGGCCGCGGGGCCGCCAGCGTCGCGTTCATCCCCTTCTCCTCCTGGCATTGCCGCCTGAGGGGGCAAGCAAGCGCCGCGCCGCGGGCGGCATGGGCAAGCCCCGGGGCCTGTGCGAAGGGAGGGAATCCGCCGGGAGATCCCCTCGATGCCCCCGACCGCCCTCGCAGCCAGCACGCCGGAGACGGCCGCCCCGCCCCTGGTGGGCCTGCGCGGCGTCTCCAAGCGCTACGCGACCGGCACGCTCGCCGTGCAGGAGTTGGATCTGGAGATCGGCGCCGGGAACTTCGTCAGCCTTCTCGGCCCCTCCGGCTGCGGCAAGAGCACGGTGCTGCGCATGATCGCGGGCCTCACCCCTCCCTCCGCCGGGCGGATCGACTGGCCCTGCGGCACGCCGCGCCTGGGCTTCGTCTTCCAGGAGCCGACGCTGATGCCCTGGCAGCGGGCGCTGGACAACGTCGCCCTGCCGCTCAAGCTGGCCGGCATCGCGAGGGCGGAACGCCACGCCCGCGCGCGGCGGATGCTGGAGCTGGTGGGACTGGCCGATTTCGCGGGCAGCTACCCCCGCGAGCTGTCGGGCGGCATGCGGATGCGCGTCTCCATCGCCCGCGCCCTGGTGACGGAGCCGGAGCTGCTGCTGCTGGACGAGCCCTTCGCCGCGCTGGACGAGATCACGCGCTTCCGCCTGAACAACGATCTCCTGCGTCTCTGGGGGGAGCGGCGCTTCACCGCCATCTTCGTCACGCACTCCGTCTTTGAATCCGTCTATCTCTCGCAGCGCGTGGCAGTGATGGCCGCCCATCCCGGCCGGCTGCACGCGGACGTGCCGGTCGAGGCGCCGGGCGCGCGGGACGAGGCCTTCCGCACCTCGCCCGACTACGCCGCGCTCTGCCGCACCGTCTCGGCCGCGCTGGAAGGGGCGATGGCGGCATGAGGGAGGGGGCGCGCACCCTCGGCCTGCCGCTCGCCGCCTGGCCGCGCGTCCTGGCGCCGCTGCTAATGGCCACCCTCCTCCTCGGCGGGTGGGAGCTCGCTGTGCGGCATCTCGGCCTGCCGCCCTATGTGCTGCCGGGGCCGGTCGCGATCGGCGGCGCGCTGGCGGCGGACTGGCCCACCCTCGCCTCCGCCCTCGCCGTCACGCTGCGGGTCACGGCGCTGGCGCTGGTCGCGGCGGTCACCACGGGGGTCGGGCTCTCCCTCCTGTTCAGCGGGTCGCGGCTGATGGAGATGACCTTCCTGCCGCTGGCCGTGATGCTGCAGGTGACGCCGATCGTGGCCATCGCGCCGCTCATCATTATCTGGGTCGACAATGTCCAGGCGGCGCTGCTGATCTGCGCCTGGATCGTCGCCTTCTTCCCCATCCTGTCCAACACCACCGCGGGGCTGAACGGCACGGACCGCAACCTGGCGGACCTGTTCCGCCTCTACGGCGCGAGCCGCTGGCAGACGCTGTGGCAGCTCCGCCTGCCCTGGGCCATGCCCTTCTTCCTCGCGGGGCTCAGGATCTCGGGCGGGCTGTCGCTCATCGGGGCCGTCGTGGCGGAGTTCGTGGCGGGGGCGGGCGGCACGGGCTCCGGCCTCGCCTACCGAATCCTGGAAGCGGGATACCAATTGCAGATCCCGCGCATGTTCGCGGCGCTCGCACTCATCTCCCTCGCGGGGGTGGTGATCTTTCTCGCCCTCTCGCTCGTTTCCCACCTCGCCCTGCGCCGCTGGCACGAGAGCGCGGTGGGGAAGGAGCACTGAGAGGCCGGTTTCCCGCCGATCCCCGCGGGGGGCACGATGCTCCTTCACCGCGCCTCCGTCCCAGCCGCGCTGCTGGAGGGCGACCATGGCCCGGCGGATGCGGACGGGCTGGCCCTGGTGGAGATCGGCATCGCCGGGGGCCGCATCGCCCATCTCCGCCCCGCCGCCGCCACGCCACCGGAAGGCGCGGTGGACCTGAACGGCGGGCAGGTCTGGCCCCTTCCGGTCGAGCCCCACGCGCATCTGGACAAGGGCCACATCCTGCCCCGCGCGCCGAACCCCGGCGGGAGCTTCGGCTCTGCCATCGCCGCCGTCGCGGAGGACCGGAAGGCGAACTGGTCCGCCGAGGACATCCGCCGCCGCTTCACCTTCGCCCTGCGCTGCGCCGAGGCACACGGCACCGCCGGCATCCGCACCCACCTCGACAGCGGCAGCGACCAGGCCGCCATCACCTGGCCCGTTTTCACGGAGTTGCGCGAGGCCTGGCGCGGGCGCGTCGCGGTCCAGGGCGTTGCCCTGATCAGCATCGACGGCTACGCCACGCCGGAGGGCGAGGCGCTGGCCGCGCGTGGCCGAGGCGGGCGGGCTGCTCGGCGGCATCAGCAACCTCCCCGGCGCCACGCCCGAGGCGCTGGAGGCGGCGCTCGACGCGCTGTTCCGCCTCGCCGACCGCCACGGCCTCGATATCGACCTCCATGTAGACGAGAGCGTGGACCCCTCGGCCGCGACCCTCGGCCCGGTTGCGCGGGCCGCCATCCGGCACCGTTTCCACGGCCGCGTCACCTGCGGCCATTGCTGCAGCCTCTCCGTGCAGGAGCCGGACATGGCGGAGCGCGTGATGGACCTCGTGGCCGAGGCGGGGATCACCGTCGTCTCCCTCCCCGTGGTGAACGGCTACCTGCAGGACCGCACGCCCGGCCGCACGCCCCGCCTGCGCGGCGTCACGCTCCTGCACGAGCTGCGCGCGCGCGGCATCCCCGTGCTGCTCGGCGGCGACAACTGCCGTGATCCCTTCCACGCCTATGGCGACCACGACATGATCGAGATCTTCACCGATGCCGTGCGGATCAGCCATCTGGACAAGCCCTTCGGGGACTGGCCCGCCGCCGTCACCGCCGGTCCCGCGGCGCTGTTGGGGATGGCGGATCACGGCCGCATCCGCCCGGGCGTACCGGCGGACCTTCTGCTGTTCCGAGCCCGGCGGATGGACGAGCTGCTCGCGCGCCGCCGCGGGGAGCGGATCGTGCTGCGCGCCGGTCGGCCGGCCTCAACGGAACTGCCGGATCACCAGGAATTGGACGACCTCTTCCCGCGCGGGGGCTGAGGGCTGGTTGCGCATCGCCCGGTGGCGACAAACATACCGGGCGACATGACGATCCTGAAGACCGGGCTCCTCCTCTTCGCCCTGTTCTACCTCCTCCCCCTCGGCATCTCCGCCGCCATCTACCAGACCCGGCTCTCCGGCACGGACTGGTGGAGCGCCGACCGGTCCAGCGCCGGGCTGCTTCCGCCCGCCCGCAGCCCCGGCGCGGTGGTGCGCGTCTTCGCCGCCCCCACCGTGCGCTGGCGCGGCATCTTCGCCGTCCATTGCTGGATCGTCTTCAAGCCGGAGGGCGAGGCGCGCTACACGCGCTACGATTACACCGCCTGGGGCGATCCCATCCGCATTAACGGCTTCGAGCCCGATGGCCGCTGGTTCGGCAGCACGCCGGAAGTGGTCTTCGCGACTGATGGCGCCGAGGCGGAGGCGCTGATTCCGCGAATGCGCGCGGCCATCGCGGGCTATGCCTGGCGCAACCAGGGTGACTACCGCGCCTGGCCCGGGCCGAATTCCAACACCTTCGTCGCCGCCGTGCTGGATTCCATCCCCGGCATCGGCGTCGCCCTGCCGCCTAACGCGATCGGCAAGGATTATCCCTATGACGGCCGCTGGCTCCGCCCCACCGCCTCCGGCACGGGGCTGCGCCTCTCCCTCGGCGGCCTTGCCGGCCTCTCCCTCGGCTGGGTGGAGGGGCTGGAGGTGAACATTCTTGGCGCCGTCGCGGGGCTCGACATCCGTCGCCCCGCGATCAAGCTGCCCGGCCTCGGGCGGATCGGGATGCGCGGGCCGGACGGCTCGGGCGTGCCCACGCCGGTCGCCACCACCGCCGGGACGGACTAGGGCTCAATCGGCCGGGTCGTCCTCCCCCGTCAGGAAGTCGAAGTCGCAGCCGCGATCGGCCTGCAGCACGGTGTCGTGGAACAGCTTCGCGTAGCCGCGCCTCGGGGCGGGGCGGGGCGGGGTGAAGTCCGCGGCGCGGCGCTCCAGCTCGGCCTCGTCCACCAGCAGGTCGATGCGGCGGTTCGCCGTGTCGAGCCGGATGCGGTCCCCCGTTCGCACCAGTCCGAGCGGGCCGCCCACCGCGGCCTCGGGCGTGATGTGCAGCACGATGGTGCCGAAGGCGGTGCCGGACATGCGGGCGTCGGAGATGCGGACCATGTCCTTCACCCCGGCCTGGGCGAGCTTCCTCGGAATGGGCAGGTAGCCCGCCTCCGGCATGCCGGGCGCGCCCTTGGGGCCGGCATTCTGCAGGACCAGCACGTCATCGGCGGTCACATCGAGCGACGGGTCGTCGATGCGGTTGGTCATGTCCTCGACGCTGGTGAAGACGACGGCGCGGCCCTCGTGCTGGAGGAGGGCGGGCGTTGCGGCCGCGTGCTTGATGACGGCGCCGCCGGGGCAGAGATTGCCGCGCAGCACGGCCATGCCGCCTGTCCGCTTGAGCGGGTTGTCGCGCGGGCGGATGACGGTCTGGCCCGGTACCTCCTCAGCGAGGCTCATGTAGTCGCGCAGCGTGCCGCCCATCACCGTCGGCGCGTCGAGGTCGAGGAAGGGCTCCAGCTCCTGCAGGAGCCGCGGCACGGCGCCGGCATGGTGCAGGTGCTCCATATAGTGGTCGCCCGAAGGTTTGAGGTCCACCAGCACCGGCACCTCGCGGCCGATTCTGTCGAACTCCTCCAGGTCCACGCGCAAGCCGACGCGCCCGGCGATGGCGGCGAGATGCACCAGCCCGTTGGTCGAGCCGCCGATGGCCTGCAGCACCACCATCGCGTTCCGCAGCGAGCCCGGCGTCAGCAGGGCCTTCGGCGCCGGCCCGCCGCGCCGCGCCATTTCCACCGCCACGCGCCCCGTCGCCTCGCCGCAGCGCAGGCGCTCGGCATGGGGCGCGGGAATGGCCGCGCTGTGCGGGAGCGAGAGGCCGAGCGCCTCGATCATGCAGGCCATGGTGCTGGCCGTGCCCATCACCATGCAGGTGCCGACGGAGGGCGCGAGCCGCCCGCTGATCACCTCGATCTCGGCCTCGTCGATCTTGCCGGCCCGGTGCTGCCCCCAGAGGCGGCGGCAATCCGTGCAGGCGCCGAGAACCTCCCCCCGGTGGTGGCCCACCACCATGGGCCCGACGGGCAGCACGATGGCGGGGATGCCGGCGGAGGCGGCGCCCATGATCTGGGCGGGCAGCGTCTTGTCGCAGCCGCCGATGAGCACCACCGCGTCCATCGGCTGGGCACGGACCATCTCCTCCGTGTCCATGGCCATGAGGTTGCGGAGATACATCGAGGTCGGGTGGGAGAAGCTCTCGTGGATCGAGATCGTCGGGAAGGCCATGGGCAGCCCGCCCGAGAGCATCACGCCGCGCCGCACGGCCTCGATCAGCTGCGGCGCGTTGCCGTGGCAGGGATTGTAGTCGCTGGCCGTGTCGGTGATGCCGATGATCGGCCGGTCCAGCGCGTCATCGGAGTAGCCGGCGGCCTTGATGAAGGCCTTGCGGAGGAAGAGCGAGAACCCCGCATCGCCGTAGCTCGTCAGACCCTTGCGCAGCCCAGTGGACATCTGCCGCCTCCTCCCGTTTCCCGGGGCAAGCTAGAGCGGATCGGGCGCGGTTGAAATCCGCCGGGGCGACGGGACGGGCCCGCGTCAGTGGCAGGCCTGGTCCCGGCAGGCCTGAGCGGTGTCGTAGAACTCGCGGAAATCGGCCAGGTGCCCGTCCACCATCCGGATGAAGTCGGCCTTGGCGTAGCGGTACTCGCGCCCGTTGCCGCGATAGCGCACGGTGACGGTGGCGAGGACGGCGATCCATTCCCCCTGGGCGATCACCCTCTCCACCTCGTAGCCGAGCTGGCTGACCTCGGCATCGAGCGCGGTGAAATAGGCCTCGACGCCGGCGCGGCCCCGGCGCTCCCCGGCCCAGGAGAGCGCTTCCCCGCCGATCGAGCTCCATCGCACGTCCGGCGCGAGGGCGCCGAGCACCGCGCCCCGGTCGCCCCTGGCGTAGCGCGCATAGATGTCCCCGACCTGCGCCACGTTGCGCGCGGTGAGATCGCTCTCGCTCATCGCTGCCTCCCCGTCCGGCCCGGAGATTGGGCCGGTTGCGGGAAGGGTTTCAACAGCACAATGAAGCGGCGCGAATCTCAGGCCGCCTCGAGCTTCTCCGAGAGTTCCAGCCACTCCTCTTCCAGCTTGGACATGATGTCCGCGATGGCGGCGCGGCGGGTGTTCGCCCAGGCGATGTCGGCCGGCTTGAAGCGGGCATAGGTTTCGGTGTTGCCGAGCTTCTTCTCCAGCAGACGGTCCTCCAGCCGCAGCTTCTCCATCCGCGCCTCGATCTCCTTCACCCGTTCCCGGATCGGGGCGAGGGCGGCACGGGCGGCGGCGCGGCTCGCGGCGGTGGGCTTCGCGGGGGCGTCGGCATCGGCCTTGGCGGCGCGGGCTTCGCTCCGCGCGTCCCGGGCACGGCCGGCGAGCCAAGCGCGGTAGTCCGCGAGATCGCCGTCAAAGGGCCTCACCGCCCCGTCGGCCACGAGCCACAGGCTGTCGGCGGCCAGCTCCACCATGTGCGGGTCGTGGGTGATGAGGACCACGGCGCCCTTGTAGTCGGCCAGGGCCCGGACCATCGCCTCGCGCGCGTCGATGTCGAGGTGGTTGGTCGGCTCGTCCAGGATCAGGAGCTGGGGCGCGTCCCGCGTCGTCAGCGCCAGCAGCAGCCGCGCCTTCTCGCCGCCCGAGCAGTCGCGGATGAGCGTCGTCGCCCGGTCCTCGTCCAGCCCGAAGCGGGCGAGCTGGGCGCGGGCCTGGGTGATCGTCGCCTTGGGCATGGCGGCCTGCATATGGGTCAGCGGCGTGCCGTTCGGATCCAGCGCCTCGGCCTGGTGCTGGTCGAAATAGCCGATCTTCAGCCGCGGCGCCCGACGCACCTCGCCGGACTTCGGCTCCAGCTTGCCCGCGATCAGCTTCGCCAGGGTGGACTTGCCGTTGCCGTTGGCGCCGAGCAGCGCCACCCGGTCCTCCTGGTCCAGCCGCAGCTCCAGCCCGCGCAGGATGGTGCGGTCGCCGTAGCCGACCGAGGCTCCGTACATCGTCAGCACGGGGGGTGGCACCTCCGGCGGGTCGGGGAAATCGAAGCGGGTCGCCACGTCCTCCACGATGGCCGAGACGGCGGGCAGCTTCTCCAGTGCCTTGATGCGGGACTGGGCCTGGCGGGCCTTGCTCGCCTTGGCCCGGAAGCGGTCCACGAAGGCCTGCATATGGGCGCGCTCGGCGATGATCTTCGCGTTCTGCGCGGCCTGCTGGGCCATGCGCTCCGTGCGGATCCGCACGAATTCAGAGTAGCCGCCGGGATAGGTTGTGATCTTGCCGCGGTCGAGATGGGCGATGCTGTCCACGCACTCGTCCAGCACTTCCCGGTCGTGGGAGATGATGACGGCGGCGCCGGGGAAGCGCTTGAGCCAGCCCTCCAGCCAGAGGGTCGCCTCCAGGTCCAGGTGGTTGGTCGGCTCGTCCAGCAGCAGCAGGTCCGGCTCCAGCGAGAGGGCGCAGGCCAGGGCCACGCGCATCCGCCAGCCGCCGGAGAACTCCCGCACCGGGCGGAGCTGCGCCGCGCCGTCGAAGCCGAGGCCCGCCAGCACAGCCCCGGCCCGGGCGGGGGCGGCGTCGGCGCCGATGGCGATCAGCCGCTCCTGCACCTCCGCCGCGCGGGAGGGGTCGCCGTGCTCGCGCTCGGCGAGCAGGGCGGCGCGCTCTGTGTCGGCCGCGAGAACCGTGTCGATCAGGGACACGTCCGTGCCCGGCTGCTCCTGCGCCACATGGGCCATGCGGGCACGGGCGGCGATGCGAACCTCGCCGCCATCGGGTTGCAGGGCGCCGGTCAGGGCGCGGAACAGCGTGGACTTGCCGGCGCCGTTCCGCCCGACGAGCCCGAGCTTGCGGCCGGGATCGAGTTGCAGGTTGGCGCCGTCCAGCAGGGTGCGCCCGGCCATTCGGATGGTCAGGTCGCGTAGGGCAAGGACCGTCATGCCCGGCTTCTACCCCGCCCGGAGCCGCGGCGAAACGTCGATGATGCGGCGCACCATTCCGGGAGCAGCTCTCGATTTCCTCCTGTTGCAGCTCGGGACGCATGCTAGGCCGCCCGTCCCACGAGTCAGGAATCGAGATGACCAAGGCCCCGCACGCCCGCCCGAGCGCCCTGCGCCGCTTCTTGGAGGGGCAGTCCTCCGCCGGGCTGGTGCTGATGGGGGCGGCAGCCCTGGCGCTGGTCATCGCCAACTCGCCCCTGGCCGGCGCCTATGAGGCGGTACTGCACGCCTATCTCGGCCCGCTCTCAGTGAGCCACTGGATCAATGACGGGCTGATGGCCGTGTTCTTCCTCCTGGTCGGCCTGGAGATCAAGCGGGAGGTGCTGGACGGCCAGCTCTCCACCTGGCCCCGGCGCGCGCTGCCCGGGATCGCCGCGGCGGGGGGCATGGCGGTGCCGGCCCTCGTCTACCTCCTGCTGAACGGGCCCGAAACCGCGCATGGCTGGGCCATCCCGGCGGCGACCGACATTGCCTTCGCCCTGGGCGTCATCTCCCTTCTTGGCAACCGGGTGCCCGCCTCGCTGCGGGTGTTCCTCGCGGCCCTCGCCATCATCGACGACCTCGGCGCCGTCATCATCATCGCGCTGTTCTACACCTCCGGCCTCTCCCTGCCGGACCTCGCTGGTGCCGCGCTGGTGCTGGCGGTGCTGTTCGGGCTGAACCGGGCGGGAGTGACGCGGCTGCTGCCCTACATGCTGCTGGGCCTCGTGCTCTGGGTCCTCGTGCTGCGCTCGGGCGTCCACGCGACGCTGGCGGGGGTGTTCCTGGCCCTGGCCATTCCGCTCCACACCACGCGGGGCACCCCGGATTCGGACTCGTCCAGCCCTCTGCACCGGCTGGAGCACGCGCTGCACATCCCCGTCGGCTTCCTCATCGTGCCGGTCTTCGGGCTGGCGAATGCGGGGGTGACGGTGATCGGCCTACCCGGCTCCGCCCTCGCAGCCCCGGTCACGCTCGGCGTGGGCCTCGGGCTGCTAATCGGCAAGGCGGTGGGGGTGTTCGGGGCCTCGATGCTCTCCATCCGGCTGGGGCTGGCCGACATGCCGGCCTATGCCAGCCGCACGCAGCTCTTCGGCACCGCCCTGCTCTGCGGAATCGGCTTCACCATGAGCCTGTTCATCACCCTCCTCGCCTTCCCCGGCGAGGCGCTGCTCCAGGCCGAGGCGAAGATCGGCATCCTCGCCGGCTCCTTCGTCTCCGGTCTGCTCGGCTATGCCCTGCTGCGCGTGGCCCGAAGCGACTGGCCCGGCACTCCCTCCCGCTGAAGGGATACGAGGAAGAATCGATGGCAAGGCGGGCCGGCTCCCTCCCGCCCCCTTGCCGAATGCCGCCCGCGCCGCTACCCGGCCCCGGACTCAATCAGGGAAACCGCCATCATGGCCATCGAGCGCACCTTCAGCATCCTCAAGCCCGACGCGACCCGCCGGAACCTCACCGGCAAGATCAACGCCGTCTTCGAGGAGAAGGGCCTGCGGATCGTCGCCCAGAAGCGCATCCAGATGACCCAGGTGATGGCCGAGACCTTCTACGGCGTCCACAAGGAGCGCCCCTTCTTCAAGGACCTCGTCTCCTTCATGACCTCCGGCCCTGTCGTCGTGCAGGTGCTCGAGGGCGAGAACGCCGTGGCCGCCAACCGCGAGATCATGGGCGCCACCAACCCGGCCAACGCCGCCGAGGGCACCATCCGCAAGCTCTTCGCCGAGAGCATCGAGGCGAACTCCGTCCACGGCTCCGACAGCCCGGAGAACGCGGCGATCGAGATCGCCTACTTCTTCGCCGGCCACGAGATCGTCGGCTGAGGCGGGCGGAGGCCGGCGCCGCCCGGCCTCCCCTCCACGGAAAAGGGCGCTCTGGCCGGGCCGGGGTGCCCTTTTTTATGCGCTCCCGGGCGTCAGCCGAAGCTGATGCCGGTGTCCCGCATCAGCCCTTGTACCAGGGCCCGCTCGCTCACCAGCCGCGCGCCCAGCCTGTCGGCCTCGGCGGGCACGGCCACGGCACCCATCGTGGCCAGGCGCCGGCGCACCTCATCGTCGGAGGTCGCGAAGTTCACGGCCTCCTCCAGCCGTCGGCGGATCGGCTCGGGCGTGCCCGCGCGGCAGAACATCGCGTTCCAGCTCGTCAGGTCGAAGCCGGGGAAGCCGGATTCGGCGATGGTCGGTACGCCCTCGATCCCCCCGCGCCGTTCCCCGGAGGTGAGGGCGATGGGGCGGGCCTTGCCGGCCTCGATCACGGGATGCAGCGAGTTGGCCGAGAGATAGCCGGAGGGCAGCGTGCCCGCGGCGAGGTCCCGCGCCACCTCCGCCCCGCCGCGATAGGGGATGTGCTCCATCCGCGCCCCGGAGCGATGCGCCAGCAAGGCCCCGGCGAGATGCCCGGTGTTGCCCACCCCCGGCGTGCCGAAGGGCATGCCGCCCTGCGTGATCCGGGCCTGGGCGATGTAGCCCTTGAGGTCGGTGATGCCCGTGCCGTTCGAGACGGCGAGAATGTAGGGCACCTCCGCCACCATCCCGACGGGGAGGAAGTCGCGCTCGTAATCGAAGGGAAGGTTGCGCTGGATGAACTGCGCGATGATGAAGGAGGCGGCGTCGAAGAGAAGGGCGTGGCCATCGGCCGGGGCGGCGGCGATCTGCCCCGCAGCCAGCGCGCCCCCCGCCCCCGTGCGGTTCTCCACCACCACCGGCTGGCCGAGGAACTCCGCCATCCGGGGCTGGATCAGCCGCGCCATCGTGTCCGAGTTCCCGCCCGCGGCGAAGGCGATGACCACGCGGACAGGCCGGTTGGGAAAGCCGGTCCCGGTTCCCTGGGCCAGCAGCGCGGGGGCCGGCAGCAGGGCAGCGCCCGCCAGGGCGGCCAGGTGCCGGCGGCGGAGAGGGGCGCGCGGCTGCGGCATGGATGTTCCTCCGTCTCTTGCCTGGCCCTGCGCGGGGCCGGATCCTGCCCCGATGTTGCGCCGCCCCGCACCGCCGGTCGAGGCCAGGAGATCGTGATGACGCCCACCCTCCGCCCCCTCCGTCCGGAAGAGATGCCGGCGCTGACGGCGCTGCACGCCGCCTCCTTCGCCGCGCTGGCGACGGCCTACCCGCCGGACCTCGTGCCGGCCTACCTCGCCATGCTGCGGGCACCGGACTACGCGCCGGAGGTGCTGGCGAGCGATCCCTGGGTGGCGGAGCGGGACGGCGCGCTCCTGGGCAGCGCGGGATGGGCGGGGCAGGCGGATGGCGAGGCCCGCATCCGCAAGGTCTTCGTGCACCCCTCCGCGGCGCGGGAGGGGCTGGCGACGCGGCTCGTCCACGCGGCCGAGGACCGGGCGCGGGCGGCGGGCCACCGGCGCTTCGTCCTGCGGGCCTACCTCAACGCCGTACCCTTCTACGAGAGCCTGGGCTACCGGGCGGACCGGCCGGGCGAGCGGCCCCTTCCGGGCGGCCTCTCCATGCCCGTGATAGTCATGCGAAAGGGCTAGCCCCGGCCGGCCCGGCCGCGACGGGCATGCCGGCGAAGTCGCGCAGGCGCCTCTCCACGCTGGCGAAGGCGGCGCGCGCCGCCTCCGGCACGGGAGCGTCGGGCGTGCGGGTGCGGTGCTCCAGCCAGCGCGCGACGGCCCCGGCGCCGCGGCGATGGGCGGCGGCGACCAGCCCGGCCTCGGTGATGGCCAGGGGCTGCCCGTCCGTCGCGGTCACGACCGTTCCCGCCGCGCCGAGGGCGCCATTCGCCGCGAGCTGCTTCTCCGTGCGCTGGAGGAACTGGCCCATCGCGGCCTCCTGCGCCGCGGGGCTGGCGAGGAAGTCGGCCTCGCTGCGGATGCCGAGCGCGGCGGCGCGGCCTGTCCAGGCGCCGCTCGCGTCCTGCCAGCCGATATCCTTCAGGGCCACGGGCAGCATCTGTTACCGGCCGAGCGCGCCCGAGGCGGGGTTGCGCGCGGACCAGCCGGCCCCCGCGCTCCCCTGCGCCGCGATGCGGCCACGGAAGCTGGCAGTACCGGGTCCGGCGGCGAGGCTTCCGCCGCCGGCCGACCTTGCCGCCAGGGCGGCCAGCGGCGGGCGGGAAGGGAGGGGCGCGAAGGGCGCCTGGGCCCGGGCAAGCGCGCCCTTGAGGTCGGCCGTCTTCGCAACCGCCTTGCCGGCGCGGGGCTGCTGCCCGGCCGTGGTCCCTGCCGCTCGCACGTTCATGGCGCGGAGGCTGCCCCACATAGGTTAATCAGCCACTTATATGGGCGCGCCGGGGAAACGCCCGCGCGGGCACCTCGTTCTGGCGGCACCCACTTCCCCCCGAGGACCCGCCCCATGTCGGAACAGCAACCCCAGCAGCATCAGGACAAGCAGCCCGGCATCGAGGCCGAGATGACGCCCCGCCCGCAGTCATCAATGGAGAACTGGAAGGCCTCGGGCAAGCTGGAGGGTAAGACCGCGGTGGTGACGGGCGGCGATTCCGGCATCGGCCGTGCGGTGGCGGTGGGCTTCGCCAAGGAGGGCGCGGATGTCGCCATCCTCTACAAGGACGAGCACGTGGACGCGCAGGAGACAAAGCGCCTCGTCGAGGCCGCCGGCCGGCGCTGCGAGATGATCGCGGGCGACGTGGGCGACCCCGCCTTCGTGAAGGATGCCGTGGCGCGCGCGGCGTCCTTCCTCGGCGGGCGCATCGACGTGCTGGTGAACAACGCCGCCGAGCAGCACGAGAGCAAGTATCTCGGCGACATCGACGAGGCGCAGGTGGAGCGCACCTTCCGCACCAACATCTTCGGCTATTTCTGGATGGCGAAGAACGCGCTGACCTACATGCCGGACGGCGGCGCGATCATCAACACGACCTCCGTCACCGCCTACAAGGGCAGCCCGCAGCTGGTGGACTATGCCAGCACCAAGGGGGCCATCGTCGCCTTCACCCGCAGCATCTCCCAGCAGCTCTACGAGGCCCGCAAGATCCGGGTGAACGCCGTCGCCCCCGGCCCGATCTGGACGCCGCTGATCCCCGCCTCCTTCGACGCGGAGAGGACCGCCCAGCACGGCTCCTCGGCGAAGATGGGCCGCGCCGGCCAGCCGGACGAGGTCGCGCCGAGCTACATCTTCCTCGCCTCGGAGGCGGACAGCTCCTACATCAACGGCCAGGTTCTGCACCCCAACGGCGGGGATGTGGTGAACGGCTGAGGCGGCCCGGGGCGGGGGCGATGCAGCGGATCGCCCCCGCCCGCGTTGTGGCTCTCCGGAACGGCCAGGTCGCGCCCCGCGCCTGGCGATGACCCGGAGAACTCCCTGATGAAGGCGATCACCTGGCACGGCAAGGGCGACATGCGCTGCGACACCGTGCCCGACCCGAAGATCGAGGACGGCCGCGACGCCATCATCAAGGTGTCCTCCTGCGCCATCTGCGGCTCCGACCTGCACCTCATGGACGGCATGATCCCCACCATGGAGCGGGGCGACATCGTCGGGCATGAGTGCATGGGCGAGGTCGTCGAGGTCGGCCGCGACAACAAGAAGCTGAAGGTCGGCGACCGTGTGGTGGTGCCCTTCACCATCTCCTGCGGCGAGTGCTTCTTCTGCAAGAACGGCTGGTTCTCCGGCTGCGAGCGCTCCAACCGCAACGCGAAGATGGCCGAGAAGATGTGGGGCCACTCCCCCGCCGGCCTCTTCGGCTACTCCCACCTCCTCGGCGGCTATGCCGGCGGTCAGGCGGAATACGTGCGCGTGCCCTATGCCGACGTCGGCCCGATCAAGGTGCCGGCGGGGCTGACGGACGAGCAGGTGCTGTTCCTGTCGGACATCTTCCCCACAGGCTACATGGGCGCCGATTTCTGCAACCTCAAAGGCGGGGAGACCGTCGCCATCTGGGGCTGCGGCCCCGTCGGCCAGATGGCGATCCGCAGCGCCTTCCTGCTCGGCGCCGAGCGCGTGATCGCGATCGACACCGTGCCCGAACGCCTGGCCATGGCGCGCGCGGCCGGCGCCCACACGCTCGACTTCAAGGAGGTCGATGTCTACGACGCCATCCAGGAGTTGACGAAGGGCCGCGGCGCCGATGCCTGCATCGACGCAGTGGGCACCGAGGCCGACGCGACCGCCAGCTTCGATTCCGTGGTGGACCGCATCAAGGTCGCGACCTTCATGGGCACGGACCGGCCGCATGTGCTGCGGCAGGCCATCCATTGCTGCCGCAACTTCGGCACGGTCTCCATCATCGGCGTCTATGGCGGCTTCCTCGACAAGATCCCCTTCGGCTCGGCCATAAACCGCGGCCTGACCTTCCGCATGGCCCAGACCCCGGTGCAGCACTACATGCCGATCCTGCTGGAGCGCATCGAGAAGGGCGAGATCGATCCCTCCTTCGTCATTACCCACACGGCGAAGCTCGAGGACGGGCCCGAACTCTACAAGACCTTCCGGGACAAGAAGGATGGCTGCATCAAGGTCGTCCTGAAGCCCTGACCCGCACGAAAGAACGGAGCGCTTCCATGTCCGACACAACCAAGCCCATCGCCATCGTCACCGGCGCCTCCACCGGCATCGGCCGCGAGCTTGCCAAGGAGGCCGCGCGCCACGGCTACGACCTGCTGATCGCGGCCGACGAGCCCGAGATCGAGGAGGCCGCGACGGAGCTGCGCGGCCTCGGCGTGAAGGTCGAGGCCGTCCAGGCCGACCTCTCCACCACGGAGGGCGTGGACAAGCTCCTCGCCGCCGCGGGGAGCCGCACGGTCGAAGCCCTGATGGCCAATGCCGGGCGCGGCCTCGGCAAGGGCTTCCTCGACCAGGACTGGAACGAGGTCCGCGGCGTGGTGGACACCAACATCACCGGCACGATCTACCTCATCCACAAGGTCGGCCAGGCGATGCGCGCGCGCAACGCCGGGAAGATCCTCATCACTGGCTCCATCGCCGGCTTCATGCCCGGCAGCTTCCAGGCCGTGTACAACGGCACGAAGTCCTTCCTGAACTCCTTCTCCTGGGCCATCCACAACGAGCTGAAGGACACGGGCGTCACCGTCACCTGTCTCATGCCCGGCCCGACGGAGACGGAGTTCTTCGAGCGCGGGCACCTGATGGACACCGAGGTCGGCCAAGCCAAGAAGGACGATCCCGCCATGGTCGCGAAGACCGGCTTCGAGGCGATGCTGCGCGGCGACGGCGACGTGGTCGCGGGCTGGAAAAACAAGCTGCAATCGGCGGTAGCCAATGTCCTCCCGGCCGCGGTCACGGCCGAGATGCATCGCGGCATGGCCGAGCCGGGTAGCGGCAAGCAGTAGGAAAGGGCCGGGGGCTCCGGCCCCCGATTATCCCAGCAGATCGCGCACGCGGGGCATCACCTCGCGCCCGTAGAGCTCGATGCTCCGCATCATCCGTTCGTGCGGCAGGGTTCCCGCGCTGTACTTCATCTCGAAGCGCGAGAGCCCGAGGGCCTGCACCGTCGCCGCAATCTTGCGGGCCACGGTCTCGGGCGCGCCGAGATAGAGCGACCCGCCCTCGATCTCGCGCTCGAAATCCGCGCGCCGCGCCGGCGGCCAGCCGCGCTCCGCGCCGATCTCGTCGCGCGAGCGCTTCCAGTGCGGCCACAACTCCTCCCGCGCCGCCTCGTCCGTCTCGGCGACATAGCCGTGGGAGTGCACGCCCACGGGCTGCGCGGGCTGGCCGAGCTGCTCCAGCGCCTGGTGGAACAGGTCCACATAGGGGCGGAAGCGGCGGGGATCGCCGCCGATGATGGCGAGCATCAGCGGCATGCCGTAGCGCGCGGCGCGGATCACGGATTGCGGGCTGCCGCCCACGCCGATCCAGGCCTTCAGCATCCCGTGCTCCACGGGCGGATAGACGCGCTGACTCCGCAGCGGCGGGCGCGTGCTTCCCTCCCATGTCACGGGCTCGCCCGTGCGCAGGGCGGCGAAGAGGTCCAGCTTCTCCTCGAACAACCGCTCGTAGTCGGCCATGTCGAAGCCGAAGAGCGGGAAGGATTCGGTGAAGGAGCCGCGCCCGAGGATCACCTCGGCGCGCCCGTTCGAGACGGCGTCGAGTGTGGAGAAGCGCTGGAAGACACGGATCGGGTCGTCCGAGCTCAGCACCGTCACCGCCGTGCCCAGGCGGACGCGCTTCGTGCGCGAGGAGATGGCGCCGAGCAGCACCTCCGGGGAGGAGACCGCGAAGTCCTGGCGGTGGTGCTCGCCCACGCCGAAGAAGTCGATCCCGAGCTCGTCGGCCAGCACGGCCTCGTCGACGAGGTTCCGCAGGACCTGCGCGTGGGGGAGAGGATTGCCGTCCGGGCCGGCGGTCACGTCCCCGAAGGTGTCGAGGGCGAATTCAAGAGAGGGGGCCACGCGGTGTCCTTCGTTCGGGTCTGGCGTCACGTGCCGGCTCACCTATGCAGCGGCGCGGCACCGGTCGAGGGGCGGTCCCGTGACGCCCCTCGATCACGCTCATTCATGCGCGTGATCCCGCGTCAGGCGGCCAGGACTCCCGTGGAAAGCCTTGCCGCCAAGGCCTCCGCCGCGCGGATGCCGTCCACGCCGGCGGAGAGGATGCCGCCCGCATAGCCCGCGCCCTCTCCCGCCGGGAAGAGGCCGGGGGTGTTCAGGCTCTGCCCGGTCTCGTCGCGCCGGATGCGGAGCGGCGAGGAGGTGCGCGTTTCCACCCCCGTCATCACCGCGTCCTCCATGGCGAAGCCGCGGATCTGCCGGTCGAAGGCGGGCAGCGCCTCGCGGATCGCGGCAGTGGCGAAATCGGGCAGGCAGAGCGAGAGATCCGTCGGCGTCACGCCCGGCTTATAGGAGGGGATCACCTCTCCCAGCGCGGTGGAGGGACGTCCGGCGAGGAAGTCGCCCACGCGCTGCGCCGGGGCGCGGTAGTCGCCACCGCCCGCGACGAAGGCCCGTTCCTCCCAGCGCCGCTGGAACTCGATGCCGGCCAGGGGCGACCCGGGATAGTCGCGCTCGGGCGTGATGCTGACGACGATGCCGGCATTCGCGTTGCGCTCGGCGCGCGAGTACTGGCTCATGCCATTCGTCACCAGGCGCCCGGGCTCGGAGGCGGCAGCGACCACCTGCCCGCCGGGGCACATGCAGAAGGAATAGACGGCGCGGCCCTCGGCCGCGGCTGTCTTGCAGTGATGCACCAGCTTGTAGTCGGCCGCGCCCAAGATCGGGTGCCCGGCCTGGGGTCCGAAGCGGCAGCGGTCGATCAGCCCCTGCGGGTGCTCGATCCGCACGCCGATGGAGAAGGGCTTGGCCTCCATGTAGACGCCGCGACCGTGCAGCATGGCGAAGGTGTCGCGCGCCGAGTGCCCGACGGCGAGCACCACGCGGTCCGCCTCCAGGAAGGAACCGTCGGAGAGGTGCAGCCCGCGCACAGCGCGGTCGGGGCCGAGTTCCACATCCTCCACCCGCGTCCCGAAGCGGTACTCGCCGCCGAGGGATTCGATATGGGCGCGCATGTGCTCCACCATGGAGACCAGGCGGAAGGTGCCGATATGCGGCTTGGAGACGTAAAGGATCTCCTCCGGCGCGCCCGCGCTCACGAACTCCTCCAGCACCTTGCGGATGCGGTTCGCGTTGTCGCCGATGCCGCTCCACAGCTTGCCGTCGGAGAAGGTGCCGGCGCCGCCTTCCCCGAACTGCACGTTGGATTCCGGCGTCAGCACGGATCGCCGCCACAGGCCCCATGTGTCCTGCGTGCGCTCCCGCACGGCCTTGCCGCGCTCGAGCAGGATCGGGCGCAGGCCCATCTGCGCGAGGATGAGCATGGCGAAGAGCCCGCACGGGCCGGCCCCCACCACCACCGGCCGCAGCCGCGGCGCGGGGGGCGTGGGTGGCAGGCGGTAGGAGGTTTCCGGTGTCGGGCCGACATGCTTGTCCGTGCCGCCCAGCCGTGTCAGCACCGCGGCCTCGTCCCGCACCGCCACGTCCAGCGTGTAGATCAGCGCGATGGCGCCGCGGCGGCGGGCGTCGTAGCCCCGGCGGAAGACGCTGATATCCAGCACCTCCTCCGGCGGCACGCGCAGCCGCGCCACCGCGGCGTCCCGCAGCGCGTCGTCGGGGTGGTCCAGGGGGAGTTTGATCTCGGTGAGGCGCAACATGGCCGGGCGGATATAGGGGGCCGGGGCGGAAAATGGTACGCGCCCGCGGCAGGGCTAGACGGACATCCCCGCGCACCAGCCCGAGGACCAGGCCCACTGGAAGTTGTAGCCGCCGAGCCAGCCCGTCACGTCCACCGCCTCGCCGATCACGTGCAGCCCCGGCACCTCCTTCGCGGCGAGGGTCTGGGAGGAGAGGGCGGCGGTGTCCACGCCGCCGGCCATCACCTCGGCCTTGGCATAGCCCTCGGTTCCCGTGGGGGTCAGGGCCATGCCCTTGAGCAGCGCCGCCACCTCCTTCAGCGCCTTGTTGCCCAGCTCGCCCATGGGGCGGGCATGCGCGGCCAGCCGCACCGTGCCGAGGGCGGAGGCGAGGCGCTGGGGCATCCGCTCGGCCAGCACGGTGTGCAGCGATGCCTTCGGGCGTTCCTCCTTCCGGGCCAGGAGCCAGGCGGTCGCATCGGCATCGGGCATAAGGTCGAGCGTCACCGCATCGCCCGTGCGCCAGGGTGTCGAGACCTGGAGGATGGCGGGGCCGGAGAGGCCACGATGGGTGAAGAGCACCGCCTCCCGGAACCGCGCCTTCCCCACCCGCGCCTCCACGGGAAGCGAGACGCCGGAGATCGGGCGCATCAGCGCGAGATCCGCCTCCCCGAAGGTGAGCGGCACGAGGGCCGGGCGCGTCTCCACCACCGGCAGGCCGAAGCGGCGCGCGATCTCCAGCGAGAGGCCCGTCGCCCCCATCTTCGGGATGGAGAGTCCGCCCGTGGCGAGCACCAGCGCGGGGGCGGTGAATGTGGCGCGATCCGTCTCCACCCGGAAGGCGTCGGCGCGGGAGACGTCCACGATCCGGTGGCGCAGGCGCATGTCCACCCCGCCCGCCTCGCACTCGCGCAGCAGGAGGTCGAGGATCGCCCGCGCCGAGCCGTCGCAGAAGAGCTGGCCGAGCGTCTTCTCGTGATAGGGGATGCGGTGCTTCTCGACGAGCGCGATGAAGTCGTGCTGCGTGTAGCGCGAGAGGGCCGAGCGCGCGAAATGCGGGTTGACCGAGAAGAAGCGCGAGGGCTCCGTGCCCGTGTTGGTGAAGTTGCAGCGTCCGCCACCCGAAATGAGGATCTTCGCCCCCGGCGCGTCCGCATGGTCAAGCAGCAGCACGCGCCTGCCGCGCTGCCCCGCCGTGAAGGCGCACATCAGCCCGGCCGCGCCGGCGCCGAGCACGATGGCATCGAAATCCGTCATCCCATCAGCCGCCTGATGATCGAGAGCGGCGCACGGGGCGGCGGGTAGCGCATGGAAGGATCGATACCTGCGGGCTGGCGGAAGACCGCGCGCGCGTTGGAGAAGGCCTCGAACCCCGCCTGCCCGTGATAGCGCCCCTGCCCGCTCGGCCCGACGCCGCCGAAGGGCAGGTCGGGTACGGTGCAGTGGACGAGGTGCTCGTTTACGCAGAAGCCGCCCGAGGGCAGCGCCCGCGCCACCCCCTCGGCGAAGCCGCTATCCCGCGTGTGGACATAGAGGGCCAGCGGCTCCGGCAGGGCCGAGAGGCCGGCGAGCAGCTCCGCCCGGTCCCGCCAGGTGACGACGGGGAGGACCGGGCCGAAGATCTCCTCCCGCAGGAGGGCGGGGTCGGGGTCCAGCAGCACCGTCGGCTGCATGTGCAGCGCGTTCTCGCGCACCCCCCCGCCATGGGCCACGCGGCCGCGGGCGAGCAGCCCCTTCAGCCGGTCGAGGTGGCGCGCGTTCACCACGCGCTGCATCCCCTGCCCCTCCGGCCCGTAGAAGCGCGCGATCGTCTCGCCCAGCGCGTCCACCAGCGCCTCCGCCCGGCTCTCATGCACGAGGACATGGTTGGGGGCGAGGCAGGTCTGGCCGGCATTGAGGAACTTCGCCCAGGCGATGCGCCGCGCCGTCACCACGGGGTCCGCATCCCGGTCCACGACGCACGGGTTGGCCCCGCCCAGCTCCAGCGTGGTGGTGGCGAGGTTGCGGGCGGCGGCCTCGGCCACCTTGCGGCCGGTTTCGGTGCTGCCGGTGAAGAAGATGTGGGCGAAGGGCTGGGCCGTCAGCGCCGCCGCCAGTTCCGGCCCGCCCCCCGCTACGGCCACATGGCCCGGCGCGAAGGCGCTGATAGCCAGGCGCTCCAGCGCCGCCGCCGTGGCGGGCGCGACCTCGGAGGGCTTGAGCACCACCGCATTCCCCGCGGCGACCGCGCTCACCAGCGGCACGAGGCAGAGCTGCACGGGGTAGTTCCAGGGGCCGAGGATCAGCACCGCCCCGCGCGGCTCCATCCGCAGCGCGGCGCGGCCGGGGAAATGGAACCAGCGCCCGCCGACCCGCCGCTCCCCGGCCCAGCGCGAGAGGTTCCTCAGCGTGAGCGCGATCTCCTGCCGCACGAGCAGGATCTCGGAGGTCCAGGAGTCGAAGGCGCCCTTGCCGAGGTCGCTCTCCAGCGCGGCGAGAAGCTCGGGTTCCATCGCCTCCAGCGCGTCCCGGAGGGCGAGCAGCGCGGCGCGTCGGGCCTCCAGCGGGCGGGTGGCGCCGGTGGCGAAATAGGCGCGGGCGGCGGCCAGGAGGGCGGGGGCGTCGGCCATGCCCCGCTCTAGCGCGGCGGGCCGGGAAAGGCGATCCGCCCCTATCGCCGCGCCAGCCACTCCACGAGTTGCCCGCGCAGCCAGGCCTCGGCTGGGTCCTGGTCCACGGGGGTGCGCCAGACCATGTGCGTCACCGCCTCGGGCATGGGAAAGGGCGGCGGATCGGCGGCGAGACGGCGGGACAGCTCGCCCAGCAGCGCCAGCGTCTCCACCACCGCCTCGCTGACGAGGCAGAGCATGTCCGTGCCCAGCAGGGCGCGCGGCATGAGCGCGAAGTCGGGCACGCCGAGCACGACCTGCCGGCTCCGCCCCATCCGCTCCAGCACCCCGTCCGCGATGCCCGTCAGGTCGCCGCGCGGCGTGACCAGCAGGTGCGGGCGGGCGCAGTAGCCTTCCAGGTCGACCGGCCCCGGCGACTCCGCGTCGCGCAGCACGCGCCAGCCGCTCCGGCGGAGCACGCGCTGCTTCGTGGCGGCCGGCAGCTCCTCCACATGGCCGATGGCGGCGCTGATCTCGCGGGATTCGAGCAGGCGGGGAATGTCGCGATAGGTGGCGGGGCGGATGACCATCCGGCAGTGCGGCGCCGTCTTCCGCCAGGTGGAGAGGTGGGGGAACATCGCCATGGCGACGTCCTCCGTCGTTCCGATGCGGAAGGTGCGCGCATCGGTCGCCGGATCGAAGGGCGTGGCGCCGGCCACCGCTCCGGCCACGCCCAGCAGCGCGGGGGCGAGCTGCTCCATCAGCGCCTCAGCCCGCGGCGTGGGCTCCAGCACGCGGCCGTTGCGGACGAAGAGCTCGTCCCGGAAATAGGTGCGCAGCCGGGCCAGGGCGGCGGAGGTGGCGGGCTGGGAGAGGAACAGCGCCTCCCCCGCGCGGGTCACGCTGCGCTCGCGCATCAGGGCGGTGAAGACGGGCAGGAGGTTGAGGTCGAAGTTCCGCAGCCCTGCCTCTTCGCGCCCCGCCATTCCTTCCGCCCCTCTCGTCCGGCCGCCTCCCCGCAGAGAGAGGGATGCGGCCGGGCAGGTCAACCGGGGCTCAACCCCGCCGGACGTTCCACAGATACGGGTTCGGGCCCTGCAGCACGCCGGAGAGATCGGCGCGGAAGCCGGTTTTCAGCACGAAGAGCCCGCTGGGCGCGAAGCCCACATGGTCCCAGGCCGTGCGCTGCACCTCGGCGAAGGCGGCAGCCTGGGCGGCGGGATCGGGCGCGTAGAGCCAGCGCTCGATATTCGCCTCCGTCGCCGGGTCGGTCGGCCAACCGAACCAGGCGGAGGGGCCGTCGCCGCGGATGCCGGAATTCACCGCAGGGTTGGCGATGGAGGCGGCGGGAAAGTTGGTGGGGTAGATGCTCCAGCCGCCGTGACCCGCATCCTCCCGCGAGTTGCGGCGGGTGAGCATCGCGGCCCAGTCCATCTCCTGCAGGTCGACGTTGAAGCCGAGCCGGCGGCAGACATCGGCGGCCAGCCTTCCTTGCGGCGCGACGGCGGCGAAGTCGGTGGGGTTGATGACCACCACCTTCGCACCCTCCACCCCCGCGGCGCGGATGGCGGCGCGGGCGCGCTCGAAGTCGCGCGGCGGGGCCGGGAACTCCGCCACCCCGGGCAGGGTGCAGGGAAAGAGGGCGTGGCACTCCCGCCAGTCGCCGGGCGCGGCCACGGCGGCCATGTGGTCGGGCTGGCTGATGCAGTCCCGCAGGGCGCGGCGCACCTCCACCCGGTCGAAGGGCGCGTGCAGGTGGTTGAAGCGGATGACGCCGAGGAAGCCGATGGGGTCGTAGACCTGGGTACGAATGTTGCGGTCCCGCTGGAGCAGGGGCAGCAGGTCCGGCAGGGGATACTCGACCCAGTCCACCTCGCCGCGCTGGAGGGCGGCGCCGGCCGTCGCGCCGTCGGGGATGATGTGCCACTCCAGCCGGTCGAAATGCACGCGCTTGCCGCCCGAGGCGCCCTCTGCCGGCTCCTCGCGCGGCACATAGGCCTCGTTGCGGGCATAGGCGACGAAGCTGCCGGGGTTGAACTCGGCGGAGACGAACTTCCAGGGGCCGCTGCCCACCATCTCCGGCACGGGGCGGGAGGGGTCCGTCACCGCCAGGCGCTCAGGCATAATGAAGGGCGGCACGCCCGCGGGCTTGGCCAGGGCGTAGAGCAGCGCCGGGAAGGGGCGGCTCAGGCGGATGGTCAGGGTTCGGTCGTCCGGCGTGCCCCATTCCGCCACGGCGCGGCCGAGGATCTGGCCGAACAGGTCCCGCGCGCACCAGCGCTTCAGGCTCGCCACGCAGTCGCGCGAGAGCACGGGCGCTCCGTCATGGAAGCGCAGCCCCTCTCGCAGGCGAATGGTGTGGAGCAGGCCGTCGGCGCTCGCCTGGTGGCCTTCGGCCATCTGCGGGCGCGGAGTGAGCTTCCCTTCCGTCGCGAAGAGCGTGTCGAAGACGCAGAAGCCGTGGGTGGTGCTGATCGTCGCGTTCTGCACGATCGGGTCGAGCGCGGTCAGTGCCGCCTGCGGCACGAAACGCAGGGTGCGGGCGCGGGCGGGCTGGGCGAGGGCGGGGAGCGGGAGCGCGGAGAGGGCGGCGCCCCTCAGCAGGGATCGGCGATGCACGGGCTTTCCTCCATCCCGCCCGGCGGGGGCGGAGAGGGCGCGGCCTGACGGCAGGCCCGGGTGCGCGGGCGCGCCCCCGACCGCCGAGGCGGAGGGGGAGGCGGCGTCGCGCGTCGCAGGCGCGTGGGCGTCATGGTGCACCGATCCCTACGCCGGTCCGAACCGGGTCAGGTTCCAGGGGTCGCGGGTCTCCCCGCCTCTCAGCCCGGAATGGGCTCCCCCCGGTGTCCGGGCGTGGTATGGGCTGGATCGCGGCGCAGCGACAAGGGGGCTTTCAGGGCGCCGGGCGCGGCGCCATCCCCTCGATCAGGGCGCGCCGGGCTGCGATGCCCTCCGCCACCCCGTCCATGAGGACCCGGATGCGCGGCGTGTGCCGCAGGTCGGGATGGGTGAGGAGCCAGAGATCGGAGGCGTATTCCGGCCGTGGCGGCTCCAGCCGGCGCAGGCCCGGCCAGGTATCGCCGATGAAGCAGGGCAGGTGCCCCACCCCGATGCCCGCAGCGACGGCATGGGCGAGGCTCAGCACCGTGTCGAACCGCCCGGCCAGGCGTTCCCCGGGCACCGCGCTCCGGGCGTGGCGCACCACAGCGAGGCCGGCGAGATTGTCGCCGAGGCAGACCCAGTCGCCCTCCGCGGATGCGCCCTCCGCCCCGTAGAGCGCCCAGGCGATCCGCGCGGCGCGGCGGCCAACGAGCGTCTCCGGCGGGCTGTCGGTCGCGCGCACTGCCACGTCCGCGTCGCGGCGAGAGAGGTTCAGCGCCGCGTTGCCCGTGACGACGTCGAGGCGGATCGCGGAATGCGCGCGGCGGAACCCGGCCAGGATCGGCATCAGGAGGTCCGATAGAAGGCTGTCGCTGGTGGCGATCCGCACCTCGCCCGAGGGCGCCGGCTCCTGCCCCGCGAGGCGGCGCGTGACGGCGGTGATGTCCTCGTCCACCCGCGCAGCCAGCGCCGCCACCTCCTCCCCCGCGGGGGTCAGGGAGTAGCCCTGCCGATGGCGCTCGAAGAGCGGCGTGCCGAGCAGCGCCTCCACCCCGCGCAGCCGGCGGAAGACGGTGGAATGGTCCACGCCCAGCCGCGCGGCGGCGGCGGGCAGGTTGCGCGTCTCCGCCACGGCGTTGATCAGGCGGAAATCATCCCAGGCGAGGGTGCGGGCGGGTTCCATCACGCGTCCCTTCCTGTAAGGAGTGCCGGCGGCAAAGGGATGCCCGCGCCGCCGGCCGGTCCCGGGGATGCTAGGCGGTTCAGGCCGCGGCGGCGAGGCTCGGCCGGGTGGGGGCCGGAACCGGCGTGGGCCGGAGCGCCAGGGCGCCGTCGCCCGCCAGGGCCTGTACCAGCGCGCCGACGATCAGGAAGGCCGGGTATTCCCAGCCGCCGTTCGGGGCATTGAACACCCAGCCATTGCCGATATGGACGAGCAGCGCGCCCGCCAGCACGGGCAGCAGCGCGACGGCGACGGCGCGGGCGTAGAGGCCGAGGATGAGGGCAAGGCCGCCGGCCAGCTCCGCCAGCACCACCGGCCAGGCAAGGAAGGCGGGGAAGCCGGCCTGAGCCATAAAGCCAGCGAAGCCGGGCACGGTGAAGACCGCGATCTTCAGCCAGGCATGGGCGACGAACATCACTCCCAGCGAGAGGCGCAGGAGTAGGAGGCCGTAGGGCGCAAGGCGCGTGTCGATCATGGAAGGTGTCTCCGAGGGGGGCTCCGGGATGGGGCCGTTGCCGCCAAGCTGATCGCCCCATCGCCGCAACGCCATACCAGCGTTCGCAAGATCAGGATTGCATGGGTGCAATAAGCTTCCCCTGGCGCAAGCCGGGCCGCATCGCCTTCTCTATGCCCAACGGAGCGCCGAACCCGCTCCCCCCTGGAGACAGCGACCATGGCCACCAACGGCATCCACCACATCACCGCCATCGCCGGCAGCGCGCAGCGGAACCTCGACTTCTACATCCGCACCCTCGGGCTGCGGCTGGTGAAGCGGACGGTGAACTTCGACGATCCTGGCGCCTATCACTTCTACTACGGCGACGCGGCCGGCAGCCCCGGCACCATCCTCACCTTCTTCCCTTGGGAGAACGCCACCGAGGGCCGTGCCGGCGCGGGCGAGCTGCAGGAGACGGTGTTCCGCGTCCCGCAAGCCGCCATCGGCTACTGGACTCAGCGGCTGGTGAACCACGGGCTCGATCGCACGACCCGCTTCGGGGAGACGGTGCTCACCTTCCGCGACCCCGACGGGCTGCGCCTGGCGCTCGCCGGCCTTCCCGGCATCGAGGCCGAGCCGGCCTGGGACAACGGCGACGTGCCGGTGGAGCACGCCATCCGCGGCTTCCACAGCGTCGGCCTGATGCTGGACCGCACGGAACGGACGGGCGCGATCCTCTCGGATGTGTTCGGCTTCCGTGAGGTGGCACGCGAGGGCAACACCACCCGCCTCGCCGCGGAGGGCACCGCGATCGGCGGCATCGTGGACCTGCAGGCGGTCGGGGGCTTTCTGCCCGCGCGGCTGGGGCGCGGCTCCGTCCACCACCTCGCCTTCCGCGCGGCGGACGATGCCGATCAGGCAGAGATGGTGCGCAAGCTGGCCGAGAACCACGGCCTGCACACCACGGATCAGAAGAACCGCGACTACTTCCGCTCCGTCTACTTCCGCGAGCCCGGCCACGTGCTGTTCGAGATCGCGACCGACATCCCCGGCTTCGCCGTGGACGAGCCGGCCGATCAGCTCGGCACGGCGCTGAAGCTGCCGCGCTTCCTCGAAGGGCACCGCGCCCAGATCGAGGCCGCGCTCCCCGCCCTCGCCTGAACACCCCTGCAGGCCGCGCCATCCCGGCGCGGCCCGCGACTGGGAGGAGACCCCGCCGTGAGCGACACCGCCCCCACCCTCATCCACCGCTTCGAGCCGGCCACCGATGCCGCGCGCCCGCCCTTGCTGTTGCTGCACGGCACAGGCGGGGACGAGAGCGACCTGATCCCGCTCGGCCGCCTCGTCGCGCCCGGCGCCGCCCTGCTCTCCCCCCGCGGCGCGGTGCTGGAGAACGGCATGCCCCGCTTCTTCCGCCGCCTCGCCGAGGGCGTGTTCGACGAGGAGGACCTGCGCCGCCGCACCGACGAGCTGGCGGATTTCGTGCGGGACGCGCGGGCGCGCCTCGGCCTCGCCGGGCCGGTTGCACTCGGCTTCTCCAACGGCGCGAACATCGCGGCGAGCCTGCTGCTGCGCCATCCCGGCCTGCTGCGGGGCGCCGCCCTGCTGCGCGCGATGATGCCCTTCCGCGAGCCGCCCGTCGCGCGGCTGGAGGGCACGAAGGTCCTGCTGCTCTCCGGCACGAGTGACCCCATCGTGTCCGCGGCCAGCAGCGCCGCCCTCACGCGGCTGTTGCAGGACTCCGGCGCCGCCGTGACGCAGCATGCGCTGCCGCTCGGCCACGGCCTCTCGGGGATGGACGTGGCCCTCACCCGCGACTGGCTCGCGGCTCTCTGACCCTGCAGGAAGGAAGCGATCCATGAGCGTCGAGAGCGACCCCTCGGGCCTGATGCCCGAATGCCCCGCCGGCTCCATCGGTCAGGTGATCCTGCCGCGCGTACACGACATCGGCGGCTTCGAGGTGCGCCGTGCCCTGCCGGCGAAGGAGCGGCAGATGGTCGGCCCCTTCATCTTCTTCGACCAGATGGGGCCGGGCGAGTTCCTGACGGGCAAGGGGCTGGACGTGCGCCCGCACCCGCATATCGGCCTCTCGACTGTCACCTACCTCTTCGACGGCGAGATCCAGCACCGCGATACCCTCGGCTCCGACCAGCCGATCCGGCCGGGAGACGTGAACTGGATGACGGCCGGGCGCGGCATCGCTCATTCCGAGCGCACGGACCAGGGGCTGCGGGGCCATTCGAACAAGCTCTTCGGCATCCAGTCCTGGGTGGCGCTGCCGCGCGCGCAGGAGGAGACCTCGCCCGGCTTCGTCCACCACCCCGCCGCCACCCTGCCCGTCATCGAGGATGGCGGCACGAAGCTGCGGCTGATCGCCGGCTGGGGATGGGGCGCGCGCTCCCCCGTGGAGACGCCCTCAGATCTTTTCTACGCCGATGCCGTTCTCGCCCCCGGCGCCTCCCTTCCCCTGCCCGACGGGCACGAGGAGCGCGGCGCCTATGTCGTGCAGGGCGAGGTGGAGGTGTCCGGGGACCGCTTCGAGGCCGGGCGGATGCTCGTCTTCCGCCCGGGCGACGGGCTCGCGCTTCGCGCTGGGCGGGAAGGCGCGCGCCTGCTCCTGCTCGGCGGGGCGGCGATGGACGGGCCGCGCCACCTTTTCTGGAACTTCGTCTCCTCCTCACGCGAGCGGATCGAGCAGGCGAAGGCCGACTGGCGCGCGGGCCGCTTCGGCACCGTGCCCGGTGACGAGAAGGAGTTCATCCCCCTGCCGGAGGAGCGGGTGAGCCTACGGGCCGCCGTTCAGGCGCCCTCGGCCGGGTCGCCGACGAGTTAGGCGCGGCGAGCCCTGGTGCGGCCGGGTTCCGTCACGGGGAATATTGTGAACGGCGCGGGCCGACTCCCCTGCGAACCCGGCCCCGCCTACCCCGTTGATGACCTCCAACTCGACTCTGCAACGGAGGAATGAACCATGGACAGGTCGCGCACACCGGGCCGGGCCTCGGCCCTGCTGGCATGCCTTGCCCTCGCCCTCGCCGCGCCCGCCGCTGCGGTAGAGGAGCGGAACCCGCGGGAGAGGGCCCGCCCGGGGGACGACACTACCGGGCGCGCGCAGCGCGGCAAGGCGTCCTACTACCACCGCAGCCTCCACGGGCGGCAGATGGCCAATGGGGAGCGCTTCGACACCCGCTCGAACTCGGCGGCCAGCAGGACCCTGCCCTTGGGGACGACGGCGCGGGTGAAGAACCTTGAAACCGGGCGCTCCGCGACGGTCGAGGTGGAGGACCGGGGCCCCTATGCGCGCGGCCGAATCCTCGATGTCAGCCCGCGCACAGCCGAACAGCTCGGCATGCGGGAGGACGGCGTCGCGCCGGTGGAGATCGCGCCGATCGAGGTGCCGCAACGCGACGGCAGCACCCGGCCGGGCGTGGCGGCCAACGGGCGGTGAGGTCCCGCCCGCCGCCGGCTACAGCCAGCCCTTCCGCTTGAAGTATAGGATCGGCACCACGGCGCTGACCACCATCAACAGCAGCGCCCAGGGATAGCCCAGCGCCCATTTCAGCTCGGGCATGAAGTCGAAGTTCATGCCGTAGATGCTGGCCACCAGGGTTGGCGGCATCAGCGCCACCGAGGCCACGGTGAAGGTCTTGATGATGCCGTTCTGGTCCATGCCGATGATGCCCAGCACGGCGTCCAGCAGGAACTGCGCCTTGCTGTTCATCGTGTTCGCATATTCCACGAGCGAGCGCACGTCGCGCACCAGGGTTTTAATCATCGCTTGGTTCTCCTTGCGCACGGCATTCGCCTTCTCGGCGCCGACGAAGGTGAGAATGCGCGTCAGCCCCAGCAGCGTGTCGCTCGCGCGCGTCGTCACGTCGCCCACCTGGCCGAGAGTGAGCAGCGCCTGGCGAAGGTCCACGTCCCGCTTATTCGCCTTCACCTGCAGGTTGCGCGCGTTGCGGAAGGTGGTCTGGCTCGCGCGGTCCATCTCGCTCGCCGTGCGCTCGAGGATGTCGGCGAGGCGGTCCACGATCTGCTCGAAGAGGTGCAGCATCACGCCATCCGGCGTGCGCAGGATGGGCAGCGCCTGGCGCTGCGCGCGCACCGCGAACATGGAGAAGGCCTTCGGCGTCGCGTAGCGCACCGTCACCAGCGCGTTGGGGGCGAGGACGAAGGTAATGGGGGTGGAGCCGAACTCCCCCTCCTCCGCGCCGTAGAGGAAGGAGGCGGTGAGGAAGAGCACCTCGCCTTCCTTGTAGAGGCGCGAGGAGCTCTCGATCTCCTGCATCTCCTCGCGCGTCGGCACCTCGATATGCAGCGCCTCCTGGACGGCGCGCTCCTCCTCCGGCGTCGGGTTCAGCAGGTCGATCCAGGTCGCGGCCGCGATGGACTCGGGCGTGTCGGGCCCCCCGTGGACGGCGCAGGCGTTACCGCGGAGGGAATAGGTGGTCATCATGGGCGGCGCCTCCCGGTATCCGGGCGAGGGGTCAGAACTGAGAGAGCGTGGTCCGCGCCCCCGCCGATTCGGCCGCGGGCGCGCCATGCTCTAGCCCCGCGCGCGGCACCTCGCCACCGCGGGGTCATGACAGGGGAGGTTCCCCCCGCCTCAGCCGGAGGGCGGCTCGTCCGGCGCGGGCAGGCCGAAGCGGGCCGCGACCTCGGGGAAGGTGGCGCAGGCGGGGTGGCGCTCGCTGGCCACCGCACCGTCCGCCGCGCGGACGAGTTGGCAGACCCGCATCCCGGCCGCCGCGGCCGCGTCCAGCTCCTCCGCCACGTCGGAGAGGAAGAGCATCTCCCCCGGCGCGAAGCCGGCCGAGGCCGCGATGGCGGCGTAGGAGGCGGCCTCACGCTTGGGGCCGGTGCGGGTGTCGTCGAAGCCGGAGAGGATGGAGGTCAGGTCGCCCGCCTCCGAATGGCCGAAGAGCAGGCTCTGCGCCTCGACCGAGCCGGAGGAGTAGATCCGCAGCGCGATCCCGGCGCGCGCCCAGGCCCGCAGGCAGGGCGCCACATCCGGCCAGAGATGACCGCGGATCGTCCCGGACTCGAAGCCCTGGCGCCAGATCATCCCCTGGAGCGCCTTGAGCGGCGTCACCTTCTCGTCCCGGGCCATCCAGCCGCGCAGGGCCTCGGCCGGCTCCTGTTCGGGCGCGAGTGCCCGCACCTCGCCGAGAATGGCGGAGACCTCCGGATCATCAGCGCGATCGCGCAGGAAGCCGTACAGCGCCCGTTCCGCAAAGGGGAACAGGGTCTCCTTCACGAAGGCGATGGCGCTGGTCGTTCCCTCGATGTCGCAGACGACCGCGCGCGGCGGGCTCGTCACGCCGTCCTGGCCGGGAAGCGCTCCGACATGTCGGTGCCGGTGTAGTGCGGCGTCCAGCCCGTCGTGTCGGTGAAGATGCGCAGCGCCGTCACGTTCGGGTTCTTCCCCGCATCGAACCAGTGATGCGTGTCCGCCGGCACGGAGATGAGGTCGCCCCGGGTGCAGTGGGCGTCATAGACCTTGCCGCCCACGTTCAGGATGAAGTTGCCCGCGCCCTCGTGGAAGAAGCGGACCTCGTCCTCGGTGTGGCGGTGCTCGGCCAGGAACTTGGCCCGCAGCGCCTCGGCCTGGGGATGGTCGGCGGTCAGGCGGATCACGTCGGCCGTGCCCGCGCCCGTCTCGCCCATGAGGGCGTCCAGCCGGGGGCGGTAGGCTTCCAGCACCGTCTCGGCATCGGCGCCGGCGGGGAGGTCGGCCACCTCCCAGCGCTCGAAGCGCACGCCGATGACGGCGAGGATGCGCGCGATCTCGGCGGGGTCCTGGGTGTCCTGCAGGACGGACTGGGTGTTGGCGTCGTGGACGACGAGGCGGCTCATGGCGCGGCTCCGATCGACAGGCTGGCCATCTCGCAGGCCAGCATGAATTCCAGCCCCTCCAGGCGCGCCAGGGCGGCGTCCATGTCGGGCCCCCATACATAGACGCCGTGGCCGCGGATCAAATACCCGGGAAGGATCGGGGCGGCCATGCGGGCCCAACGGGCCTCCACCGCGTGCTGTAGGCGGGCGATGTCCTGGTCGTTGTCCAGCACGGGCAGCTCCACCACGGCGTCATGGGTGGGCAGGCCCGGGAAGGCCTTGAGCAGCTCGTAGCTCTCCAACCGGATGGAGTCCCCGGCCCGGCGGGAGAGTACGGTATTGGCGACGGAATGGCCGTGCACCACCGCCCCGGCCTCGGGGAAGGCGCGATAAGCCCCGCAATGCAGCCCCGTCTCGGCGGAGGGGCGCAGGGCCGGGTTTTCCGGCGCGCCCCCGAGGTCCACCGCCATCACGGCGCCCGCATCCAGATGCGCCTTGTGGAAGCCCGAGCGGGTGATCGCCACCCGGTTCCCGGGCAGGCGGACGGAGAGGTTGCCGGCGGTGGCCGGCACCCAGTTCCGCTCCGCCATCCGGCGCCCGGCCTCGACGATCGCGCTGACTGCTGCTTCGGGGATGGGCTGGGCCATCCTCTCCTCCCCACAGAGAAACGCGCCGGCCCCCTGCGGGACCGGCGCGCCATCATGCCGTCAGGCCCTGGATCAGACCGGGCCGGGGGGCTGGCGCACCACGGTGCGGTTCGGGTCGGTGGAGGCGTGGACGCCCGGCGACGGCAGGTTGCCGGCCGGCGGCGTGGCCGAGTTGTCGGCCATCGAGGCGTCCGTGTCGTCCTCCTTGATGTTTTTTTTGAAGGACTTGATGCCCGTGGCGAGGTCGCCCATCAGCCCGCTGATCTTGCCGCTGCCGAAGAGCAGCAGCACGACCAGCAGCACGACGAGCCAGTGCCAGATGCTGAACGAACCCATGTGACGCCCCGATATCCTTGCGTGCTCTGGCGGGCCGGCGGCCCCTGCCACGTTTCCGGGCGGAGATTAGGGCCGCGTCCTCCGGGGGTAAACCGGCACGCCAGCCCCGCGAAAGCCCGATGAAGGACATGGGCCATCCGGCGGCCGGACGCAATGGGCTGATGACGGTTCCGTCATGAGAGCGGATCAGTCGGCCAAGGCCCAGCGACGGGTGGGGTGGATGAAGCCGTAGGCGGGAAAGACCGTGGCCCCCACCACCCCGGCCGGCGGGTACCAGACCCGCACCTCCGTCCAGTCGTTGCGGGGGGAGACGTCGATCACCGCCTGGTCCCGCGCCACGCGCCCCTTCAGCCCGCCCGAGGCCCAGTTGGCATGGTCCACCCGGATCTCCCGGGCACCCATCACGCGCGACACCACGGCGACATGCCCGTCCCGCAGGCGCGAGGTCCGCTGGAAGACCAGCACCGCCCCCGGCCGCGGCTGCGAGCCGCGGTCGTAGCGCCCGGCGGCGGCCTCCCACCACTGCCAGCCATCCCCGCGCAGATCGAGCCCCGATCGGGCCCGGGCATAGGGCACGCAGGATTGATAGCCCTCCCCCGCCTCGTAGCCATAGCCGGCCGGGACCGGCCCGCGGGTGGACCCGCAAGCGGAGAGCGCGGCGCCCGCGAGCGCGAGCAGCCAGAGGCGCAGGATGAGCGCGGCCAAGTGCTGAACTTCCCCCGGGGCCTCCCCCGAGGCCCTCGGCCAGCTTACGGCGGATCGCGCCGGGACGGAACGGGGCCGGCACGTTTACGGCCTGTCCACCAACCTCCTCCACACTGGCCATGTCGAAACAGCGAGCGGGGGCCGTTCGGTCATGGAGGGTTCTTTGCGGCCATCCGCGAAGCGAGGCGAGGAGCGCCGCTGCGAGGCCTGCTCGCGCCCGCTCTGGCGCGGGGACGCGCTGACGGAGCTTGCCGACCGTGCCGAGTTCCGCGCCCGGCTGGAAGAGGCGCTCACCTTCGGCCGCCCCGCCCCGCTGCAGCCGGCATCGCAGGAACTGGCGGTGCTGCTCATCGACCTCGATCGCTTCAAGGCGGTGAACGACAATCTCGGCCACGCAGCCGGTGACGCCCTGCTCCGTCATGTTGGCGTGCGGCTGCGCTCGGCCCTGCGGGACGCCGACCTTGCCGCCCGGCTGGGCGGGGACGAGTTCGCCGTGCTGATCGAAGGGCTGACCGGCCAGGAGGCGATTTCGCGAGTCGCCGCCCGGCTGGTGGACCTGCTGAGCCGCCCCTACCTCATCGACGGCTGCATCGCCCATATCGGCGCGAGCATCGGCATCGCCTTCGCCCGGCCGGGCTCGGAGGCGGAACTCGTCCTGCGCCGCGCCGACCTCGCGCTCTACAAGGCGAAGGCCGACGGGCGGGGCCGCTTCCACTTCTTCGAGCAGGAGCTGGAGGAGGCGGCCGAGGCCCGCCGGGCGCTGGAATTCGACCTCCGCGCCGCCCTCGCTCTCGGCCAGTTCGAGCTGTTCTACCAGCCGCAGGTCGACCTCGCGGAGAACTGCCTTGCCGGCTTCGAGGCCCTGATCCGCTGGCACCATCCCCAGCGCGGCCTCGTCCCGCCGGACCGCTTCGTACCCCTGGCGGAAGAGTTAGGGCTGATGGACGAGATCGGCGAATGGGTCCTGCGGGAGGCCTGCACCGAGGCGATGCGCTGGCCCGATGCGCTGACCGTCGCCGTCAACGTGGCGGTGCCGCAATTCGCCAGCGGCACGCTGGTGAAGAAGGTGGCCACGGCGCTCTCGGTCTCGGGCCTGCCGAGCTCGCGGCTGGAGCTGGAGGTGACGGAGAGCGTCCTGCTCAGCGAATCCAGATCGGCCATCGGGCAGCTCGCCGCGCTCAAGGCACTGGGCGTGCAGGTCTCGCTGGACGATTTCGGCACGGGCTACTCCTCCCTTACCCAACTTCGCAGCTTTCCCTTCGACCGGGTGAAGATCGACCGCGCCTTCGCCGATGATCCCGCCGTCGTGCGCGCCATCGCGGCCCTGGGCACGAATCTAGGTATGCGGACGACGATCGAGGGCGTGGAGACGGCCGAGCAGATGGAGCGGGTGCGCAGCGAGGGATGCACGGAGGCCCAGGGCTTCCTGCTCAGCAAGCCGGTTCCCGCGACCGAGGTGGCGGAGCTGATCGCGCGGCTCGGCGAGCGCTTGGCAGGGATTGAGGAGGGAGTTCGGAAGTGAGGAAGGACCCGCTCTGCCGGCTGGTCTATGTCAGCCGGAGCGCCCTGTCGGGCTCCGCCGTGGAGACGGAGCGCGAGGTGGTCCGCATCCTCGATGCGTCGAGGCACAACAACCTGCGGGACGGGATCACCGGCGCCCTGCTGTTCAGCGACGACTGCTTCGCGCAGGTGCTGGAGGGCAGCCGGGCCGCGGTGGAGAAGGTGTTCGAGCGCATCCAGATCGACGAGAGGCATCGCGGCACCGTGGTCCTGGCCTGCGAGCCTGCCCCGGCGCGGGAGTTCGGCGAATGGGCCATGGCCTATGTCGGGCGCGAGGCGGCCCGGGAGGCGCACTACGCCCAGTTCACTGGGGAGAACCGAGCGGCCATCGCCTCGCAGGAGGTGCTTGGTCTCCTGCGCAGCGCGATCGCCCGGACGAGCGCGGCCTGAAAAAGGCTCAGGCCGGGGCGGCCAGTTCGGCCAGGGCCTCGGCCCGGGGCGGCACCTCGGCCATGGGCGCGTCGATCCCAGCCGTCCAGGCACGGCCGCCGCGCGGGCGCGGGGCGAAATGGGCCCGCAGCGCACGCGTCGCCTCGATCCGGGCCACGTCGAACATGCGCCACCCCTCCCCCGGATCGCCGGGGCCGCGGGCGAGGCCGGCGGTCTGCCAGGTGAGCAGCCCAACCTTCCCCGTGCCCATCCGTCCGATGGCATGCGGGTGCACGACGCGCCAAGCGCCGCCATAGAGCAGCTCCATCGCGCGCCGCTCCCGCACCGCCCGAGACAGGCGGGCGACACGGCGGCGAAGGGTGGGGGGAATTGGCGGGGACGGGTCGGCCGGAAGCCCCGCGAGGGTCTGGCGCATGAACCCCATATGGTGATCAGGCGCTTGTTTTTGAAGGGCTATACACCCTCAAGCCCGGCGAACCATTCCGCATAGGGCGTGTTCTTCGCCAGATGTCTGTTGAGGTCCGGCGCCCCGTCCTCCCACCAGGGCGAACCCCGCTCCCCGAGCGCGCGCTTGGCCTCGTCCACCCCGGCCCGCGCGGCCCGCAGCGCGGCCTCGTCGCCCGATTGCAGGGCGGTACCCACCGCGCGCCGGGCAGCCATCAGCTTCCGGGTGAGTACCGCGCGGCGCTCCTCGGGCAGGGAGGGGTCGGCCATGCGCCAGAGCCGGCCGTGCACCACGAAGTAGCGCCCGTCGGGCGTGACGGGATGGCGCAATCAGCCCTTCCGCCGCAACAGGAACAGGGCTTGCTCCCCGAAGAGGTTCGCCAGCCTCAGGCTCTCGCGCCAGGGCGCGCGGCTGCCGTGCTCGTCCACCGCCAGCCAGGCGTCCACGGCGTAGCCGTCGCTCTCGCAGAGAGCCACAAAGTCGAGGATGGTGCAGGGGTGGATGTTCGGCGTCTCGTACCACGGGCGGTTCCAGGTGTCCGTGTCCGGCATCCGCCCGGTCCAGAGCAGGCGCCAGCGCATCTGCCAGTGGCCGAAATTGGGGAAGGAGACGATCGCGTGGGTGCCGATGCGCAGCATCTGCCGCAGCACCTCCCGCGGCCTCTCCACGGCCTGCAGCGTGCGGGAGAGCACGACGTAGTCGAAGGCGCTGTCGGGGTAGTGGGCGAGGTCGGCGTCGGCGTCGCCATGGATCACGGCGAGACCCGCCGCCACCGCGCGCGTGGCCTCGGCCATGTCGATCTCGATGCCGCGGGCATCGGCGCGCTTCTCGCGCGTTAGGTGCTCGATGAGGGCGCCGTCACCGCAGCCGATGTCTAGCACCTTCGCGCCCTCGGGGATCATCTCCGCGATCAGGCGGAGGTCGAGCCGCATGTTCTTGGCGACGTAGCGGATCGGCTCCTTCGGTTGGATTCCCATGCTCAGAGCCCCGCCGCCTCGGCCGCGCCGGAGAGGAAGCCGCCCAGGGCCGCGTGGAACTCCGGCTCGTCCAGCAGGAAGGCGTCGTGGCCCTTGTCGGATTCCAGCTCGATGAAGGAGGTGCGCGCGGCGGCGCGGTTCAGCGCGCGGGTGACCGCCCGGCTCTCGGCCGTGGGGAAGAGCCAGTCGGAGGAGAAGGAGGCGACGAAGAAGCGCGTCGGCGTGCCGCGGAAGGCGAGCGACAGGTCTCCGCCATGGTCGGCGGCGAGGTCGAAGTAGTCCATGGCGCGGGTGATTGTGAGGTAGGAATTCGCGTCGAAGCGGCGGATGAAGGTACTGCCCTGGTGGCGGAGATAGCTCTCCACCGCGAAGACATCCTCGAGGAAGGTCAGCGCCTTCGCGCCCTGGAGCCGGCGCCCGAACTTCCGCGTCAGCGCGCTCTCCGAGAGATAGGTGATGTGCGCCACCATCCGCGCGACCGAGAGGCCCTGGGCCGGCAGCCGCCCCTCCCGCCAGTAGGCGCCGCCGCACCAGTCGGGATCGGCATGGATGGCCGCGCGGCCAACCTCGTGGAAGGCGATGTTCTGTGCGGAATGGTGGGCCGCCGTCGCGATGGGGGCGCAGGCGAAGACGCTCTCGGGATAGGTCGCGGCCCATTGCAGGACCTGCATCCCGCCCATGGAGCCGCCGACCACCGCCAGTAGCCGCCCGATGCCGAGATGCTCGATCAGCCGCTTCTGGGCGCGAACCATGTCGCGGATGGTCACGCTCGGGAAGTCGGTGCCCCAGGGGCGGCCCTGGCCGATGCCGTCGGCATCCGTCATCTCCTCCGGCGGGCCGGAGCTTCCCATGCAGCCGCCGAGCACGTTGGCGCAGATGACGAAGAAACGGTCGGTGTCCACGGGTAGGCCGGGGCCGACGAGATTGCCCCACCAGCCCGGCTTTCCCGTCACCGGATGGGTCTCGGCGACGTACTGGTCCCCGGTCAGGGCGTGGCAGACGAGCACGGCGTTGCTCCGGGCCTCGTTCAGCGCGCCATAGGTGCGGTAGGCCACGGCGAGCGGCGCGACCTTCACCCCGCAATCGAGCATCAGCCCCTCGGGGAAGACGACCCGCTGATGCTCCACGTCCGGCAGGGAGGGGATGACCTCGCTCATGGCCGGGAGGATTAGGAGCCCCGGGACGGGGGGGCAAGGCGGCGCGTGAGGCGGCGTGCCGGCCCGGCAGCCTTGGCGCCATCACAAGGGGGCGCTAGACCCGCCGGGTCCCATGCCCGACCCCGCCCTCGCCGATCCCGCCCTTGCCGACCCTTCCGTCGTGCAGCCCAGCGCGCTCGCCGCCGCCCGCGCCGAGTTCGACGCCATCGACGACGCCCTGCACGACCTGCTGATGCGGCGGGCGGCGCTCTCGGCCCAGCTCTCGGCGCAGGGCATGAAGGCCGGCGGCGCGAGCTTCCGCCCGGGGCGGGAGGCGCTGATTCTCAGGCGGCTGCTGGCCCGGCACCGCGGCCCCATGCCGCGCGAGACGGTGGCGCGGCTGTGGCGGGAGGTGATCGCCTCCTCGCTCCGCCTGCAATCGGATTTCTCGGTCGCCGCCCTGGCGGAGACGGAGGGGGCCGCGCGCGGGCATTTCGGCCTGGACACGCCGCTGCGCTGCCATGCCGGCCCTACCCCCGCGCTGGCCGCCCTCTCGGCCGGGGAGGCCCCCGTCGCTGTCCTGCCCGCCCCCGTAGACGGGGAGCCGGTGGAGGCCGCCTGGTGGGTGGGGCTCGACGCGCCGCGCCTGCAGGTGGTGGCCGCCCTGCCCTTCCTGCTCGGGCCGGGGCAGGCCCTGCCGGGCGCGCTGGTCGTCGCTCGCTTCGCCGCCGACGCCACCCCGCGCGACCGCGGCCTGATCCGCCTGGCGCGCGCGCCAGGCGCCCCGCGGGACGCGCTGATGGCCGCCCTGGCCGCGGCCGGGCTCACCCCGCGCCGCCTCATCCTCCCGGCTGGCGGCCCTTGCGCCCTGGCGGAGGTGGACGGGCTGGTCGGGGCGGAGGACCCGCGCCTCGCCGCCCTTGCCCCGCTCGGCCCCACCGTCATCGGCGGCTATGCCGAGCCCGAGCCCGGCGATCCCGCCCCCGCCGCCTGACCCCTCGCCGCGGCACGCCGTCCGCTCCAGCGGCGGCAGGGCCGCCCGCCACCCTGACGGAGACGCCGCCATGCCCGTGATGCCCCGCCCCTCCATCCTCTCGGTCGAGCCCTATGTCGGGGGCGAATCGAAGGTCCCGGGCGTGAACCGGATCGTGAAGCTCTCCTCCAACGAGGGCCCTTTCGGGCCTCCCCCGGCCGCCATCGCCGCCATCGCCGAGGCGGGGCGGGAGGCGCACCGCTATCCCGACGGCGGCGCGACCGCGCTGCGGGAGGCGATCGGGCGGCACCACGGGCTCGACCCTGCCCGCATCGTCACCGGCAACGGCTCGGACGAGATTCTGGCTCTGCTCATCCTCGCCTATGGCGGTGAGGGGACAGAACTTGTCATGTCAGCCCACGGCTTCCTCATGTACGAGCTGACGGGGCGCTGGGCGGGGTGCAGCGTCATCAAGGTGCCGGAGAAGAACCTGATGGCGGATGTGGACGGCCTCATCGCCGCCTGCGGCCCGCGCACCCGCCTCGTGATCCTCGCTAACCCGAACAACCCGACGGGCGCGCTGCTGCCGCAGTCGGAGGTGAACCGCCTCCGCGCCGGGCTGCGCGAGGACATCCTGCTGATTCTCGACAGCGCCTATGCCGAGTATGTCGAGGACCCCGGCTACGACCCCGGCCAGGCGCTGGTGGATGTGGGCAGCAACACGGTGATGACGCGCACCTTCAGCAAGGTCTGGGGGCTGGGCGGCATTCGGCTCGGCTGGTGCTACGGCCCGCCCGCCATCATCGACGTGCTGAACCGCGTGCGCGGCCCCTTCAACGTCTCCGCCCCCGCGATGGCCGCCGGCATCGCCGCCCTGTCCGAGCCGGACTGGGTGGGCAAGAGCGTGCGCCACAACAGCGAGTGGCGCGCGAGGATGACGCAGGGGCTGGAGCGGCTGGGGCTGACGGTGCATCCGAGCCACGGCAACTTCGTCCTGGTGGATTTCGGCAGCACCGAGGCCGCGAAGGCGGCCGACGCGCATCTGCGCTCGCGCGGGCTGATCGTGCGCGGCGTCGGCGTCTACGCCCTGCCGAGCTGCCTTCGCATCACCATCGGCACCGCCGAGGAGTGCGGCATGGTGCTCGATGCCCTCGCGGATTTCCGTCATGGCTGAGGCCCCGCTCTTCCAGCGGCTCTGCATCATCGGTCCCGGCCTCGTCGGCTCCTCCATCCTGCGCGTCGCGCAGGAGAGGGGCGACATCGCCGCCACCCTCGTCGCCTCCGCGCGCAGCGAGCACACGCTGGAGCGGGTCCGCGCGCTCGGCATCGCCGATGTGGTGGAGGGCGACGCCGCCCGCGCCGTGCAGGGCTGCGACGGCGTGATCCTCTGCGTGCCCGTCGGCGCCTATGCCGGGGTGATGGCGCATATCGCACCGCATCTCGCGCCCGGCTGCATCCTCAGCGATGTCGGCTCCACCAAGGGCAGCGTGCTGCGGGACCTCGGGCCGCTGCTGCCGGAGGGCGTCCATCTCGTTCCCGCGCATCCGATGGCGGGGACGGAGCATTCCGGCCCGGATGCCGGCTTCGCCGAGTTGTTCCGCGGGCGCTGGTGCATTGTCACCCCGCCCCCAGGCGCCGATCCCGAGGCGGTGGCGCGGGTCCGCGCGCTGTGGGAGCGCGCGGGCTCGATGATCGAGACGATGGATGCCGCGACGCATGACAAGGTGGTGGCCATCGTCTCTCACCTGCCGCACCTCATCGCCTTCACCATCTGCGGCACGGCGGACGACCTGGCGCAGGAGACGCGGGAGGCCGTGCTGCGCTTCGCCGCCTCGGGCTTCCGCGACTTCACTCGGATCGCGGCCAGCGACGTGGACATGTGGCGCGACATCTTCCTCAACAACCGCGAGGCGGTGCTGGAGATGCTGGCGCGGCTGACGGAGGACGCCCAGGCCTTCGGCCGGGCGATCCGCTGGGGCGAGGCGGGCTTTATCGAGGACCGTATCCGGCGCGGGCGGAAGATCCGTCGCTCGCTGATCGAGCTGAAGCAGGCCTGAGCCGACGCGGCCCTATTCCGGCGGGGCCGGCCCCTTCCTCCGCGGACTGCGCCAGGATCTCGCGGGCCTCCTCGAACCCGCCCTCCAGGGCGGCGGCGAGGGCGGCGCGGTCCCGGATGTCCCTCAGCGCGGAAGGCAGGTCCTCCACCTCGTTGCTGCGGGTGAGGAAGCCCGCCAGCCGGTCCCTCGCGGCCCGGAGCGCGGTCTGGCGCAGGGCAAGGGCGCCGTCCTTCGGGACGGCGTCGAGCAGGGCGAGTCGGAAGGCGAGTCGAAAGGCCGCCGGGCTGTACGGCAGTGAATCGAAGAAAGGGCCTCCACGCCCTGCGGACAGGATCGGGCAGACCCGTTCTGGATCGTCGGTACGCCCGCTGCGGGGAGAGGCGCCTGGCCCTAACTCCCCGGGGGCGGCGCGCATCCCGCGGGAGTGCTGGCGCCGCCTTAGTCCGGAAGTGCTACTAGGAGGTAAAGGAGACCCGCTCATTCTCCCCGCCCGAGGGCGGCTGGCCCGTCAGCGTCGCCTTCACGTAGCCATAGGCGTGCAGCAGGGTGGAGGAGGGGCTGTCCCAGTACTCCGCCCCGGTCATCTCCACGGCGATGAGGGCGATCTTGGGGTCCTCCGGGCCGCCGGGGAACCAGGTCTTCATCGTCTCCTGCCACAGCTCCTTCTGCTTCGCGACGTCGCGCAGCACCCGCGCCTTGCCGGAGACGGAGACGTAGTTCTGCTTCGAGGGATCGGAGTAGGAGAGCAGCACCCGGTCGTTCCTCGAGATCTCCTCGGTCTTCTCCGTGCTGTTGCCCGAGAAGAACCAGAGGGTCTTGCCATCGGGGTCCAGCGCCGCCGCCACCATCGGCCGCCCGCGCAGCTGCTCGCCGTCGCCATGGGTGACGAGCACGGCCGTCTGCACGTCCTTGATCATCTCGCGAACCTTCTCGCGCTGCTCGTGCTCGGTCTGCGCCTCGGCCATGGGGCTCTCCTCTTCCCGGTTGGGTCAGGCGATGGAACGGCGCTCCCCCCACCCGGTTGCCCCATGGGGTCGGCCCATGCGGCTGCCCCCTCGCCTGCCCTGGGGGTCTTGCCCGTCGGACCGGCCCCGCCCAGGCTGCGCCTGCCATGAACCATCCGGACCTGCATCTCGAACGGGACGGCGGCATCGCCACCCTCACCATCGCCCGCCCGGCGCGGCGCAACGCCCTGACCCTGGCCATGTGGCAGGCCCTCGCCGGCCTGTTCGACTCGCTCTCGGCCGAGGAGGCCCTGCGCTGCGTCGTCCTGCGCGGCGCGGGGGAGGACGCCTTCTCCGCCGGCGCCGACGTCAGCGCCTTCGCCGGGGAGCGCGGCACGGAGGAGCGGGAGCGCGCCTATAACGACGCCCTGGTGGCCGCCTTCCTCTCCATCGAGCGCTGCGCCCATCCCGTGGTCGCGGCGGTGCGGGGGCACGCGCTGGGGGGCGGCTGCGGCCTGGCGCTGATGTGCGACTTCCGCGTGGGCGGTCCCTCCACGCGCATGGGCATCCCGGCGCGGATGCTGAACCTTTACTACCCGCATGAGGGGCTGGACGCGCTGCTGCGGATCGCGGGGAACGCGGTGGCCATGGAGATGCTGGTCGAGGGCCGCACCCTGACCGGGGAGGAGGCGCTGGCCCGCGGCCTGCTCACCCGCCTCGTGCCCGACAGGGAGGTGCAGGCCGAGGCCCTCGCCCTGGCAGTCCGGATCGCCCAGGGGGCGCCGCTGGCCAACCGCTACCACAAGCGCGCCCTGCGCGCCCTGCGCGGCCCCCTCCCCCTCACCGAGGCCGACCGGGCCGAGCTGGACGAGTTTCCCCGGACCGCCGACTTCCAGGAGGGGGTGGCCGCCTTCAACGGGAAGCGGCGGCCCGTGTTCCAGGGGCGGTGAGGCCGCCCTATCCCTCCCGCTTCCAGCGGTTCCGGGTGCGCCAGAGGTGCCAGAGATAAGCGAGAACGGCCGCCCCCGCGATCCCGACCCCGACCGGCTCCATCCACTGCCCGATCCGCTCCCACCGCCCCTGGAACCACCAGCCCGCGAACATGAGGAAGCCCGTCCAGAGGGCCGTGCCGAGGATCGTGGCGGGGTAGAAGACCCAGCGGTTCATCCGCGCGATGCCGGCGGGCACGGAGATGAGGGTGCGCGGCCCCGGCAGGCAGCGGCAGAGGAAGACCGCCGCGGCGCCCCAGCGGGTCAGCCAGCCCGAGGCCCCCCGCACGTCCTCCCCGGTGATGCCGAGATAGCGACCCCAGCGGTCGGCGAAGCGCTCCACCCGCTCCTGCCCCACGGCACGGGAGGCCTCGTACCAGCCAGCATTGCCCAGCACCGCGCCGGAGAGGCCGGCGAGGAAGACAGCCAGCGGGTCCAGCCTCCCCTGCGCGGCCGCGAAGCCCGCGACCGGCATGATCACCTCGGAGGGGATGGGCGGGAACAGATTCTCCGCCAGCATGAGCAGGAAGATGCCGAGGACGCCCGTCCGCGCCATGATCTCCGCGACTGTTTCAACCATGGTTCAGGACGCCCGGAAAAGGGTGACGGCCACCTGCCGGCCGCGGACATAGTTGAAGCCCTCGACCCGCCCCACGGCGCGGGGGCGCAGCCCGATGGCGGCGGCCTCGGCCTCGAAGCGGGCGGTCTCGCGGCCCTCCACCGCCACCACCCGGTCCGGCCCGCCGGCCAGGAACCCCGCCGCGGCCGCCCCGGTCCCCAGCAGCCGCGTCGCGGTGCCCGTGGCGAAGACGACGGAGGGCTCGTGATAGCCGGCGATGCCGAAGCGCTCCGCCGGCACGCCCTCGGCGGCGACCAGCGCGGCGATGCGGGGCGAGACCCAGGGCGCCGTGAGATGCGGCAGCACCCCGCCCAGCGCGGACCAGAAGAGCGGTACGGCGAGAAGGGCCGAGAGGAGCCCGGCCCTCGCCCACTCACCCGCCCGCGCGGCGCGCGTCACGGACCAGAGCATCAGCCCGACAATCGGCACGGCCAGCAGCCCGGCGGGAAGGAGGCGCCCATCGGCCAGCAACGGCAGCCCGACCGCGCCGATGGCCAGCCCGATCCCCGTGCCGAACAGCGCCCCCCAGCCGATCCAGCCGAGCCATCGCGGCGCCGGGCGGCGCAGGGGGTCGCAGGCCCAGGCGGCGGCCAGCAGCAGCAGGGCGGGATAGGCAGGCAGGACGTAGTGGGGCAGCTTCGTCGCCACTGCCTCGAAGAGCAGCCAGGTCGGCGCCGCCCAGGCGAGCAGGAAGCGCGTGCCCGGCCGCAGCCGCGCTGCCCAGGTCCCGGGCAGGGCACGCAGCACGAGGAAGGCGCCGGGGAAGGCCGCGATCCCGAAGGAGATGAGGTAGTAACCCGGCGGGCCCCAATGCGCCTCCTCGCCCGAGCCGACCTTGTTCAGCATGTCGTCGCCCAGCGCCTGGGAGAAGAAGCGCCCCTCCGTCGCGATGCCGATGGCGACCAGCCAGGGCAGGGCGCAGGCGATCATCAGGGGCACCCCCCATCCCGTGCGCAGCGCGCGCAGCCAGGGCGCGCCGTTGCGCCAGCCGCGATCCGCGGCGAAGAGGGTGAGCCCGGTCAGCAGGGGCACCATCGGCGCGATCGGCCCCTTGAGCAGCACCCCGGCCCCGAGGGCGAGCCAGAAGCCGAGCGCCGCGCGGGCGGAGAAGGTGGCCGGCGCGAGATAGGCCCGGCCCATCAGCCCCATGGCGGCGGTGACGGCGGCGAGCAGGGCCGCGTCCGTTTTGGCGATATGCGTCTCGACCACCAGCAGCAGCGAGGCCGCGAGCATGGCGGCGGCGAGGAAGGCCGCCCGCCGCCCCACCAGCGCCCGCCCGAGGGAGAAGGTGGCGAGCACCGCGAGCCAGGCCCCGATTACCGAGGCCAGCCGGTAGCTCCCGATCCATCCCCGTGCCGGCAGCCCAGCGGCCTCCATCGCGTGGACGATCCCGGCCTGGGCCCAGTGGATGCCGACGGGCTTCTTGTTCCGCTCCACCTCCCCGTTGCGGATGCGCACGTAGTCACCGGTCTCCACCATCTGGCGGCTAGCCTGGGCGAAGCGCGATTCGTCCCGGTCCCCCGGCGGCAGGGAGAAAAGGCCGGGCGCCCACATCAACAGGCAGAGGAGGGAGAGAAGCAGCCGGGGCCGCCGCGCCTCCGGCAGCCGGTCGAGGGCGGACAGGGAAGCGGCAAGGGCCATGGCCCCGGGCCATAGCGGCGGGGGCTGATCGAGTCGAGGCCCCGTTCATTAACCTATCCAACAACCGATCTAACAACCGGGTCCCTCCGGCGTTGTCCGGGGGAAGAGGAGGCATGCCCATGTCAGACACCCCCGAGATCGTCCCGCCCGATCCCTCGCCCGCTCCCGGCCCGGCGCCTATCCCCGAGAGCCCCGTGCCCGGGCCCGACATCTCGCCGCCCGCGCCGGGGCCCGAGATCCCGGGCACCGGCAGCCCGGGTCCCGAGATTCCAGGGACGGAGCCGATCGGCCCCGGCTCCATCCCCACGGGGCCGGACATCCCCCCGATCGGCCCGGGGCCCGGCGGGATGCCACCCGCCGTCATGTGAGGGGCCCTGGTGGCCGGGGTTGCCGCCCCGGCCACCACCCCGCGCCGCGCGATCAGCTGGACACCTGCGCCTCGGGCCCGAAGCCGAGCGAGAGGACGAAGCGGTTCCAGATCTCGGGCGGCAGCGCGCCGCCCGAGGCCTGGGCGTGGCCGTTGCCGTAGTGCACGGGGTTTGCGCCCTCCGGCCGGTGGTCGCGGAAGAAGGCGATGAGGTCCCGGCCCTCCCCGGTCCGCGCCGCGAAATGGACCCAACCCGGCCGGTATCCCCGGTTGGCGGCGATCACGATCTTGTCCTTCAGCCGCCCCTTCCACTGCTGGGCGATGAGGGGATGGATCTGGCAGGGTGAATCCAGCGGGATGACCGCGACCTCCCCCTTGATCCGCGGCGCAGCGCGGCGGCCCTCGGCCAGCGCGGCCCCTACCTCGGCCTTGGCGGCGCGCAGGATCTCCGTCTCCGGGAAGGCGCCGGAGAGGACCGCCTTCGGCCCGTCCGCCTTCATCAGCAGGGCCAGGGCCGGCCCGGCATCGCCGCTGCTCGCCCGGCGTGGGGCGTTGACGAGGGAGGTGGCGTCGCGCAGCGCCGTAATGCCGTAGCGGGCGCGCGCCTCTGCCAGCTCGGCGAAGCCCGCCCTCTCCTCCATGTCGCCGATGATGCCGAGGGCGGCGAGCCAGAGCAGGTCGTCTGCCTCCGCGACCGCGCCGGCGCACCACCAGGCGAGCAGGGAGGTGGTGGGCGTCGGATGCAGCCCGTGGCCGCCGATGAGGGTGGCCGACTCCGGGATGGCGGTGGGGACGTGGTGGTCCACCAGCACGGTCGGGATGCCCGGCAGCAACGGTTCCGCCCGCGTGCCGAGATCGGCCACGATAAGCCCGCCCGTGCGGCGGGCGCGGAGTTCCTCCCCCATCTCCGGCGACCAGGCATTCTCCCCGCGGCCGAGAACCCGCACCTCCACCTTCCGCCCCGCGCGCTCCAGGGCGCGGGCGAGGATGGCGGCGGAGGAGAGGCCGTCCGCGTCGTGATGGCTCAGCACCAGCACGGGGAGGGCGGGATCGAAGCCGTCGAGGGCCGCGCGGAAGGCCGCCCGGCGCGCGGCGACCCAGGCCGCATCGGGCGCCGCGGCGCCGGTCGCTCCATCGGGCATGGGCCGCCCCCCTCCCTCTCCCCGGGGCCCACGCCCCTTGCGTGGAGAAGGGCCGTGGGGCCGCGCGGTTTCAGGCAGGGCGGGGCAGGCTTGACGCCTCCGGGCCCTGGGGCGAGCCTCCCCACCCGCCGGGACCGACGGGCGCGCTGCTCTCCCGGCCCGGAAGCGGTCCTTCGCCTCTTCCACCTCCGCGCCCTCCGCGGAGGCGCGGGCCGACCGGAGGGCCATCGTGACCGCCATTCTCTTCCAGAACGCGAGCATCCTCGACGGCCGGGCCGGGACGGCGCTGGCCGACCACCACGTCCTCGTCGAGGGAGGCGAGATCCG
>JBHTFH010000006.1:0-153367 GCA_042666135.1 Roseomonas sp. GCM10028921 | reverse complement strand
AGCCGCAGAACCGCCGCGTCGAGATCGTGCTGCGCTGAGCAGAACGGCCTCCCGCAAGGGCGTCCAAGGGGGCGGGACCGAAGGGTCCCGCCCCCTTTCTTTTCGAGCAGGGCCACGCAGGCGGAGGTTCCATCGGGAGGCGATCCGTCGTAGCTCCCCCCGCATGACTTCCCGCCCAGACCGCGACGCCATCCAGGCGGAAATCCTCCGGCAGGTCGCCGCGCGCGGCCCGGCGAGGAGCATCTGCCCGAGCGAGGTCGCCCGGGCCCTTCTGCCGGAATCCTGGCAATCCCTCATGGGCCCCGTTCGCCAAGCCGCCGTCGCGCTCGGCCGCGAGGGAAGGCTCGAGGTGCTGCGCAAGGGCCGGCCCGCCGATCTCGACGAACTCCGCGGCGTGATCCGACTGCGCGTCCCCGCCCCGCGGGAGTGACCGCGCCGGATTGACCCGGGCGGACCAAGGGGGACACTCACCCCTTCCCCAAGGCCGGACCATGCCCATGCGCTTTACCCTCGCCGCCCTCCGAGACGCGTGGTCGCTTTCCCGCCCCTTCTGGAACAGCGACCAGCGCTGGGCCGTGAGAGGGCTGCTCGCCGTGGTCGTGGTGCTGAACCTCGGCCTCGTCGCGATGAATGTGCTGCTCACCTACTGGCAGCGCGGCTTCTACAACGCGCTGGAGACGAAGGACTGGCAGGCCTTCATCAACCTGCTCCTCCTCGGCGGCCCGACAGACGACTTCGCCTTCATCCCCGGCTTCAGCCTCGTCGCGGCGCTCTACATCGTCGTCGCGGTGTACGCGCTCTATCTCAAGCAGGCGCTCCAGATCCGCTGGCGCCGCTGGCTCACGGACTCCCTCACGCGCCGCTGGCTGAGCCACCGCGCCTATTACCGGCTGGCGGTGGAGGACCGGGGCGCGGACAACCCGGACCAGCGCCTCGCCGAGGACGCGCGTCTCTTCGTGGACAGCACCCTCACCCTCGGCCTCGGGCTGTTGCGGGCGGTGGTCACGCTCGTTTCCTTCGTCTTCGTGCTCTGGGGCCTCTCGGGCGAGGTCACGGTCTTTGGCATCGCCATCCCCGGCTACCTCGTCTGGGTCGCGCTCGCCTATTCGGCGCTGGGCACCTGGCTGACGCACCGGATCGGGCGGAAGCTGATCGGGCTGAACTTCCTGCAGGAGCGGGTGGAGGCGGACTTCCGCTACGCCCTTGTCCGCGTGCGCGACAATGTGGAGGGCATCGCCCTTCACCGGGGCGAGGAGGAGGAGCGCGCCGGGCTGGAGGGGCGCTTCGGCGCGGTGATCGGCAACTGGTGGGCGATCATGCGCGCCACCAAGCAGCTCACTTTCTTCACCGCCGGCTTCTCTCAGGTGGCGACGATCTTCCCCTTCGTCGTCGTCGCGCCGAACTATTTCGCCGGGCGCATCCCGCTGGGCGGGCTGATCCAGACCTCAACGGCCTTCGGCTCGGTGCAGGAGGCGATGTCATGGCTGGTGAACAACTATCCCGAGGTGGCGGCCTGGAGGGCGACGGTGCAGCGCCTGACTGGCTTCGAGACCGCGATCAGCGCCGCCGAGGCGGCCGATACTGAGGGACCGTGCGTCGAGAGCGGGGCGCAGGAGGGGCTGGAGGCGAGCGGGCTCGGCGTGTCGCTGCCGGATGGCCGGCCGTTGCTGGAGGACGTGTCCCTCACCGTCGCGCCGGGGGAGGCGGTCGTCGTCTCCGGCCCCTCCGGCAGCGGGAAGTCCACCCTCTTCCGGGCACTAGCCGGGATCTGGCCCTTCGGCCGGGGCCGCGTCTCCGTGCCTGCGGGGCGCAGCGCCCTCTTCCTGCCCCAGCGTCCCTACTTACCGCTCGGCACGCTGCGGCGGAGCCTGTCCTATCCCTCGCCGGAGGGCAGCTTCGACGACGCCTCGCTGCGCGCGGTGCTGGAGGATGTGGGGTTGGGGCACCTCGCGCCGCGTCTCGACACGGCGGAGAGCTGGGAGCGCGTGCTCTCGGGCGGGGAGCAGCAGCGGCTGGCCTTCGCCCGCGCCCTGCTGCAGCGCCCGGCCTGGCTCTTCCTCGACGAGGCGACGGCCAGCCTCGATCCTGTGGCGGAGGAGCGCCTTTACCGGCTGCTGCGGGATAGGCTGCCGGGCACGGCGATGATCTCCATCGCCCATCGCCCGGCCGTGGCCGCCTTCCACGACCGCTCCCTGCGGGTGGAGGGGCGCCGCCTCGTGCCGGCCTGAGACCGGCCCGGGGTTCCCCGGCGCCTCGCCGCTCAGTGCTCCTGGTCGGGCGCCGGATCGGAGTTGAGGAGGGTGTAGCGCTCCTCGCCAATCTTCTCGATCAGGGTGAACTGGGCGTGGAGGAAATCCTGGTGCTTCTCCTCGTCCGCGAGGATCTTCAGCAGCAGGTCGCGTGAGACGTAGTCGCGCACCGCCTCGCAATGGGCGATACCGTCCCGGAGGTCCTGGATGGCCTTCTGCTCGATCCGCTCGTCGCATTCGAGAATCTCCTTCACGGACTGGCCGATCAGGATCTGGTTCAGGCGCTGGACGTTGGGCAATCCATCGAGGAAGAGGATGCGCTTGATGAGCCAGTCGGCGTGGCGCATCTCCTCGATGGACTCCTCGTACTCGTGCTTGCCGAGCCGGGTCACGCCCCAGTGGTTCAGGGTGCGGGAGTGGAGGAAGTACTGGTTGATCGCGGTCAGCTCGTTGGTGAGCTGGATATTCAGGTACTCAATGACCTTCTGGTCCCCGGGCATGGCGGGCGCCTCTCCTGCTTCAGCCCTGCGGAATGGAGCGGCGCCGCGCCGCGGTCAACGCCGGTTCCGTGGCGCGGCACTCAGTGGGCGAGCGTTGCGCCGGTGTCCAGCGCGGGAAGGGGCTGCCCCGAGCCATCGCGCAGCATGCCCAGGATGGTGGCGGTGCAGCAGCCGCACTGCGCCCGGCAGTTGCAGGCGGCGTAGACATCGTGGGTTCGGCCCGCGCCGGCCGTGATGGCCGAGCGGATCTGGGTGTCGGTCAGGCCGTTGCAGTTGCAGACGTACATGCGGTGCGGTCCTCGGGCCCCGGTGCGATCCCCACGACCGGGCGCCGCCCTTCTATCAGTTGCGAAAGATGATGCAAGTCATTCTCAATCGAGGGGCGCGATTTTCTGCCTCAGCCCGGTGCGGAAGCACGCAGCCAGTTGGAGGTGACGTGGGCGCAGGGCTTCTCCGTCCCCTCGCCGCGCATCCAGACCTCGGCATAGACGCTGTTGCGGCCGTGCCGGACGATCCGGACCCTGGCCAGCACCCCCGCATTCCCGGCCGGGCGGAGGAAGGCGATGCTGAGTTGGGCGGTGCGGGTCTCGTCCCCGCCGCCGGTCGCGACGAGGAGCGGCACCCAGATCGCCACGTCGGCAAGCGCCATCAGCGCGGGGCCCGAGGCGGTGCCGCCGGGGCGAAGCGACAGTTTCGAGGGCGGCAGGCGCAGGATGGCGCTGTCAGGCCCCGCGCTCACCACCTCAATACCGAGGGCGCCGGCCAGAGGAACCCCCTCCCGTACCCGGGCCGTCAGTTCCTCAGCCGTCACGCCCCTCTCCCCTGCCCCGCCCCTCGCCCGCCCCCTGGCCGGCCCTCATGGGGGCGGATAGAAACACCGTGTCACCTCGGAGGGGAGCCGCCCAGCCATGAAGACCCGCGCCGCCGTCGCCTGGGAGGCGAACAAGCCTCTGACGATCGAGACCGTGGATCTCGAGGGCCCCAAGGCCGGGGAGGTGCTGGTGGAGATCATGGCCACCGGCGTCTGCCACACCGATGCCTACACGCTGTCGGGCCTGGATTCGGAGGGCAAGTTTCCCTGCATTCTCGGGCATGAGGGCGCGGGCGTGGTGCGGGAGGTCGGCGCGGGCGTGACGAGCGTGAGGCCCGGCGACCACGTCATCCCGCTCTACACGCCGGAGTGCCGGAACTGCAAAACTTGCCTCTCCCAGCGCAGCAATCTCTGCACGGCCATCCGCTCCACCCAGGGGCAGGGCATCATGCCCGACGGGACCTCGCGCTTCTCTTGTGAAAGCCCCAACAAACCCGTCTGGCACTACATGGGCTGCAGCACCTTCTCGAACTTTACCGTGCTGCCCGAGATCGCGGTCGCGAAGGTCCGGGACGACGCGCCCTTCGACAAGATCTGCTACATCGGCTGCGGCGTGACGACCGGGATCGGCGCCGTGATCTACACGGCCAAGGTGCGGCCGGGATCGAATGTCGTGGTCTTCGGCCTCGGCGGCATCGGCCTGAACGTCATCCAGGGCGCGCGCATGGTGGGCGCCGACAGGATCGTCGGCGTGGACCTCAACCCCGCCAAGGCCGAGATGGCGCGCAAGTACGGCATGACCCATTTCGTCAACCCCGACGAAGTCGGGCGCGACAAGGTGGTGCAGGCGATCCAGGACATCACCGACGGCGGCGCGGACTACTCCTTCGAATGCGTCGGCAACGTCCACACCATGCGCCAAGCGCTGGAGTGCTGCCATCGCGGCTGGGGCGAGAGCATCATCATCGGCGTCGCGCCCTCCGGCACCGAGATCTCCACCCGTCCCTTCCAACTCGTCACTGGGCGCGTCTGGAAGGGCTCGGCCTTCGGCGGCGCGCGCGGGCGCTCGGATGTGCCGAAGATCGTCGACTGGTATATGGAGGGGAAGATCGACATCGACAGCCTAATCACCCACACCATGCCGCTGGACCGCATCAACGACGCCTTCGAGCTCATGCACGAGGGCAAGAGCATCCGATCCGTCGTCACCTTCTGACGGAATCCTTCGTCACTTTCTGACCCCTACTCGCCGGGGATGCTCCCGGGCGGCAGGGCGGCGGCGTGGTCGAACACGCCGCCCGCCGTCGTGATCCACACCCGGTCGCGCCACGCGGCGATATGGGCCAGGGCGCGGCGCAGCGCTCGCATCCGGTAGGGCTGGCCGATGATGTAGGGATGGAGCGCGATCCCCATCACCTGCGCCACCCCGTCCCGCGCCTGCCGCAGCCGCTCGTCGAAGTCGTCCACTATCATCTCTGCAAATTGCGAGGCGCCGTCCTTGCGTGCGACGATGGAGGGGATGTCGTTCACCTCCTGCGGGTAGGGGATGGCCATCAGCGGCCCGTGCCGCGTCGCGTGCCAGACGGGCTGGTCGTCGCTGCACCAGTTGAGCGTGTAGCGGTAGCCCGCCTCCACGAGCAGGTCCGGCGTCGCGCGGCTCTCGGCGATCCAGGGGGAGAGCCAGCCCCGCGGGGCCGCGCCCTCGTGCCGCGCCATGGCCGCCGTCGCCTCGGCGATGAGGGCGCGCTCATCGGCTTCAGGCAGGACGGATTGCCGCTCGGAATTGGTGCGCCCATGCCCCGCCATCTCGTCCGCGCGGGCGCGGTGGGCGGCAACGAGCTCGGGCGCGTGGCCGTACATCGCGCTGTTCAGCAGCACGGTGCAGGGAAGCGAGAGCTCGTCCAGCGTTTCGATCAGCCGCCAGGCGCCGACACGGTTGCCGTAGTCCCGCCAGGCGTAGTTCAGCACGTCGGGATGCGGCCCAGCCCCGCTGCCAGCACCCGGGGCCAGCTCCGCCCCCAGCCCCTCGCCGAAGGCGAAGTGCTCGAGGTTGACCCCGAGATAGACGGCCAGCCCCGCCCCGCCCGGCCAGCTCCAGCGCGGCCGGCCGCGCCAGGGGTGGTAGCCGTGTCGGCCATGGCTGGGGAGCATACGGGACCTCGCTGGAAAGGGGGGACGAAAGGGCGCGGGGATGCAGATGTCGTGCCGCATTCCGCCCGCGCGCGCTTTGTCCTAGAACGGCCCCGCCATGCCCAGACGTGCCGGCCGAGACCACCGTCCTGACCCGGGCCGAGCCCTGCTCGCCGCCGCCGCGCGGGAGGGACGGTCCGCCCTCATGTCCCCGATCCTGCTCGGCCTCGCTGGGACGGGCTGCGGGGTCGCGCAGGCTTGGCTGCTCTCCTCGCTGCTCTGCGGCCTGCTCGGGCTGGGCGGCGGGGGCTGGCCGGCCCTGGCCGGCGCGGCCGGGCTCGCCCTGCTGCAGATCGCCCTCGGCGTCGCGCAGGAAACTGCCGCCTCCCGCGCCGGGGAGGCCGCCCGGGCCACGCTTCGGCGGCGCATCCTCTCCCGTCTCCTGGCAGAGACACCTTCTTCCCGCCCCGCCGGCGAGGGAGCGGCGCTCGTGGTGGACCGGGTGGAGGCGATGGATGGCTACTTCGCCCGCTGGATCCCCGCCGCGGCCCTGGCCGTGACCGCCCCCCTCGTCGTCGCCCTTTCCGCGGCGGCGGTCGACACCCTCAGCGGCATCATCCTCCTCGCCGCCGGGCTGCTGGTGCCGATCGGCATGGCGGTTTCCGGCATCGGCGCCTCCGTCGCCAGCCGGCGCCAGTTCGACGCGCTGCAGCGCCTCTCCGGCCGCTTCCTCGACCGGATGCGCGGCCTGCCGACCCTCGTCCTCTTCCGGCGCCAGGAAGCGGAGGCGCACTCGCTGGACGCGGCGGCGCAGGAGTTGCGCCGGCGGACGATGCGCGTGCTGCGCCTCGCCTTTCTCTCGACCGGCACGCTGGAACTGGTGGCGGCGGCGGTGCTCGGCTGCCTCGCCTGGCGGCACGGCATCCTCGCGGCGGCGGGGCACCCGGTGCCGCAGGCAGCGCTGTTCTGCCTCCTCCTCGTCCCCGGCTTTTTCGCCCCCTTCCGGGCCTTCTCCGTCGCCTATCACGAGCGGATGTCGGCCCAGGGCGCGGCCTCGGCTCTCGCCCCCATCCTGGACGTACCCGAGCCCGCCGGCTTGAAGCTGGAGGAGGTGCCGCCGAGCGTGACGCTGGTGGTGGACCACCTCTCCCACCGCCCCGACCCCGCGCGCCCCATGGCGGTGGAGGACGTCTCCTTCCGCGTGCTGCCGGGCGAGACGCTGGTGCTCTCAGGCCCCAGCGGCGCGGGCAAGTCCACGATCCTGAAGCTGCTGATGGGCTTCGCCTCGCCGGAGGCGGGCCGGATCGCGCTGAACGGGCGCGACGCCCTCGCCCTCCTGCCCGCCGAGCGGCGACGGCTGATCGCCTACCTGCCGCAGCGCCCCGTGCTGCTGCGGGACACGATCCGGGAGAACATCCGCCTCGCCCGCCCCGAAGCGGATGACGCGGCCGTGGAGGCCGCCGCCGCCGCGGCCCAGGTCACCTCTTTCACCGCGGCGCTGCCGCAGGGGCTGGACACGCTCGTCGGCGAGGGCGGGCACGGCCTTTCGGGCGGGCAGAGACTTCGCGTGGCCCTCGCCCGCGCCTTCCTGCGGGACGCGCCGCTCGTTCTGCTGGACGAGCCCACCGCCCATCTCGACCCCGCGACGGAGGCCCTCGTGCTCGACAGCCTGCGCCGCCTCTGTACCGGGCGCACCGCCGTCATCGCCAGCCACTCCGCCGCGCTCCGCGCCCGCTTCCCCCGGGTGCTGGAGCTGCGCGAGGGCCGGGTGGTGCCGCAGCGCCGGGCGGCCGCGCCATGAGCGCCGCCCGCGACCTCGTCCGTGTCCTCAGCCTCTGGCGCGCGCGCGGCGGCTGGCTGACGCTCGGCGCGGTCACCGCCGGCGCCTCGGCCCTGGCCGGCCTCGCCCTGCTGGCGCTCGCCGGGAACGGCGTGGCCCAGGGGCTGGCGACGGGCACGCTGGCCGCCGGCGCCGCCTCCCTCGTCCTGCTGCGCCCGCTGATCCTCATCCGCCCCCTGCTGCGGTGGGCGGAGCGGATGGCGACTCATGAGGCGACCTTCCGCGCCCTAGCCGACACCCGCACCTGGTTCTTCCGCCGCCTCGCCGAGCGCCTGCCGGCCGGGCCCGGCCTCACCCGCTCGGGTGACCTTCTCGGGCGGCTGGTGACGGATGTGGAATCGCTCGACGGCCTTTATCTCCGTGCCCTCGTGCCGATGGCGGCGGCGGGAGCGGTGGTCGTGGCCGTTGCGGCCATCCTCGGCTCGCTCTCCCCGGTGCTGGCGGCCATCGTGGCAATCCCCCTCGCCCTCGCCCTCCTCCTGCCCGTGCTCGTCGCGCCGTTCGCGGGCCGGGCCGCCGCCGCCGCGGCCGGGGCGACCGGCGCGCTGCGGGCCGAGGCGGTGGAGCCGCTGACCGCGCTCGAGGACATCCTCGCCGCAGGCGCCGGGCCGCGCGCCCTCGCCCGGGTGGAGGGGGCCGCCGAGGCGATGGACCGCGAGCGACGCCGCCTCTCCCGCGCGGGCTCTCTCGGCGCGGCGACGGGGACGCTGCTCACCCAGGGGGCGCTGCTCGGCGCCCTGGCCTGGGGGCTCGCCGGCGGCGCAGCGGGGGCGGTGGTTGTCGCGCTCTTCCTCGTCCTCGCCGCGAGCGACGCGCTGGGCGCCCTGCCCCGCGCGGGCGCGGCCCTCGCCCTCGCGGGCGCCGGTGCCCGGCGGCTGCTGGAGGTGGCGGACACCCCCGTGCCCGTGCCGGACCCGCCTAGCCCCGCCACCCCCTCGGGCCACGCCATCGCGGCGCGCGGCCTACGCTTCGCCTGGGGGCCGGACCGCGCGCCCGTCTTCGAGAACCTCTCCCTCGACTTGCCGGAGGGGGCGCGCATTGCCCTGCTCGGCCCCTCGGGGGCGGGCAAGTCCACCCTCGCCGCGCTGCTGCTCAAGCTCGCCGCCCCTGAGGAGGGGAGCATCACCCTCGGCGGCGTGGACTACGCCTTCCTCACCGCCGATGCCGTGCGCTCGCGCATCGCCTGCCTCACCCAGGAGGCGACACTGTTCGACGACACCGTCGCCGCCAATCTCCGCCTCGCTGCGCCGGACGCGCCGGAAGCCGCGCTGTGGGAGGCGCTGGAGCGCGCCCGCATCGCCGAGCTCGTCCGCGCCCTGCCCGAGGGGCTGGAGACGCGCTGCGGCGAGGCCGGGGCGCGCTTCTCCGGCGGGCAGGCGCGGCGCATCGCCCTCGCCCGCGCGCTGCTTTCCCCGGCCTCCGTCATCATCCTCGACGAGCCGACGGCGGGGCTGGACGCCGCGACCGAGCGCGCCTTCCTCGAGACGCTGGACACGGCGCTCGGCGGGCGCAGCGCCATCCTCATCACCCACCGGCTGATCGGGGTGGAGCGCCCGACCCGCATCCTCCGCCTCGCCGGCGGGCAGGCCCTGCCGGCCATGTCGTGAGCCCTTGCCGCGAGAGGCGTGCTTGTTGCGCGAGCGTGCCCTGCCGCGGGGCGCCCGGCTGCCCTATCTGATCGCCTGCCCATGCTCCGACCCGACAGCGCCTCCCTGTCCCGCACCGCCGGGGCGGGATGCCCGCCCGCCTCTATCAGGACCACCCCCCGCGCCGTGACCCGCGCATGACCCCGACCACCGATCCCCGCGCCGTCCTGCACGACGTCTTCGGCTTCACCGACTTCCGTGGCCGTCAGGCCGAGATCGTGGCGCATGTCACCGCGGGCGGCTCCGGCCTCGTGCTGATGCCCACGGGCGGCGGCAAGTCGCTCTGCTACCAGGTGCCGGCGCTGTGCCGGCCGGGACTCGGCGTCGTCGTCTCGCCCCTCATCGCGCTGATGGAGGACCAGGTCGCCGCGCTGCGCCAGCAAGGTGTGGCCGCCGCCGCCCTCCATTCGGGGCTCGACGAGGAGGAGCGGCGGCAGGTCTCACTCGACCTCGCCAATAGCCGGCTGAAGCTCCTCTATGTCTCGCCCGAGCGCCTAGCGCTGGAGGGCACAGCGGAGCGGCTGGCCCGTCGCGACCTCGCCCTCTTCGCCGTGGACGAGGCGCACTGCATCTCCGCTTGGGGCCACAACTTTCGCCCGGAATACCGGATGCTGACGATGCTGGCGGAGCGCTTCCCCGAGGTGCCGCGCGTGGCGCTCACCGCCACCGCCGACGCCCGCACCGTGGACGACATCCGCGAGCGCCTGTCGCTGACGGAGGCTCCCGTCTTCCGCGGCTCCTTCGACCGGCCCAACATCCGCATCGAGGTCGCCCCGCGCGACAACGCCACCGCCCAAATCGCGGCCTTCATGGAGGAGGCCGATGACGGGCGCGGCGCGGGCATCATCTACTGCCCCAGCCGCGCGGAAACCGAACGGACCGCAGCCCGCCTGCGCCGCGACGGCTACGACGCCCTGCACTACCACGCCGGCATGGACGCCGCCGACCGGCGCGCGGCGGAGCGCCGCTTCTCCTCCGGCGACCCGGTGATAATGGCGGCGACAATCGCCTTCGGCATGGGCATCGACCGGCCCGACGTGCGCTGGGTCGCCCACCACGCCCTGCCCGGCGGGCCCGAGTCCTGGTACCAGGAGATCGGCCGCGCGGGGCGCGACGGCGCCGCGGCCCGGGCCCTGCTGCTCTACGGCGCCGAGGACATCGCGATCGCCCGCCGCCGCATCGCCGAGAGCCCGGCCGCGGACGCGCAGAAGCGCCTGGATCATGAGCGGCTGGACCGGCTCGTCGCCATCGTCGAGAGCGCCACCTGCCGCCGGCGCCTGCTGCTGCGCTGCTTCGGCGACGACCTCCCGCAGGACTGCGGCAACTGCGATGCCTGCCTCCACCCGCCACGGCTGGTGGACGCCACCGAGGCCGCGCGCAAGCTTCTCTCCGCGGTCCACCGCACCGGCGGGCGCTTCGGACTGGGCCATGTGGTGGACGTGCTCAGAGGCAAGGACACCGACAAGGTCGGCTCGTTCGGCCACGACAAACTCTCCGTCTTCGGCATCGGACGGGACGTGGCGGAGGGCGCCTGGAAAAACATTGCCCGCCACCTACTGGCCCATGGCGCGCTCGAGATGGCGAGCGAGACGAACCTTCCGATCTATCAGGCGACCGAGGCCGCGCGCCCGATCCTGCGCGGGGAGCAGCCCGTGATGCTGCAGGAGGCGGCGCTGCGCGAGGCCGCCCGTGCCCCGCGCCGCTCCCGCGCGCAGCATCCCGGCCGCCCCGCCCCGCCCATCGGCGGCAGCGAGGACAGCGCCTTTGAGGCGCTGCGGGCCTGGCGGAGGGAGGCGGCGACGCGGCAGTCCGTCCCGGCCTATGTCATCTTCCCCGATCGGACGCTGGCCGACATCGCCGCCCAGCGGCCGCGCACGCTGGACGACCTCGCCGAGGTCCATGGGGTCGGTGCCTCGAAGCTCGACCGCTACGGGCTGGATGTGCTTCGCGTGCTGCGCGACGCGGGCTGACGGCGCCGGGAGAACCGCAGCAGGAAGAGATGGCGCACCCTGAGGGACTTGAACCCCCAACCAACCGGGTAGAAGCCGGTTGCTCTATCCAGTTGAGCTAAGGGTGCCCGTTTCGCCGCCTCAGTGCGTCCAGTTGGTCAGGCGGTCCGTGCGGAAGTTGTCGGCGTAGCTCTTCGGCCGCATGGCCGGGCGCTGCCGCCGCGCCTCGACCTCGTAGCTGATGCCCTCGGCCTTCGCATAGGCCTCGGCCTCCTCCAACGTGTCGAAGCGCAGCCGGACCTGCCGGTTGGTGTCGCCCGAGCCGTACCAGCCCATCAGCGGATCGACGCGCTTCGGCTCGCTCAGCGAGTGTTCCAACACCCATTCGTCCGTGCGGGCCAAGCCGGACTGCGTGGCGTTCTTCGTCGGCGAGTAGATGCGGGCGATGCTCATGCGGCGCTCCAGACAGAAGGTCTCGTCGAATCGGGGCGGCGGGATTCGAACCCACGGCCTCCTGTACCCAAAACAGGCGCGCTACCAGGCTGCGCCACACCCCGCGAGACCGGGGGAACCTATGAGCAGCGGGCCCCGGGCGCAATGGCCGCGCAGGGGCTTGGCGCGATTTCACGCGGCCGGAATGGCCTCCATGCCGCCCATGAAGGGCCGCAGCACGGAAGGGATACCGATCGAGCCGTCCTCCCGCTGATGCGTCTCCATCACCGCGATCAGCGCCCGCCCCACTGCGACACCCGAGCCGTTCAGCGTGTGGAGGAAGAGGTTGCCCTTGCCCTCCCGCGGCCTGAAGCGCGCGTTCATCCGGCGGGCCTGGAAGTCCCGGCAATTGGAGCAGGAGGAGATCTCCCGCCATGCCCCCTGTCCCGGCAGCCAGATCTCGAGGTCGTAGGTCTTGGCCGCACCGAAGCCCGTATCCCCGGCGCAGAGGACGATCCGGCGCCAGGTCAGGCCCAGTTCGGTCAGCACGCGCTCGGCACAGCGCGTCATCCGCTCGTGCTCCTCGGCCGAGGCGTCGGGGGTGGTGATGGAGACCATTTCCACCTTGGCGAACTGGTGCTGACGGATCATGCCGCGCGTGTCCCGCCCGGCGGAGCCGGCCTCGGAGCGGAAGCAGGGCGAGAGGGAGGCGAGGCGAAGGGGCAGCGCGGATTCGGGCAGGATCTCGTCCCGCACCGTGTTCGTCAGCGGCACCTCGGCGGTCGGGATGAGCCAGCGGCCATCGGTGGTGCGGAACAGGTCCTCGGCGAATTTCGGCAGCTGGCCTGTGCCGTACATGGTGGCGTCATTCACCAGCAGGGGCACGGCCGTCTCGATGTAGCCGTGTTCGTCCAGGTGGAGGTTGAGCATCCACTGGCCGATGGCGCGCTCCAGCCGCGCGAGCGGCCCGCGGAGCACGGTGAAGCGGCTGCCGGCGAGCTTCGCGGCGACGCCAAAGTCCATGCCGCCCAGCGCCTCGCCCAACTCGAAATGCTGCTTCGGCGCGAAGGGGAGGACCGGGATCTCGCCGTGCTGGTGGAGCACGACATTCGCCGACTCGTCCGCCCCCTCCGGCACATCGGCGTCCAGTAGGTTCGGCAGGGCTTCCAGGATGCGGGCCTGGGCCTCCTCGGCGCGGCGCGCCTCGGCGTCCAGCCCCTCCATCCGGGCGCGCAGCCCGGTCGCCTCGGCCTCCAGCGCAGTGGTGTCGGCGCCCCCGCGCTTGCCCTGGCCGATCTCCTTGGCGAGCGCGTTGCGCCGGGCCTGGGCCTCCTGAGCCGTGGTCTGGGCGGCGCGGCGGGAGGCGTCGAGGCTCAGCAGCTCGGCCGAGACGGGGGCGAGGCCGCGACGGGCGAGCGCGGCGTCGAACGCCGCGGGATCGGCGCGGACGGCGCGGATATCGTGCATGGGGCCTGTCTCAGGTGGTCGGGGGCTTGGGCTTGGGCGTCATCCAAACCGCGGCGAGGATGGAGAGCTCGTAGAGCGCGATCAGCGGCACGGCGAGGCCGACCTGGCTGATGACGTCGGGCGGCGTCATGATCGCGGCCGCGACGAACATGCCCACGATCGCGTATCGGCGCCCGGCGCGGAGCTGCTCCACGCTCACGATGCCGACGCGCGCCATAAGGGTGAGCAACACCGGCAGCTGAAAGGCGATGCCGAAGGCGAGGATCATGTGCATGACGAGGGAGAGGTACTCGGACACCTTCGCCTCGAGCTGCACGGGCAGCCCGCCGCCGCCCGTCGGCGTCTCGAAGGAGATGAAGAAACGCCAGGCCAGCGGGAAGATGAAGTAGTAGGCGAGCGACGCGCCCGCGACGAAGAGCACGGGCGAGGCGACGAGGAAGGGCGTGATGACCTTCTTTTCGGACCGGTAGAGGCCGGGGGCGATGAACAGCCAGAGCTGCGTCGCCCACATGGGGAAGCTGAAGAAGACGGCGCCGAAGAAGGCGACCTTCAGATAGGTGAAGAAGGCCTCGTAAAGGGCGGTGAAGATCATCCGCCGCTCGCCCCCGCCCTGCTCCACCAGGATCTCCGCAAGCGGGCGGGCGAGGAAGCCGTAGATAGAGGTGGAGAAGTAGTAGCAGAGAGCGAAGGCAATTCCGAAGGCGCCGATCGACCAGAGGAGCCGCGTGCGCAGCTCGAGCAGGTGGTCGATCAACGGCATGGGCTTGTCGTCGATCGTATCTTCCGGGTCGCGAGGCACTGGGCTTGCGGCTTCTTCTGGTCAGGCGGTGTGGGTGGCGGGGCGCGGGGGCGACTCAGCCGGGGAAGCCGGCGCCGGCACCGCCGGGTCGGGCAGGAGCGTCGGCGGCACGGGCTGCGCGGCGGCGCTCTCCACCGGCGGGCCGGGCGGGGTGGCGTCCGGCGTGTCGGCCGCCGCCGCGGCAGCGGTCACCTCGGGCGGCGGGGTGGTCGCGTCCGCGGGCGGGGCGCCGTCGGGCAGGGCCGCCTCGGTGCCCGCGGCCGGGGCGGCGTCGGAGGTCGGGGGCGGCGGGGCGCGGAAGGGGTCGTCGCGGAAGGTGCGGGTGATCGAGCCGTCCTCGTCCACGGCTTTCTCGATCGTGGACTTCAGGTCGAAGTTGCGAATGTCGCGGATCTGGTCCCGCACGTCCTCCAGCTTCGCCTCGCGCACCACCTCGTCCAGGTGGCCCTGGAACTCGCCGGCCATGCGGCGCAGCTTCTGGATTCCGCGGGCGACGCCGCGCACGGCGTCGGGAAGGTCCTTCGGACCGATCACCACCACCGCCACCACGGCGATCAGCGCGATCTCGGACCAGGCGAGGTCGAACATGTCTCTCCGATCACCCGGGGCGGGCCGCTGGCCCGGGAAGGGCCGGCCCTGGCGGGGTCGTCTCCGTTAGCAGAACTCGCCCGCACGACAAATGGGGCTGGCCGGAAGATGGGGCCGCGCGGCGCGGGATGGAAGCCGCCTCAACCCGCGGCCGTTCCGTCCGGCGTGCCCGGAGGCTGTAGCGGCCCGGACGGCGGCTCGGGCAGGGGCAGGCCGGGCTCGGGCATCAGCTCCTCCCGCCTGGGCAGGTCACGCAGCGATGCCAGGCCGAACTGCTCCAGGAATTTCGGCGTCGTCGCCCAGAGGGTCGGGCGGCCCGGCGCCTCCTTCTTCCCGCGAGGCGCGACGAGGCCGTTCTCCAGCAGCAGCTCCAGCGTGGTCTGGGACAGGGCGGTGCCGCGGATCTCCTCGATCTCCGCGCGGGTGACGGGCTGGTGCCAAGCGATGATGGCCAGCGCCTCCATCGCGACGCGGGGCAGCCGGCGCGGCACCTCCACGACGCGGGTAAGCACGGGGGCGAGGTCCTCGGCCGTGCGGAAGGTGTAGCCGCCCGCGACGTTCACCAGCGTCACCCCCCTGCCCTCATAGGCCTCGGCGAGTGCGGCGAGGGTGGCGGTCGCACCCGTCCCCGGCGGCAGGAGGGGCGCGAGGCGGGCGGCGGTGACGGGGGTTGCGGAGGCGAAGACCAGCGCCTCCGCGATCCTGATCGCCTCGGGGGAGGTGGAGTCGGGGGCGGGCGCCGCCCCCTCCTGCCCGGTCGCGGAAGGGGATCCTCCCTCCTCCGCCGCGTCGGCAGGGGCGGGCCCCGCCTCGGTGTCAGGCAGCATCGGCGTCGCGGCTCCCCTGGTTTGGCGGCTCGTTGCGGCCGGCGCCGGGCGGGCGGAGCAGGATGGGGGCGAAAGGCGCGTCCTGCCGCAGCTCCGCCACGCCGGTCTTAGCCATCTCCAGCCCGGCGATCAGCGTGCTGGCCAGGGCGGCGCGGCGCTCCGTCGGGTCCATCTCGGCCTCTGGAAGATAGGCGGCAAGCTCCGTCCAGCCGGGGACGTGCCCGACGAGGCCTCGAAGACGCGAGAGCGCGTCCTGCACCGTCCAGAGGCGGCGCGGCTTGGGCTGGTAGGGCCGGCGGGCGGCCGCGCGGCGGAGGACGTCCGAAAGGGCGCGCAGCAGGCCCGGGAGGTCCGCGGCGAGCGCCGAGCGATCCTCCAGCACGAGGTTCTCCGGCGCCCCGCGCGCCATCACGTCCCGGCCGAGAAAGGGCCGAGTGCCGAGCCAGGCCGCAGCCTCGCGCATCCGCTCCAGCTCGCGCAGCCGGTCTGCCAGGGCCTCGGCGAGCGACTCCGCATCCTCCCCCGCCTCGGGGTCGTCGGGCAGGAGTAGGCGGGACTTCAGCCAGGCGAGCCAGGCGGCCATCACCAGCCAGTCCGCCGCCAGTTCCAGCCGCACGCGGCGCGCGCCCTCGATGACAGCGAGGTACTGGTCCACGAGGGAGAGGATAGAGATCCGGGCGACGTCCACCTTCTGCGCCCGGGCGAGGTCGAGCAGGAGGTCGAGCGGCCCCTCGAACCCCTCCAGCGTAACGACGAGGATGGGTTCGGCCCGCCCGCTCACGCCGCGTGGCCCGTGAGGTTGAGGATCATCCGCGCCGCCGGCAGCACCACGCTGCCGACGAGGCTCCGCAGGGGGTCGAATCCAGACAGGAGCATCGGCAGGATGAAGATGAGCCCGAGCACGATGAACAGCCCGGCCCTCTCCAGCCGCAGGAAGGGGATGCCGAGGGCGGGCGGCAGCAGCCCGCCGAGAATCCGCCCGCCATCCAGCGGCGGGATCGGCAGGAGGTTGAAGGCGGCGAGGACTAGGTTGCCGATCAGCGAGAGGATCAGGAACCCCCCGAGCCAGTCCATCAGGTTATCCCCGCCCGGCCCCTGGAGGGGGTGCAGCAGCAGGGCGGCCACGAAGGCGAGCCCGATGTTCATCGCCGGCCCGGCCGCGGCCACCAGCACCATGCCGAAGCGCGGGTTGCGGAGCGCGAGCACGTTCACCGGCACCGGCTTGGCCCAGCCGAACATCACGTCCACCCGGCCGGAGACGAGAAGCTGCGACACCAGCAGGAAGCCCGGCACCACCAGCGTGCCGATGGGGTCGACATGGCGCAGCGGGTTGAGGGAGAGCCTCCCCATCCGCGCCGCCGTGTCGTCCCCGAGCGCGCGCGCGGCATAGCCGTGCGCCGCCTCGTGCAGGGTGATCGCTAGGATCGCGGCGAGGGCGGCCGCGAGGAAGTCCGGGAGCCAGTCCATCCGCCCGTCAGGCGTCCGTCAACGCGTGAGGGGCGGAAGGAGCCGGGCGCGCGGCCGCCGCGGCGCGGGCCGGCGGGCGGGCGGCAAGGGCGGCGGCCCGCGCCGCGCGTATCCGCTCCTCCGCGCGCGGCGTGAGCGCGGGGCAGTCCCGCAGCAGGGCGGCGGTGTCGGCGAGGACGCCGTTGCAGTGGAGGACGAGGTCGCAGCCCGCCTCCAGCGAGGCTACGGCCAAATTCGTGCCGAAGCCGCTCAGCGCCCCCATGACGAGGTCGTCCGAGACGAGCACGCCGTCGAAGCCGATCGCGCCCCGGATCACCCGCCCGATCAGCGCGGGCGACAGGGTGGCGGGCAGGTCTGGGTCGAAGGCGGGATAAGTCACATGCGCCGTCATGGCCCAGAGATTGCGCCCGCCGTTCCGCGCGCAGACGGCGCGGAAGGGGGCGATGTCGGCCTCCAGGGTCTCGGCATCGGCCTCCACCCGGGGCAGGTCCACATGGCTGTCGGCCGTCGCGCGGCCATGGCCGGGGATGTGCTTGATCACGGGGGTGCAGCCGGCGGTCATCAGCCCCTCGATCCAGGCCTCGCCCAGCCGGGCGATCTCGGCAGGGTCGGCGGAGAAGGCTCGGTCCCCGATCACGTCATGGGCGCCGGGCACCCGCAGGTCGAGGCAGGGGGCGCATACCACGTCCAGCCCCATCGCCGCGCAATGGGCGCCGAGCAGCGCGGCATTCGCCGCCGCGCGCGCCTCCGGCCCGCCCTCGAAGATCGCCGGCGGCGGGAAGGACGGCCAGTAGGGCGGCCGCAGCCGGGCGACTCGCCCGCCCTCCTGGTCGACCAGGATCGGAGCCTCCTGACCGAGGATCTCCCGGATGGCGGAGGTGAGGTTCGAGAGCTGGGCGGGGTTGTCCACGTTTCGGCGGAACAGGATCACCCCGGCGGGCGGCGTCGCGCGCAACAGCGCTGCCTCCTCCCCCGTGAGCGAGAGGCCGGACACGCCGGTGATGGCCGCGCGGGCCCTCATCCGCCGATCACGGCGCAGGGCGCTCCCTTGGCCTTGGCCGAGGCGCAGAGGGCTTCCGCGGCCTTGGCGTCCGGCAGCCCGCTCGTGCGGATGCGCCAGAGCGGCGGCAGGTCGCCGCGATCGACGCGGCTAATCTGGGGCTGGCGCCCGGCCAGCTCCGGGATGCGACCCTGCAATCTCTGCCACTCGCCCTGCGCCGCCTCCTCGGAGGTGACGGCACCGAGCTGGACCACAAAGCGCCCACCCCTGGGCGGGGCGGCAGCCGGCGCATTGGCCGGCATGGGAGGCGGCGCGATGGAGGGCACGGGGGCCTGCGACGCCGGCTGCGGTGCGGCCGTGGCCGCCTGCTGCTGAGCGCCCTGGGGAGGCGCGGCCCCCTGGGTAGCCGTGGGCTGCGCCGGCACGGATGGCGTAGGGGCGGGCTGCGCCGCCAGGGGCGCGGCGGAAGCGCCGGCCGGCGGCGGGGCGGCGATGCTCGGGTTGACGAGGACCGGGCGGGAGGCCGCCTCCGCGGCGGCCGCCTGCTGCGCGCGGGCAGCGGCCTGCCGCAGCGCGGCCAGGTCCGGCCGCTCGGCCTCGGGCGTCAACCGTGCCTGGCCGGCCGTCGCGGCCGGGCCGCGGCGCGCGCTGTCGAAGATCCGCTCGTCCTGGTTCGCCACGCGCAAGCCGCCGGGATCCTCCGGCTTCACGCGGATCGGCCGCGAATCAGCCTCGATCGTCGGCACGCTGCGGTTGACGGCGCGCGTGATCCCCCAGACCAGGCCGCCCCCGGCCGCCGCGATGCCGAGGACGGCCCCGGAAACGGCCAGCATCCGCCAGGGCACTTGAAAACCGGCCCGCTGCGGGCGGACCCGATAGCTCGGAACAGTGAAATCGCTCACCGCATCTCCTCGACGGGTGTCACCCCCATGACCGCGAGACCCGAGCGGATGACGGCTGCCGTCGCCGCGACGAGGGCGAGCCTCGCGCGGGTGGCTTCCGGTTCCCCTTCCCGGATGAATCGCAACGTGGCGTCGTCGCGCCCCCGGTTCCATAGTAGGTGAAAATCCGCGGCCAAGTCATGGAGAAAGAAGGCGATCCGGTGCGGCTCCCGCGCCAGGGCCGCGCCCTCCACCGTGCGGGGCCAGGCGGTGAGGCGTCGGATGAGAGCCATCTCGGCGGGATCGGCCAGGGCATCGAGCGGGGCGGCGGCCAGGTCCGCCGCCGCGGGGTCGCCGGCGCCGCGGAGCACGCTGCGGCAGCGGGCATGGGCATACTGCACGTAGAAGACCGGGTTGTCGCGGCTCTGCTGCACCACCGCGTCCAGGTCGAACTCCATCTGCGCGTCGGCCTTGCGCGTCAGCATCGTGAAGCGCACGGCGTCGCGCCCGACCTCGTCGAGGAGGTCGCGCAGGGTGACGTAGGTGCCGGCGCGCTTGGACATGCGCACGGGCTGCCCGCCCTTCACCACTTTCACAATCTGCGTCAGCACCACGTCGAAGGTAACCGGCCTGTCCGCCGACAGCGCGGCCACCGCGGCCTTCATGCGCGGCACGTAGCCGCCATGGTCCGCGCCCCAGACCTGCACCAGCTCGTCGAAGCCGCGCGCGATCTTGTCGGCATGGTTGCCGATGTCGTTCGCGAAGTAGGTGTTGGTGCCGTCGCTCTTGCGGAGCGGGCGGTCCACGTCGTCGCCGAACTCGGTGGAGCGGAACAGCGTCTGCTCACGCGGCTCCCAGTCGTCGGGCAGCTTGCCCTTCGGCGGCTCCAGCACGCCCTCGTAGACGAGGCCGCGCGCGGCGAGCGCGGCAATCGCTTTGTCCGCCTCGCCGCTGCGGACCAACGCGGCCTCGCTGATGAAGACGTCGTGGCGCACGCCGAGCGCGGCGAGGTCCTCGCGGATCTCGGCCATCATCGCCTCGACGGTGAACTCGCGCAGGGTGTCGAGCCAGAGGGAGGGATGGGCCGGCACCGCGCCCGGCGCGAGGGTGCCGCCGTGCTTCGCCTTCAGCGCCTCGCCCACCGGGACGAGGTAGTCGCCGCGATACTGCAGCCCGCCCGGGATGGAGGCCGCGAACTCCTCCTCCGTCACCGCGGTGCCCAGGGCCTGGAGGTAGCGCCAGTAGGCCGCCCAGGCGAGCGCCTGCACCTGCGCGCCGGCGTCGTTGATGTAGTACTCCTTCGTGACCGCCCAGCCCGCCTTCGTCAGCAGGTTGGCCAGCGCGTCGCCCACCACCGCGCCGCGGCAGTGGCCGACATGCATCGGGCCCGTCGGGTTGGCCGAGACATACTCCACATCCGCCTTGCGCCCGCCGCCCGTGGTGCCGTCGCCATAAGCTTCCCCGGCGCGCAGCATCACCGGGAGCTGGGCGCGCAGCAGCGACTCCTCCAGCCGCAGGTTGACGAAGCCCGGCCCGGCCGGCGCCGCCGTGGCGATGCCCTCGCGCTCGGCCAGGCGCTCGGCCAGGCTCGCCGCCACCTTCTGCGGCGGCATCCGCGCGGGCTTGGCGACGACGAGGGCGGCGTTGGTGGCCATGTCCCCGTGCGAGGCGTCGCGCGGCGGCTCCACCAGTACGCGGGCCAGCAGCTCCTCGGGCAGGTCCGGCAGCAGCGCGCGGAGCTCGGTCACGACCGCGTCGCGGATCGTGCGGAAGATGTCGTCTGTCATGTCGTGGTCAGCCGGGTATGTTGGGGTCCGTCAGGCGACGGTGCTCTTCGAGCGCGAACTTGTCCGTCATGCCCGCCAGCCAGTCGCAGACGGTGCGCGCGGCGGCGGGCGATCCCGCCTCCCCCGCGCGCTTCGCCCAGGCGGGCGGCAGCATGTCGGGCTGGCCGTGCAGCAGGGAGAACATCACCTGCAGCGCGCGCTTGGATTTCAGCGCCGTGCGGTTCACGCGCCAGTGCCGGTACATCCGCTCGAACAGGAACTCGCGCGTCTCCCCGTTCAGCGCACGCATCCGGTCGGAGAAGAAGACGACGGGCTGCGGGGCGCTGCGGATGTCCCCCGCGCTCCTCGGCCTGAGGACGGCGATCCGGCGGCGCGCCTCGTCCACGACGTCGGTGATCATGAGGTTGATCACGCGGCGGATGATCTCGCTGGCCATGCGGTCGGGCGGGGCGTCGGCGGCGATGACGGCCGTCGCCTGGTCCCGCGCGGCGGCGACGAGCGGAAGGCGGCAGGCCTCGTCCAGGGTGAAGAGGCCGGCGCGCAGCCCGTCGTCGAGATCGTGGTTGTTGTAGGCGATGTCGTCCGCAATTGCCGCCGCCTGGGCCTCCGCGCTCGCGTGGAGGTGCAACTCGAGATCGTGGCGGGCGGAGTACTCGGCGATGTAGGGTGGCGGGCGGCGCAGCGGGCCGTTGTGCTTGGCCAGCCCTTCCAGCGTCTCCCAGGTGAGGTTCAGCCCGTCGAAGCCGGCATAGCGGTGCTCCAGCAAGGTCACGGCCTTCAGCGACTGGGCGTTGTGGTCGTAGCCGCCCCAGGCGCGCATCACCCCGTTCAGCGCCTCCTCCCCAGCATGACCGAAGGGGGGATGGCCGAGGTCGTGCGCCAGGGCCAGGGCCTCGGCGAGGTCCTCGTCCAGGTGCAGTTGCCGGGCGAGGGAGCGGGCGATCTGCGCCACCTCGATCGAGTGGGTCAGCCGCGTCCGGAAGGCGTCGCCTTCGTGGTAGACAAAGACCTGCGTCTTGTACTGGAGCCGGCGGAAGGCGGTGGAATGGATGATCCGGTCCCGGTCTCGCTGGTAAGGGGATCGCCCGCCGCCGGAATCCTCGGGGAAGAGGCGCCCGCGCGACTCCCCGGGCTGCACCGCCCAGGGTGCCAGCTCATGCGGGCCGCGCGCGGGGGCGGTGGGGGGGTCTTGGGCGTCCATGGCGTCGGCGGGCCGTAGCACCCGGCCCGCGCGGGCGGCAAGGCTGAGGCGCGGCACGGCCTGCGGCTGGCGCGTTGGAGAAGCGGGCCCGACCCCCTATCTTGACAGGGAAGCCCAATATTCGCCGAGGTTCCCCCCATGCCGGATGGCAGCCCCACCCCTGCCCCCTTCTCCGTCACCCCGGCCGCCCTGGCCCAGGTGGCCGAGATCGCGGCCTCCCAGGGCCGCCCCGGCGCCGGGCTGCGTTTGGCCGTGGAGGCCGGCGGCTGCTCCGGTTTCCAGTACAAATTCGACCTGGCCGACGCGCCCGAGGCGGACGACCTCGTGGTGCAGGGCCGGGTCTTCATCGACCCCGTCTCGCTCGACCTCCTGCGCGGCGCCGAGCTGGACTGGGCGGACGAGCTGATCGGGGCGCATTTCACGGTCCGTAACCCCGTCGCGGCCTCCGGCTGCGGTTGCGGCGTCTCCTTCTCGGTCTGAGCCGCCCCTTGCGCCTCTGCACCTTCAACGTGAACTCGATCCGCAAGCGCGAGCCGCATCTGCGGCGCCTGCTGGAGCGGCACGCGCCAGACATCGTCTTCCTGCAGGAGCTGAAGTGCCGGACGGAGGAGTTCCCCGGCCTGCTGCTCTCCGAGCTCGGCTACCGCTTCCGCGCCGTCGGCCAGCCCGGCGGGCGGAACGGCGTCGCGGTGGTGTCCCGCATTCCGTTCGACGTGGTGGACGAGGTCCTGCCCGGCGGGGAGGAGGACACCCATGCGCGCTTCGTGGAGGTGCGCGCGGCCGGGATGCACCTCGCCGGCATCTACCTGCCCAACGGCAATTCGGGCGGCGCCGAGGGCTACGCCTACAAGCTCGCCTGGATGGAGCGGCTGCGGCTGCGGGTCGCCGAGCGGCTGGACGCCCTCACCCCCTATGCCGTGCTGGGCGACTTCAATGTCTGCCCGACCGACCGCGACTTCTCCCCCAACAGCATGCCGCCGACCGACGCGCTCGTCCGGCCGGAGACGCGTGCGGCCTTCCGCGCCATCACCCATCTCGGCATGACGGACGCGCTGCGCGCCCTCCACCCCGAGGACGCGCCCTGGACCTACTGGGACTACGGCCCCGCCTTCGAGGCGAACCGGGGCCTGCGGATCGACCACGCCCTGCTGAGCGCCGAGCTGGCCGAGCGCCTGACTGGCGCGACGGTGGACCTCGCCGCGCGGTCGGAGGAGAGCCCCTCCGACCACGCGCCGGTGCTGTTCGACCTCGCGGACTAGCCGCGCCGAGCCCTCACCGGCACATCATCACTGGCATGTCAGAATTCTCCAGCACGTGCCGCGTGACGCCGCCGAGGATGAGCTGGCGGATACGGGAGTGGCTGTAGGCGCCCATGCAGAGAAGGTCGGAGCCGAAGTCGCGCGCGGCGCCGAGCAGCCCGGCCCCCACCTCCCGCGTGACGGGCGAGAACTCTGTCGCCTCGGCCGTGATGCTGTGCCAGCGGAGATAGGAGAGGATCCCCCGCACGTCCGGCCCGCGCCGCTGGTAGTCCTTGCTGTAGAGGACCTGCACGGCTTCCGCCCGGTGCAGCCAGGGCAGGGCGGCGGCGATGGCGGCCGCGCTCTCGGCCGTGCCGTTCCAGGCGCAGCATACGCGGGTGCCGATCGTTGCCGGCGGCAGGCGCGGCGCGATGAGCACGGGGCGGCCGCTGTCGAAGAGCACGGCGTGCAGCGCGTCGGAGGAGGAGACGTCCTCCTTCGAATCCGGGTGCGGCACGATGGCCATGTCGTAGAGCCGGGACTGCTGGGCGACGAGGTCCTCCTCCCGGCCCGCGACCGATTCGAAGGAGAGTGTGGCGGCATCCGCCTTCTCCGCGGCCTCGGCGGAGCTGGCGAGCACCACGTCCTTGCCGTCCACGAAGCGGTCGAACAGCGCCTGCACGCGGCTCGCGCGGTCTCCCGACTCGCGCTCGGTCGCGGCCATCATCTCCTCGATCATCGCGCCCGAGAGGCCCTCGCCGGCGAGCGGCGCGACGTCCCGCGCATCCACGCGCACGTGCAGGCAATGGACATGGCTGTGCCAGATGCGCGCCGTCATCACGGCGGTCTGCAACGCGGCCTCGCCCGCGGCGGTGCCGGTCAGGGGAAGGAGGATGCGGCGGTATGCCATGGCGGCGTTGCTCCCGTCGTGTTCCGGCGGGCGGGCGACATGGCCCCTTCCCTCCGGGTCCCGCCGAATCAGGCGGGGTGGTTCCGGTCTAGCACGATTGAGCTTGGGTCGCCGCAAGCGCCGCCGCCAGGGGGTCCCCCGAGGCGTCGATGCGGTTCCACGACACGGCACCATGGGGCCAAGCCGCCGCCCTCTCCAGCACGGCGACCGTCGCGTCCGAAGCATCGCCGCGGCGCGAGGCGACGCGCGCGCGCAGCAGGTCGAGCGGCGCCTCCAGCCACAGCCCGGTGAAGGGCAGGCCGGCCTCCCGCGCCACCGCCTCGATGCCGGCACGTCTGGCGGGGTCAAGGAAGGCGGCGTCGGCGATGACGGAATGGCCGCCGCGAAGCGCGCATGCGGCATCCTCGAAGAGCGCGCGGTGCACCGCGTCGCTCGACGCCTCCGTATAGGCTTCCGGCGGGAGCGGGGTTTCCGGCGCGACGCCGGCCAGGCGCTTGCGGTACTCGTCCGTCCGCAGGTGCAGCGCCCCGGGCAGCGCGCCGAAGCGCGGGGCGAGGGCGCGGGAGAGCACGGTCTTGCCTGTTCCCTGCAGCCCGCCCACCGCGACCAGCCGCGGCAGCGGCGGGCGAAGCGCCGCCTCCGCATCCCCGAGGAAGCCCGCCGCCCCCTCCCCCTGGCCGTCCATGCGCGCGAGGCAGTGGGCCCGGATCATCGCGCGGGTGGAAAGCCAGAGCGGCAGCCCGGCGACGAGCCCGGCATCGCCCCCCACCCCGATCGCGCGGGAGAGCACGCGGCAGGCCGCCCCGCGCCCGCAGCGGCGCAGGAGGTCCGCCAGGAGGAAGGCGAGGTCGTAGCCCGTGTCGATGGTGGCGAGCCCCTCGTCGAATTCCAGCGCGTCGAAGGGCGTCGGGCGGCCGTCCAGCAGCAGCAGGTTGCCCAGGTGCAGGTCTCCGTGGCACCGGCGGAGGCGCCCTTCCGCCACCCGCGCTCGGAGCACGGGCGCGAGGCGGCGCAGACAGGCTTGCGCCGCGCGGCGCCAGGCGATCACCCGCCCGCAGTCGAGGCCCGAGACGAGAGCGGCGCGCGCGTTGCCGCGGAGAACCTCCCGAAAGGCCCCCACCGGATCGGGCGGCGCGGCCGCGGGCGGGTAGGTGCCGCGCAGCGCGACCGCGACGTCGCCCAGCGCATCCTGCATCGCGGCGTCGATCCCGCCCCGCGCCGCGACGGCATCGAGGAAGGCGCCGGGCGGCACGGCCGCCATCTCGACCACCCATTCCACCGCCGCCGGGTCGTCCGCGGGCACGAGTCGGTCCGCCGGATCTGGAATTCCGTGCACGGCTCGGTAGAAGGTGGGGGCGGCGGGCGCGTTCAGCGCCAGCTCCCGCTCGGCATAGCGGCGCCGGGCCTCGGCGGTGGTGAAGTCGAGGAAGCCGAGATTCACCGCCTTGCGCATCTTCAGCGCCCGGTCCGGCCCGACGAAGACGGCGGAGATATGCGTCTCCACCGGCCGCGCCCCACCGGTGAGGCGCGAGAGCAGCGCCACCGCCCCGGCCTGACCCGGCGGGATGCTCAAGCGCGGGCCGTCACGGGAAGAGGCGGCCGGTGGTCCACCCCTCCCCGGCCCGCTCGAAGACGAGGCGGTCATGCATGCGGAAGGGCATATCCTGCCAGAACTCGATCATCCGGGGCAGCAGTCGGAAGCCGCCCCAGTGGGCCGGGCGGGGCACGTCCTCGCCGGGGTAGCGGGCCTCGGTCTCGGCTACGCGCCGCTCGAACTCGGCGCGGGAGGCGAGCGGGCGGGACTGGTCGGAGGAGACGGCTGAGATGCGCGATCCGCGGGAACGGGAGGCGAAATAGGCGTCGGACTCCCCGGCCGTCACCCGCTCGACCTCCCCCTCGATGCGGATCTGGCGGCGCATGGACTTCCAGTGGAAGCACAGCGCCGCGCGCGGGTTGGCCAGCAGCTCCCCGCCCTTGCGGCTGTGCTCGTTCGTGTAGAAGACGAAGCCCCTGTCATCCCGTCCCTTCAGCAGCACCATGCGGGCTGAGGGCCAGCCATCGGGCGAGCAGGTGGCGAGGCACATGGCGTTGGGATCGTTGGGCTCCCGCGCCGCGGCTTCGGCGAACCAGGCCTCGAACAGGCCGTACGGCTCGTCGGCATCGGGGATGCCGGCGGCATCGGCCTCGCCGGCGGGGACCTCGGTGGTCAGGCTCATCTGCGTGCGGCCCCTTGTTCGGTTCCGCCCGGTGTGCCACCCCTCCGACCCCATCGCAACAGCCCCTCGCCCAGCCGGAGGACGCACCATGGATGACGCCAAGACCGTGGCCGATGCCCCCCTCCTGCCCGCCAGGGGCGAGCTGATGCGCGGGCGCCGCGGCATCGTGATGGGCGTGGCCAATGACCGCTCCATCGCCTGGGCCATCGCCCAGGCCGTGGCCGCCCAGGGGGCGGAGCTGGCCTTCACCTATCAGGGCGAGGCGCTGGAGAAGCGCGTGCGCCCGTTGGCGGCCAGCGTCGGCTCGGACCTGCTGGTTCCCTGCGACGTGTCGGACGAGGCCGCGATCGACGCCGCCTTCGCCAAGGTCGCCGAGCGCTGGGACGGAATCGACTTCCTCGTCCACGCCATCGGCTTCGCCGACAAGCAGTACCTGCGCGGCCGCTACCTCGACACGCCGAAGGAAGCCTTCCTCCAGGCGCTCGACATCTCCTGCTTCTCCTTCGTTTCCGTCTCCCGCCGGGCCGCGGCGATGATGAGGCCGGGCGGGTCAATGCTCACCCTCTCCTATCTCGGCGCGGAGCGCTGGACGCCGCACTACAACGTCATGGGCGTGGCCAAGGCGGCGCTGGAGGCGAGCGTGCGCTACATGGCCGCCGATCTCGGCGACTCCGGCATCCGCGTGAACGCCATCTCCGCCGGGCCGATCAGGACGCTGGCCGCCAGCGGCATCGGGGACTTCCGCTACATCCTGAAGTGGAACCAGTACAACTCGCCCATGCGCCGCAACGTGGGGCTGGAGGAGGTGGGCGGCGCCGGCCTCTACCTCCTCTCACCCCTCTCGGGCGGGGTGACAGGCGAGGTCCACCACGTCGATTGCGGCTACCACATCGTTGGGATGAAGCATCCGGACGCGCCGGACATCACGATCGAGAAGAGCTGAGCGCAGCCCTCACCGCGATGTCGCACAACAGCTTCGGCCACCTCTTCCGCGTCACCACCTGGGGCGAGAGCCACGGGCCGGCGATCGGTGGCGTGGTCGATGGCTGCCCGCCCGGCCTCTCGCTGACGGAGGCCGACATCCAGCCGTGGCTGGACCGCCGCCGCCCGGGCCAGTCGAAATTCGTGACCCAGCGCCAGGAGCCGGACGAGGTCCGCATCCTCTCCGGCACCTTCGAGGGGTTGACGACAGGCACCCCGATCTCGCTGGTCATCGAGAACAAGGACCAGCGCTCCCGCGACTACGGCGAGATCGCCGACAGCTTCAGGCCGGGCCATGCGGACCTCGCCTATCACCTGAAATACGGGGTGCGGGACTACCGCGGCGGCGGGCGCTCCTCGGCGCGGGAGACGGCGATGCGCGTGGCCGCCGGCGCCGTCGCGCGCAAGGTGCTGGGCGCGGGCGTGACCATCCGCGGCGCCCTCGTCGCCATGGGCGGCGATGCGGTGGACCGCGGGAACTGGGACTGGAAGGCGGTAGAGGAGAACAGCTTCTTCTGCCCCGACGGCGCAGCGGCGGCGCGCTGGGAGGAACGGCTCCTCGCGCTGCGCAAAGCGGGCTCCAGCGTCGGCGCGGTGGTGGAGGTGGTGGCCGAAGGCATCCCGCCCGGCCTGGGCGCCCCGATCTACGGCAAGTTGGATGCCGAGATCGCCGCCGCCCTCATGTCCATCAATGCCGTGAAGGGCATTGAGGTCGGCGACGGCTTCGCCGCCGCCGCCCTGACCGGCGAGGACAATGCCGACGAAATGCGCATGGCGGCCGACGGCACGGTGGAGTTCATGGCCAACCATGCAGGCGGGGTCCTCGGCGGCATCTCCACCGGGCAGCCGCTGGTCGCCCGTTTCGCCGTGAAACCGACCTCCTCCATTCTCGTTGCGCGCAGGACGGTGGATCGGCACGGGCAAGACCGGGATCTCGTCACCAAAGGCCGGCACGACCCCTGCGTCGGCATCCGCGCCGTCCCGGTCGGCGAGGCGATGATAGCCTGCGTCCTGGCCGACGCATTGCTGCGCCACAGGGCCCAGGTGCCGGACGCGCCCTTGACCACCCGGCTCCCGAGAAACTGAACAGACCGTTCTTTATCCGATTGCAGGACTCGGGTATTCCAGGAGGGCACCAGAGGTGACCCCCTATGCCTCCTCTCGACACCGCGGACAGGTTCGCAGCCGGCGCTAGGGCGATAGAGGGGGGAGTCAAACCGGCGAGATCCTCCGGAGGAGGCTCCGGCATCGGGCACTCCCTGACCGGCTTCATCAACCTCGCGGGGCCGGGCCGCTGGCGGGCCCGGATGGACGAGCTGGCCCGCCGCGCCTCGGCGCCGTCGCTCACCGGCCGCGCCCTCTCCGAGCGCCACGCGCTGGAGATGACCCTTCACCGTCTCCTGGGCGCCGAGGCGCCGGAAAATGCCGGGCGCGCCGAGGGCCAGCTGCTGCGCCTCGCCCGCGATGCGGCGCGGCTGGCCGAGGCCCTTCCCGTCCCGGCCCGGCGCCGCCTCCGCTCCCTCCTCCATGCCGGCCTGGCGGGGGATGCGAACCTCGTCCCGCTTTTCCACCTCCTGCGCGTGGCGGCGGTTCAACGGGCGCGCGGATTCGAGGTGCGCTTCACCGGCCTCACGGACGGCACCCCGCACGACCTCGTCATCGCGCGGGAGGGCGTGGAAGCGGAGATTGCCTGCGAAACCGTCTCGGCCGAGGAGGGGCGCCCCGTGCCCCGCGGCGACTGGTGCGCCTTCGTGGACGGCGTGAACCCGGATCTCCAGACCTGGCTCGCGGCGCATCCCGGCCGCTACGTCCTGAAAATGACCCTGCCCGAAGGCCTCGGGCGCGACGCGCTGGACGGCGTGGCGCTGCAGCGGCGCATCATGGACATGCTCCGCGACCGCCGGCGCCAGGACGCCGCGACCGATGCCGTGCTGAAGCTCGACCCCCTGATCCTCGCAGGGGCCCAGGCGGCCATCCCGGCCACCGCGCTGCGGGCGCTGTTCGGCCCCGAGGCGCATCTCGCCGTGACTCAGGGCAACGGCAACATCCTCGTCCTCGCGGCCCGGGCGGGGCAGGCCTGCGACATCGCCCAGGCCGTGTGCCGCCGCATGGTGGCCGCCTCCTCCCGCCTCGCGGGCGAGCGGGCGGGCATCCTGGCCGTCTTCCTCGACGATATCGGGCGGCAGGAATGGCGCGGGCTGCGCGAGCGAATGGAGCTGGAGGGATCGGTGCGCCGCTTCCTCACGACGGCCGAGGCGCGGGCGGTCTCGACGGTGTCCTGCGCCTCCCGCATGGAGCTGTTCGGGATGGCGCCGCCGGACGGCGTGCCCGCCGGGGAACTGCGCTTCCGCAACCCCGCCCGTTCCTCTTCCCGGGACGCGGCTCTTTTCCCGGCACTCGTCTCCACGAACTGAGGATTCGCTCACGAACGAATGAACGGGGTTCACGGCCGCTGAAGGCCTGAAACCCTGGATCAACAAAGCCGTTTCCAGGCATGCTGCACTGCGAAAACTAAAGGGGTGCCATGACTGACACGGAGATGGAGAAGGCCCTCGCCGAACTCGACCGATTGCTGAACGACCCGGACGTGCGGATGGATCCGGCACGCGTCTGGGCGCTCGCGGGAAGCCTGTCCCGGGCGAGCACGGCAACCGGCACGGAGGCGATGGGACGCTAAAAGACTAGGATTTGCGGGCCCCGATGAGGAACTCCTTGTTCCCCTCGGGGCCGGTGATCGGGCTCTCGGTGATGCCGAGGACATTCCAGCCCGGCAGTCCGGACCACCAGTTCCTCACTCGGGCGCAGACGGCGCGATGGACATTCGGGTCCCGCACCACGCCCCCCTTCCCCACCATGCCCGGCCCCGCCTCGAACTGGGGTTTGATGAGCGCGACGGCGAAGGCGCCCGGCGCTGCGAGGGACAGCACGGCCGGCAGGACGGTCGCGAGCCCGATGAAGGACGCGTCGCAGACCACGGTGCCCAGCGGTTCCGGAACCATCGTGGCGTCGAGGTAGCGCGCGTTCACCCGTTCCATCACCACCACGCGGGGATCGTTGCGGAGGTTCCAGGCGAGCTGGCCATGGCCGACATCGACCGCATAGACCCGCGCGGCGCCGTGATGCAGCAGCACATGGGTGAAGCCGCCCGTCGAGGCGCCGACATCGAGGCAGATCCGGCCGGACGGATCGAGCCCGAAGGCCGCCAGCCCGTGCGCGAGCTTCAGCCCGCCCCGGCTGACCCAGGGATGGTCCTGGCCCCGGACCTCCAGCGCGTCCCCTTCCCGCAGCTCCTGGCCGGGCTTGTCGATCCGCCGCTCGCCGCTGAACACCTTGCCCGCCAGGATCAGTGCCTGGGCGCGGGTTCGGCTCTCGGCGAGCCCGCGCTCGACGAGCGCGGCGTCGGCGCGCTGCTTGGCCGGCTTCGTCTGGGGCAAGGCGGTCCTCCCGGTGGCTCGCCGGGAGGTTAGCAGCCCGGCGGCACGGAGCCGACCCTCCGCGACCCCGGCGCGACTTCCTCGGTTGCTCTAGGCCCTCGCCGGCCTGACGTCGGTTTCGTGCCCGAGGGCGTCCCGGGCGGCCTGGGCGATCTGGGGCGCGTTGAGGCCGGCGAGGTCGTACTGCTTCCTCGGCGTCTCGTGGTCTATATAGGTGTCGGGCAGGGTCAGAGGCCGGAAGCGCAGCCCGCCATCCAGCAGGCCCTGGTGGAGGAGGTGGTGGGCGACGAGGGATCCGAAGCCGCCCGTCGAGCCCTCCTCGACCGTAAGCAGCACGGCGTGGTTGCGGGCGAGGCGCTCGATGAGGGCGGTGTCCAGCGGCTTGGCGAAGCGCGCATCGGCCACGGTGCAGGACAGGCCCTGGGTTGCAAGCTCGTCGGCGGCGCGCAGCGCCTCGCCCAGGCGGGTGCCGTAGGAGAGGATGGCGATGGTGCCCCCCTCGCGCAGCACGCGCCCGCGCCCGATCGGCAGCACCGTGCCGCGGGCGGGAAGGTCGAGCCCCTGTCCCTCGCCGCGGGGATAGCGGAAGGCGATGGGCCCGGCGTCATGGGCGGCCGCGGTGGCCACCATATGGGTCAGCTCGACCTCGTCGGCCGCCGCCATGAGGGTCATGTTCGGGATGCAGCCGAGATAGGCGATGTCATAGGCCCCGGCATGCGTCGCGCCGTCCGCCCCGACGAGCCCCGCGCGGTCCATGGCGAAGCGCACGGGCAGGTTCTGCAGCGCGACGTCGTGCACCACTTGGTCGTAGGCGCGCTGGAGGAAGGTCGAGTAGATGGCCACGAAGGGGCGCAACCCCTCGCAAGCCATGCCGGCGGCGAAGGTGACCGCGTGCTGCTCGGCGATGCCGACATCGAAGCTGCGGCGCGGGAAGCGCTTCTCGAAGGCGTCCAGACCGGTGCCGCCCGGCATGGCGGCCGTCACCGCCACGATGCGCGGGTCGGCCTCGGCCTCGGCAATCAGGGCCTGGGCGAAGACCTTCGTGAAGGAAGGCGGCCCCGGGGGCGCCTTGGCCTGCTCGCCGGTGACGACGTTGAACTTGACCACGCCGTGATACTTGTCGGCCGAGGCCTCGGCGGGCGCGTAGCCCTTGCCCTTCTGTGTGACCACATGGAGCAGGATGGGCCCGCTCTCCTCGGCGTCGCGCAGGTTGCGCAGCACAGGGAGCAGGTGGTCGAGGTCGTGCCCGTCAATCGGGCCGACATAGTAGAAGCCCATCTCCTCGAAGAGCGTGCCGCCGGTCAGCATGCCGCGGGCGTACTCGTCCGCGCGCTTAGCGGCCTCGGCCAGCGGGCGCGGGAAGCGGCGGGCCACGCGCGACATCACCTCGCGGATGGAGAGGAAGGGGCGCGAGGAGATGAGGCGCGACAGGTAGGCCGACATGGCGCCCACCGGGCGGGCGATCGACATGTCGTTGTCGTTGAGCACGACGACCAGGCGCGACTTTATCGCCCCCGCATTGTTCATCGCCTCATAGGCCATGCCCGCCGACATGGCGCCGTCGCCGATCACCGCGACCACGGCCTGCTCGGGCCCCTGGCCCAGCCCCTGCGGCGCCAGCAGGTCGCGCGCGACCGCCATGCCGAGCCCGGCCGAGATGGAGGTGGAGGAGTGCGCGGCGCCGAAGGGATCGTACTCGCTCTCCGAGCGGCGAGTGAAGCCCGATAGCCCGCCGCCCTGGCGCAGCGTGCGGATGCGGTCGCGCCGGCCAGTCAGGATCTTGTGCGGATAGGCCTGGTGCCCGACATCCCAGATCAGCCGGTCGCGCGGCGTCTCGAACACGGCGTGCAGTGCGACCGTCAGCTCCACCACGCCGAGCGAGGCGCCTAGATGGCCGCCGGTGGTGGAGACCGCATGCACAGTCTCGGCCCGGACCTCCTCGGCCAGGGCCTTCAACTGCTCGGGCGAGAAGTTCCGCAGATCGGACGGAATACGCACGCGATCCAGCAACGGCGTCGCGGGGGGCGGGGACATGGGCTCTTCCTCGAACCGTTCTTGTCTCAATCTCAGTTCCGGCGGCGGATCACGTGATCCGCCAGGGCGCGCAGGAGGCCGGCGCGTTCATCGAAGCCGTCCAGGTGGCGCTTGGCCTGGTCGACCAGCCGCTCCGCCTGAATCCGTGCGCGCTCGGGGCCGAGCAGGCCGAGCAGCGTCGCCTTGCCCGCCCCGGCATCCTTGCCCGTCGCCTTGCCCGCTTCCTCGGCCGTCGCCGAGAGGTCGAGCAGGTCATCGGCGATCTGGAAGGCGGCGCCGATCTCGCGGCCGTAGAAGGTCAGGCAGCTGCGCGGACCGGCCGCCGCCCTGCCGAGGATCGCCCCGGCCTCGGCGGAGAACTCGATCAGCTTGCCCGTCTTGAGCATCTGCAGCCGGCCGATCGCGGCCTCGTCCAGCGGGGCGGTCGCCTTCTCGGCCATCATGTCGAGCATCTGCCCGCCCACCATCCCGCGTGCGCCGGAGGCAAGGGCGAGCTGGAGGCACAGCTCGGCGCGCACGGCCGGGTCGGAATGGGTCTCGGGCGCGCCGAGGGTGGCGAAGGCCTGCGTCTGCAGCGCGTCGCCCACCAGGATGGCCGTCGCCTCGTCCCAGGCGCGGTGGACCGTGGGCTTGCCCCGGCGCAGGTCGTCATTGTCCATGGCCGGGAGATCGTCATGCACGAGCGAGTAGCCGTGCAGCATCTCCACCGCCGCCGCGGCGCGCAGGGCGGAGTGGCGGGCCACGCCGAACTGCCGCGCGCCCTCGAGCACAAGGAAGGCGCGCAGCTTCTTGCCGCCACCCATGGTGGCGTAGCGCATGGCCGCGAAGAGGGCGCGCTCCTCGCCCTCCTCCTTCGGCAGCAGGGCGTCGAGCATCTCGTCCACCTCGGAGGCGGCCTCGGCCATCGCGGCCTTCAGCCCCTCCATCACGTCGGCCTCCGCCGCCGCGCCGCTCATTCCACGTCCCTCAGGGCCGGGCCGGCCGCGCCGGGAACCAGCGCCTGCACCCGCGCCTCCGCCTCGTTCAGCTTGCGCTCGCAATGGGCGCGGAGCGCGGTGCCGCGGGCATAGGAGTCCATCGCCTCCTCGAGGCGGGCCTGGCCGCCCTCAAGCCGCCGGACGATCGTCTCCAGCTCGGCCATAGCCTCCTCGAAGGACAGGTTCTCCACATCGGGCAAGGGGTCGGGCATGAGGGCTCCGGGAAGGTCAGGCGCGGATCAGGGCGCGCGTGTGGGCGGCCACCGATCGGGCAAGGGCGCCGAGGTCGTAGCCGCCTTCCAGCATCGATACCACCCGCCCGGAGCAAACGGTGTTCGCCACGTCGCAGATCGCCTCGGTGAGGCGGGCGAAATCATCCTCCACTAGGCAAAGCCCGGCCAGCGGGTCGATGCGGTGGGCGTCGAAGCCGGCGGAGACGATGATGAGGCCGGGCGAGAAGGCCTGGACCGCGGGGAGGATGTTCCGCTCCCAGACCCGGAGAAAGGTCGCGCCGTCCGTGCCGGCCGCGAGCGGAACGTTCAGGATGTTGCCCACCCCCGTCTCCGAGGCATCCCCCGTCCCGGGATAGAGCGGCGACTGGTGGGAGGAGGCGAGCATGAGGCTCGGCTCGTTCCAGAAGGCGGCCTGGGTGCCGTTGCCGTGATGCACGTCGAAGTCGAGCACCGCCACGCGCTCGACCCCGTGCGCCACCTGGGCGTGCCGGGCCGCGATGGCGGCATTGGCGAAGAGGCAGAAGCCCATGGGGGAGTCGGGCTCGGCGTGGTGGCCGGGCGGGCGGACGGCGCAGAAGGCGCGGGGAAACTCGCCCGACATCACGCAGTCCACCGCCTCGACCCCAGCGCCCGCGGCGCGCAGCGCGGCCTCGGCGGAATGGGCGTTCATGGAGGTGTCGGCGTCCAGATGGACCCTCGCCCCCTCCGCCGGGCGGGTGGAGAGGATGCGGTCCACATGGCGCTCCGGATGCACCCGCAGGAGCTGCTCGCGGGTCGCCTCGGGCGCCTGGGCCCGGACGAGGGAGCAGAATTCCTGCGCCTCCAGAGCGCGGATCACCGCCCGCAGCCGGTCCGGGCATTCGGGGTGGTGCGGCCCGTTGTCGTGGCGGAGGCAGGCGGGATGGGTGAGGAGCAGCATCAGCCCCCTCCTTTCACCGCCGCCTCGTCGCGCTTGCGGAGCGTGAAGCGATAGACCCCCGCGCTCTCGCTGAAGGAGACGAGGGAGTGGCCGGTTTCCCGGCAGAAGGCCTGGAAGTCCACCACACTCGCCGCATCGGTCGCGAGCACCGTCAGCCGCGCCCCGGCGGGCATCCCGCGCAGGGCCTTGTTGGCCTTCAGCACGGGCAGCGGGCAGGTCAGCCCCTGCACGTCGAGCAGGGTTTCCTTCTTGGGGGCGTTGGACGGCGCGGCCATGAGACCGGCAAATGCACCACCCCGCGCTGCCCGAGTCCAGGGCCACCGACGCGGCTGTGATCGCGCCCCGGGCTGGACGCTCCCGGGCCGCGGCGGCATTGGTGAGGCCATGACGATCAGGCTCGGCGTGGATCTCGGCGGCACGAAGACGGAGGTCGCCGCCCTGGACGGCGAAGGGCGCGTACTGCTGCGCCGTCGGCGGCCGACCCCGGCGGGCTACCCAGCCATCGTCGGGGCGATCGCGGAACTCGTCGCGGAGACGGAGGCCGGGCTGGGAGCGCGGGGGACGGTCGGCCTCGGCATCCCGGGCAGCATCAACCCGCGGACGGGCCTCGTCCGCAACGCCAACACCCAGGCGCTGAACGGGCAGCCGCTGGAGAGGGATCTCGCCGCGGCGCTCGGGCGCGAGGTGCGGGTGACGAACGACGCCAACTGCCTCGCGATGAGCGAGGCCGCCGACGGCGCCGGGGCGGGATACCCCGTGGTCTTCGCCGCGATCCTCGGCACGGGCGTGGGCGGCGGATGGGTCGTACACGGGCGGCCGCTCGATGGGCTCAACCGCGTGGCCGGCGAGTGGGGGCACACCCCCCTGCCCTGGATGCGGCCGGAGGAGTTCCCGGGCCGGCGCTGCTGGTGCGGCCTGCACGGCTGCCTGGAGACCTTCCTCTGCGGCCCGGCGCTCGCGGCCGATACGGACGGGCCCGGCCACCGCGACGCGAGCGCGGTGGAGGCCCGCGCCCGCGCCGGCGATCCCGGGGCCGCCGCGGGCCTCGCCCGCCATGCGGACCGGCTGGCGCGGGCGCTGGCCGTGGTGGTGAACCTGGTCGATCCCGACGTGATCGTGCTCGGCGGGGGCGTCTCCAACTTCGCGCATCTCTACCGCGACCTGCCCGGCCTTATGGCCCCCTTCATCTTCGGCGACACCAAGGCGGTAAACATCCTCCCCGCCAAGCACGGGGACAGCTCGGGGGTGTTCGGCGCCGCCCGGCTCTGGGACCGGGACTGAACCGCAGCCGAGCGGCGACTCCGCACCCACTGCGCAGGGCTGTGCTAGAAGGGCGGATGCCCTCCCTCTGCCGGGACTGCTTCCACCGCACCGACGCCGCGCCCCGCCGCTGCGCCGCCTGCGGCTCGGCGCGCGTCGCCTCGCATCCCGAGCTTTTCTCCCTCGCCATCGCCCATGTCGATTGCGACGCCTTCTTCGCCAGCGTGGAGAAGCGGGACCGGCCTGAACTGGCCGGGCGGCCCGTGATCGTCGGCGGCGGGCAGCGCGGCGTCGTCTCGGCCGCCTGCTACGTCGCGCGGACACGCGGCGTGAAATCCGCCATGCCGATGTTCAAGGCGCTGCAGGCCTGCCCCGATGCCGTGGTGATCCGGCCAGACTTCGCGAAGTACACCGCCGCCTCCCGCGCCGTGCGGACGCTGATGGAGGAGCTGACCCCCCTGGTCCAGGCTATGTCGATCGATGAGGCCGTGCTGGACCTCTCCGGTACGGAGGCGCTGCACGGCGCCCCGCCCGCGGTCACCCTCGCCCGCTTCGCGCGGCAGGTTGAGAAGGAGGTCGGGGTGACCATCTCGGTCGGCCTCGCGCCCAACCGGCTGCTGGCGAAGATCGCGGTGGAGCGGGACAAGCCGCGCGGCCTGGCCTGCATCGGCGCGGCCGAGGCCGCTACGCTCCTCGCCGGGGAGCCCGTCACGATCCTGCCGGGGGTGGGACCGGCCTTCGCGGCCAGGCTGGCGGGCATGGGCTTCTCCACCCTTGGCCAGCTGCAATCCCTGGAGCCGCGCGAGGCGATGCGACGCTTCGGGGAGGACGGCCCGCTGCTCATCGCCCGTGCGCGGGGGGAGGACTCGCGCCCGGTCCGACCGGAGCGCGACACCAAGTCGGTCTCGGCCGAGACCACCTTCGACCGCGACCTCTCCCGGCCCGCCGAGATGGAGCCGATCCTCTGGCGCCTATGCGAGAAGCTCGCGCGGCGGCTGGCCGAGAAGGGCCTGGCCGCCGGGGGCGTGGTGCTCAAGCTCAAGACGGGCCGCTTCGCGCTGCGCACGCGCCACGCCCGCCTGGCCGGGCCCAGCATCGTGCCCGAGACCCTCTACAGGGCCGTGCTGCCGCTCCTCGCGCGCGAGGCCGACGGAACGGCATTCCGCCTCATCGGGATCGGCGCTCAGCCGCTGGTCGAGGGTGGGACTGCGGATCTGGGCGACCTAGCGGACCCGGAGGCTCCGCGCCGCGCCGCCCGCTGGGCCGCGATGGAATCCCTGCGGGGGCGCTTCGGGGATGGAGCGGTGCGCGCGGGTCGCGGGCTTGTGCTGACGGGCAGGCCGGAGGGCCATCCGCCGGCCCAGGCCAGGGGAAAAGGAACGGGTTCAAGCGTCTAGCGCCCGGTCCTCCGTTTCTGCCCGGCACGGATCGGAGCCTTTCAGCCGGGGGAGGGACATGCCGCCGGCAACAACCGCGGGGCTCGGGAATTGAGGAGGCAGGCCTGCCCAGAAGCCGGAGAGACCATGAACGACAGCTCCTCCCTCACCCAGGCGAATGCCGCGCAACTCGCCTCGCCCTCCTACCGGCTGGCCGCGCTCGACCCGGACTTCCTCATGGGCTCCTCCATGCGCGGGGTGCGCTTCCTCCTGGAATTCGCCAAGGCGGACGAGACCCTGCGCAACTGGCGCATCCGCTCCACGATCGTCGTCTTCGGCAGCGCGCGGGTGCGGGAGGACGGGCCGGGCCGGCAGCACTTCTGGTACGCCGAGGCGCGGCGGTTCGGGCGGCTCGCTTCCGAGCGGGGGGGCGCGTTTCTCGACGGGGAAGGACTCCGGGACAACGTCATCGCCACCGGGGGCGGCCCAGGTATCATGGAGGCCGCCAACCGCGGCGCGCGCGAGGCGAAGGCACCTTCGATCGGCTTCAACATCATGTTGCCTTTCGAGCAGGAGCCGAACGCCTACTCCACGCCAGAGCTGACCTTCCGCTTCCACTACTTCGCCATGCGCAAGATGCACCTGGCGATGCGGGCGAACGCGCTGGTGGTCTTCCCCGGCGGCTTCGGCACGCTCGACGAACTCTTCGAGATCCTCACCCTCCGGCAGACGGGGAAGGCGCCGCAGGTTCCCATCGTGCTGGTCGACGGGGACTACTGGCGGTCGGTCGTGAACCTCGATGCCCTGCTCGCGGCCGGGATGATCTCGCCCCACGACCTCGATCTCTTCCGCATGGCCGATGATGCCGAGAGCGCCTGGAAATGCCTCGTCGATCAGGGACTCCGCGAGGTTTCCGCGCCCCCTGTGCCGAAGCCCAAGGACATCTGAGGCGACCGGACAGCTCAGCCGGCCCGGTCGCTCATGGGAGCGAGAGGCGCGCCACCACGGAGGCAATGAACAGCCCGATCATCATGTCGAGCACGACGAAGATCACTGCGCGCGCGCCGCTGATGCGCAGCGCGGACTTCGCCACGAACCATTCCAGCCAGAGGGCGTAGCCGAAGGCCACGAGGGTGAGCGCCCCGCCGAAGCCCGTGGGCAGGAGGGGGTTGAGCAGGGTGGCGCCGAGGAGGGCGGCATACTGGGCAAGGTTCGTCCAGTTCCAGGCCGCGATGAAGAGGGGCCAGAGCGGCCCGCGCCTGGACGCGTCCACCAGCGCGGCCGAGGCCAGCGGAAACACCGTCCAGCCCAGGCTGTATCCGATCAGTTCGACGGGAAGCCCGGCGGAGAAGGCGCTCCTGTCCCCGAGGGCGCGGATCAGGAGAAAGGGAAGCAGGCAGAACACCGCCGCCCAGAAGGAGCGCGCCGTGCCTTCCATGGAGAGAAGGGTGAATCGCAGCCCTTCCTCCCGCCCACGGGCGAGCAGCCAAGCCGCGTGGAAGCCGGCGCGGATCTGCGCCTCGGTCGTGACCCGCGGCGCGCTCAGCCCAGGCACTCCCGGATCACGGCGCCGTAGAGGGCGGCGAGCTGCCGCAGCTCCTCCACGGGCGTGCGCTCGTCGGTCTGGTGCATGGTGGTGCCCACCGCACCCAACTCGGCGACCGGGCAGAGCCGGGTTATGAAGCGCGCGTCCGAGGTGCCGCCCCCCGTATCGAGCGCACCCTCCCCACCCGTGCCCGCGCGCACGGCGCGGCGCAGGGCCTCCACGAAGCGCCCGGGCTCCGTCAGGAAGGCATGGCCCGAGAGTGAGAAGGAGACCTCGTGGCGCGGCGCCTCTTTCTCCAGGATGCCGCGGATCCAGGCCTCCAGGCTCTCCGACGAGTGGCTGGGATTGAAGCGGATGTTCAGCCGGGCGAAGGCGCGGGCGGGGACGATGTTGTTCGTGGGGTTGCCCACATCCACCGTGGTGACCTGCAGCGTGCTCGGCTGGAACCACTCCGTCCCCTCGTCGAGCGGCGTCTCCGTCAGCCGATGCAACACGCGGCCGAGCCGGTGGATCGGGTTGTCGGCGCGGTCGGGATAGGCGACGTGGCCCTGGGAGCCGTGGATGGTGAACTCGGCCGAGAGGCTGCCACGCCGGCCGATTTTGATCGTGTCGCCCAGCCGCGCCTTGCTCGTCGGCTCGCCGACGAGGCACATGTCGGGGACGATCCCCCTCTCCTCCATCCAGTCGAGCACGCGCGTGGTGCCGTCCGTCGCAACCCCCTCCTCGTCCCCGGTGATGAGGAAGGAGAGCGTACCGCGGTCGGCGGTTCCGTCGGCCACCGCATCGGTCGCCGCCGCGACGAAGGCAGCGACGCCGCCCTTCATGTCCACCGCGCCGCGCCCGTAGAGGACGCCGTCCTCCACCTCGGCGGCGAAGGCAGAGTGCGTCCAGCCCTCACCCGGCGGCACGACGTCCGTATGGCCGGCGAAGCACAGATGCGGGCCGTTGCTCCCGGATCGCCGGATAGCGAAGAGGTTCTCCACCTCCCCGAAGCGCAGCCTCGTGCACTCGAAGCCGAGCGGAGCGAGCGCGCCCTCCAGCACGGTCATGGCCCCCTCGTCGGCGGGGGTGACGGAGGCGCAGCGGATCAGCGCCTGCGCGATGGGGAGGGGATCGGTGGGCATCAGTCCCGCAGCAGCTCGTTGATCGATGTCTTCTCCCGCGTGCGAGCGTCCACGCGCTTGACGATCACCGCGCAGTAGAGCGAGGGGCCAGGGGTACCGTCAGGAAGCGGCTTGCCGGGCAGGCTGCCGGGCACCAGCACGGAATAGGGTGGCACATGGCCCTGGAAGACCTCGCCTGTGGCGCGGTCGATGATCTTGGTGGAGGCGCCGAGGAAGACGCCCATGGAGAGCACGCTCCCCTCGCCCACGATCACGCCCTCGGCCACCTCGCAGCGGGCACCGATGAAGCAGTTGTCTCCGATCACCACCGGGTTCGCCTGCAGCGGCTCCAGCACGCCGCCGATACCGGCGCCGCCCGAGATGTGGCAGTTCTTCCCGATCTGAGCGCAGGAGCCGACGGTGGCCCAGGTGTCCACCATCGTGCCGCTGTCCACATAGGCGCCGAGATTGACGAAGCTCGGCATAAGGATGACGCCCGGCGCGATATAGGCAGAGCGACGCACGACGGCGCCCGGCACGGCGCGGAAGCCGGCCTCCTTGAAGCGGTTCTCGCCCCAGCCGGCGAACTTCAGCGGCACCTTGTCATAGGCCGTTCCGGGGGTGCCGGCGGCGGTGTCCATTACCGCGCTGTCCTCCAGGCGGAAGGAGAGCAGCACCGCCTGCTTCAGCCACTGGTTGACCCGCCAGCCGCCCTGCCCGTCCGGCTCCGCCACGCGCGCGCGGCCGGAGTCGAGCGCCTCCAGCGCCGTCTCGACGGCGTCGCGGTCCTCGCCACGGGTGGCCGGCGTCAGCTCGGCGCGGCGCTCCCAGAGCGCCTCGATTCGGGGCTGGAGAGAGGCAATGGGCATCATGGGCGTCCTGAGTCCGGGCGTCGGTCGGCAGGCGGACCCCATCGCGCGGGCCGGGCGGGCTGTCAACGCGCCCGCGTGCGGCGTCCGATTCAGGGTTCCTTCACCCTGGCCGCGCAACCTGCCCTCATCCCGGCAAGACGGCGCCCGAAACGGGGCGGCCCGCCGGGGATCTGGAGGCGATGATGGAAGCCATGACGGCGACCTCGCCCCGCCGCATGGACGATGCCGCGCGGGTCGGATTGGCGGAACGGGCGGATACCCCGCCGGAGATGCTGTTCTTCCTTGCGAACGACCCCTCGATCGGAGTCCGAGCGGCCATCGCCGCCAATGCCGCCGCCCCGCCGCTGGCGGACCGTCTTCTCGCCGGGGACGCCGAGCCGGGCGTGCGGCGGGTCCTCGCCCGCAAGCTGGCCTCCCTTGCCCCGCTGCTGGATCTCGAGAGCACCGACCGCCAGCGCAGGACGAGCTGGGAAGCGATGCGCCTCCTGATCGAGGACGAGGCGGTCGTCGTGCGCAGCGCCGTGACGGAACTCGTCGCCGAGCAGGCGGGCATCCCCCGGCCCCTGATCCTGCATCTCGCTCGCGACGTGGCGATGGCCGTCGCCGAGCCCGTGCTGCGCGGCTCCCCGGTGCTGGAGGAGGAGGACCTCCTGGATCTGATCGCCGACCCGCCGGTGCCGGACACGCTCGGCGCGATCGCCCGCCGGCCCAACCTGCCCGAGCGGCCAGCGGACGCGATCGTCGCGCGGGACGACTCGGCCGCCATCACGGCGCTGCTCGGCAACGCGACTGCCCGGCTGCGCGAGGCGACGCTTCTTGTCATCGCCAGGCGCTGCGGCGAGCACCAGCCCTGGCAGAACGCCCTCGTCCGCCGCCCCGCGCTGCCCGCCGCCGTGGTGGAGGGCCTTCGCGGCCTCCTCACCGAGGGGGCGCTGCGCGTGCTGGCGGCCCGTCGCGATCTGGACGGGAACGCGCTGGCCGCGCTCCGCCCGGCCGCGCCCGCCCAGCAGCCGGAGTCGGAGGGTGGCGGCGTCGACGAGAGCAGCTTCGTCGCCGCCGCGCGCAGGGGCTCGCTCGCCGATTGCGGCCGGATCCTCGCCGCCCTGAGCGGGCTGCCCGCCGGGGTGGTGACCCGGGCCCTCGCCGCGCGGAGGGCGCCGGTCCTCGTCGCGCTCTGCTGGAAGGCCGGGCTCTCAGGCCGTGCGGCGACCTTCGCCCAGCTCCGCCTGACGGGCAGCGCGCCGGACGAGCTACTGGTCCTGCCGGGCGGGGAGTGGGTGCTCTCCGCGAAGGAGATGCGGAGCCTGGTGGACGAGCTACTCGTCAGGGCTTGATGAGCGTGCCCGGTCCGCCGGTGGTGAACAGCTCGGCCAACACCGCGTGGGGCACGCGGCCGTCCAGGATCACCGCCCCCTGCACGCCCTTCTCGATGGCGTAGATGCAGGTCTCGACCTTGGGGATCATGCCGCCCGAGATCCAGCCATCCGCGATGCCCGCGCGCACCTCGGCCACCGTCATCTCGGGGATCTGGATCCCATCGGGGCCGCGCACGCCGGAGACGTCGGTCAGCATCAGCAGCCGGGCGGCGCCGAGCGCGCCGGCGATGGCGCCGGCGACGGTGTCGGCGTTGATGTTGTAGGTCTGGCCGTCATTGCCCACACCGACCGGCGCCACGACGGGCACGATGTCGGCGCCGATCAGCAACTCCAGGACCTTCGTGTCCACGCGCTCGGGCTCACCCACGAAGCCGAGGTCGAGGACGCGCTCCTCATTCGTTTCGGGGTCGCGCATCACGCGCTCGGCCTTGCGGGCGCGGATGAGGTTGCCGTCCTTGCCCGAGATGCCGACAGCGATGACGCCCGCGCGGGTGATGGCCTCGGCCACCTGCTTGTTGACGGTGCCGGCCAGGACCATCTCGACTACGTCCACCGTCTGGTCGTCCGTCACGCGCAGCCCGTTGACGAAGGTGGACTGCACGTTCAGCCGCTTGAGCATGGCGTTGATCTGCGGCCCGCCGCCATGGACCACCACGGGGCTGACGCCGACCTGCTCCAGCAGGGCGATGTCGCGCCCGAACTGAAGCGCGCCCTCCTCCTCGCCCATGGCGTGGCCGCCATACTTCACCACCACGATCTGGTCGTCGTAGCGCTTGAGATAGGGCAGCGCGCCGGCGAGGATCGCCATCCTGTCCTGCTCGTCGGTGTTCATCGGCTCATTCCCGGGATGGCGGCCCGGATGGCGGACCGCCGGCGGTGGTAAGGGGCAGGCCCCGGCACGGTCAACCCGCCGAGACCGGCCCTTTCCGCGGATCAGCCCGCCGCCGCGATCTCCGCCAGCGCCGCGCGCAGCTCCGGGATGCCCGCTCCCTTGGCCGAGGAGGTCGTGAGGACGACGGGGTGGGCGGCCACGCGCTTGCGCACGAGCTCCGCCATTTCCTCCTGCCGCTTGAGGAGCCGGGATGCGGGCTTCGTGTCATCGGACTTGGTGAGCACGATTTGGAAGGGCACGGCGGCCTCCCCCAGAAGGTCCATGGCGGCGCGGTCGCCGTCCTTCGTCTCGATCCGCGCGTCCATCAGCAGCATCACGCGCCGCAGTGTCGGGCGGCCGCGGAGATAGTCGAACATCAGGCCCTGCCAGTCCGCCTTCACCGCCTTGCTCGCCTGGGCGAAGCCGTAGCCCGGCATGTCGACGATGGTGAGCGGCGCCCCGGTTCCCTCGCCGGCGGCGAAGAAGTTGAGCTGCCGCGTGCGGCCGGGCGTGTGGGAGACGCGCGCCAGGCCGTGATGCCCGGCCATGGCGTTGATGAGCGAGGACTTGCCCACGTTAGAGCGCCCGCAGAAGGCCACCTCCGGCGCCTCGGCCGGGGGCAGCGCGTCGATTTTCTGGGCGGCGAAGAAGAAGCGGACGGGACGGGCGAAGAGGAGCCGCCCCGCCTCGATCCGCGCCGCCTCCTCTTCCTCGGGCCCCCGGGGGCCCCGGTCCTCGGCCCCGCTCACGTCCTGGCCGCGAGCTTCTCGAGGCGCCGCGTCTCCCGGTCATGACGGCTGATGTAATACTGCTGCGCCACCGAGAGCAGATTGTTCCAGGACCAGTAGATCACGAGGCCGGCGGGGAAGCTGGCCAGCATGAAGGTGAAGATGATCGGCATGAAGCTGAACAGCTTTGCCTGGATGGGGTCCGGCGGCGTGGGGTTCAGCTTGAACTGGATCCACATCGTGATGCCCATGATGATCGCCCAGGCCGGCATATGCAGGAACAGGGGCGGATCCCAGGGGATCAGGCCGAAGAGGTTGAACAGGTTCGTCGGGTCGGGCGCCGAGAGGTCCCGGATCCAGCCGTAGAAGGGCGCGTGGCGCATCTCGATGGTGACGAAGAGCACCTTGTAGAGCGCGAAGAAGACGGGAATCTGGAGCAAGATGGGCAGGCAGCCCGCGGCCGGGTTGATCTCCTCGGCCTTGTAGAGCGCCATCATCTCCTGCTGCAGCTTCGCCGGGTCGTCCGGGTAGCGCTCCTTCAGCTCCTGCATCTTCGGGCCTAGCACCTTCATGCGGGCCATCGACTTGTAGGACTTGTTGGCCAGCGGGAAGAACAGGGCCTTAAGCGCGACGGTGAAGATCAGGATGGCGACACCGAAGTTGCCCACCAGCTTGTAGAGCCAGTCCAGCGCGTAGAAGAACGGCTTGGTCAGGAAGTAGAACCAGCCGAAGTCGATCGCCTTATCGAAGTCGGTGATGCCGAGCTTCGTGGCGTAGTCGTCCAGCAGGTGCACCTCTTTCGCCCCGGCGAAAAGGCGAGTGGCGAAGCCGGCGGTGGCGCCCGGCGCGGCCGAGACGGGTGCGACGGGGGCGAAATCGACTTGCCAGCGGTCCTGGCCGCCCTCGCTCGTGTGGCGGAAGGCCGCGCGGTCGCGGGCGGACTGGTCCACGGGGGCGAGCGCAGTCAGCCAGTACTTGTCCGTGAAGCCGGCCCAGCCGCCCGAGCCCTCCTGCTCCAGCGCGGGGCCGCCGTTGCGGCGGCCGGCCTCGGTCTTGGCGTCGGCGTACTTCGTCTCGCGCAGGCGGCTGTCCAGCACGCCCACGAAGCCCTCGTGGAGGATGTAGTAGCCGGCCACCTGGGGCGTGTGTTCGCGCCGCACGCGGGCCCAGGGCAGGACCTGCACGGCCTCAGCGCCCGTGTTCACCACGCGCTGGTCGGCGGTGACCATGAAGTTCTGGTCGAGGGAGAGGGAGATCTCGAAGCGCTGGCCTGCGCCGTTGTCCCAGCGAAGCGTCACGGGGGTGGAGGGGGTCAGCGCGCCGCCCTCGGCGGTCCACTCCGTGTTCGGGCCGGGCACGGGGGTGCGGCCGTCGGCGGCCGTCCAGCCCCACTGGGCGTAGTAGGGCGCGTTGTCCTCGCGCGGGGCCAGGACGCGCACGTTCGGGCTGCCGGGCTGGATCGTCTCGCGGTAATCGCGGAGCACGAGGTCGTCGATCCGGGCGCCGCGCAGGTTCACGCTGCCCTGCACGCGCAGGCTCTCGACCCGCAGCCGGGGCGCAGGAGTGATGGGCGCTCCGTCATTCGGGCCGGTGCTCGCGACCCCTGCCGGGTTCAGCGCCGTATTCGCCTGCGGCAGCGGCACGCCGCTCGTCTGGCTTTGCTGGGCCTGCTGCGCGGCCTGGCGCTGCGCCTCGCGCGCGGGGCGGTTCCAGAGGTCGAACAGCAGGAGGATGCCGATCGAGATCGCGATCGCGGCGAGAAGTCGCTTGTTGTCCATCAGGTCCGGCGTTCAGGTCTTCTTCGCAGCGGGCACGGGATCGTAGCCGCCCGGGTTCCAGGGATTGCAGCGGAGGATGCGGCGGGCCGTGAGCGCGGTGCCACGCACCGCCCCATGGGCGCCCAGGGCCTCGATCGCGTAGGCGCTGCAATGGGGATGGAAACGGCAATGCGCCCCGATGAAGGGGCGCAGGGTGAACTGGTAGGCGCGGACGCCCAGTTTCAGCGCCTCTGCGACGGGGGTCACGGCGCGACGCCCGCCTGCTTCAGCGCGCCGCGCAGATCGCCCTGGAGCTGGGTAAAGGGGCGCTTGCGGGTCTCGTCCCGTCCAATCAGCACGAGGTCCCAGCCCTCGGGCGGGGTATCGCCCAGCACCAGCCGGGCGGCCTCGCGCAGGCGGCGCTTGGTGCGGTTCCGCACCACGGCGTTGCCCACCTTTTTTGTCACGGTGAAGCCCAGGCGCATGGGCCCGCCCGTGCCCTCGAGGGCCTGGATCACCAGCCCCGGCCGGGCGGCCCGCTTGCCGCGCTGGGCGGCGCGGAGGAAGTCGCGCCGCTTCTTCATCCGGGGCAGCTTCATGGTGCGAACCGCGTCACGGGGCGCGACAGTCCTGCGCCCCTGGGGCTGCCTCAGGCCGAGAGCTTCTTGCGGCCCTTGGCGCGGCGGCTGGCGAGCACATTGCGGCCCCCGACCGTCTCCATGCGGGCGCGGAAACCGTGCCGGCGCTTCCGGACGAGCTTGGAAGGCTGATAGGTACGCTTCACGGCAGGGAGCTCCGTTCGAGATGCGGGCCGCCCGGGCGAAGGGGCGGGCGGCGTTGAGTGGTCTGGCCCGGTCCTCCCGGCCGCCCCTCCGGCCCGGAAGCGGGGCGCGGACGCGGGCAGCCGCGGCGGGAGGCCCGGCGCGGGTCGGCGCTGTATAGAAAGGCGGTCGCGTCCGCGTCAACCACCGCCTCGCCCCCTACCCTTCCGCCGGGACCGCGTTATGCCTGCCGCGACCGAAGGGCCGGAAGGGAAGCATGGCAGAGACCGACATCGCCGTGATCGGCGCCGGCGAGACCGGGCGGGGGCTGGCCGCCCTGGCCGCGGCGCTGGGCCTGCGGGTGGCGCTGTTCGAGCGCGGCGCCATGGGCGGAGAGGCGCCCGATCCCGAGATCGCGGCCGCCGCGCTGAGGGCCGCGGGCGCCCGCGCGGCCGCCGCGCGCGGGGCCGCGCGGATGGGCATCGGCGCGGGGGAGGTGCCGGTGGACTGGCTCGCGCTGCGCAGCCATCTCGCCGCCGCCGACGCAGATGCCGCCCCCGAATCGACTGCCGCCCGCTTCGAGGCGATGGGGGTGGAGGTGGTGCGCGCCGCCGCTCGCTTCTCCGCCCCCGATGCGGTGGGCGCGGCCGGCCGGGAATGGCGCTTCCGCCGCGCACTCATCGCGACCGGCGCGGCGCCCGTGGTCCCGGCGCTGGAGGGGCTGGAGACCGTGCCCTACCTCACGGCCGACACAATCCACGAGCTGGACGTGCGGCCGGACCACCTCCTCATCCTCGGCGGCGGCGGGTTCGGGCTTGAGATGGCCCAGGCCTTCGCGCGGCTCGGCGCGCGGGCCACGCTGGTCGCGACCTCCCGCATCGCGCCCGACTCCGACCCCGTCCTCGCCGACGGCCTCGGCCGCGCACTGCGGCGGGACGGCGTGACCCTCATGGAAGGGCACGAGGCCGTGCGCGCGGAGCGGCGGGAGGGGGGAATCGCCCTCTTGCTCGCGGACGGCACGCGGCTGGAGGGCTCGCACCTCCTCCTCGCCCTTGGACGCGCGCCGCGGCTTGCCGGGCTGGACCTCGTGGCTGCGGGGCTGGCCGGCCGCGTGCCGGAGGTGGACGGCACCCTTCGCGTCGCGGGCAACCGCCGCATCTGGGCGGCGGGCGGCTGCATCGGCCGGCCGGGCGGGACGGACCTGGGCACCCTCGCCCACTCCATGCTGTTCCGCCTGCCCGGCACCCCCGGGGCGCCGCCCGCGGTCAGGGCCATCCGCACCGAGCCCGCCCTGATCGAACTCGGCGCGCTCGGCGGGGGGGAAACCCTGCGCTGGCCACTCGCGGACACGACCCGCGCCGCCGCCGAGGGGATCGACGAGGGGCTCGTGACACTCTCCGTCGATCGGCGCGGCAGGCTGGCCGGTGCCGGGCTGCTCGCCCCGGGCGGGCTGGAGATGGCGGGGATGCTCGCCCTTTCCGTCGGCCGCCCGGTCTCGGAGTTGGCGGCGGCCGCCCTGCCCCAGCCTAGCCTCTCGGCCGCCATCGCCCGCGCGGCGCTGGAGCACCGGGCGCCCGCCTTCGGCAGCCCCGCGGTTCGCTGGCTGGCGGGGATTGCGAAGCGCCTGCCCTAGGCGTCTCCTGCGCCCCCACGGTTTTCGAGCGACAAGTAAGAATCAGAGAAGGTTACGCATGAGCAAGCTCCTGGAGGGCCGCACGGCCCTCGTCACCGGCTCCACCAGCGGCATCGGCCTCGCCGTCGCCGTCGACTTCGCCCGGCAGGGCGCGCGGGTGATGCTGAACGGCTTTGGCACGCCGGACGCCATCGCCGCGGCCCGGGCAGAGGTGGCGGCGGTCGCAGGGGGCGAGACGCCCTATTCCGGCGCCGACCTCTCGAAGCCCGAGGGGGTGCGGGCGATGTGCGCCGAGGCGACGGAGGCGCTCGGCCATGTCGACATCCTGGTGAACAATGCCGGCATCCAGTTCGTCTCGCCGGTCGAGGAGTTCCCGGAGGAGAAGTGGGACGCGATCATCGCGATCAACCTCTCCTCCAACTTCCACGCCATCAAGGCGCTGCTGCCTGGGATGCGGGCCCGGAACTGGGGGCGGATCATCAACGTGGCCTCGGCCCACGGCCTCGTCGCCTCGCCTTTCAAGGCGGCCTATGTCACGGCCAAGCACGGGGTGGTCGGGCTGACGAAGACGGTCGCGATCGAGGTCGCGCGCACGCCCATCACCTGCAATGCCATCTGCCCCGGCTTCGTCCGCACGCCGCTGGCCGAGGCGCAGCTCGGGCCGCTGGCCAGGAAGCACGGCGTCTCCGAGGAGACGGCCCTCACGGACCTTCTGCTGGAGAAGCAGCCGAGCAAGCGCTGGGTGGAGGTGGAGGAGGTCGCGGCCATGGCGACCTATCTCTGCGGCCCGAACAGCGGCGCGGTGAACGGCGCGGCCCTCTCCATCGACGGCGGCTGGACGGCGTCGTGACCCCGCCTGCCCCGGAGGCCGGGCAGGAGGGCCTGCCCCCGATCGAGGGCACGCCCGCCGCCCCGGCCGTCACGGGGCGGGCCGCGCCGCAGCGCATCAACCTCGCCCTCCAGGGGGGCGGCACGCACGGGGCCTTCACCTGGGGCGTGCTGCTGCGCCTGCTGGAAGAGGAGTCGATCGAGGTGGCCGCCATCTCCGGCACCTCTGCCGGCGCCATCAACGGCGCGGCTTTCACCCAGGGCATGGCCGAGGGCGGGCGGGACGGCGCGGCCGCGCTGCTGAACCGGCTCTGGGGCGCGATCGGGGCGCGCTACGCCCTTAGCCCGCTCCGAAACAGCCCTTTCGAGCGGCTGATCTGGGGGCCGGATCTGAGCCACAGCGTCGCCTGGCAGGCCTTCGATGCCCTCACCCGCCTCTTCTCCCCCTACCAGCTCAACCCCTTCCCCCTGGAGATGAACCCGCTGCGCCGGGTGCTGGAGGAGGTGCTCGACCTCGATATCCTCTGCGGGCACCCGGAGGCGCCGCAACTCTTCGTCGCGGCCACCAATGTCCGCAGCGGAAAACCCCGGGTCTTTACGCGGAAGGAGCTGACGCGGGAGGCGCTGCTCGCCTCTGCCTGCCTGCCCAACCTGTTCCGCGCCGTGGAGATCGAGGGCGAGGCCTATTGGGACGGGGGCTTCCTGGGCAATCCCGCGCTCTGGCCCCTCTATGACCGCGGGGGCGGACCGCCGGACATCGTGCTGGTGGGGATCAATCCCGTCTCCCGCCCGGACATTCCTCAGACCGTGCAGGACATCAACACGCGGGTGAACGAGATCGGCTTCAACGCCTCTCTCATGTACGAGATGCGAGCCATTGAATTCGTTCAAAGACTTGTTGACCAGGGCACGCTTCAGCCGCCGCGCTATCAGCGGCTTTTCGTTCATCTCATCGAGGATGAGGAACGGATGAGACGCCTCGGAATGTCCAGCAAATACAACGGCGAATGGAGCTTTCTTGCGGGCCTGCGTGATGACGGGCGTGCGGCCTGCGACGCCTGGCTGGCCGCCAACCGGGACGCGCTGGGAAAGCGGGACAGCCTGGACCTCCGCGCCCGCTTCCTCTGATCAGCGCGCCGGGGCCGGCGCGCTGGCGGTGTCGATGCTCACTACCACGGACATGCCGGGTGAGAGTTGGTCGGCAAGGGGCTGCCCCGGGTCGATCGCGACGCGCACGGGCAGGCGCTGCGCGACCTTGGTGAAGTTGCCCGTCGCGTTGTCCGAGCGGATGACGCTGAACTCCGAGCCGGTGGCGGGGGAGAAGCGCTCGATCCGGCCGGTCAGCGCCGCGCCCCGGAGCGCGTCCACGCGGAAGGTGACGGGCTGGCCCACCGCCATGCCGGGGATCTGCGTCTCCTTGTAGTTCGCCACCACCCAGCGCAGCGCCGGCACGAGGGAGGTGATCTGCGTCCCCGCCGTCACGTACTGGCCGAGCCGCGCCCCCACCTCGCCCAGTCGCCCGTCGCGCGGGGCGAGGATGCGGGTGTTCTGCAGGTCGATCTCCGCCAGGCGCACGGCGGCCTCCGCCCCGTGCACCGCCGCCTCCAACCCGGTGCGGGTGGCCAGGGTCTCGGCCAGGGACTGCTGCGCGACGGCCTGGGAGGCCTCGGCCTGGGCCAGCCCCGCCTCCGCTTGGCGTAGCGCGGCGTGGACAGCGTCGCTCTGCGCGCGGGACTGAATGTTGGCGGCCACCAGCGGCTCGATCCGGCGCACATCGGCCTGGGCCTTGGCCAGCACGGCCTGCGCGTTGGCCACCTGCGCCTCGGCTACGTCCACCTGCGCCTCCTTGGTGCGCCGCTGCACGTCGAGATTGGCCAGGGAGGCCTGGCTGGCGGAGAGCTGGGCGCGGGCCTGGGCGAGGCGCTGCTGGTAGATGCGGTCGTCGATCCGCGCGAGCAGCTCGCCCTCCTTCACGGCGGCGTAGTCCTGCACGGGAATCTCGACGAGGTAGCCCGATACCTGCGGGCTGACGACGGTGACGAGGCCGCGGACATAGGCGTCGTCCGTCACCTGCACCGCCGAGGTGAAGGGCGGCAGGCGCCAGGCGAAGAGCACGAGGAGAATGCCCGCGAGGCCGAGAAGGAGGGCGGGGATCGTCGCCCGCGAGCGGAGGGGCAGGGAGAGGGGCATGAGGTCCTAAGGGGGTTCAGGCCACCGTCCCGCTGTCCTGGGCGGCATGGCGGCCGAGCCAAGCGGCGAGCTGGTGGATGAGAAGTACGGCGAGGCAGAAGACGGAAACCGCTGAACCAGCGAGAAAGAGGTCGTTGTAGGCCAGCACATAGGCCTCGCATGTCGCGACACCGGCGAGGGTGAGGTTGCCCTCGGCGGCGCGCAGCGCGGGGTCGCCGATGACGCGGTTGTAGGCGGCGCCGTACTGACCGATTCGCTGGGCCACGAGCGGGTCCGCGAGGGTCAGGCTCTCGACGATATGGCTGGAGTGGAACTTTTCCCGCACCGTGACGAGGGTGCCGAGCGCCGCGGCGCCGAGCAGCCCGCCGAGGTTCTGGGAGGCGAGGAAGACCGCGAAGAAGCTGGTGAGGTAGTTCACCCCGGAGCGCAGGGTATGGGTGAAGCTCCAGCCCGTCGCGGCCGGGAGGAAGATCGCGCCGCCGAAGGCGACCAGCGCCTGGGGGAGATAGACGTCGTGCGGCCGAGTCAGGCTCGTCCCCCGGCTCTCCATCCAGGCCCCGACCGCGATCATGGCGAGGGCCACCGCATGGATCGCCGGCCGGTTCTCCGGGCGGTTGACGAAGGCCACGCCGATGAGGCCCGCGAGGGTCGCGGCCAGGATCACGAGGAAGAGCCCCTGCATATGCTCATTCAGCAGGCCGAGGTTCTGGAAGAAGCCGATCGCGCCGGTCGTCTGCTCCGACAGGATGAAGCGCGCGAAGAACATGGACCCGCCGAAGAGGAGCATGTCCGAGGATGAAAGCCAGTGCAGGTTCACCAGCGGGCGCTCCCGGTTCAGTTCCACAGCGACCAGCAGGGTGAGGCAGGCGAGCCCGCCGGCGAGGCAGCCGCCGAGCCAGCTCGCCTCCAGCCACCAGTAGCCGCGGCCAAGACCCAGCACGACGGCGACCAGCCCGAGCCCGACGATCAGCAAGGGCAGGCTGACCGCGTCCACCCGGTCGAACACCTTGGCGCGCGGCGGCGGCGTGATCGGCAGGACGAGGACGATGGCCAGGGAGAGGCACGCGAGGGCGAGCTCCAGCAGATGCAACTGGTCCCAGAGCCCGGTCTCGAGCAGCCCGGGCGAGACGAGGCGGGCGATGGGCACCGCGATCTGCGCCCCGATCAGCCCGAGGGCGATGCCGACCGTCAGCTTCTGCGAGGGCGGGAAGATCTCGATCATGTAGAGGATGGCGAGGGTGTTCAGCGGCGCGCTGGCAAAGCCCGCGACCGCCCGCAGCACCACGGCAGAGCGGAGGTCGTTCGCGACGAGATGGGCGAGGGAGACGAGCAGGAACAGCCCCAGGCCGAGCTTGGCGAAGAGCCGCAGCCCGAACTGGGTCCTTAACTTGAACAGTAGGATAGAGGCCGTAATGCTTGTGGAAGCGTAAGCGGCGGTGAGCCATGCGGCCTCGTTCGCGGTCGCCCCGAAGCTCGCCTGCACTGCCTGGAGGTTGGCCGCGACCAAGTTGTTCCCCAGGCCCTGGGTGAGGCCGAAGGTGAGCGAGGCCAAGCCGTACATGGCCAGGCGCCCGGCCGTCAGCGGAGGCGTGGGGGCTGGCGCGGCTGGTGCGGCCGTGCCGCTCATCAGGCCCTCTCCTCGCCGTCTCCAGCCATCCGGGGAACGGCTTCGAGCGTCTCGAGCCTCGTCGCCACGCTTCGCAGAACGCGGAGCGCCGTCTCGAGATCCTCGCGCGGAATGTCACCAAGCACGCGCTGCCGCAGCCCCTCGGAGACGCGCTCCGCCGCCTCGACCATCGGCGCGGCCGCCGGGGTAAGGGCGATGCGGTTGGCGCGGGCATTCCCAGGCACGGGCTGCCGCCGGATGAGCCCCTGCGCCTCCAGCGAGTCCAGGAGGCGGACAAGGGTGGGGTGCTCGACGGAGAGATGGGCCGCGAGGTCCCGCTGCATGGCGCTGCCGCCCTCCTGGAAGAGGATCATCAGCGCGCGGGCGCGTGCGAGGGTCTGCCCGCTGTCGCGCAGCTCCGCATCCCATCGCGTGCGCCAGCGCTGGGTCACGCGGCGCAGGGCGGTGACGAATTCCGCGTTCAGGCTCATCGGGCGGGGATCTCGTAGAAAGCTAATGTTAGTAAGCTAATTAATCATCGCCGCTCCAGGATCAAGGGCCAGGGATCCCCCCGTGCTCGGGTATTGCGGCGCCGCGTGGGAGCGCGGCCGCCGCCACGTCGCTCTACGAGAGCTGCAAAGTCAGAGCTTTGAGGTAGACGCTCTCAGGCAGCATGGGATGGATGGGGTGGTCCGGTCCGGCGCCCGTCATGGCCAGGATGCGGGCGTCGCGCCGGGCGCGCTGGAGGCCGGCGATCACGGTGTCGGCGAACTCACCGGCGGGGACGTGATGGCTGCAGGAGGCGATGAACAGAATGCCTCCCGACGCCACCAACCCGGCCGCGAGGCGCGCCAGCCGGGAATAGGCGCGGACCGCCGCCGCGATGTCCTTGCGCGACTTGGCGAAGGCCGGCGGATCGACGATGACGACGCCGAAGCGCGTCCCTTCCCGCCCCATGCGCTCCAGCGCCTCCATCGCCTCGCCCCGCACCGCCTCGACCCGGTCCTCCAGCCCGTTGCGCCGGGCCGTTTCCATGGCGGTGGCCAGCGCGTGCTCGGAGCGGTCCAGCAGGGTGACACGAGCTGCGCCGGCCGCGGCCGCCTGCAGCCCGAAGCCGCCGGTGTGGCAGAAGGCGTCCAGCACCGTCTCGCCGCGGGCGAGCCCCGCCACCCGCGCGCGGTTCTCCCGCTGGTCGAAGAACCAGCCCGTCTTCTGCCCGCCCAGGGGATCGACGCCGAAGACGACGCCGCCCTCCTCCACCGTGCCGGTCGCCTCCGTCCCGCGGAGGAGGGCGGTGACCTCGGGCAGGCCCTCCAGGGCGCGCACGGAGGCCTCGTTCCGCGCGACCACCGCCCGGGGGGCGATCAGTTCGTCCAGCGCACGGAGGATGGCCGGGGTCGCCAGTTCCATGCCGGCGGTGTTCGCCTGGAGTGCGACCAGGTCGCCGTAGCGGTCGAGGATGAGGCCGGGCAGCCCGTCCGCCTCGGCATGGACGAGGCGGTAGTGCGGCGTGGGGAAGAGCCGCTGGCGGAGGGCGAGGGCCTCGGCGATGCGGGCGGTCCAGAAGGCGTCGTCGATCACCGCACCGGGATCGCGGGAGAGGCGCCGCGCGGCGATGAGGGAGTGCGGGTTGAACAGGTGGACGCCGTGACGGACCCCGTCATCTCCCTCGACCCGCACGGCCCCGCCGGGCGGCAGGGCGCGGGCGGCGGGGGTCATGGCGACCTCGTTCGAGAAAATCCATGGATGGCCCGCCTTGGCGCGCCGATCGCGGCCGGGGAGGAGGCGGAGGATGGGCAGGTCGGACATGCGCCGCCCCATAGGCCGGAACGGCGTCCGGCGCACGGGGGAAGCTCCAGGGGGCTAGGCCCTGGCCTCCTTCCGCCTTCCCTCCCCGATCGCGAGCAGGATGCCGGCAAGGGTGAGAAGGAGCGCCAGCGCCTGCCGCGGGCCGACCTCCTCGCCGAGGAGAAGCGCACCTGAGAGCACGCCGATAGCCGGCGTCGCGAGGGTGCCGATGGCCGCCACCCCTGCCGGCAGCGCGGCGAGCGCCGCGAACCAGGTAAGATAGCAGAGGCAGAGCGGCACCGCTGCCATGTAGAGGAAGGCCGCCCAGCCATGGGGCGAGACGCTGCCAGGATCGAATCCCTCTAGGAGGGGGGAGAGCAGGGCCAGGGGCAAGCAGCCCAGGCCCACCTGCCAGGCGACGGAGGCGATGGGGTGCAGCCCAAGCGGGTGCCGCTTGAACCAGACCGTGCCGAGGGAGAAGAGGATTGCCCCTCCGAGGATCATCGCGACTCCCGGCATCTTCCCCCAGTCCAGCGCGAGCCCGCCAGATGTGACGAGGATGCCTACCCCCGCCATGCCGAGCAGCAGCGCCACCACCCGCCGCGCCGAGGGCCGCTCCCCCAGCACGGGCCAGGCGGCGAGCGCCGTCCAGGCGGGCATGGTGTAGCAGATCATCGCCCCCTCCCCCGCGCCGAGATAGAGCAGCCCCAGCGTCGCCAGCCCCATCCAGGCGGTGACGTTGAGGAGGGCCGCCGCGAGGAGCGCCGGCCACCGCCCCTGCGGCACGGCCAGCGGCACGTCGCGAAGGCCGGCGAGTGCCGCGAGGACCGTGGCCGCGAGCAGCCCCGCCATGCCGCGGGCGGCCAACGGCGGCATTTCGGCCAGCAGCGATTTGAGGATGGGCCAGTTCAGGCCCCAGCCGAGGGCCGTGATGGCGAGGCAGAGAAGCCCGACATGCCGCCCCAGTCCCTCGGGGGATGGTCTAGTCGAGATAGTTGGGCTCCTCGCGCGCGAGGATGCGCTTCACGCTCTCCAGGTGCAGCCGCGCGCTCTCGGCATCGCCCGCGCGCATCTGCTCGTAGGTGCGGCGGGCGACATCGGGCGGCACGGGCTTCAGCGGGCGACCGGTGGCGAGCGCCAGGCGCTGCACCTCCGCCGCGCGCTCGAGGTAGTAGAGGTCGTCCCAGGCCTCGGCGATGCTGGGCCCGACGACCATCACCCCGTGGTTCTTCAGGAAGCCGATATCGGCGTCTCCCATCGCCGCGGCGAGGCGGTCCCCCTCGGCGGTGTCGAGGGCGAGGCCGTTGTACTCCTCGTCCACAGCGGTGCGGCCGTAGAACTTCAGCGCCGTCTGCCCGGCCCAGACGAGCGGCGGCCCTTCCAGCATCGAGAGGGCGGTCGCGTTCGGCATATGCGTGTGGAAGGCGGCGACCGCGCGGGGGTGGCGCATGTGCAGCCGGGCATGGATGAAGAAGGCCGTCGCCTCCGGCATGCCCTCGCCGGCCAGCACGTGCCCCTCGAAGTCGCAGATCAGGAGGCGCGAGGCGGTAATCTCCCCGAAGGCCCAGCCATAGGGGTTCACCAGCATCAGATCCGGCCGCCCGGGAACGAGGACGGACAGGTGGTTGCAGATCCCCTCCTGCAGGCCGAGCCGGGCGGCCATGCGGAAGCAGGCGGCCAGGTCCACCCGCGCCTGCCGGATCTCCGGCGAGTCGAGCGCGCTGTTGCGGAGAAGCCCCGTCGCGGGAAGTGCCGGGGAGAGCGCGTGCGCCATGGAGTCCTCTCTTCGGGCGTTAGCGCAAACTCGCGCGGGCGCGGGCGGACGGCAAGGCGTTCTCCGCAGCGGGCGACAGGGAGTCCGCCGCGGGCGGACCGCCGCGAGGCCGCCGCGGGCGGGACGGCCAGGAGGCCGCCGCGGGCGGGACGGCCAGGAGGCCGCCGCGGGCTGGCGAGCCGTGCCGGGCCATGCAACGCTCCGCCGCAACGGAGAAGGAGCGTCGAGTAATCCGCCTACACCACCTCCTGGCCTCGCGATCCCACCAGATCCTCTGGCTTCTGGAGGATTTGGAACTCCCTTACGACCTCGTCCCCCACGCGGGACCCGCAGACGATGGCCGCACCACCGGCAGTTCGCGCTGTGCACCCGCTCGGCAAGTCGCCCCTGATTGAGGAGGACGGGGAGGTGTTCGCCGGATCCGGCGCGATCATCGAGCTGCTGCTCGACCGCCACGACGCGGAGGACCGGCTGCGCCCGCCGCGCGGCACCCCGGCCCATGGCCGCTACCTCCACTGGTTCCACTTCGCCGAGGGCTCGGCCATGCCGCCGCTGCTGGTGGAGCTCTACGTCTCGCGGCTCGGCCCCGCCGCCGCGCCCGCCCTGCCGCGGGTGGAGGCGGGGATCGCGGCGAATCTGGACCACATGGAAGCTGCCCTCTCGGAACAGCCCTCCTTCGCCGGGCCGGAATTCAGCGGGGCGGACATCCAGATGGGCTTCCCCGTGGAGGCGAGTGCCGCGCGCGGCCGGCTAACCCCTTCCCGTCCGAATCTCTGGCGCTGGCTGGAGATGATACGCGCCCGCCCTGCCTGGCAGCGCGCCGTCGAGAAGGGCGGCCCGCCCATGCCCGCCGGCTGAGCTGCCTGGCCGGGGGCCTTGCCCGACGGTGCCGCGCGCCGCATTCATCGCGCGACCTCACGACGGAGCCAGCAGCCATGACCGGAACCAACCAGCGCATCGACGGCGCCCGGCTCTGGGACACGCTGATGGAGATGGCCGCGATCGGCGCGACGGCGAAGGGCGGCGTGAAGCGCCTGACGCTGACGGAGGTGGACCGCGCCGGGCGGGACCAGTTCGCCCTCTGGTGCCATCAGGCCGGGCTGACGGTGCGGGTGGACGAGATGGGCAACATGTTCGCCCGCCGCCCCGGCCGCGATCCCGCCCGCCCGCCCGTGCTGCTGGGCAGCCATCTCGACAGCCAGCCCACGGGCGGCAAGTTCGACGGCGCGCTCGGCGTGATCGCCGGGCTCGAGGTGATGCGGACGCTGCGCGACCTCAACATCGAAACCGAGGCGCCCATCGAGCTGGTGAACTGGACGGACGAGGAAGGGAGCCGCTTCGGCCACTCCCTCATGGGCAGCGGCGTCTGGTCCGGGGTCTATGACCGGGATGCCACCTACGCGCTGCGCGACCTGGAGGGCGTCTCGGTGCTCAATGCGCTGGAGGGCATCGGCTATCGCGGCGAAGCGCCCGCCTCGCCCTTTGAGGCGGATTCCTACTTTGAGCTCCACATCGAGCAGGGCCCGATCCTGGAGCGCGAGGGAAAGCGCATCGGCATCGTCACCGGCGGGCAGGCGCAGGTCTGGTACGAGGCGGTGCTGACGGGTCAGGACGCCCATGCCGGCACCACCCCGCCCTCCGCCCGGCGGGACGCGCTGGTGGGCGCGGCGCGGATCATCGCCCTGGTGGACGAGCTGATGCGGGCGCGCGGCGAGGAGGGGCGCGGGACAGTCGGGCGCCTCCAGGTCTTCCCCAATTCCTGCAACGTGGTGCCGGGCGAGGTCCGCTTCTCCGTCGAATTCCGCCATCCCCTGGGGGAGGAGATCGAGACCTTGGCCGACGCCTTCCCCGCCCATGCGCGCGCGATCGCGGAGGAGGCGGGGCTCGGCTTCGACCTGCGCGAGCTGTTCCGCATCCCGGCCCAGCCCTTCGATCCCGGGCTCGTCGGCCTTGTGCGCGACGCGGCGGCTCGCCTCGGCCTTCCCGCGCGGAAGATCATCTCGGGCGCGGGGCATGATGCCATCTACGTCGCCCGCCGGGTGCCCGCCGCCATGATCTTCACCCCCTGCAAGGACGGGCTCTCCCACAACGAGGCCGAGAGCATCCTGCCGGAGGAGGCGCGGGACGGCTGCCAGGTGCTGTTCGAGGCCGTGCTCGCCCGCGCCAGCCGCCCCGGCTGAAACGCGGCCGGCGGCACGCCCCGCGCCGCCGGCCCCCAGGGTTGGCATCAGGGCGGGCCGCCTCTATGACGGCCCCCACGCGACTGGGCCCCCCCAGGGAACCGGCGGGCGGCGTCCTGCCCGGCCGGCACCGATGCCGGAGATCCTCGACTTGGCCACCACGGAACCCGACAACCAGCCCTCCTCGCCGGAGCGCAGCCCCGCCCTGGTGGCGCAGGACGCGATCCTGGCCCGCCCCGTGACCCCTGCCCGCCGCATGGCGGACGCGATCCGGGCGCTGGCGATCGACGGCGTGGAGGCGGCGAAGTCCGGCCATCCCGGCATGCCGATGGGCATGGCCGACGCGGCGACGGTGCTGTTCACCCGCTTCCTCAAGCACGACGCGGCGGATCCGCGCTGGCCGGACCGGGACCGCTTCGTCCTCTCTGCCGGCCACGGCTCCATGCTCATCTATGCCTGGCTGCACCTGAGCGGCCATGCCGGGATGGGGGTGGAGGAACTGCGCCGCTTCCGCCAGCTCCACTCCCCCGCCGCCGGTCACCCCGAGGTGGGCGAACATCCGGGGATCGAGACCACCACCGGCCCGCTCGGCCAGGGCATCTCGACCGCCGTCGGCATGGCCATGGCGGAGCGGCACCTCGCCGCCCGCTTCGGCAAGAGCCTGGTGGATCACCGGACCTGGGTGATCGCCTCCGACGGTGACCTGCAGGAGGGCATCTCCCACGAGGCGGCCTCGCTGGCCGGGCATTTCGGCCTGGGCAAGCTGACGGTGCTCTGGGACGACAACCACATCTCCATCGACGGCGACACGGCGCTCTCCGTCTCCGAGGACACGCTGGCCCGCTTCCGCGCCTATGGCTGGGCGGTGCGCCGGGTGGACGGGCACGACCACGAGGCGATCGCGGCCGCGCTGAATGCCGCGACGAAGTCCCGAAAGCCGACGCTGATCGCCTGCCGCACCATCATCGGCTTCTCCGCCCCGAGGAAGGCGGGAACGGCGGGCAGCCACGGCGCCCCGCTTGGACCGGAAGAGGCTGCGGCTGCCAAGGCGGCGCTGGGCTGGGAGGCCGGCCCCTTTGAGGTGCCGGACGACATCCGCGAATCCTGGGAAGCCGCGGGCAAGCGCGGCGGCGGCACGCGCCGCTCCTGGTTGAAGCGGCTCGCCAAGCACCCCCAGCGCGCGGAGTTCGAGCGCGCCATGTCCGGCAAGCTGCCCGAGCGCTGGGACGCGGCGGTCGCCGAGTGGAAGGCGAAGGCCGCGGCCGAGAGGCCGAAGCTCGCGACCCGCGTCTCCTCCCAGAAGGCGCTCGAGGCGCTGGTGCCCGCCGTGCCGGAGATGATCGGCGGCTCTGCCGACCTCACGGGCTCGAACAACACGAATGTGAAGGGCGTCCCGGCGCTCTCGGCGGAGAATTTCGGCGGGCGCTTCGTCCACTGGGGCATCCGCGAGCACGGCATGGCCGCCGCCATGAACGGCATGGCGCTGCATGGGGGCATCATCCCCTATTCCGGCACCTTCCTCGTCTTCTCCGACTACATGCGCCCCTCCATCCGCCTCGCCGCGCTGATGCGCCAGCGCGTGGTGCATGTGCTGACGCATGACAGCATCGGGCTGGGCGAGGACGGGCCGACGCACCAACCGGTCGAGCACCTAGCCGCGCTGCGCGTCATCCCGAACCTGCACGTCTTCCGCCCGGCCGATGCGGTCGAGACGGCGGAGGCCTGGGAGCTGGCGGTGAAGCGGGCGGACGGGCCGAGCGTGCTGGCGCTCTCCCGCCAGAACCTGCCGGGGGTGCGCACGGATGCCGGGGAGAACCGCACGGCGCGCGGCGGCTACGTGCTGTCCGAGGCCTCGGGCGAGCGGCGCGCGACGCTGATCGCCACGGGCTCGGAAGTGGAGATCGCCCTCGCCGCGCAGGCGGCGCTGGAGGGGGCGGGCATCCCGGTAGCCGTCGTCTCCCTGCCCTGCTGGGAACTCTTCGCCCTGCAGGATCCCACCTATCACGATGCGGTGCTCGGCTCCGCTTTGCGGGTGGGAATCGAGGCCGCACTGGAGTTCGGGTGGTCGCGCTGGCTCGGGCCTGATGGCATCTTCATCGGCATGCAGGGATTCGGCGCCAGCGCGCCGGCCGGCGATCTCTACAAGCATTTCGGCATCACCGCCGATGCGGTCGTGGCGGCGCTCAAGCGCCGCGTGAACTAGACGAACGGACGAGAGGGAAGGTTATGCCAGTCAAGGTTGCGATCAACGGCTTCGGGCGCATCGGGCGCCTCGTTCTCCGCGCGGCGATGGAGAGCGGCCGGGACGATGTCGAGTTCACCCACATTAACGACCTCGGCTCGGTCGAGGCGAACGCGCATCTCTTCCGCTTCGACAGCGTGCACGGCCGCTTCCCCGGCGAGGTGCGCGTCGAGGGCGACAACCTGATCATCTCGGCGAACGGTAAGACCTACAAGCCGATCAAGGTGACGGCCGAGCGCGACCCGACCAAGCTCCCCTGGGAGGGCGTGGACGTGGCCGCCGAGTGCACGGGCATCTTCACCGGCACGGAGAAGGCGTCCCTGCTGCTGCAGTCCGGCGCGCGCAAGGTGCTCGTCTCCGCCCCCGTGACCTGGGGCGAGGCCTACGCGGACGCTTCCGCCCAGGCCACCATCGTCTATGGCGTGAACCACAAGACGCTGAAGCCCGAGCACAAGATCGTCTCCAACGCCTCCTGCACTACCAACTGCCTCGCGCCGATCGCCAAGGTGCTGCACGAGAAGTTCGGTATCCTTCGCGGCTATATGGTGACGATCCACGCCTATACCGGCGACCAGAACACCGTGGACACGCTGCACAAGGACCTGCACCGCGCCCGCGCCGCGGCGGTCTCGGCCATCCCGACCTCCACGGGCGCGGCCAAGGCGGTCGGCCTCGTGCTGCCGGAGCTGAAGGGCAAGCTGGACGGTACGGCCATCCGCATTCCGACCCCGAACGTCTCCCTCGTCTCGCTCGACTTCGTGCCCGCGCGCACCGAGGGGCTGACGAAGGAGGCGATCAACGCGGCGATGAAGGAGGCCTCCGAGTCCCCCGAGCTGAAGGGGATCCTCGGCTACAACACCGCCCCCCTCGTCTCGATCGACTTCAACCACGACTCCCACTCCTCCACCTTCGACGCGACGCAGACGCAGGTGGTGGATGGCGGCCTCGTGCGCGTGATGTCCTGGTACGACAACGAGTGGGGCTTCTCGAACCGGATGAGCGACACGGCCGCGCTGCTCGGCTCTCTCTGATCAGTGGATGGGGGCGCTTCGGCGCCCCCTCTCATTTCTGCCGGATCTAGGAACACACGCGATGCCCGCCTTCCGCACGCTGGACCAGCTCGATGCTAAGGGAAAGCGCGTCCTGCTGCGCGCCGACCTCAACGTTCCCGTGCGGGACGGCGCCATCACCGACCGGACCCGGATCGAGCGGCTGAGCCCCACCATCAAGGAGCTGTCCGACAAGGGCGCGAAGGTGGTGGTGCTCTCCCATTTCGACCGGCCCAAGGGCAGGCGCGTGCCCGAGATGTCGCTGCACCCGCTGGCCGAGGCTCTCTCCTCCGTGCTTGGTCGGCCCGTCGCCTTCGCCGATGACTGCATCGGCCCCGAGGCCGAGGCGGCCGTCGCGAAGCTCGGCGAGGGCGACGTGCTGCTGCTGGAGAACACGCGCTATCACGCCGGCGAGGAGAAGAACGACCCCGCCCTCTCCGCCGAGATGGCGAAGCTGGGCGATGCCTATGTGAACGACGCCTTCTCCGCCGCCCACCGCGCGCACTCCTCGACCGAAGGGGTCGCGAAGCTGCTGCCCTCCTATGCCGGGCGGCTGATGCAGGCGGAGCTGGAGGCGCTGGAGGCGGCGCTCGGCACGCCCTCCCGCCCCGTGGTCGCCATCGTCGGCGGCGCGAAGGTCTCCACCAAGCTCGACCTGCTGGGGAACCTGTCGCGGAAGGTGGACGTGCTCGTCATCGGCGGCGCCATGGCCAACACCTTCCTCGCGGCCCAGGGTCACGACATGGGCAAGTCCCTGCAGGAGGCGGAGATGCACGCGACGGCGCTCCGCATCCTCGACGAGGCGCGGGCCGCGAATTGCGAGATCCTCCTCCCGCGCGACCTCGTGGTCGCCGCCGAGTTCAAGGCGAATCCCGCCACCCGCACGGTGGGCGTGGACTCCGTCCCCTCCGACATGATGGCCCTCGATGTCGGGCCGGAGACGGTGGACGTGATCGAGGACCGCCTGCGCCGCGCCTCCACCCTAGTCTGGAACGGCCCGCTCGGCGCTTTCGAGACCCCGCCCTTCGACGCGGCGACGGTGGCGGTGGCCGAGAGCGTGGCGGGCCTCACTCAGTCCGCCGGGCTGAAGTCCATCGGCGGCGGCGGCGACACGGTGTCGGCGCTGCGCCATGCGGGGGTCGCCGAGCGGATGACCTATGTGTCCTCCGCCGGTGGGGCCTTCCTCGAGTGGCTGGAGGGCAAGACCCTTCCGGGCGTCGCGGCCCTCAGCGCTTCCTGAGGCCCTCGCCCGACACGACCCGCCGCTCCGCCCTTGGGGGGAGCGACGGGTCATGGGTGCAGAGGATCGTGACCTCGTCCCCGTGCTCGCGGGCAAGGGTGCGGAGCATGCGGCGGCTCTGGAGCCGCGCCTCCCGGCTGACCTGCATGAAATTGGCATAGGCCGAGGCGAGGGGCGGCATGCGGAGGGGCTCTTGCAGCTCCGAATGCATGAACACGGCGTCGCCGGCATGCAGCACCCAGCCATCCCCGGTTTCCAGCGCCACGCCGCAATGCCCGCCCGTATGACCGGGCAGCGGGACGAGAAAGATGGAGGGCGGCAGCCCATGCAGCCCGCGGATGGCGGGCAGGCCGAACCAGGGCGCGCCGGGGGCGCTGTATTCCCGCATGGGATGGGCGAGCTGGGCCGGGCGGTAGCGGTTGCGCGCCACGGCCCCTTCCCGACGGCGCGCGAGGGCGAGCTCGGCGGCGTGGACATGCACCTCGGCTCGCGGGAAGTCGGTCAGCCCGCCGGCATGGTCGAAATCGAGATGCGTCATGACGATGTGGCGGACATCGGCGGGATCGAAGCCGAGGGCGCGCAGGCGCGAGACCGCCGTCTCATCCGCCTCCAGGTGGATGCGGTCGGCCAGGAGGAAGGCGCGGCTGAGGCGCGGGACGGGGCGGTTCACATCTTCCAGCCCGAAGCCGGTATCGACGAGGACCAAGCCCGCCTCGGTCTCGGCCAGGAGGCAGCGGCAGGCGAGATGGGCGGGGCCGAGCCCCGGCGTCTCCCCATCCCAGAGGCCGCCGCCGAAGGGACGCATCGAGCCGCATTCGATCGAGTGGATCCGCATGAAGGGGTGAACGCCGGCCGGGGGCCGGGGGTTGTGGTGCCTCGCCGGGCGCGGTTTCCTCTGGAAGCTGCCGCGACGCTGGGGCAGGCTCGGCCCTCCCGGACCGGAGGCGCCCGCGTGACCCTGCCCGCTCCCTTGCTCCCCGCGCTCCTCGCCACCCTCATCGGCGGCGCGGCCCTCGCCCAGACACCTCCCTCGCCCACGCCGCCGGCCCCGGCGCCGTCCTCGCCACCAACGACGGAGATGCCTGGCTCCTCCGGCATCTCCCCGATGCCGCCGCGGCGGGACTGCGAGCGGGCGCCGCCCTCCCCGACGTCCTGAGGACCCTTCCCCGGCCTGAGGACACTTCCTCCGCCTGAGAGCGCTTCCTCAGTAGCCCTTGGCCGGGTCCACCCGGTTCGGCATCGCCCGGCCGTCGCGCATGGCGCGGAGGTTGTCGAAGAGGATGTCGAGGGTGCGGTCGTTGTAGCGCTCCCGGTCATCGGCCGAGACATGGGGCGTCACCACCATGCCCGCCGTGCGCCAGAGCCGGTGGTCCGGGGGCAGCGGCTCGGGCACGGCAACGTCGGTAACGCAGCCCCCGAGATGCCCGGCCTCCAGCGCGTCGCAGACCGCGTCCTGGTCCCACACCGCGCCGCGCGCGATGTTCACCAGCCGGGCGCCCTGCGGCAGCAGCGCGATCCGCTCGCGCGAGAGGAGGTTGCGGGTCCGCTCGGTGAGCGGGCAGGCGAGGACGAGGAACTCCGCCCGCGGCAGCACCCTTTCCAGCACCTCCGTCGGATGAGTCTCGTCGCAATCCGGATGCGGCTCGCTTCCGTGCCGCAGGCCGATGACATGCATCCCGAAGCCGCGCGCCCGCCGCGCAACGCCGCCGCCGAGCGAGCCCATTCCCACGATCACGACCGAGCGCCCTGCCAGGGTCGAGGCGAAGCGCGGCTTCCACTCCCCCCGCCGCTGCTGGTCGGCGAAGGCGGGCATGTGAGTCTGGAGCATGAGGATCGCCATGATCCCGAACTCGCCCGCCTTGTCGGCATGGGTTCCCCGGTTGTTCAGCAGCGCGACCGAATCAGGCAGCCAGTCGAAGGGAGCGGCGCTGTCCACCCCGGCCGAGGTGCAGGCGATCACCTTCAGCCTCGGCGCGGCGCCGGGCAGCGCGCCGACGGGGAAGCGCTGCTTCAGCGGCCGCACCCAGCTCAGCAGCACCTCCGCCTCGGGCAGGGCGGCGGCGAGGCCGGCCTCGTCGGTCGCGAAGCTCACCTCCATCCCCGCCATGTCGGGGTGCCGGTTGATGGCTGCCCGCCACTGTGCCTCCGTGATGGAGAATTCGGGGTCGCTGGCGGGGTTCTGGACGTGGATTCGCATGCCTTGCCTTTCGCATGGCAGCACGGGGCGCGTGAAGGCCGGGCAACGAGGGCTCCGGGCCGGCGTTGCCCCGGGCATGACCGACTCCGCCCTTCAGGAGGCCTCCCGCCTCGTCGGGGAGGACCTTGGATACCAGCGCCGCATCTGGCGCTTCCAGCGCTGGGGCTGGGCGGGACTCGGCCTCTTGGTCCTGCTCGGCGCGCTGGGGGCCTTTGGCGACGGCCCGCTGGCCGAGGCCCGGACCCGGAGCGAGGACGGCGCGGTGGAGGTAGAGTGGGAGAGGATCGAGCGCGCGGGGCGCGAGAGCACAATCCGCCTGCGGACCACCACGCCGCATGCCGGCCCGCTCCTACTGCGGATGGAGGAGGGCTTCGTGGACCGCGTGACGGTCTCGGCCGCCGAGCCGCGCGCGGCGGGGGAGGCCCGCGCGCCCGGCCTCGTCCAGCTCCGCTTCGACCCGCCGCCGGAGGGAGGGAGGGCGGAGGTGGTGCTGCGCGTGAAAGCCCGCCGCCCCGGCCTCGTCACCGGGCGCCTGGTGCTCGGGGAGTCCGTGGTGTCGCTCCACCTCCTGATCTTGCCGTGACCGGCGGGGGTGGGGGCGCCGCATGGAGAGCGTGATTCGGGCGGCCTCGGTCTATGCCGCGCTCTGGCTCCTGTTCCGCATCACCGGGCGGCGGAGCATGAGCCACATCACCACCTTCGACTTCGTGCTGCTGCTCGTCGTCGGCGAGGCGACGCAGCAGGCGCTGCTGGGGGAGGACTTCTCGTTCACCAACGGGCTGCTAGTGATCTCCACCCTGCTCGGCCTCGACGTGACGCTCCGCTGGATCAAGGCGCGGGACCAGCGGACGGAGCGGCTGCTGGAGGGGCTGCCGACCCTGCTGGTGGTGGACGGCCAGCCGCTCCGGGACCGCATGCGCGAGTCCCGCATCGGCGAGGACGAGATCCTGCAGAGCGCGCGCGAGACCCAGGGGCTGATGCGGATGGAGGAGATCCGGCTGGCGGTGCTGGAGGTGAGCGGCACCATCTCCATCATTCCGCGGGCGAGAGATTGAGCCCCCGCCCGGCCGGGCCATCTGCAATGCCGGCCCCGCGCCGGGGAGAAGGGAAACACATGACGAGACGACGCATCCTCCTGGCCGCCACGGCCCTCTCTCTGGCCGGGCTCTCCCGCGCCCGCGCGCAGGGCGCGCCTCGCCGCGTCCGGGGCACCATCGCCGGGCTCTCGGGGCGGGAACTGACCGTGACCACCCGCGAGGGCGGGACGGCGGCGATCCGCCTCGCGGAGAACGTCTCCGTCTCCGCGCTACGGCGGGTGGAGCTCGCCTCCGTCACGCCCGGCACGTATATCGGCACGGCCGCTGAGCCCGGGCCGGACGGGGTATGGCGGGCGCTGGAAGTGCTGGTCTTCCCCGAAGCGATGCGCGGCACGGGCGAAGGCCATTTCGCCTGGGACCTGACGCCCACCTCCTCCATGACCAACGCCACCGTCGATTCCGCCGTCGAGGGGAATGACGGGCGCAGCCTCACCCTGACCGCGCGCGGGCAGAGGGTGCGGATCGTCGTGCCGCCGGACGCGCCGGTGGTGACACCCATCCCTGCCTCCATCGAGGACCTGCGGCCCGGCGCCCAGGTCTTCCTCGTGGCTACCCCCGGGCCGGATGGCAGCCTCACCGCCGCCCGCGTGACCGTGGCGCGTGACGGCGTGGTGCCCCCGATGTGAGCGAGGCCACCCTCCCCTCCCCCGCCGCGCGCCGGCGGCGGCAGGACCGCCGGCCGCCACCCAAGCCCGGCCCGTGGCCCTGGCTCGACCGCGGCGGGCGCTTCTCGCCCTTCAAGGCGCTGGTGCTGCTCGGCTGCATCCTGCCCCTGCTCTGGCTCGCCTGGCTCTGGGCGGCCGACGCCCTCGGGCCGGAGCCTCTGACGCGCGCGACGCATGAGACGGGCGACTGGTGCGTGCGCTTCCTGCTCATCGGTCTCGCCGTCACCCCGGCGCGCTGGGCCTTCGACTGGCCGCGGGTGATGCAGGTCCGGCGGATGCTCGGCCTGGCCGCGCTCGGCTACGGCCTCGTCCACCTCGCCCTCTATGTCGGAAACGAGCACCTGCGCCTGTGGCACGTGCTGCTGGAGATCGTGCGCCGGCCCTATCTCTCCACGGGCTTCACGGCGCTTCTCCTGCTGGCCGTCCTCGGCTGGACCTCGACCGATGGCTGGCTCCGGCGGCTCGGGCGGGAGTGGAAGCCGCTACACCGGCTGGTTTATCCCGCCATGGCGCTCGGCATCCTGCATTTCTACATGCAATCGAAGATCAACGTCTCCGAACCCGTGCTGATGAGCGGGCTCGTCCTCTGGCTGATGCTCTGGCGCGGGCTGCCGGCGCGCTGGCGCGGGGAGCCCTGGCCGTTGCTGCCCGTCGCGCTTCTCGCAGCGCTGGGGTCGGCGGGGCTGGAGTATCTCTGGTACGCGCTGGCCACCAACCTGCCAGCGGGGGCGATCCTCGCGGCGAATCTCGACACCGATTTCGAGATCAGGCCGGCCGTCTGGGTCCTGGTGGCGGGGATCGGCACGGCGGCGCTGGCAGCGCTTCTCTGGGGAGTGCGCCAGGTCTTCGGCGGCCCACCTGCCCTCGCCAGGCCACGGCCGCTGGAGGACTAGGAACCGGCGGCGGCGGTGGCCACCGGCTTGGGGCCGGTCTCCTTGCGGGGCGCGAGCGCCTCGGCAGTCTCGGTCACCTCCACGGTCTTCGGATCGGCCGCCGCGGGAGCCGTGGCAGCCCCGGGCGCCTCCGCGGCCTCGGGCTTGGCCGCGGCCTCGCGCAGCTCGGCAGGCGCGGGGATGCAGCGGACCGTGCCGGGATTCGCCCGGGCTGCCGCCGCGATGGTCCCCGCGGGGCAGGCGACCTGGCGATGGGTCGGGGGCGGCAGGCCCGCATGCCAGCCCGCCACATCCGGATCGGCACCGCTGCCCCGGGCCCCGCCCCGCCCGTCGCAACGGCCCGGCCGGCCGCGCAGGGGGGTGCCTCCATTCGGGCAGAGCCACCGGGTGATGGCCGCCCGGTCCAGCACCGTGAGGCGCTCGCCTGAACCGATCACGGGACTCGTGTCCAGCCGGGGACCGGGTGCAACCTGGAAGAAGCGGCGCTCCTGCGCCCGGGCCTCGCCGGGCTGCAGGGCCAAGCCCGCCAGCAGCGCCGCAGCGCCGAGGCCGCCGAAGGAACCGATCCGCATCATGCGGCGGCAGATGGGAGGTCCGGGAAGAAGAACCAAGCCCCGGGCGGCTCTATCTCCCGTGCTTGACGCGGGGCGCCCACCGCGCGATGCCCCGGAGCACAGGCGCGACCTGGAGGAGACAAGAATGAACCTCGATTCCGGCATCAGATCGGCACTGGAGGGCGTCTCCACCGCGACGCTGACGACCGTGCTGCTCAAGAAGGGCCTCCGGAACGTCTGGATGCGCGGCACGAAGCCGATCCGCGAGGGCCAGCCCCGCATCGTCGGCCGCGCCTTCACCCTGCGCTTCGTCCCCGCCCGCGAAGACCTGGCGACACCCGAGAGCTGGTCCTCCCCCATCTCAACCCGCGCGGCGATCGAGGCGATGCCCGAGGGATGCGTCGCCGTGGTGGACGCGATGGGCGTGCAGGATGCCGGCATCTTCGGCGACATCCTCTGCGCCCGCATGGCGAAGAAGGGCGTCGCCGCGCTGATCACCGATGGCGTGGTGCGGGACCTCGCCGGCGTGCTCTCCACCAACCTGCCGGTCTGGTGCAACGGCGCGGCCGCCCCGCCGTCTGTCGCCGGGCTGACATTCGTGGCCTGGGACCAGCCCATCGGCTGCGGCGGCGTGGCGGTCTTCCCCGGCGACGTGGTGGTGGTGGACCAGGACGGCGCGGTGCTGATCCCGCAGGCCCTGCTGGAGGCTGTCGTCGAGGCCGCGGTCGAGCAGGAGCGGCAGGAGGGCTGGATCATGAACGAGGTCGAGGGCGGCGCCTCCCTGCCCGGCCTCTATCCCCCGAACGCCGAGAACAAGGCGCGCTACGAGAACTGGAAGAAGGAGCAGATGGGATGACCGATCTGACCGCGGCCAAGGGCGTCTACGTCATCGCCCCCACAGCCTTCCACGATGACGGCCGGGTGGACGAGGCCTCCAACGACCGGCTGACCGACTTCTTCGTCGAGAGCGGTGCGACGGGCATCACCGTGCTCGGCCAGATGGGCGAGGCGCCGAAGCTCGACCAGGACGAGGGGATCGCCATCGCCTCCCGCATGATCAAGCGGGCGGGCATCCCGATTATCGTCGGCGTCTCCGCCCCGGGCTTCGCCGCCATGAAGTCCCTCACCGCGGCGGTGATGGATGCGGGCGCGGCGGGGGTGATGATCGCGCCGCCCAACACGCTGCGCACCGACGACCAGATCGTGAACTACTACGCCCAGGCAGTGGAGGCGATCGGGCCGGACGTGCCCTTCGTCATCCAGGACTACCCCCTCACCTTCAGCGTGGTGATGACGCCGGCGGTGATCCGCCGGATCGTGCAGGCCCACGCCTCCTGCGTGATGCTGAAACACGAGGACTGGCCTGGGCTGGAGAAGATCTCGGCGCTGCGTGGCTTCGAGAAGGACGGCTCGATGAAGCGCATCTCCATCCTCTGCGGCAATGGCGGCCTCTTCCTCGACTTCGAGTGCGAACGCGGGGCCGACGGCGCCATGACGGGCTACGCCTTCCCCGACATGCTGGCGGATGTCGTCCGCCTCCAGGCCGAGGGCAAGCGCGATGCTGCGCACGACCTGTTCGACGCACACCTGCCGCTCGTGCGCTACGAGCAGCAGCAGGGCGTTGGCCTGGCCGTGCGGAAATACGTGCTGAAGCGCCGGGGCGTGCTGGCGAGTGACGCGCAGCGCCGCCCGGGCGCGGGGCTCACCGCCACGGCGCGGGCCGAGGTGGACTACCTCCTCTCCCGCGTCGCGCGCTTCGACAAGCGCGCCGAGCTGGGTGCTCCCCGAGCCGCCTGAACCGGCCCGCCCGCGCGGTGGTCAGCGCCGCGCGGGCATCACCGATGCCAGCTCCACCGAGGAGCCCATCGCGAGATAGCCGGCGCGGTTCGGGTGCAGCTTGTCGCCCGGCCCGCCGATGGTGGAATCCGGGATCATCTCCGGCCGCAGCCCGCCCGTGGCGGGGTCGAGCGTCGCGCGGTCGAAATCGGCCACGGCGTCGAACAGCCCGCCCTCCCGGATGAAGGCGTTCAACCCCTTCCGCTTCTCGTCCTGCTCCGCATGGCCGTGGGCGGCGCTCGTGCTGCCGAGAGCGGGCGTCACTGTCGCACCGATCACGCGGATGCCGGGGATCGCGGCGCGGAGGCGGCGCACGCCCTCCTGCATTCCGTCCCTCACGGCGTCCAGGGAGGCGTTGCCGTTGCGGCTGAAGTCGTTCGTCCCCTCCAGCCAGACCACCGTGGTGACGCCGGACAGGGAGATCACGTCCCGCTCCAGCCGCGCCAGCGCCGAGGGCCCGCCCGGGAAGGGCTTGTCGGGTCCGTACTCCGCCGGCCCGATCACTTGGTTGCCACCGATCCCCGCGTTCACGACGGAGACCCGGTTCCCCACGGCGGCGTTGAGCCGGCGCGCGAGCACGTCCGGCCAGCGATCATCCCCGTTCATGGTCGAGGCCGTGCCATCGGTGATCGAGTCGCCCAAGCAGACGACGACCGGGGTGGCGGAGGGAGCGGAGACGTCCAGCGCATCCAGAAAGAACCAGGAGGCTGTCGAGAACGGGAAGGCCTCCTCTCCTTCCTCGCCGCCCCTGGACCCGGCCCCGGGCGCGGTGGCGTAGGAGGTCTGCAACGCCTTCGCGTGCCAGCTCATCGGCCCGCTCGCCCCGGCGACATGGAAGGAGACGGCCAGCTTGCGGCCCATCAGCAGCGGCGATCCCGGCTCCGCCGCGAAGGGCAGGTCCACGGCGTCGGACCAGACCTGCCCGCCCGGCTCGATCGTCACCCCCTCCGCCGCGCCGAAGCGGACCGGGCGGTTCGTGCCGGGCACCAGCGCGCCGCCACCGTGCTGCAGGCCGATATGGGCGCCGTCCAGCCGCAGGGGGCGGGTTCCGAAGGCGTTGGTGAAGCGCAGCCTCGCCCGCCTGCCCCAGAGGGAGGGACGCAGGACGAGGCGCAGCGTCATGTCCCGCGCGCCCTCGGCCGGATCGGGGAAGATGAAGGACTGGTTCGGCTGGGCCGAGGGATTGCCGACGGGATAGGGCCCCTGCACCGAGGCTGCCCAACTCGTCGCCCAGCCCTCCCGCGCCGCGGCCTCCTGTGCCCGGAGTTCGCGCGCAACAGTTCCCGCGAGAATGGCGGCAAGCGTTCCCTGCCCGAAGCTGCGGCGGTCCATGGCATCCTCCCCTCCCGGCTCTCCGGCCGACCCGGGAGGCTTCCATGCCCCGCCCTTCAGGACAAGGCCGATGGCCGGGGCGAGGATGGCGGCGGGAAGTGCGGAGGGCGGCTCCGGTGCACCCTGCGCCCGCGCCGCAGGGCACGGCGGCGCAGCCAGGGAGCGACGAGGAAGAGCGGTGCGGTCAGCAGGGGCAGCAGCCCGAGCCAAGCTGCCAAAATGCGTGGCGCGAGCAGGGCACCCCCGGCCGCTACGCCCATCACCAAGGCGTTCAGCAGGACGGCACCCGTCCACCAGCGCCGGCCCAACGCTTCCAGCGCCTCGGCCGAGCCGGGCTTCTCAGGCTCCAGCGTATAGGGACGTCCGTCCCGGCCGACCTCATAGAGCCGCGCCGGGTCCGGCGTGAACCCCGCAGGGCTCACGGCGGTGGCTCAGCGGCGGACGACGATGAAAGCGGGTGTACCGGCACGGCCGGCGCGCCGCATGCGCCACCAGAGCGAGACGAAGCCCACCAGCCCCGCCACGACGAGGACGGGAATGAGAAGGCCGAGCAGCAGGGCCGCCACGGCCGCGAGCACGAGTCCGCCCGCCACGGCCGTGGCGAGCACGGCGGCGCCGCCGAGGCGCAGCAGAGCGCGGTCGAGCCAGGAACCGCCGCGCAGCGGACGCGGCGGTTCCCGGAAATCCCCCTCGGGCGTCATATCGAGAACCGGAGGCCGGTGCGGGTCCTGGATCATGCCGACCATGTCGCCCCACCCGGCCCCGGCTTCAAGGGGCCGCCGCCCAGGGTTAAGAGGGGGCATGACGCCCCGCCTCCGGTCCCTCGACGAGCTGCATCCCGGCGACCGCTACGAACTGGGCCGGATGTCCCTCTCCCTCGACGAGATCCGCGCCTTCGCCTCCCGCTACGACCCCCAGCCCTTCCACCTGGACGAGGAGACCGCCCGTGACTCGGTGTTCGGGACGGTCGTGGCGGCCGGGCTGCACACCCTCTCGGCCTGCTTTGGCATGCTGATGGCGAGCCCGCTACTGCGCGACATCAGCCTCGCCGGCTCGGCCATGGAGATCCGCTGGCCCGCGGCGCTGCGGCCGGACGAGGAGGTCTCGGTGGCCGTGGAGGTGGTGGAGGTGAAGCACTCGCGCGCGCGGCGGGACCGCGGCTCCGCCCGGCTCCGCTACATCGCGACCCGGATGGCGGACGGGGTGGTCGTTCTCGACGCGACGGGGCTGCACCACCTCCGGCGCTGACGCCTGGAAAAGCAACGGCGCGGACGGAGATCCCGCCCGCGCCGCCGGAAGTCCGTGCGGCCCCGCGCGAGGCGGGGCCACCGGAAGATCAGGCCGAGGCCTTCATGATCTCGTCCGCCACGTTGCGGGGGACAGGATCGTAGTGGTGGAACTGCATGGAGAAGGAGGCGCGCCCCTTCGTCATGCCGCGCAGGTTGGAGATGTAGCCGAACATCTCCTTCAGCGGGACATGGGCCCGGATGATGACCGAGGTCGAGGCCATGTCCTGGCTCTGGATTACGCCGCGGCGACGGTTCAGGTCGCCCACCACGTCGCCGACATGGTCGGAGGGGGTGGTCACCTCTACGTCCATGATCGGCTCCAGGATCACCGGGCCGGCCTTCTTCATGCCCTCGCGGAAGGCGGCCTTGGCGGCGATCTCGAAGGCCAGGGCCGAGGAGTCGACGTCGTGGTACTTGCCGTCCACCAAGGAGTACTTGAAGTCCACCGTCGGGAAGCCGGCGAGCACGCCCGTGTCGGCCTGCACCTTGATGCCCTTCTCGACCGCCGGGATGTACTCCTTCGGCACCGAGCCGCCGACCACGGCGTTCACGAACTCGATGCCCGTGTTCCGCTCCTTCGGCTCGAAGACGATCTTCACCTCGGCGTACTGGCCCGAGCCACCCGACTGCTTCTTGTGGGTGTAGGTCTCGGTGTGCGGCTTGGTGATCGTCTCGCGATAGGCCACCTGCGGGGCGCCGATATTGGCGTCCACGCCGTACTCACGGCGGAGGCGGTCGATGATGATCTCGAGATGCAGCTCGCCCATGCCGGACAGGATGGTCTGGCCGGTCTCCTGGTCCGTCTTCAGGCGCAGCGAGGGGTCCTCGCCGGCCAGCTTCTGCAGCCCGAGGGTCATCTTCTCGATGCCCTCCTTCGTCTTCGGCTCGACCGAGATGTCGATCACGGGCACCGGGAAGGCCATGCGCTCGAGCACCACCGGGTCCTCGGCGGAGGCCAGCGTGTCACCCGTGCCGGTGTCCTTCAGGCCCACGAAGGCTGCGATGTCGCCGGCGGTGACTTCCTTGATCTCCTCGCGCTTGTCAGCGTGCATCTGGAACATGCGGCCGACGCGCTCCTTGCCCTCCTTGGTCGTGTTCAGCACCGTGTCGCCGGTGCGGAGCACGCCGCGGTAGACGCGGACGAAGGTCAGGTTGCCGTACTTGTCGTTGATGATCTTGAAGGCGAGGCCGGCGAAAGGCGCGTTCTCGTCCGCCGGGATCACGCGGCGATCGGCGTCCTCGTCCTCCCCCTCCTCCGGGGCAACCTTGATGCCCTCGATGTCCACCGGGGAGGGCAGGTAGTCGATCACGCCGTCGAGCAAGGGCTGCACGCCCTTGTTCTTGAAGGCGGAGCCGCAGAAGACCGGGCGGAACTCGCCGGAGATCGTGCCCTTCTTGATGCACTTCTTCAGGGTTTCGACAGAGACGTCGCCCTTGTCGAAGTACTCCTCCATGGCGGCGTCATCGACGGCCAGGACGGCGTCGAGCAGGATCTGCCGGTACTCGGCGGCCTTGTCCTTCAGGTCGTCGGGGATCGGAGCCTCGTGGTACTTGGCGCCGAGCTCGTCGCCCTCCCAGATCAGGGCCTTCATCTCGACGAGATCGACGATGCCCTTGAGGCTGTCCTCGATGCCGATCGGAAGCTGGAGGGTGACCCAGTTGATGCCGAGCTTCTCGGTCAGGGTCGCGGCGGCGCGGTAGAAGTCGGCGCCCGTGCGGTCCAGCTTGTTGATGAAGATGATGCGGGGGACGTTGTAGCGGTCCGCCAAGCGCCAGTTCGTCTCCGACTGCGGCTGCACGCCGGCCACGCCCTCGATGATGAAGACGGCGCCGTCGAGCACGCGCAGCGAGCGGTTCACCTCGATGTTAAAGTCGATGTGGCCCGGGGTGTCGATGACGTTGATCCGGTGGTCCTTCCACTCGGCGGTCACGGCGGCGGAGGTGATCGTGATGCCGCGCTCACGCTCCTGCTCCATGTAGTCCGTCGTGGTGTTGCCCTCGTGGACCTCACCGATCTTATGGGACTTGCCGGTGTAGTAGAGGATGCGCTCCGTCGTCGTCGTCTTGCCAGCGTCGATATGCGCCGTAATGCCGATGTTGCGGATACGCTCGAGAGGGGTGCGCGCCACTGGGGCCTCCGTCGGACGCGGCCTTGCCGCGCTGTTAGTCACGCGGCCGGGGCCGCGCGGTTGTGGACGCGGCGGGCGCCGCGTGATGGTCAGCACGGCCGGAGCCGTGCGGTGTCTCTGAAGCCGGGTCGCCGGACTGGATCCCGTCGGCCCTGCTTGCCGGCGCGCGGCGGGGCGTCCCGGATGCGGTTGCACGGGCCATTGGCGACCCTGTCGCCCCGCCCGTGCCCGAACCGATCTGCCCTGACGCCGCCGGGCGCCGCTGCCGCGCCCCTGCTGCAGGCGCACACATGCTCTGCCGGACGCCAATTTGCAAGCATTCCCGATCGCGGAACTGCTCGGCGGCCATGTCGGGGCCCGGCAAGCCCTCGGCCCTCGGGGCCCGTTATCACCGGCCGAGGCGGCCGCGGGACAGGGGGCCTAAGCCCCCGGGCCGGCGCGGGCGGCTTCGCCCCTCGGCCCTGCCCCTGCGAATCGGTGGGACCCTCAGTCGTCCCGGTGGACGCGCTCCATCCGCTCGTGGCGCTCCTGGGCCTCGATGGAGAGGGTGGCGATCGGGCGAGCTTCGAGTCGGCGCAGGCCGATCGGCTCGCCTGTCTCCTCGCAGTAGCCGTAGGTGCCGTTGTCCACGCGCTCCAGCGCCTGGTCGATCTTGCTGATCAGCTTGCGTGCGCGGTCGCGCGTACGGAGTTCCAAGGCGCGGTCGGTCTCGACGCTCGCCCGGTCGCTCAGGTCAGCCTCGATGATGCCGCCCTGGCCCATGGAGGAGAGGGTTTCGCCGGCTTCCCGGAGCAGATCCTGTCTCCAGCGCAGCAGCTTCTGACGAAAATAAGCGAGCTGCCGGGGGTTCATGAAGGCCTCGTCGTCCGAGGGCCTGTAGTCCGGCGGCAGGGTGATGAGCATGGCTTGCATCCCAATAGCCTGGCCCGACCCCCCGGTCCCCCCGGCCGGTCAGGCAGCCGCGTATAGCGATGCCCCTGGTCTCAAAACAAGGGGAAGTCCCCCGCCATTCACCAGAGCGCGGTCGCGTCGCGCAGCTTATCACAGTTATGCAACATTTAAGCAACGGCCAGGCCATGCCGGGCCAGCTCGATCCTGGCGCGAAGGGCGATGCCGGCCAGGGCGTCCGCCAGCACCGGGTCGGCCGGCTGCTCGCCATCGGCAAGGGCCGCGATTCGGGTGAGCCTCGCCGGGTCCACCCCGTTGCTCAGCATCTCGGCCTGGAGCGCCGACATCTCCTTCAGCAGGTCGCGCGCGCGGGCATGGCCCCGGCGGTCGCGCTCAGCCGCATCCCCGGCCTCCTGCAGGGCCACGAGCCCGACCGCGGTGGCCGGAGCCGTCGCCGCGGCCGCCTCGGCCTCCCGCGCCGCGGGCTGGGACAGGCGAAAGCCGCCTCCGCCGCGAGCCGCAGGGCGCGCGGGCCCTGCCATGCCGGCCCGTCCCGTTCCATTGATGCCGATCATCCCGCCTCGTCCTCGCCTCTGCCGCAACGCCTGTCCGAACCTGCCGTGGGGAGGGCCGGAAACGGCCCCCATCCGGCAAACCCTGCCGCCCCCTCCCCCGTCCCACCCTGGCACGGCCGTTGCGCCTGGAGGGTACGGAAGCGCCTGGAGGCGCCCTGGTGGAGGTCACTATGCGCGAGAGCGGTTTCCGAAGCGCGAAGGTCGTGCCGGCCATCGCCTTCCTGCTCGCCCTTTTTCCGGCGGTCCTGACGGGGGCTGTGCCCGCTATCGCCGCGGCCGAGGTCCGGATCAAGGACATCGCGGATGTCGAGGGCATCCGCGACAACCAGCTCGTCGGCTACGGGCTAGTCGTGGGCCTGCCCGGCACGGGTGACAAGCTGCGCTCGGCCATCTTCACCCGCCAATCCCTCGTCGGCATGCTCGAGCGGCTGGGCGTGAACACGCGCGACCAGGAAGCGAAGCTCGACACGCGCAACGTCGCCGCCGTGATGGTCACGGCCAACCTACCCGCCTTCGCCCGACCGGGAAGCCGGCTGGACATCGCCGTCTCCTCCCTCGGCGACGCTTCCAACCTCACCGGCGGCACGCTGCTCGTCACGCCGCTCCTGGGCGCGGACGGGGAGGTCTATGCCGTGGCGCAGGGCGCGGTGGCGACGGGCGCGATCGGCGCGCGCGGCCAGGGTGCCTCTGTCCAGCGCGGCGTGCCCACCTCGGCGCGGATCGCCTCCGGCGCGGTGGTGGAGCGCGAGCTTCCCTTCGAGCTGGGCGGGCGCGACCGCCTGCGCCTCTCCCTCCGCAACCCCGACCTCACCACCGCGCAGCGCATGGCCGCGGCCATCAACCGCGCTGTCGGCACCGGCCTGGCGACCGCGACCGACCCGCGCACCGTCGTGCTCATCACGGCGGGCCGCGACATTGCGCGGCTGCTGACCGACATCGAGCAGCTCCGTGTCGAGCCGGACCAGGCGGCGCGCGTCATCATCGAGGAGGCCTCGGGCACGATCGTCATGGGCCGGGACGTGCGCGTCTCCACCGTCGCCGTTGCCCAGGGCAATCTGACCATCCGCGTCACCGAGACGCCGCAGGTGAGCCAGCCCGGCCCGCTCTCGAACGGCGAGACCGTCGTCGTGCCCCGCACGGGCATCCAGGTCGATGACGGGCGCGAGCGGCGGCTCGGCATCCTGCCCCGCTCCGTCACCCTCGAGGAATTAGTGCGCGGGCTCAACTCCCTCGGCGTCGGGCCGCGCGACCTCATCAGCATTCTCCAGGCGATCAAGGCGGCCGGCGCGCTCCAGGCCGAGCTGGAGGTGCGGTGATGGACGCCGTCGCCGCCAACCACGCCACCCTCGCCCGCCTCGCCCGCCGCTTCGAGGCACAGGCGCTGGGCTCCCTGCTCCAGCCCGTCTTCGGGGAGGGGCCGAAGGGGCTCCTCTCCGGCGGGGCCGCCGAGGCGCAGTGGCGCCCGATGCTCGTCGAGAACTACGCCCGAGCCTGGACGGAGCGCGGCGGCATCGGGATCGCCGACTCCGTCCATCGCGAGCTGCTCCGCATCCAGGCCGCCGCCGGCCAGTCCCCGCTTCCCGCCTCTCCCCAGCCCAACATCGACCAGGAAGGATCGCCCGCATGAGCCATCTCCCCATGATCCACGCCCTGCTGAACGCGGGCCAGCGCCTGGCCGATGCGCTGCGGGAGGAGAACGAGGCGCTCGCCCGCCTCGACCTCTCGCGGGCCGCCACGCTGGCCGGCGCCAAGGTGCAGGCGACCGACGCCTTCAGCGCGGCCTATGGCGCGGCGACGCGCACGGGCGCCGCCGCCGAGGGCGAGCTGCGCGCTGCGACCGAGAAGTTAGCCCTCCGCCTGCGCGACCTCTCGGACGAGAACCGCCGCCTGCTTGAGCGCGCCATCGATCTCCAGTCGCGCGTGATCGAGACGATCGCCGGCGCCGCGCTGCCGGCGAGCCGCCCGACCACCTATGGCGGCATGGGGCAGCGCGCCATGCCTCGGCACGCGCCCTCGCTCGCCCTCGCAGCACGCGCGTGAACACCTCGGCGGTGCTGCTGGCGCGCGCCGCGCCGCTGGGGCATAGCTGCAATGAATGGATGCCACCGCCGACATCGCTGGAGGGGAGACGGAGGAGGCCTGGGCGGCGCTGCTGAGGCGCCGCAACGGCGGGGCGGGAAATCCGCCCGGCACGCACCCTCTTCTCTCGCTCTTCGGCCCCGTCCTGTCCTGCGACCACGGCCCGGATGGCTGCACGGTGATCGGGCGCCTCGCCCAGACGCTCGACGGCCGCATCGCCACCGCGGCCGGCTCCAGCCAGTGGATCGGCGGGCGGGGCGACATCCTGCATACGCATCGCCTGCGCGCGCTCTGCGACGCCGTCCTCGTCGGCGCGGGCACCGTGGCGCATGACGATCCCCGGCTGACGACTCGCGAGGTGACGGGGCCGAGCCCCGTCCGCGTCGTGATCGATCCGCGCCGCCGCCTTCCCGATACGCACCGCCTGTTCAACGACGGCGCGGCGTCCACCATCCTCGCCTGTCTCCACGAGGCTCCCGGCCCCGGGCGCCATGGCGCGGCCGAAGTCCTGCGCCTGCCGCGCGCGGGGAACGGGCTGGACCTGGGCGCGCTGCTGGCAGCGCTGCGTGCGCGCGGGCTCTGCCGCCTCTTCGTCGAGGGGGGCGGCGTGACCGTCTCGCATTTCCTCGCGGCGGGGTTGCTGGACCGGCTGCACGTCACGGTCGCGCCCGTCATCCTCGGCTCCGGGCGCGCGGCCTTCACCCTGCCGGAAGCATCTTCCATCGCGGATGGGCTGCGCTTCTCCTGGAGCGTGTATCCGCTGGAAGGCGGCGACCTTCTTCTCGACATCCCGCTGCGCCGCGCGCGTCCGCGGGTCTGCGGCGGAGGATCGCCGGCTTGCTGACTGCCACTGCTTTCTGGACGACCGGCCCCGGACAGGGCGCGATCCATGGCGAGACGCTGCGCACGCCCGGGCCGGGCGAGGCCCTCGTCCGCACCCTCGCCAGCGGCGTGAGCCGCGGCACGGAGAAGCTCGTCTTCCACGGCCGCGTGCCGGAGGGCGAGTGGGGTCGGATGCGCGCGCCGATGCAGTCCGGCGACTTTCCCTTCCCCGTGAAATACGGCTACGCGGCCGTCGGCATCGTCGAGGACGGGCCGGGGGAGCTGGTAGGGCAGCGAGTCTTCTGCCTGCACCCGCATCAGGACCGCTTCGTCGCCCCGGTCTCCTCTCTCTCGCCCGTGCCCGACCGCGTGCCGGAGTGGCGCGCGGTGCTGGCGGCGAACATGGAAACCGCGCTCAACATCGTCTGGGACGCGCAGCCCCTGCCCGGGGAGCGCGCGCTCGTCGTCGGCGCGGGGGTGGTGGGCCTTCTTTGCGCCTGGCTGCTCTCGCGCTTCCCGGCGATCGACCTCGCCGTCACCGACCCCGATCCCCTGCGCACGCCCGTGGCGGGGCGACTGGGGCTGCGGCTGGTGATGCCTGACGAGGCGCCGGGTAGCCGCGACCTCATCGTCCACGCCTCCGGCAACCCGGAAGGCCTGCGCACCGCGCTTCGCTGCGCCGGTTTCGAGGCGCGCATCCTGGAAGCCTCCTGGTTCGGCACGGAGGAGTGCCGTCTGCCGCTGGGCGAGATCTTCCATGGCGGGCGCGTCACCCTCCGCTCGACGCAGGTCGGCCAGATCGCCGCGCCCATGCGTGGCCGGCGCAGCCATGCGGAGCGGATGGCGCTTGCCCTCTCGCTGCTCGCCGATCCCGCGCTCGACGCGCTCTGCGGGCCGATGGTCGCCTTCCACGACCTGCCGCGCCTCATGCCAGAGTTGCTGGGCACCCCGCCCGAGGGGGCCTCCGCCCCCCTCCTGCCCGTCGTCACCTATGAATGAGAAGCCGATGTACAGCCTGACCGTCGCCGATCACGTCATGATCGCCCATTCCTTCCGGGGCGAGGCGTTCGGCCCGGCCCAGCGCGTCCACGGCGCGACCTTCGTGGTGGAGGCGGAGTTCCGCGCCCCGTGGCTGGACGACGCCAACCTGCTGGTGGACATCGCCGCCGCCAGGGTCGAGCTGCGTCGCATCCTCGACGGCTTCGATTACAGCAACCTGGACGAGCTGCCCGCTTTCGCCGGCCAGAACACCACGACTGAGTTCCTCTGTTTCCACATCCACGGACTGCTCTCCGTGGCACTGGCCGAGGGGAAGCTTGGCGAGGGCGGGCGCGCGGTGCGCAGCGTCAAGGTGCTGCTGCGCGAGAGCCCCCTCGCCTGGGCGGCCTACGAGGCCGAGGTCGCGAGGGCCGCCGCGGCGTGAGGATCGCCTTCGCCGTTCCCGCGCCGCTGGACGCTGTCAGCGGCGGCTATGCCTATGACCGCCGCATCCTCGCGGGACTGCGGGAACTCGGCCACGAGATCCGCCTGGAGGAAATGCCGGGCCGCCATCCCCTTCCGGACGCCGCCGCCGAGGACGCCGGGCGCGCGGTGCTCGGCCGCCTCTCCACGGGGGAAGTGCTGGTGGTGGACGGGCTTGCCCTGCCCTCCTTCGCGCCGCTCGCCGATGAATACGCCATGAAGGGCGCGATCGGCCTCATCCATCACCCGACCGCGCTGGAGACCGGCTTGCCTGAGGCCGAGCGGGAAGCGCTGCGCGAGCGCGAGCGCGCGATCTTCAGGCAGCTTGCCCGGCTGGTGACGACTTCCCCCCTCACCGCCGGCCGGCTCGCGCCCGAGTTCGGCGCCGATCCCACGCGCATCGGCACGGTCGAGCCTGGCACGGATCCGGCCCCGCGCGCGAAGGGGTCCGGTGGGCCCGGTTGCGCCATCCTCGCGGTGGGCGCGCTCGTGCCGCGAAAGGGACACGACGTGCTGCTGCGCGCGCTCGGGCGGCTGACCGACATCGAGTGGAGGCTGACCATCGCGGGCGGCGAGCGCGACCCCGTCCATGCCCGCGGGCTGCGGGCATTGGCCGAGGAGCTCGGCATCGCCGCGCGCGTCACCTTCGCGGGCGAGGTCGGGGATGAGGCGCTGGAGGCGCTGCTCGCCAGCACGGACCTCTTCGCCTCGGCGAGCTACTGGGAAGGCTACGGGATGGCGGTGGCCGAGGCGCTCGCGCGCGGGCTGCCCCTGGCGATCACCGCCGGGGGAGCGCTGGCGGATCTGGCGCCGCGCGACGCCGCCGTGATCTGCGCGCCGGGCGATGCGAACAGCCTCTCCCGCGCCATGCGCCGGCCGATCTACGATGCGGGGCTGCGCGAGGCGATGTCGGAAGCTGCCTGGCGCGCGGGGCAGCGGCTGCCGCGATGGACGGACCGCGCGGAAAGCTTCGCTCGCGAGATCAAGGCCGCCCTGCCGGAGCGGCGGCCATGACGGAAAGCTTCGACGCCGACTGGCTGGAGCTGCGCGAGCCCTTCGACGCGCGGGCGCGCAACCCGCTCCTGGCCCAGGCCCTCTCGGCCGTGCTGCCCGCGCGCCCGCGGCTCCTGGACCTCGGCGCCGGCATGGGAAGCCTGTTCCGCTGGCTTGCGCCGATCCTGAACCGCCCGCAGGCATGGACGCTGGTGGATGCCGACGTCACACTCATCGAGTTCGCGTTTGACACCATCGCGATGCGCGCCGCCGCCGTAGGGCTCGAGGTGTCGGCGCCGAACAAACGCACGCTGCTGGTCCACACGCCCGCCGGTGCCTGGCGGATCGAGGGGCTTGTCATGGACCTCGCGGATGCGCCGCGCGGCCTGCCGCTCGGCCGCGCGGACGGCGTGGTCTGCTCCGCGCTGCTCGATCTCGTTTCGCGGCGCTGGGTGTCCCGCATGGCCGCGGGGCTCCGCCTGCCATTCCTGGCCGCGCTGAACGTGGAGGGCAGCGCGCGCTTCCTGCCGCCTCACCCGGCGGACGGAATCGTCGCGCGCGGCTTCCGGCGCGACCAGATCCGCGACAAGGGCTTTGAGGGGCCGGCCCTGGGGAGCGCTGCCACGCGGGTCGCCGCGGCCGCCTTCCGCGCCGAAGGCTTCTCCGTCACCACCGCGCCCTCTCCCTGGCGCATCCGCCCGGCTGAGACCCGCATGCTGTCCGAACTCGCGAGGGGGCATGCGGGCGCGGCGGCCGGCCAGATGCCACGCTCGGCCGCTACCATCGCGGCGTGGCTGGAGGCGAGGGAGGTACGCGCGAGGCGCGGTGCGCTGCGGGCGGTGGTCGGGCATCGCGACCTTCTCGCGCTTCCCCGTCGCTGAGAGGCTTGCTTTCGGCGCCAGCCGAACCGGCGGAGCGGCAAACAAAAAAGGGGGCGCTGAAGCGCCCCCTTTCCCTAGAAGCAGAAGCTTCCGATCAGGTCGCGTCGCCGGAAGCGGGCGCCTCAGCCTCGGGCGCGGGGGCCGGAGCCTCGGTGTTGGCGGCGGCCTCGGCCTTCCGGCGCGCACGCGTCGCAGCACCCTTCTTCGCGGCCTCGCTGCGGGCGGAGGTCGCGGCGCTCTTGCGCGCGCCCGTGCTGCGCGTCGCGGCCGCGCGGGTCGCCGGCGCCTTACGTGCGGCGGGCTTGGCGGCGGTCTTCGCCGTGGAAGCGCGCTTCGGGGCCGCCTTGCGGGCGGTGGTCGCCGTGGTGCGCTTCGCGGCGGCGGCGGTGCGCTTGGCGGCTGGGCGGCGCGCGGTGGCGGACTTCGCGGCGGTCTTGGCGGTGGTGGCGCGCTTCGCCGTCGTGGAGGTGGCGCGCTTCGCGGTCGCGGTGGCGCGGCGCGCCGGAGCGGCCTTCTTCGCGGTCGCCGTCTTGCGCGCGGTGGTGGTCTTCGTCGCGGCGGTCTTGCGGGCCGGGGCCTTCGTCGCGGCAGTGGTGCGGCGCGCGGTGGTCGCCTTCTTCGCCGGCGCAGCAGCCTTCTTCGCGGCGGGCTTCTTCGCCGGCGCGGCAGCCTTCTTCGCGGCGGGCTTCGCCACGCTCTTCGCCGTGGTCTTCGCGGCGGGGCGGGCGCGGCCGGCGGTGCTCGCCTTACGCGTGCCCGCGCTGCGGCGCGAGGTGCTCACGGCCATGGCGGCCGCTCGGGGGGTTTTCTCTTCGCTCACGTGCTGGGTCTCCTGAAGGTTTGAGCCTGATGGGTTCGGTCGTGGGCCAGTGGGGACCCGCCGACGCGACCATCCGGGGAGGGAGGCGTCACAGGGTCTGTCTCCGCAACGCGCCGAAGTGGGCTGACCGCGTCGCGCCGTCTCCGGCCTCGCGTTCGTGGCGGGCTCCGTCGCCGGTCCCCGCATCCCTCTCCTGCAACCGGTTCAGGAGTTCCAAGAACCGTCCTTCCGCGCTGCGTCGCGCCGATCACCGCCCCTTCTCGCCGCGTCGCCGTCACGTCGCCGGCTTTCTCGAACCTGGCACGCCTGACGGTGTCGAACGCGAATCGCGCAAGGCGGTTCATGCGCGCATCACGCTATCTGCACGCACCTCCGGCTTGTCAACGAAAGACTCAGACGCATCGCGGATTTTCACCTGCATCCGACACGGCATCATCCGCGTTGCGCGGCGTCGTGTTCCGCACGCGCGGGACGATGCGCGGTGCGGGGGAACGTTGCGCGCCGTTCCCCGCCGCGCGTCAGCCGCGTTGCGACATCGGCGTCACCGCGCGCTGCGCCGCGCCGGTGTACTGCGAGAGTGGCCGGATCAGCCGGTTGTCCGCGGCCTGCTCGATGACGTGCGCCGCCCAGCCGGTGATGCGGGAGGCAACGAAGATGGGCGTGAAGAGCGGGATGTCGAAGCCCATCAGGTGATAGGCAGGGCCGGCCGGGAAATCGAGGTTGGGATGGATGTTCTTCTTCTCCAGCATCTCGGCCGCGAGCAGGCGCGACATCTCCATCCAGCGGCGGTCGCCCACCACCTCCGCCATGCGCTCGGCATACTTGGTCATCGTCGGCACGCGGCTGTCGCCGTTCTTGTACACACGATGGCCGAAGCCCATCACCAGCGCCCGGTGGTCGAAGCGCGACTGAAGCCACTCCACCGCCCGGGACGGATCGCCGATCTCGCTGAGCATGTGCATCACGGCCTCGTTGGCGCCGCCGTGCAGCGGCCCCTTCAGCGCGGCGACGCCACCGACCACCGCCCCGTGCAGGTCCGCGCCCGTAGAGGTAATGGTGCGCGCGGTGAAGGTGGAGGCGTTGAAGCCGTGCTCGGCATAGAGGGTGAGGGAGACGTCGAAGGCCTTCACCACCTCGGGCTGGGGAACCTTCCCGAAGACGAGGTGAAAGAAGTTCTCGGCGAAGGTAAGGGAGGGATCGGGCGCGATCGCGTCCAGCCCCTTCGAGGCGCGGTGGGCGGCGGCGATGGCGGTCGGGATCTTCGCCAGCAGCCGCATCGCCTTGCGGCGCGTGGCGGGCTCGGAGACATCCGCCGTTTCCGGGTCCTCCATCCCCATGAAGGAGACGGCGGTGCGGATGGCGTCCATGGGATGCGCGTCGTGCGGGAAAGCGCGGATCACCTCCAGCAGCGCGGGGGTGAGGGCGCGCTGGCAGGCCTCTTCCCGCCGGAACTCGGCGAGCTGCGAAGCATTGGGCAGTTCCCCTTTCCAGAGGAGGTAGGCGACCTCCTCGAAGGCGCAGTTCTCCGCCAGATCCTGCACGGGGTAGCCGCGATAGGTCAGGCTGTTCGTCTCTGGCATCACCTTGGAGACGGAGGAGACGTCGGCCACGACGCCGACGAGGCCCTTGCGGATCTCGGACTGGGCTTCGCTCATTGGGTTTCCTCTTATGATGTCTAGCCCCGCTGCGAGCGCGGCGGCGCATGGCTGCATCGGGCGCCGCCGGGCGTGCCGGCGGCGCCCGGTCGGCTCAGAAGATGCCGGGCTTGCCGGCGGCGAGCTTTCCGTCGGGCAGGCGGACATTGAGCTGCTCCAGCTCGCCCGCGCCGAGGGAGGCGAGGTTCTCGGCCGCCGCGATGAAGCGGTCGGCCTCGGCCGGATCGATGATGCTCTCGGTCAGGATGCGGAACTTGCGGATGTAGTCCGCCCGGCCGAAGGGCTTCGCCCCCAGCGGATGGGCGTTGGCGACCGCCAACTCGTCCACCAGCACCGTCCCGTCCTTCAACGTGATCTCCACCCGGCCGCCGAAGGCCAGCTCGTTCGGGTCGCGCGAGTGGTAGCGGCGCGTCCACTCCGGGTCCTCGCGCGTCTCCATCTTGTGCCATAGCCGCACCGTGTCGGGCCGCGCGGCGCGCTCTGGCGCGTAGCTGTCCACGTGGTGCCAGCGCCCGTCCTGCAGGGCGACGGTGAAGATGTACATGATGGAGTGGTCCAGCGTCTCGCGGCTGGCCCGCGGGTCCATTTTCTGCGGGTCGTTCGCGCCGGTGCCGATGACGTAGTGGGTGTGATGGGAGGTATGGAGAAGGATTCTCTCCACCTGCTCCAGGTCGGGGATGCGCCCGCGCATCTTGAAGGCAAGGTCGATCAGCGCCTGGGACTGGTACTCGGCCGAGTGCTCCTTCGTGTAGCTGTCGAGGATGGCGCGCTTGCCCTCCCCCGGGCCGGGAAGCGGGACGCTGTAGTAGACGGGCTCGTAGACATCGCCCTGATAGCGGTGCGTGCGGCCGGCCAGCACCCAGGCGATCACGCTGTCCTCGCCCTCGTAGATCGGCGAGGGCGCGCCCTCCCCGCGCATAGCGCGGTCAACCGCCTCAACGGCCAGCTTGCCCGCATGGGCCGGGGCGAAGGCCTTCCAGGAGGAGATCTCGCCCTTGCGGGACTGGCGGAACGTCACGCTGACATGCAGCGCCTGCTGCACGGCCTGAAAGATCGTCGTCTGGTCCAACCCGAGCAGCGTGCCGATGCCGGCCGCGGCGGCGGGGCAGAGATGGGCGATGTGGTCTACCTTGTGCTCGTGCAGGCAGATGGCGCGCACGAGGTCGATATGGATCTCATAGGCGGTCGCGAGACCGCGCAGGAGTTCCGCGCCGGACTTGCCCATCGTCTGGGCCACGGCGAGCACGGGCGGGATGTTGTCGCCGGGATGAGAGTAGTCGGCGGCGAGGAAGGTGTCGTGCATGTCCAGCTCGCGCACCGCCGTCCCGTTCGCCCAGGCGGCCCATTCCGGCGAGAAGCGGCGCGAGGGGCCGAGGCCGAACACCGTCGCCCCGCCCTCCCTCGGATGGCCGAGCGCCATCTGCCGCGCGGAGGCCGGCGCGGAGCGGTTGATGGCGGCGATGGCGACAGCGGCGTTGTCGATCACCCGGTTGATGATCATCGCGGCCGTGTCCTCGGGCACAGCGACGGCATCGGCGGCGACCCCGGCGATCTTCCAGGCGAGCTGGTCCTCGCGCTTCAGCAGCGCCTTGGACGGGTAGACCTTCACTTCATGCTGATGCAACGGCGTCACTCCCTCTCGATTCCTCTGCGTCCGGTTCTGCACCCGCATGGCGTCATCGTCCAATCCGATTGACGGCGCTGCGCGATATGCTTTCCGTATGGAGCCATGGACTTCCGCCTCGTGCGACGCGTCGGCCATTTCCTCGCGGTCGCAGAGGAAGGGCATTTCGGCCGAGCCGCCGCCCGCCTCGGCCTGTCGCAGCCGCCGCTCACCGCGCAGATCCAGGCGCTGGAGAAGGAACTCGGCGCGCGACTGTTGGAGCGCACGGGGCGCGGCACGCGGCCGACGCGCGCGGGCGAGGCGCTGCTGCCGCTCGCGCGCCGCCTGGCCGAGGATGCGGGCGCGCTGGAGGCGCTGGCGCGGGAGCTGCGAGCTGGGCGCCACGCGCCGGTCGCCATCGCCTGCGTCACCTCCGCCCTGTTCGACGAGCTGCCGCCCCTCGTCCGCGCGCTCTCCGCCGCCCGGCCGGAAGCGGCTGTCTCGGTGCGGGAGATGGACACGGTCGATGCGCTGGAGGCGCTGCGGCGCGGCGAGGTGGACATCGCCCTGCTGCGGGACGACCGCGCGCGCCCGCCCATCCGCATCCGCCCCCTCGGCGAGGACCACCTCCTCGCCGCGCTGCCCGAGGGACACGCGCTGCTCGCCGCGCCCGATCCCCTGCCCCTGTCCCTCCTCGCGGACGAGCCGATGCTGCTGCTGCCGCGCGCCATCTCTCCCGCCTATGCCGATGCGATGGTGGCTGCCTGCCACGCCGCTGGCTTCGCGCCGCGCGCGGTGCGGGAGGTGGGTTCGGCCATGGCGCAGCTCGGCTTCGTCGCCGCGGGGCTGGGCGTCGCCCTTGTCTCCTCGGGCATGGCGCGGCTGCGGCCGCCCGGCGTCGCCTTCCGCGCGCTCGCCGGCCCGATCCCCGCGGTGGGGGTGGCGCTGGCCTGGAACGCGGAGCGGGCGGGCGAGGCCGCGTCGCTCGCGTTGTCCATCGCGGAGGAGCTCTTCCCCATGGTGCCCGGGATACACGCGCCGGAGGATCTGCCCTAACCTCTCCCGCAGAGCAGCAAGACCGGGAAGCCCTGATGAGCCAGCCTTTCGACCGCGTGATCCTCGGTGACCTCGTGCTGCCCGACCGCGTGCTGGAGGGCGGCTATGTCGCCGTGCGCGGAGAGGCGATCGCGGCCATCGGCGAGGGCGTGCCGCCCCCCGCGGCGGCGACCGAGGACCATTCCGGCCGGCTCGTCTTCCCCGGTCTCGTGGACGGGCACATGCACACGGCTAGTTCCATCGGCTGGCCTGGGATCGAGGGCTCGACGCTTTCCGCAGCCGCCGGTGGCGTGACGACCTGCGTGGACATGCCCTACGACATCCCCCTCCCGGTCACCGACGCCGCCATCCTGCGCGACAAGGTGGAGTGGCTGCACCGGCTGGCCCATGTGGACGTCGCGCTCTACGGCACAATCCGGAAGGATGGCGGTGTCGAGGCTATCGCGGGCCTCGCCGAAGCCGGCGCCTGCTCCTTCAAGTTCTCCACCTATGAGTACGACGCGGTGCGCTTCCCCCGCATCGACCCGGTCCTCATGCGGGAGGCCTTCGCCGAGATCGCGAAGACGAACCTCATGGTCGCCGTGCACAACGAGGACCAGGAGCTCGTCATGAGGCTGACGGCCGAGGCGAAGGCCGCAGGCCGCACCGATCCCATCATGCACTGCCGCACCCGCCCGCCGCTGGCGGAGAACCTGGCCAACCTCGCCATCTTCGAGATCGGGCTGGAGACGGGCGCGCATGTCCACATGGCCCATTCCTCTCTCTCCCGCGGCTTCGACATCGCCGAGGATTTCCGGCGCGCGGGCGCCCGCAGCTCGGGCGAGGCATGCCTGCACTATCTCTGCATGACGGAGGAGGACGTCGTCCGCCTCCAGGGCTTCGGCAAGTGCAACCCGCCCTTCCGCACGGCGGATGAGGTGGAGCGCATGTGGGCCTCGCTGCTCGCCGGCAAGATCGCCTATGTCTCCACCGACCACGCGCCCTGGCAGCGCGAGCGCAAGGAGTACAAGGGCGACATCTTCGCCCTCGGCGCCGGGCTGACGGGGATGCAGAGCTTCGCCCCTGTCATGTTCACCCTGCTGGAGGAGCGCGGCCTGCCGCTCCCCCTGATGGCGAAGTACCTCGCCGCCGAGCCCGCCCGCTATCACGGGCTCGACCCGAAAAAGGGCAGCATCGCAGTGGGCGGCGACGCCGATCTCTGCGTCATCGAGCGCGGCGCCTTCACCTTCGACCACGGCGCCATCCTCGACCGGCCGGAATTCCAGCACTCCGCCTATCACGGCCGCGCGCTGCGCGGGCGCGTGGTCGCGACCTATCTCCGCGGGACGCTCATTTGGGACGGCGCCAGCGTCCTCGCAAAGCCGGGCTCTGGCCGCTTCGTGCCGCGCCAGCACGACCGGCCCGTGGTCCTGGGATGATGGCATGCCTGTTCCCCGGCTCGCCGGCCCACTTGCCCGCCGCCGCTCCCTTGCCGGGCACAGTGCGGAGGCGGCCCCGGTGAACTTCCCTCTCATCGTCGCCGTCCTCGCAGCCCTGCTCGGCTTCGGCTTGCCGATCTGGCTGACGGGGCCCGGCACCTCGGTCCCGAACGCCCTCCTCGCCCTTCTCTGCGCATTCCTTCTCGGCCGCGCGGGCTGGTGGCTGGCCGCGCGCGGCGAAGCGAAGGCGGAGGAGACACTTCCCGAACCCTCCCCGCAGGCGCGACGCCCGCCGCCGCGCGACCCGGCTCCCTGGCGCGCGCCCGAGGAAGGCGACTGATCCGTCCGCAGGGCGGAACGGCGGGGACTTGCCCTGCGCCGGCCCGGGGAGATGTTGTAGACAGCGTCGGGCACGGAAGGGAGACGGCGGCGAATGGCGAGCGACAGGACCCTCCTGGGTAAGGGCGCCACCCCCCAGTATCTGCACCTGCCCCTCGCGAACCGGCACGGCCTCGTTGCCGGCGCGACGGGCACGGGCAAGACCATCACCCTTCAGACAGTGGTCGAGGGCTTCTCCCGCGCCGGCGTTTCCGTCTTCTGCGCCGACATCAGAGGCGACCTCGCCGGGCTCAGCCAGCCCGGCACGCCGAACCCGAAGATCGCCGAGCGAGCCGCACCGCTCGGCGCCGCGGATTTCGGACGGCAGGCCTCGCCCGTCGTGTTCTGGGACGTTTTCGGGGAGTAGGGGCATCCCGTGGGCGCGACGGTCGCCGAGATGGGCCCGCTTCTTCACGGCCGGCTGCTGGAACTCAACGACACGCAGGAGGGCGCGCTCGCCATCGCCTTCGCCCTGGCCGACGACGGGGGGCTGCTCCTTCTCGACTTCAAGGATCTCCGCGCCCTGTTCTCCCATGTGGCGGAGCGCGCGGCGGACCTGGCCGCTCACTACGGCAATGTCAGCAAGGCGACGATCGGCACCATCCAGCGCCGCCTCCTCACCCTGGAGCAGCAGGGGGCGGAGCACTTCTTCGGCGAGCCTGCGCTGGAGCTGACGGACCTCATGCTGCTCACCGCGGACGGGCGCGGCTCGGTGAACATCTTCGCCGCCGACAAGCTGGCCGCCAGCCCGCGCCTCTACACCACCTTTCTTCTCTGGCTGCTCTCCGAGCTGTTCGAGGAGCTGCCGGAGGTGGGGGATCTCGGCAAGCCAAAGCTCGCCTTTGTCTTCGACGAGGCGCACCTTCTCCTCCGCGACGTGCCGAAGGCGCTGCTGGAGAAGATCGAGCAGTTCGTGCGCCTCATCCGCTCGAAGGGCGTCGGCGTCTGTCTCGTCACCCAGAACCCGCTCGACTTTCCGGGCACGGTGCTGGGGCAGCTCGGCAACCGCGTGCAGCACGCCCTGCGCGCCTTCACGCCGGCCGACCAGAAGGCGGCCCGCGCCGCAGCCGAGACCTTCCGCCCGAACCGCGCCTTCCGCACGGAGGACGCGATCACCGAACTGGCCATGGGCGAGGCGCTCGTCTCCACGCTCCAGCCCGGCGTCGTGGAGGGCGCGAAGATCCTGCCGCCACGCTCCCGCATGGGCGCTATCACGCCGGAGGAGCGCGCGGCGGTGATGGCCCACAGCCCGATCGGCGGGAAGTACGACACCCTGCTCGACCGCGAATCCGCCTACGAGCACCTGACCGGTCGCGCCACCACGGCGGCCGAGGACCCCGCGCCCCACGCGGTCGGCGACGCCGGCGCGGCGGCGCCGATGGACGGATCATGGGCAGGCGCATCGGGCAGCGGCGGCGCCTGGAGCGGACCATGGAGCCGGCCTGCCTCGGCCGGCGGCGCGCAGCCCCGGGAGCGGCGCCCCTGCATCCTCGCGTCCGCCCTCGCGCCGCATCCCCGCGACAGCCTCGCGCGGGACGGCGCGGGGTGCCGCGCGTCCCGCACCGAACGAGAATGCGGGCGGCGGCAGATGGGGCGACGTGCTCAACGACGTGCTGACGGGCGGCGGCGGCCGGCGGCAGCGCGTGGTGCAGGCGATGGCGAAGTCGGCGATGCGCAGCATGGGCAGCCAGGTCGGGCGCGCGCTCGTGCGCGGCGTGCTCGGCTCCCTGCTGAAGCGCTGAGCCCTCCCACAACCGGTAACCGGCACACTCCTTATATATAGGGACACAGCGCATGACCCGTCGCCTCACCGTCGCCGCCGCGCAGCTCGGCCCGATCCAGAAGGCGGAGGGCCGCGATGTCTCGGTCGGCCGGATGGTGCGGCTGCTGGAGGCGGCGCATCGCCGCGGCGTGGAGGTGGTGGTCTTCCCCGAGCTCGCGCTCACCACCTTCTTCCCGCGCTGGTACGAGGCGGACCGCGCCGCGGCCGACCACTGGTTCGAGAGCGCCCTGCCCTCCAACGAGACCGCACCGCTCTTCGAGGCCGCGAGGAAACACGGCATCGCCTTCCATCTCGGCTATGCCGAGCGAACGCTGGAGGGCCGGCGCTTCAACACCGCCGTCCTCGTGCATCCCTCCGGCGAGATCGTGCTGAAGTACCGCAAGGTCCACCTGCCTGGCCATGCGGAGTACGATCCCGTGCGGAAGGTGCAGCACCTGGAGAAGCGCTACTTCGAGGTGGGCGACCTCGGCTTCCCCGTGGTGCGCGCGCCCGTGGGCGGGGCGGGGCCGGTCAACCTCGGCATGCTCATCTGCAATGACCGCCGCTGGCCAGAGGCATGGCGCGTGCTGGGGCTGCAGAGCGTGGAACTCGTCATGCTCGGCTACAACACGCCGAGCCTGAACCAGGACAATCGCGGCTTCGAGGCGCACCACCTCCGCGTGCTCCACTCCCACCTCTCCATCCAGGCAGGCTGCTACCAGAACGCCACCTTTGCCGTCGCGACTGCCAAGGCCGGGGTGGAGGACGGGCACGAGCTGTTCGGCCACTCGATCATCGTGAACCCGCAGGGTGAGATCATGGCCCAGGCGACCTCCTGGGGCGATGAGCTGATCACCGCCGATATCGACCTCGACATGTGCCGCCTGGGGCGCGAGACGATCTTCAACTTCGCCGCCCATCGCCGCGTGGAGGCCTATGGCCGCATCACCGCGCAGACGGGCGCGGAGGCGCCGGTAGAGTGGCAGCCGACGAAAGGCTGAGCGGCGCGGGCCAAACCTGCGGCCCCGGCGCGGCGTTGAGGGATAGGAGGTACCCCATGCGCCGCTTCGCCCTTGCCCTCGCCATCCTCGCGGCACCCGCCGTAATCCTCGCTGCCCCGTCCCCCGCCGCCGCCCAGAGCCCCGCCCAGCGCGAGGCCGCGCGCCAGGTGGACCAGGACCAGCGGCAGGACCGCGTCGCCGATGTCGCGCGCGACCTGGAGACGGGCGGCGCCGGCGCTCCGGCGCTGGTGGACGACATGAACCGCCAGCGCACGACGATGACGCCGGACCGCGTGGTGCCGCGCGCCGTCGCTCCCTCCGCGCCTGGCGCCACGAGCGTGCCGCTGCTGAGCGACAATCCCCAGCGCTGACCCTGCCACGGCGGCGCCACGACCCCGCCGCAACCCCGTCACCGGCGCGGCATCCACTTCTCCGTGGTCCCGCCGCCCTCCGGGACGCCAAGGAAAGACCCATGCGACGCCGCGCCCTGCTCTCCGCCCTTCCCCTTCTCGCCGCGCTGGCCGTCGCGCCCGCCGGCGCCCAAGACCTGAACGGGCTCCTCGACCAGGCACTCCGCAACTTCAGCGGCAATCCGGAGGAGGCACGGCGGCGCGCCGAGGAGGAGGAGCGCCGCCGCCGCGAGGAGGCGCGCCGCGAGGCCGAGGAGGAGCGCCGCTCGCATGGCGAGCGCCAGCGGATGCGGATGGAGGACGAGCGCGAGGAGATCGAGCGCCGCCGCGAGGCCTGGGAGCGCGAGCGTGCCCGGCGCGAGAGCCGGGGCGAGCGGATCCCGCCGGAGGAGCGCGCGCGCTTCGACCGGTGGCGCGAGGATTCCCATCGCGACCGAACCATCTCCGAGCGCCAGCGGCACCTCGATGAGCAGCAGCGGCGCCTGGACGAGGAGCGCCGCCGCCTGGAGTTCGAGCGGCGGCGCTGAGCGGCAACCCCCAACCCGTGCGGGCGTTGGTGGCGCAGGAGTCCCGCCCGATGCAGCGTCTTACCGCCCTCTCCCTCGCCGTGACCGTGCTCGTCGCCGGCACCACCGGTGCGGCAAGGGCCGAGGACGGGCTGTTCGGCAACATGCTCAGCGGGATCGCCGGACCGACCGCGCCCGCTCGCGGCGCCGTGCCAGAAGCGGCGTCTCGGGAGCGGGAGGCGCGCAATCTCCGCCGCGAGTACTGGGAGCGAGAGCGCGCCCGGATCGAGGCCGACGCCGCGATCCGGGAAAGGCCGGCCGCCACCCTCGCCTCTCGCTAACCCCGGAGCGCGCCCACGCAGGGGGCCGCCCAGCGGCGGAACTTGTTTAAGGTGGGCTCCCGGCCCATATTGCATTGCAACAAGCCAGGACCGGACGCGTTCAGTTCCTGTGCCGGGAGGATTGCACCCATGTCGCTCCAGAGAGGCGCTCCCGAGGCGCTGACCACTTGGCGCCCCCGCGGGGAAGGTGGTGCCGAGCCCGTCGAGCAGCCCTCGATGCTCACCTCCATCCGGCGCGGCGCAATGAACCGCTGCCCCGTCTGCGGCCAGGGCAAGGTGTTCCAGGGATTCCTCCGGGTCGTTCCGGAATGTGTGGTCTGCCACGCGCCGCTCGGGCGGTTGCGGGCGGACGACGCGCCGCCCTACATCGTCATCTTCATCGCCGGGCACCTGCTGCTACCGCCCATCTTCTGGGTGGAGAAGGCTTACGAGCCGCCGATGTGGCTGCACATGGCCGTGTGGCTTCCCCTCTTTGCCGTGATCTGCACCCTCCTGCTGCGCCCGGCCAAGGGTGCCGTGGTGGGCTGGATGATGCGCCTGGGTTTCGCCGAGCACGATCTCTTCCCCGGCGAGGCGCCTCCGCGCCCGGGCCCTTCGCGCGATGCGTGAAGCCGAGCTCGCGGAGGCGGCCCTGGACGCCCGGGACATCGTGCGGATCGAGCTGCCGGACAACGCGCCCCTTCCCTCGGCCTTCGCGGAGGCGGATCGGCAGCAGGCTGTCGCCGACCTCCTCGCCGGCAACCGCTTCGCCCCCGCCGGACTGCCGCCAGGCCCCTACGCGCTGCACCTCGCCCTGAGGGACGGGCGCCTTCTGCTCGACGTGCGCAACGAGGCGGACGAGCCGCTGCACGCCTTCCTCCTCGCGCTCGGCCCCTTCCGGCGGCTGATCAAGGACTACCAGATGGTCATCTCCAGCCACGAGCAGGCGGTGACCGAGGGTGCGGCGGAAGCGCGTATCCAGGCCATCGACATGGGCCGGCGCGGGCTGCACAACGAGGCCGCCGAGCTGCTGCGGGAGCGGCTGGACGGGCGCGTGACGCTCGATTTCGAAACCGCGCGGCGGCTCTTCACGCTCGTCTGCGCCATGCACCAGCGGATCTGACGCGTTGAAGATCAACGGCAAGCCCTATCGCAGCGTCCGGCTCGACGCAGACGGCCACTCGATCCGCATCTTTGACCAGACGAAGCTTCCCTGGTCTGTCGAGGAGCTGGTCCTCCACGACGAGGACGAGGCGGCGCATGCGATCCGCACGATGCAGGTGCGCGGCGCGCCGCTGATTGGGGCGGTGGGTGCCTACGCCCTTGCCATGGCGCTGCGGCGCGATCCCTCGATCGAGAATCTCGAGCGGATGGCGGCGATGCTGAACGAGACGCGGCCGACCGCGGTGAACCTGAAATGGGCGCTGGACCGCATCTGCGCGGCCGTCCGCAATCATCCCCCCGAGCGCCGGGCCGATGCCGCCTATGCCGAGGCAGCCGCCATCTGCGACGACGACGTGGAGACGAACCGCCGCATCGGCGAGCACGGGCTGGAGCTTCTGCGCGAGATCGCGGCCCGCAAGCCGGCCGGCGAGCCCGTGCGCGTGCTCACCCATTGCAATGCCGGCTGGATCGCGACGGTGGATTTCGGCACCGCCCTCTCCCCCATCTATCAAGCGCATGACACCGGGCTGGACGTTCATGTCTGGGTGGACGAGACGCGCCCGCGCAACCAGGGCGCCGCGCTCACCGCCTGGGAGCTGGGCGCGCACGGCGTGCCCCACACCCTCGTGGCCGACAACGCGGGCGGGCACCTGATGCAGCGCGGGCTGGTGGATATCGTGCTCGTCGGCACGGACCGCGTCACCCGCGAGGGCGACGTGGCGAACAAGATCGGCACCTATCTCAAGGCGCTGGCGGCGAAGGACAACGGCGTGCCCTTCTGGGTTGCCCTGCCCCACTCGACCTTGGACATGAAGGTGCGCGACGGGCTTGCCGAAATCCCGATCGAGGAGCGGTCCGGCGCGGAGGTGACGGACGCGACCGGGCGCCTGCCCGATGGCAGTGTGGCGACCGTGCGCCTGGCCGCCGAGGGCACGCCGGCGGCGAATCCCGCCTTCGACGTGACCCCTGCCCGCCTCGTGACCGGCCTGATCACTGAGCGCGGGCGCTGCGAGGCGAGCGAGGCCGGGCTGGCCGCGCTCTACCCCGAGAAAGCCTGAGACTTCAGGCGATACGGGCGGCGCCGAAGTTGCGCCGCTCGAGCATGACGAGGCCCGCCACGATCCCGGCGCCCGACATCGTCGCGCCCAGCGCGGCGACGGCCGAGAGGGTGAGCGTGGGCGCGCCGCCGACCAGGGCGCCCACGATGGCAAGGATGAGCACGAGGCCCGAAGCGATCAGGGCGATGGCAATGCGATCCATAGCAGATCCTCCGACCCGCATCGGCTGGCGGGTACGGAAGGGATACGACACCCACCTCGCGGCGAAGGCGCGACGGGATCATGGCGCGATTGGGGCACGGTGCGGCGCGGGCCCCTCCTAGCCGGCGACGGAATGCCCCCGCCCTAGGCGGCCCGGCTCCCTCTCTCGGCAGGCGTTCCCCTCCCGCTACGCGGCGCCGCCTCCCGAAAGCCGGTGCGGCGCGCCTGCCCGGTCGGGCAAATGTCGAGCAGCACGCAGCGGGCGCATGCGGGCGAGCGGAAGAAGCAGACGCGCTGCCCGTGCAGCATCAGCACCTCGTGATGGTCATAGACCCCCTGGGCGTCCCATTCGGGCGGAAGCATTGCTTCCATCACGGCGTGGGAAGGGCCGACCGAGATGCTGGCCGGGATGATGCCGAGGCGCTGTGCGACGCGGTGGTGATGGCTGTCCACCGGCAGGGCGCGCGCGCGCAGGACGGAGAAGGACAGCACCGCCGCGCTCGTCTTCGGCCCCACGCCGGGCAGGGATTCCAGCCACCGCCGCGCCTCTGCCACCGGCATCTCGCCGAGATGGTCGAGGTTCAGCGCACCGCGCCGGCCGGTGATGAGCTGCAGGATGCGCTGCAGCGCCGGCGCCTTCGCCTCGGGCCAGGTGCAGGGAGCGATCGCTTCCTGCACCGCCTCCACCGGCGCGTCCCGCACGGCTTCCCAATCCGCGAAGCGCTCCCTCAGCTGTCGGAAGGCGCGCGCGCTGTCCGCGTTGCGCGTCCGGTGCGACAGGAGGGAGAAGACGAGCTCGTCGAGGGGGTCGAGCGCGTGGAAGTAGGCGATGGGGCAGTTGTAGGCCGCGCAGAGCCGGCGATGTGCCTCCAGCAGGCGCTCGCGCGGGGTGAGAGGCAGGGGGGCGAGCTCGGACACGCGTTACTCCGGCGGAGATGCGGTCCCAACGCGTGCCAGCGGCCCCGGTTTTCGCCGCGCGGCTGGGGCCGGGCACGGCTTGACGCCCGCGGCGCGCGATGGCCAGCCTTCGCCCGGAGGACGCCCCGCCCCGGGCGGACCAGGACCCCGCCCCAGGCGGGCCAGGAAAGGACAACGTGATGCTTCGACGCGCCCTGATGGGGGCGGCCTGCGCCCTCGCCCTCGCGCCGCTTCCCTCCCACGCGCAGGACTGGCCCAGCCGCCCCATCCGCATGATCGTGCCCTTCGCGGCCGGCGGCACCACGGACCTGATCGGGCGCCTGGTCGGCACGGAGATGTCCAAGCGCCTGGGCCAGCCGCTCGTGGTGGACAACCGCGCGGGCGCGGGCGGCAACATCGGCGCCGATGCCTGCGCGAAGGCGGCGCCGGACGGCTACACCATCTGCATGGGCACGATCAGCAGCCACGCGATCAACGCCTCGATCTACCCGCGCATCCCCTTCGACAACCTGAAGGACTTCGCGCCGGTCGCGCTGCTCGGCAGCCAGCCGAACATGCTGGTCGTGTCCAACAACGTTCCCGCCCGCAACGTGCCGGAACTCATCGCGCTGATGAAGCAGCGGCCGGGGCAGATCAACTACGGCTCCTCCGGCGTCGGCACCTCCATCCACCTGGCGGGCGAGCTGTTTACGCAGCTCACGGGCACGGAAGCCGTCCACGTTCCCTATCGCAGCAGCGGCCAGATCATGACGGACATCCTGGCGGGTACGCTGCCCATGGCCTTCGACAACTTCTCCTCCGGCTGGCCGCATGCGAGGGAGAGCCGCGTCCGTCCGCTCGGCGTGGGCAGCCTGCAGCGCGTGCCCCAGGCGCCGGATGTCCCGACCATCGCCGAGACGCTGCCCGGCTTCGAGAGCGTCTCCTGGCACGGCCTCTTCGCCCCGGCCGCCGTGCCGCGCCCGGTGGTCGAGCGCCTGAACCGCGAGGCCCTGGCCGCGCTCGGCACGCCCGAGGTGCGCGCCCGCTTCGATGAGCTGGGCATCACGCCCGGCACCATGGCGCCGGACGCCTTCGGCAGCTTCGTCGCGGAGCAGACCCAGCGCTGGGGCGAGGTCGCCCGGCGCGCGAAGATCAGCGTGGAGTAGGGCCGGGCGCGGGCGGGCGGCTCAGCGCTGGCGCCAGGGCAGCCCGCTCGCCTTCCACCCGGCCTGGGTGCCGCGGTGCCCTTCTGCATCCACCGGCCCCTCGAACCCGTCAGCGACGTTAAAGGAGTGCGGGAAGCCCGCCGCCTGGGCAGCCTGGGCGGCGGCGAGGGAGCGGGCGCCGGAGCGGCAGAGAAAGTAGATCTTGCTGAGCGGCGTGGCCCCGGCCCGGCGCAACCCCTCCAAGAAGGCGCCGTTCACCTGCATCGAGGGGTAGAGCTGCCACGGCACGAGGGCCGGCTGCTTGCCCGCCTCGGCAAGGTCCGGGATCCCGACGAAGTTCCACTCCGCATCCGTCCGCACGTCCACAAGCACGGCATCGGGGTCGCTCCGCAGCGCCTCGTAGCTGTCCTTGGCGGAAATATCCTCGACCGGCATGGGCGCGCTCCTCGGTTCTCTGGGCCGGGCAGATTGGATGCCGCGGGGCCGGGTGCCAAGGGCGGGCGGCCTTTTACCGCCTGCAGCGGCTCCCGTGCCGCTTCCCCTTTTCGTGATGGCAAGGAACTTGCTTGCACGCCCGGGGACGGCAGGTTCGCCGGGTTGTCACGGCGGGCGGGGAGGCGGGTGAGACAATGGTCGGGTTCGAGAGACCCTTTGTGGAGATCGACGACGTCTCCATGCGCTACGGCGGCGCGGAGGGCACGCTGGCGCTACGCAACACCACCATGCGGATCGCCAGGGGCGAGTTCGTGGCGGTCGTTGGGCCCTCGGGCTGCGGCAAGTCCACGCTGATGCGCCTGGTCACGGGGCTCTGGCCGTGCTCCGCCGGCAGCGTGATCGTGGCGGGCAAGGAGGTGGATGGCCCGCTCTCCATGGCCGGCATGGCCTTCCAGGCGCCCACCATGCTGCCCTGGCGCACGATCCTGCAGAACGTCATGCTGCCGCTGGAGGTGGTCGAGCCGCACCGGCGCCGGCTGCGCGCCGATCGCGCGCTGTACGAGGAGAAGGCGCGCAAGCTGCTCGCCCTCGTCGGGCTCAAGGGCTTCGAGCACAAGACGCCGCACCAACTCTCCGGCGGCATGCAGCAGCGCGCCAGCCTCTGCCGCGCCCTCATCCACGACCCCCAGCTCCTGATGCTGGACGAGCCCTTCGGGGCTCTGGACGTCTTCACCCGCGAAGACCTGTGGGTGGAGCTTCAGGGCGTGTGCAACATCCTCAAGCCGACCGTGATCCTCGTCACCCATGACCTGAAGGAGGCGGTCTTCCTCGCGGACCGCGTGCTCATCATGTCCGCGCGCCCCGGGCGCATCATCGCCGAGCGGACAATCCCCTTCGAGCGTCCGCGCTCCCTCGACATCACCTACACCCAGCCCTTCCAGGAACTGGTCCACGACCTGCGCGAGCACATCAGCGTCGCGCGGCGCGGCAAGGATCTGCCACAGCCCTCCGCCGGCCAGGAGACGCCCCATGCCGCCTGACGTGCTCGCCCCCACCGCCGCGCAGCGCCGGATCGAAGCCATGGCCGTGGCCGCGCGCCGGCGCCGCCGTCTCCAGGCAGCGCTGCCCTGGATCATGATCCTCGGCTCGTTCCTGGTCTGGGAGGCGATCTGCCGCGCCTTCGCCATCCCGCAATTCATCCTCCCCTCCCCCTCCGCGATCGCGGAGAGCATGGTGAAGTGGTGGCTGCCGCTGCTGGACAATTCCTGGCAGACGCTGATGACGACGCTGATCGGCTTCGCGCTGGCCATCGTCTTCGGCCTGCTACTCGGGGTGGCGATCGGCTCATCCACCCTACTTTATCACGGGCTCTACCCTCTGCTGATCGCCTTCAACTCCGTGCCGAAGGTGGCGGTGGTGCCGATCCTCGTGATCTGGTTCGGGATCGGAACGATCCCGGCGGTCATCACCGCCTTCCTCATCTCCTTCTTCCCCATCGTCGTGAACGTGGCGACCGGCATCGCGACGGTGGAGCCGGAGCTGCGCGACGTGCTGCGCGCGCTCGGCGCGCGGCCGACCGACATAATCCGCAAGGTCGGGCTGCCTCGGGCGATGCCCTATTTCTTCGCCTCGCTGAAGATCGCCATCACCGTCGCCTTCGTCGGCTCCATCATCGCGGAGACGGTGGCGGCAAATAAGGGCATCGGCCACCTGATGATGCTCGCCTCCTCCCGCTTCGACGTGCCGCTCGTCTTCGCCGGGCTGATCATCACGGGGGTGATGGGGGTGATCATGTACGTCGTCGCCGTGGTGATCGAGAACCGCACCACGGGCTGGGCCATGCGCGGCCAGGATTCCGACCAGTTTTCGGTCGCGGGAGTATAAGGGGAGCGCCCCTTCCCGACTCCCCCCCGGCGCGGCATGCTGCGCCGCACCGGGAGGGACTGGGGAAGAAATGTTCATCACCGTCCGCGACGCCGCGGTCCATGTGCAGGTCGCGGGCCCGCCGGGCGCGCCGCCGCTTCTCATGCTGCACAGCCTCGGCACGGGGCTGCATGTCTGGGACCCCCAGGCCGAGGCCCTCTCCCGCACCCACCGCGTGATCCGCTTCGACCTGCGCGGCCACGGGCTGACGCCGCCCGTCCCAGGCGAGGCGACGATGGAGGCCCTGGCCGGGGATGCCTTCGCCGTGCTCGACGCGCTCGGCATCGGGGCAGCCCATCTCGCCGGCATCTCCATCGGCGGGCGGATCGCGATGGAGATGGCGGCCACCCGGCCTGAGCGCGTGCACTCCCTTTTTCTCCTCGACACCGCCATGGAGTTCCCGCCCGCCTCCAACTGGCAGGCGCGGATCGAGGCGGTCGGCGCGGGGGGCATGGGTGCCGTGGCCGATGGCGTGATGGCGCGCTGGGTGGTGGACCCCGCCCTGCCCTCCTCCCGCGCGCTGCGGGCCATGCTGCTCGCCACCCCGCCCGAGAGTTATGCCGCGTGCTGCGCAGCCCTGCGCGACGCCCGCGCCGAGCCCCTGGCCGGCCGGCTGCGCGGCCCCGCGACGGTCGTGGTCGGCGAGCTAGACCAGGCCTCCCCGGTCTCCGCCGCCGAGGCGATCCGGGACGCCATTCCGGGCAGCACGCTCACCGTCCTGCCCGGCGTCGCCCATATCCCGACCTTCGAGGCGGCGGAGCCGGTCATCGCTGCCCTGCAGGCGCATCTGCTCTCCGACCCGGCGGTGGACCCCCTTGGCGCCGGCATGGCCGCGCGGAGGGCCGTGCTGGGCGAGGCGCATGTCGCCCGCGCCCAGTCGAACGTCACCCCGCTCGACGCGCCCTTCCAGGACTACATCACGCGCAATGTCTGGGGGCAGATCTGGACGCGCCCGGGCCTGCCCCGCCACACGCGCTCCCTCCTCACCCTCGCCGTGACGGCGGCGCTGGCGCGGGAGGGCGAGTTCGGGCTTCATGTCCGCGCCACCCGGAACACGGGCGTGACGCCGGAGGAGATCGCGGAGGTGCTGCTCCAGGTCGGCGCCTATGCCGGGGTGCCCGTGGCCAACCACGCGCTGAAGATCGCGAAGGAAATCCTGGCCGGGATGGAGGGGGCGGCTTGAGCGCGGTGAACCCTGCGGACAGCCCCGTCTGGGGCGTCCTCTACGGCACGGATGCCATGCGCGGCACCGTGGGCGACATGGCCCTGCTCCAGCGCATGCTGGACGTGGAGGCGGCCCTCGCCCGCGCCGAGGCGGGGCTGGGCATCGTGCCCGAGGAGGCGGCGCGCGCCATCACCGCCGCCGCGCGGGCCGAACGGCTGGACCTTCCCAAGCTCGCGGCCGCCACGCGCAACACGGGCTATCCCGTGGTGGGGCTGGTGAAGCAGCTCGGTGCCCTGGCAGGGGAGGATGCCGCGCGCTGGACCCATTGGGGCGCGACCACCCAGGACATCCTCGACACCGCCCTCGTCCTCGCCCTGCGCGACGCCTTCGCCATCCTCCGCCGCGACCTCGACACAACGATCGCGGCGCTCGCCGCCCGCGCGCGGGAGCACCGGGACACCGTGATGGCCGGGCGCACCCACCTCCAGCACGCCCTCCCCGTGACCTTCGGCTACAAGTGCGCCGTCTGGCTCTCTCCCCTGATCAACGCGCGGGAGACGCTGGACGCGCTGCTGCCGCGCCTGCTCCGCGTCCAGTTCGGCGGCGCGGTGGGCACCCTCGCCTCCCTGGGCGGTGGGGGACCGGCCGTGGTGGTGGCGCTGGCGCGGGAGCTCGGCCTCGCTGTGCCGGAGATCCCCTGGCACGTCGCGCGCGACACGGTGACGGAGGCCGTGTGCTGGTGCGGCATCCTTTGCGGCGCGCTCTCCAAGATGGCGACGGACGTGATGCTGCTGATGCAGACCGAGGTGGCCGAGGTATTCGAGCCGCACGAGGCCGGGCGCGGGGGGTCCTCCACCATGCCGCAGAAGCGCAACCCCATCGCCTGCGAGTACGTCCTCGCCCAGGCGCGCGGGGTCCACACGCTGGTGCCCCAGGTGATGTCGGCCATGGCGCTCGATCACGAGCGCGGCACCGGCCCCTGGCAGGCCGAGCCGCTGGCCATCCCCCAGGCGCTGCTGCTGACCGCCGGCGCCCTGGACCAGGCCCGCCAGATCGCCGAGGGCATGACGGTCGACGCTGCCCGGATGCGGCGCAACCTGGAGGCGACGGGCGGCGCCATCATGGCCGAGGCGGTGATGATGGGCCTCGCCCCGACCCTCGGCCGCGGCGCGGCGCATGACGCCGTCCACCAAGCCTGCGATCTCGCCCTGGCCGAGCGGATCCCGCTCGCCCAGGCGCTGGGGCGTGACGAGGCCGTATCGAACCGCCTTGACGCCGAGGCGATCGCCCGCCTCACTGATCCTTCCACCTATCTCGGTAGCGCAGGTCTCTTTGTGGACCGCGTCCTGGAGCGCTTATCATGAGCCCGCCCGACGGGAACGGCGCCGCGCCCGTTCCCCCGCCCGCCAAGAGTGTCTATCGCAGCGTCTCGGCGGGGCTGCCGCGCCGCCTGCGCTCGATCCTTGCGCTCGACGACTTCGAGCCCGCCGCGCGCCGCAAGCTGCCCCGCCCCCTGTTCGGCTACATCGCCGGGGCGGCGGAGACGAATTCCTCGCTGAAGGACAACCGCGGCGTGTTCGGGGAGTGGGCCTTCCGCCCGCGCTACCTCGTCGATGTCTCGCGCCGCAGCATGGTCACCTCCCTCTTCGGGCGGGAGTGCAGCGCGCCCTTCGGCATCGCGCCGATGGGGATCAGCGCGATGATGGCCTATCGCGGCGACCTCGTCCTCGCCCGTGCGGCGCGGGATGCGAACATCCCGATGATCATGAGCGGCTCCTCCCTCGTCCCGCTTGAGGAGGTCGTGCAGGAGGCGCCGGACAGCTGGTTCCAGGCCTATCTGCCCGGCGAGCCCGCGCGGATCGCGGCGCTGGTGGACCGGGTGGCCGCCGCCGGTTTCCGCACCCTGGTGCTGACGGTGGACGTGACCACCATGGGCAACCGCGAGAACAATGTCCGGAGCGGCTTCTCCACCCCGCTCAAGCCCACGCTGCGCCTCGCCTGGGACGGCGCGATCCGCCCGCGCTGGCTGTGGGACACGATGTTCCGCACGCTGCGCCGTCACGGCATGCCGCATTTCGAGAACTCCTACGCGACGCGTGGCGCCCCTATCATCGCGCGTAACGTGGAGCGCGACTTCGGCGCACGCGACCACCTGAACTGGTCCCACCTTGCCCAGATCCGGCAGCGCTGGAAGGGCAAGCTCGTGGTGAAGGGCATCCTGCACGGGGAGGACGCACGCCGCGCCCATGAGGAGGGGGTGGACGGCGTCATTGTCTCCAACCATGGCGGCCGTCAGCTCGACGGCGCCATCTCCGCCTTCCGCGCCTTGCCGGAGGTGAAGTCCGCCGCCGGCGACATGGTGGTGATGATGGATGGCGGCATCCGCCGCGGCTCGGACGTGCTGAAGGCAATGGCCCTCGGCGCCGACTTCGTCTTCGTCGGCCGTCCCTTCCTCTATGCGGCCGCCGTGGGCGCGGAGGCCGGGGTGCGGCACGGGATCGAGATCCTCTCCTCCGAGGTGGACCGCAACCTAGCCCTTCTGGGCGTGCAGCGGCCGGACGAGGTGGGGATGCACCACCTCGTGCGCGTCGGCGGCGTGCCGCCGATGTGAGGGCGGGCGGGGATCGGGGGCGGGCAGAAGCGCCCGGCCGCGCGGATCCCCACCGGATCCCTAGTCGGCCGCCGACGCCAGCGCGGCGCCGGGGCCGGCCAGGGCGGGGATGTCGGTCAGCTCCACCGCCTCGATCGCGACGCCGCGGCGGGTGATCTTGCCCGTGGTGATCTCGATCTGCTGCACGTCGTTCTGCATGTCGAGAAAGTGCTTCCGGAGCTTCGTGACCCGGTCCTCCAGCCGGCCGACATCCTTCATCAGCTCGGCCACCTGGTTCTTGATCTGCCCGGCCTCGGCCCGCATCCGCACGTCCTGCATCAGGGCTCGCATGGTGCCGAGCACGGCCCACATGGTGCTGGGCGAGACGATGTAGACGCCCCGCCGCGCCGCCGCGTCCACCACGGGGGAGTGGGCGGCGTGGAGATCGGCGTAGATCGCCTCGGAAGGCACGAAGATCAGCGCGCCCTCAGCCGTCTCGCCGGGGCAGATATACTTGCCGGCCACGTCCTCCACATGGCGCGTCACATCAGCGGCGAAGCGCTTGGTGGCGGCGATGCGGGCGGCGTCGTCCGCCGCGTCGCGGGCGGCGAGCCAGCCCTCCAGCGGGAACTTGCTGTCGACGGCGATCGGGCCGGGCGGGTGCGGGAGGCGGATCAGCACGTCGCAGCGCGTGCGGTTCGCCAGGGTGTGCTGCCAGGAGAAGCCGTCGGCCGGCAGCCGGTCCTCCACGATCTGGCGGAGCTGCACCTCCCCGAAGGCGCCGCGGGACTGCTTGTTGCCCAGGATCTGGGCAAGGCTGCCCACCTGGGCGCCCAGCGCCTCCATATTGGCCCGCGCCGCGTCGATCACGGCCAGCCGCTCATGGATGCGGCCCGCTGTTTCCTCCGCCTTGACCGCGTTCTCGTTGAGGATGCGCGAGAGCCTGTCGTTCTGCGCGGCCACGGCGGCGCCGAGCGATTCCTGGGTCGCGGCCAGCCGGTCCGCCAGCGCCTTCTCCTGCGCGGCGAGGCGCTCGTTCTGGGAGGAGAGCGCGTTGGCCAGGGTCTCCGTCAGGGCGAGGCTGGACGCGGCGAGGCGCTCGGCGAGCACCTTCTCCTGCGCGGCCAGCCGCTCGTTCTGGGCGGCCGTGCTGTTGGCCACCGCCAGCCCCTGCGCCGCGAGCGCCTCGGCCATGGCGCGGGTCGCCTCGCCGAGACGGTCGGCCAGGGCCTGCTCCGTCGCGCCCAGCCGCTCGCGCTGGGCGGCAAGGGCGGCGTCCGTCGCGTGGCGGGCCTCGGCGAGGCGGTCCGCCAGGACGCGCTCGGCGGCCGCGGCGCGGTCGGCTGCGGCGGCCGCCTGCCGGTCCTGCGCGGCGCCCAGCGCGTCCAGCTTGCCCGAGAGCGACGCCAGGGCCTCCCCGCCGCTCCCGGGGTTCCGGCGCAGCACGAGGGCGGCCACGCCCAGCAGCGCCAGCCCGGCCAGGACAAGGGAGAGAACACCTGACATTTCGTCCATTCGGGTACCCCAGAGAACAACCCGTTGCGGCGCGACCCTCGAACCGCAAGCGATGGATGCCATATAGCAGGGGCCCATGGGAACATTGCCGGAACCCTTCGCGGGCTGGTTCGCCGCGCGCGGCTGGACACCGCGCCCCCACCAGTTGGCCCTCTGGAGCGCCGCGCGCGCCGGCGAGAGCGCCCTCCTCATCGCACCGACGGGCGGCGGCAAGACGCTGGCGGGCTTTCTTCCCACGCTGGTCGAACTGTATGAGACCCCGCGGGAGGGGCTGCACACCCTCTATGTCTCGCCGCTTAAGGCGCTGGCGGTGGACATCGCCCGCAACCTGATGGACCCCATGCGGGAGATGGACCTGCCCATCCGGATCGAGACCCGGACGGGCGACACCCCGCAGAACCGCCGCGCGCGTCAGCGCGAGACGCCGCCGCAGATCCTGCTGACCACGCCGGAAAGCCTCGCCGTCCTCCTGGCCAACCAGGAGGCGCCCGAGTTCTTCGCCGGGCTGCGGACGGTGGTCGTGGACGAGGCGCATGCCATGGCCGGCACGAAGCGCGGCGACCAGCTCTCCCTAGGCATGGCCCGGCTGGACGCGCTGGCGCCCGGGCTGCGGCGCGTCGGCCTCTCCGCCACCGTCGCGCATCCCGAGGCGCTGCGCGCCTGGCTCTCCCCGACGGCGCGGGCGGAGGATGTGCGGCTCGTCCTCGGCCGCGGCGGCGCGGAGCCCGTGATGGACCTCATGCTGCCCGAGGGGCACCTGCCCTGGGGCGGGCATATGGGCATCGCCTCCGCCCCCGGCATCCTGGCGCGCATTGCCGGGGCGGGTGTGACCATCGTCTTCGTCAACACCCGTGCCCAGGCGGAGCTGATCTTCGCCGCGCTGTGGAAGCTCAACGAGGCCAACCTGCCCATCGCCCTCCATCACGGCTCGCTCCAGATCGAGCAGCGGCGGAAGGTGGAGGCGGCGATGGCGGCGGGGAAGCTGCGCGCCGTCGTGGCCACCGCCTCTCTCGACCTCGGCATTGACTGGGGCGCGGTGGACCAGGTGATCCAGGTCGGCGCGCCCAAGGGCGTGTCGCGCCTGCTCCAGCGCATCGGCCGGGCTAACCACCGGATGGACGAGCCCTCCCGCGCCGTGCTCGTGCCCGCCAACCGCTTTGAGGTGATCGAGTGCGTCGCCGCTACCGAGGCGGTGCGAGCCCATGAGCTGGACGGCGACGCGCCGCGCCCGGGCGGGCTGGACGTGCTCGCCCAGCACATCCTCGCCACCGCCTGCCAAGCGCCTTTCCACCCCGACGACCTCTATGCCGAGGTCACGCGCGCCGGGGCTTATGCCGCCCTCTCCCGCCGGGACTTCGACGACGTGCTGCGCTTCGTCGAGGACGGCGGCTACGCGCTCCGCGCCTATGACCGCTTCCGCCGGCTCTTCACGGATTCCGAGGGGATGGTGCACGTGCGGGACCTCCGCGTCGCGCGGCAGGCCCGGATGAATCTCGGCACCATCGTGGACACGCCGATGCTGAAGGTGCGGCTGCGCGGCGGCCCCGTGCTGGGGGAGGTGGAGGAGTGGTTCGCTTCCACGCTGGAGCCCGGCCACTGCTTCATCTTCGCCGGGCAGACCCTCCGCTACGAGGGCATCGACGCCCTGACCATGGTCGTCACCCGCGGCGGCGAGGGGGAGCCGCGCGTGCCCGCCTATGCCGGGGCGCGGCTGCCGCTCTCGACGAACCTCTCCTTCCGCGTGCGCTCCATCCTCGCCGATCCCCGGCGCTGGCGCGCGCTGCCCGAGCCCGTGCGCGACTGGCTGCGGCTGCAGCAGCGGCGCTCCGAGCTGCCGCAGCGGGACGGCATGCTGGTGGAGGTGTTCCCCAAGGGCGGCCGCTGGTTCATGGTCGCCTACTGCTTCGAGGGGCGCCTCGCTCACCAGACGCTGGGGATGCTCGTCACGAAGCGCATGGAGCGGTTGGGCTACGGACCCATGGGCTATCTCGGCACGGACTACGTGCTGGCGACCTGGAGCGCCTTCGAGCCCGACGACCCCGAGCGCCTCTTCGAGGAGGACATCCTCGGCGAGGAGTTGGAGGAGTGGATCGCGGAATCCTCCATGCTCCGCCGCACCTTCCGGAACATCGCGACGATCGCCGGGCTGATCGAGAAAAACCACCCGGGCCAGGAGAAATCCGGCCGACAGATGACCATGAACTCGGACCTGATCTACGACGTGCTGCGCAAGTACGAGCCCGACCACATCCTCCTGCGCGCTACCCGCGCCGAGGCCGCGCATGGGCTGACGGATGTCGGCCGCATCGCGACCCTTCTCTCGCGCATCCGGGGCGCGATCCGCGTCCGCCGGCTGGACCGCGTCTCGCCCCTGGCTGTTCCCGCGCTGATCGAGGAAGGGCGGGAATGGGTGGCCGGCGGGGCCGAGGACGCGTTGCTGGCCGAGGCCGCCGCCCTGGTGGACGAGGCGACCGGCGGCGCCGAGCACTTCGCCGACGTGCTGGCCGAGGTGACCGAGGGCGTCCGCGTGCGTTCGGGAGTGGTGGACCGTCCGAGACGAGAGAACAGACGCCGCCCCCCTGCCCGACGCGTCAGCCGCAGCGCGAAGGGGCTGGCGACGTGATCCCCGCTCCCCTGCACATCGCGGGCGAGCGGCTGATGCTCGATCCCATGGGCGTCCTCGCCTGGCCGGCCCGCCGCACCCTCGTCGTCTCAGACCTGCATCTGGAGAAGGGCAGCCACTTCGCTGCGCGCGGGGCCTTTGTGCCGCCCTACGACACGCGCGAGACCCTCTCAAAGCTAGCCCTCGCCGTGCGCCGCCACCGCCCGGCGCGGCTGATCCTGCTCGGGGACAGCTTCCACGATGCCGGCGGCTGTGAGCGCATGTCGCCGGCCGACTGCGCCGCCCTCGGGCGCATCCTCGCCTCGGTGGAGGCCACCGTCTGGGTGCTGGGCAACCACGACCCCGTGGCGCCGGCCAGCCTGCCCGGCCTCGCCCTCCACCTCCTCGCGGACGGCCCCCTCGTCTTCCGCCACGAGGCCGATCCGCGCGGGCCGCGGCCCGGCGCAGGCGGGGAGGTGAGCGGGCACTTCCACCCCAAGGCGACCCTCGCCACCCGCGCGGGCGGCATCACCCGCTCCTGCTTCGCCACGGATGCGCGCCGCGTCATCCTCCCTGCCTTCGGCGCCTATACCGGCGGGCTTGACGTGCGCGACCCCGCGCTGGGCGGGCTCTTCCCCCGCGGCGGGCGCGTCTTCCTGCTCGGCACGGACCGGCTCTTCAGCCTGCCGCTGCCGCCGATGCGACGACGGGCCGAGCTTCCCGCATGACCGCGCCCGAGCCATCCCCTCGCGCCGCGGACTGGGAATTGCTTCGCACGCCCCCGAGCCCCTTCCCCAGAAGGGCGGGGGCAAGGGGACGGCTTCACGGGTGGGGCAGGATGCCGGAGGGGGCAGGAGCGTGAAGGACCCCCGCGGTCGCTTCGAGGGCATCCGGGTCGTCGGCGATGTCCATGGCGACGCGGACGCCTTCCACGCGGCGGCCGACGGCGCCGCGGCGGAGCGCCTCTTCCTCATCCAGCTCGGCGACCTGACGGATGGCGGGTCCGACGCGCCCGGCGTGCTGCGCCGCGCCTTCGCGCTGCGGGCCGAGGGGCGCGGCCTCTTCCTCCTGGGCAACCACGACCACAAGCTGCGCCGTGCGCTGGAAGGGGCGCCGCTGCGAATAGAGCCCAACGGCCTCGGCCGCACGCTGGAGCAGATCGACGCCGCGCGGGATGCGGAGGCGCTCCGCCGCCGCGCGGTGGAGGAGATCGCCCGCGCCCCGGCCTGGCTGCGGATCGACCAGCGCGTCTTCGTGCATGGCGGCTTCCACCCCCGCATGCTGCACGCCGCCCCGCCCCCCGATGCGGGGGCGCGCAAGCCGGAAGGTCTTGTCCCGCGCGCCCTCTTCGGGCAGGTGACGAGCCGCATGCGGGAGGACGGCTATCCCGAGCGCCTGCACGACTGGGTCGACCGCATCCCCCAGGGCTTCACCATCTATTGCGGCCACGAGGTGCGGAGCGGCAATGGGCGCCCCTTGATGCAGGTCGGCGCCGCCGGGGGCGCCGCGGTCTTCATGGATACCGGCGCGGGAAAGGGCGGCCACCTCTCCTGGGTGGACCTGCCCTGGTGACCGGCGCGGGCTGTGCGGCGGCGCGGAGGGCGCCGCCGCACAGCGTTCACCGCATCGCGGCGATGTCGATCACCTCGGCGCTCCCGGCGACGGGGCCCATCGGCGTCGGGCTGCCCTTCTCCAAGTCGATCCTGTGCAGGACGCCGCCCGCAAGGAGGTAGCCGGTGTTGGTGGCGCCCTCGGAGAGGATGTCGAAGGCCGCCGTCGAGGACACGCCGTTGCCGATGGTGCCGCGCACCTGCTGCACGCCATCGTTCGGCGGGGCCTGGAGGTTGAGCTGGCCCAGAACCCCGTCGATCGTCAGCAGCGCCGTCTGCTCGGCGCCGGCCGTGCTGTTCGTATAGGCCCCGGCGGTGATGCGCGGCGTCGTCTCGGCGAGGGACGTGCCGGTCTGGTACTTCAGCTGCCCGTCGCGCGCGACCTGGCCGTTGTCCACGTTGACGCGGAAGTTCACCCCGGACACCCCCATCAGCCGCAGCCGGTCGGCAACGGGGTTGAAGTCTACCACCGCGCGGTCGCCCGCGTCGAAGCGCTCGCTGAGTTGGCTCACCTGCGTGGCGGCGCCGGTCATGGGGTCGATCGTCACGATCTGACCCCTCTCGGTCACGCCGTAGAGGCTGTTGTCCTTCGGCCGAACATCGATGCCGAGCAACGGGCCATTCGCGCCGTGCACGCGAACGGGCGCGCTCGCGCGGCGCGTCTCCGTGTCGATGCGGACGAGCGAGCCATCGGCGGTCAGGCCGATGAGGGTCGCGGCCTCGGCCATGCCGGAGAGGCCGAAGAGGGCGGCGACTCCGAGGGCGAAGCGGCCGATGGAGGGGGTCATGCGTCTCTCCTGATCTGAGCGGGGCGCCTTGCCCCGCCCAGCGCTACGGAGCGCGGCGCCTGCCAGACGCAGCGGGCGCCATCACGGTGACGCGAGGAGTCAGGAGGGGGCCGCCGCGGCGAGCCGCCCGATGAACAGGATGGGTCCCGTCGGCCGCCCCGTGGGCGAGCCGCCCGGCGGTTCGAGAGTGATCTCGATCAGCATTCCCGGCTCCAGCCGCACGAGGCCGGGCGCCACCCGCGCCTGCCCGCCCTCGGGCACGAGGCCGAGGGAGACGGGCACGGTGGCCCCGGGCGGCAGCGCCCAGAGCTGCTGCACGCGACCGGGCTCCACCGGACGGGGATTGAGGCTTGCCAGGCGGAGCCCGCCGCCCTCCGCCTCCACGAGCCAAGCGGGCTGATCCCGGCTGCTGAGGAGCACAGTCATCATCCGCGGCGCCTCGGTCGGGCGGAGGAGGATGAAGGCAGCCAGCCCCGCCGCGATCGCCGTCGCGCCCCCGGCCCAGGCCTGCCACAGCCTCGACGGGCGGAGGGGGCGAACCGGCGGGGCGGGGGCCTGGGGCGCGGCGAGCGAGGCCTCGATGCGGTCCCACAGCCCGGCGGGCGGCGGCTCGGGGCGCGCGAGTTCCGTCAGTGGCGCGAGCCGCGCCTCCCACTCCGCCACCGCCTCGCGCAGCGCCGGGTTGAAGAGCAGGGCGCTCCGCACCTCCTCCGCCCCGCGCGCGTCCAGCGTGCCGAGCACGTGCTCGGCGGCGAGGGCGTCCAGCTCCTCGGGATCGGCGGGGATCATGCGAGGCACCCCTTCAGTCGGGCGAGGCCGCGCCGGATCCAGGCCTTTACCGTGCCCAGCGGCTCGTCCAGCCGGGCTGCGATCTGGGCGTGGGAGAGGCCGTGGACGAAGGCGAGCAGGATGCCGTCCCGGTTGCGCGGCTCCAGCCCCGCGAGGCAGTCCCGCAGGCGCAGGGACTCCTGGGCCGTGGCGATGCGGTCCAGCGCCTCGGGATGAACCGCCCCGTCGCCGAGACCGGGATCGTCGGTCGGTGTCTCGCGCCCACGGGCACGGGCAAGGTCCAGCGCCGCATTGCGGGCGATGGTGCCGAGCCAGGCCGAAGCCTCGCCGCGCAGGGGATCGAAGCCGCCGGCGCGGACGGCGATCTTCAGCACGGTGTCGTGCAGCGCGTCCGCCGCCGCGTCGCGGTCCCGCAGGATGGCCATGGCGATGCCGAAGAGGCGCGATGCCTGGGCCTCGTAGAGCCGCCGCAGCGCCCCGGCCTCCCCTGCCGCGACGCCGCGGATCAGTCCCGCGACATCGGGCGCGGGGTTCGTGTCAGCCATGCCCCCTCCCCTCGCGCCGCCGGCGGCTCAGCCGACTCCGATCTTCCGGTTCACGAAGTCCAGCGAGTAGCCGCGCCGGATGTCCAGGCCCACAGGATAGACGCCCGTCTCGCGCATGATGGCGTAGAAGCGGTCCCAGCGCTCATGCGTCATCGCACCGATGCCGAGCGTCAGCGCCTCGTTCGAGCGGACGATGCCGCGCTCGTTCATGGCACGCAGGCCGTAGGCGAGGAGGTTCTCCGGCATCTCCGGGTTCTGCCGCCGAATGAGGGCGTTAGCGGCGCCGATATCCGCGCCCTTCATGTACTCGGTCCAGCCCTCGACGGTCGCGTCGATGAAGCGCTGCACGAGGTCGCGTTTCTCCGCCACCATGCGGGCGGAGACGTCGATGGTCGTGTTGTAAGCCTCGTAGCCCGCATCGGCGAGGAGGTGCACGCGCGGCCGCGCGCCGGCCTGCATGGCGGTGAAGGGCTCGGAAGAGACGAAGCCCTGATAGATCGCGCCCCGGTCCGCCATGAAGGGCTGAAGGCTCACGGCCTTCGGGCGGAGCTGGCCGTCGTCGAAGCCGAAGCGGCTGCGCAGGAAGGGCCAGTGCGTCACCCGCCCCGCCGCGCTCATCGAGATCGGGCGGCCGCGCATCCCCTCGAAGCCCTCGATCCCCGCTTCCTCATGCGTCATGAGGATCACGGGGTCCTTCTGGAAGATCGCGCCGACGCAGAGGAAGGGGATGCCGTCCCGCGCGTAGTTCAGCGCCTGGAAGGGGTTGGACATGATCATGTCCGCGCGCCCGCCCACGAGCATCTGCGCCGGGTTGAGCTGCGGGCCGCCCTGGCGCAGGTCGCAGTCGATGCCGTAGCGGCGGTAGATGCCGGCGGCGAGCGCCTGGTAGTAGCCGCCATGCTCGGCCTGGGCGCGCCAGTCCGTCTGGAACACGACCTTGTCCAGCACCTGCGCGGAGGCGCGGAAGCCCGGCACGGGGACGAGGCTGAGGACGGTGCCGCCCGCGAGAAAGCTCCGCCTGGAGATGCGGTACCTGGTGCCCATGGATGGCCTCCGTCCTTCGATGCCGGTTCCCTGCGCTGGCCCGATGCCCGCGCCGATGCGCGATGCGGAGGTGATGCCACGGGCGGGAGGCGCGGCGCCAGGGCCGCAGTCCCGGATCTTCGCCGCCTGCCCGCGCGGCCGGGCTGTTCCTGGCCTCCGCGGCCGTTATGCTGCGCTGCCCTTCGGTCCTGGCGCCGCGCCGCCGTCCCCGCCCCTGCCCCGAGCCGCCCGAGAAGCCCCGCCCAGAATGGACCGTGCCCTTTCCACCCTTTCCAGCCCGGACGCTGCCGGCCGCCCCGCGGCCGTGCCGAGGGATGGAATGCGCGACGAGATGGCGGACGGGCGCGGCCGTGTGCGCGCGCACTGGTCGGCGCTGCTCGGCTCCTTCCACGGCCTGCCAGAGGGCGGTCTGCCGCATCGCGCGCGGCTGCTCGACCGCGCCTTCGAGGAGGAGGGCTCCGCCGGCTTTCTCCCCTCCGCCTCCCGGGGCAAGGCCTCGCGGCGGCTCGACCCTGTGCCCCTCATCATGGATGGCGAGGAGTTCGACCGGCTGGCCGAGGGGCTGGCCCAGCGGGCCCGGCTGCTGGAGGCGGTGCTCGCGGATCTCTACGGCCCGCAGTGGCTCCTGGCCGAAGGCCTGATCCCGCCGGAGCTGGTCTTCCCCAACCCTGCCTTTCTCCGCCCCTGCCGCCACGGCATCTCCGGCCGCTTCCTGCACGCCTATGCCGCCGACCTCCTGCGCGGACCGGACGGCGCCTGGCGGGTGACGGGCGACAGTGTCGTGGCCATGGACGGCATCTCGCAGGTCTATGCTAACCGTTCGCACATGGCGCGGGTGCTGCCGGAATGTGCGCGCGCGGTGCAGATGCGCCCGATCCGCCCCTTTCTCGATCTCTGGCGGGAAACGCTCCAACGCGCCGCCGGCTCGGAGCTGAGCGGGGCGGCGACGGTCGCCCTGCTAACGCCGGGCGTCGGCCATCCCGACTGGGCGGAGCACGTCACGCTCGCGCGGGAGTTGTCATGCGCGCTGGCGGAGGTGGGAGATCTCTCCGCCCGCGGCGGCGCGCTCTACCTCAAGACACTGCGGGGGCTGCAGCCGGTGCGCGTGCTGCTCTCGCGCCTGCCCGGCGCCTCGCTCGACCCGCTGGAGCTCGGCGGGCGCCCGTCCCAGGGCATCTCGGGCCTACTAGACGCCATGCGGGCCGGTGCGGTGGTGCTGCACAACAATCCCGGCGCGGCCCTGGCCGAGGCGCCGGGCCTGCCCGCCTTCCTCCCCTCGCTCTCGCGGGCGCTGCTTGGGGAGGAGCCCGCCCTCCTCTCCGCCGGGACGCTCTGGTTGGGCGACCCCGCCTCGCTCGAGCGCTTCCGCGCGGCGCCCGACGCCTTTCTCCCTCGCCCGGTCGCCCGGCCGGGGCCCGGCCCCGAAACCGGACCGCGCGGCCGGAACGGGATCGAGGCCGAGCCGCGCGGCTGGGCCAGGATCGAGGCCGACCCGCGCGGCTGGGCCGCGACGGCCCTGCCTCAGCCCTCTTCCGCGCCCAGCCTCGCCGGGGACGGGCTGGAGCCGCGCCCCGTCGTGCTGCGCCTCTACCTCCTGCATGACGGCACGGGATGGCAGTGCCTGTCCGGCGGGCTCGCCAGGGTCGCGGATGGGGACGGGCGGCCGACCGACCTCTGCAAGGATGTCTGGGTCACCTCCGAGGACAGGGCGGAGATCCGCGGCCCGGGGCCGCTGCACATCCCCGCCCTCTCCATTCGGCGCACGGCAGGCGACCTGCCCTCCCGCGTCGCGGACAACCTCTTCTGGCTCGGCCGCTACGTCGAGCGACTGGACGATTCCGCGCGGCTCATGCGCGCCACCCTCACCCGGCTGAACCGCGCCCCGATGCTGCCGCGCGACCTCGCCGAGGTCGCCGCCCTCTCGCGCTGCCTGCTGGATGCGAGGCTGATCCAGGCGGAGGACGTGCCGAGCTCGGGCAATGACAGCGCGCTGCGCCGCGCCTTGCTCGCCGCCGGCAAGGAGGGTGGGCGCGTCCACCGCCTGACCGGCGAGGTGGCGCGGCTGGTGGAGGCCACGCGGGACCGGCTGACCGGCGACATGCACGCCGCCTTCACCCTGCCGCTCCGCGACACGCGCGCGGCGCTGATGGAGGCAGACGGGCCCGCGGCCCTCGGCGCAGCCCTCGGATGGCTGGTACGCTACGCCTCCGGCGTGGCGGGCGTGGCGGCCGAGAACATGGTGCGCGGCGGCGCCCACACCTTCCTCGACCTCGGGCGGCGGCTGGAGCGGGGGACGAGCATCGCGGCGCTTCTCGGCAACGTGCTGAAGGAGCCGCAGGCGCGGATCGAGAGCGCCCTCTCCCTCGCGCTGGAACTGTGCGATTCTGTCATCACCTACCGCTCGCGCTACCTCAACCTCGTCCAGCCCGCCCCGGCGCTGGACCTCGTGATGGCCGACCCCGCCAACCCGCGCGGCCTTGTCTTCCAGTTCGCCGCGGCCGAGGAGCTGCTCGCGCGGGTCGAGGGCGGCGGCGATCCCAGCCTCTCGGCCTGGGCGCGGCGCCTGCGGCAGGAGGTGGAGGCGATGGCGGCCGAGGTGGCAGCCTCGGCGGAGGGCGCGGCGGCGGCCGCCGCCCTCTCCCCCCGGCTCCTGGCCGTGGAGCACGCGGTCGGGGACCTGTCGGACGCGATCGGGCGCCGCTACTTCACCCTGCTGGCCGCGCCGCGGCTGCTGGGGGTGGACACGGTGGAGAGGGGCGCGGCGTGATCTACCGGGTCCGGCACGTCACCGACTACACCTATGAGTCCGCCGTGGAGATGGCGACCCACCTCCTCCACCTCTCCCCGCGTCCTCTCGCCCGGCAGCACGTGCTGGCGACGAGCCTGGTGAGCGAGCCCGCCCCGACGCGCCGGGCGGAGGAGGCGGACCATTTCGGCAACCCGACGGCGTGGCTCTACCTGGAGGACCCGCACAAGCGTTTTGTCGTGACCGCGGACTCCCTGGTGGAGGTGACGGCCCCGCCCCCGCTGCCGCCGGAGACGCCGCCCTGGGAGGCGATCCGCGGTGCCGCCCTCGCCCGGCCCGAGGTGGCGGAGTTCCTCTTCCCCAGCCCCTCTCTGCCCCCGGTGGAGGCGGCCCGCATCCTCTTCGCCCCGCATTTCACCCCCGGCCGGCCGGCGGGAGAGGCCGTGTTGGAGATGATCGCGCGCTTCCGCGAGGGAATGGCCTTCCGCGCCGGGGTCACCACTGTCTCGACCCCTGTGGAGGAGGTGCTGCGCCGGCGCGAGGGGGTGTGCCAGGATTTCGCGCATCTGATGATCACGGGGCTGCGGATGCTGGGCATCCCGGCCCGCTACGTGTCCGGCTACATCCGCACCCGCCCGCCGCCGGGCGGCGTGAAGCGGGCCGGTTCCGACCAGTCCCATGCCTGGGTCGCCGCCTGGCTCGGCGCCGAGGCGGGCTGGGTCGAGATGGACCCCACCAACAGCCTCTTCGTCGCCGAGGAGCACGTGCTGCTCGGCTGGGGCCGGGACTTCGGGGATGTCTCCCCCCTGCTCGGCGTCATCCTAGGCGGGGGACGCCACACGGTGCATGTGGGCGTGGACATGGACGAGGCCGCGGGCCACGAGGCCTGGGCGGAGGGCTCCGCCCTGAGGGGCTGAGCGGGGACTGCGCGGCATCCCTCTTGCATCGTTCTGGCCGCGCGTCCTCGCGCCGGGCGCGCCGATCCCTCGATCCGGCGCCGGCCTGCCGGGGTAGGCGCCGTGCAGCCCGCTGCATGGAGCTTTCACCGGCGCGGCGACGCCCGCGCCGAGCGACCGACCGGAGACACGAGACGTGACCCTTCACCGCCGCACCCTGCTGGCCGCCGGCAGCGGCTTGGCCCTTGCCCTGCCCGCCCTCCGCACCGCCGCCGCCCAGGCGCCGCTGCGCTTCTGCCTGGACTGGGCTCTCCAGGGAAACCACGGCATGTTCGCCCTCGCGGACGACCGCGGCGTTTTCCGCGCCAACGGCATTGCTCTGCGGATGGACCGCGGCTTCGGCTCGGGCGACACGACGGTCAAGCTCGCCTCCGGCGCCTATGACATCGGCTACACCGACGTCTCCACCATGGTGAAGTTCAACGCCGAGAACCCGGACAAGCGCCTGGTCTCCATCTACCAGGTGCTCGACCGCACGGCGGCTTCGCTGATCACCTTGAAGCGCAGCGGCATCACGGATCCCAAGGGCGTGGCCGGCAAGCGGATCGGCGCGCCCGAGGGCGAGGGCAGCCGCATGATCTTCCCCGCCTTCGCCCGTGTCGCCGGCATCGAGGCCTCCGGCGTGCGCTGGACGAGCATGGCCGCCAACCTGCGGGACACGATGCTCGCCCAGGGGCAGGTGGATGCGGTGACGGGCTTCCTCTTCACCACCTACTTCAACCTCGTCGGCCTTGGCATGAAGGAGGACGACATCGTCGCTTGGCCCTATGCCGAGAACGGGCTCGACATCTATGGCAGCGCCGTGGTCGCCCGCGCCGACTGGCTGGAGAAAAACCCCGGGATCGCCGCCGCCTTCGTGAAGTCCTCGATCGAGGGGCTGAAGCTGCTGCTGGCCGAGTCCGACGCCGCGATGGCCTCGCTCAAAAAGCGCGAGTCGCTCTTCGACGAGGCGCTGGAGAAGCGCCGCTGGGCCATGACGCGCGACCGCTCCATCCTCACCCCCAATGTGCGCGCCAACGGCACGGGGGCGATCGACACCGCGCGCGCCGAGACGCTCATCCGCGTGAACGCCGAGGCCTATGGCGTGACGAACCCGCCCAAGGCCGCCGACATGTTCACCGAGCGCTTCCTGCCGCCCGCGAGCGAGCGGAAGATCGGCTGACAGGGCAGGATCAGCGCGGCGCAAGCAGCGCCGCGTCGATCCTCGCTTTCAGCGGCAGGTGGTCGGAGGCCATGCGCGCCAGCGGCGTGTCATGCACCTCCACCCCCGGCACGATGCCAGCCGGATGCCCCATGATCCGGTCGAGCGAGAGAAAGGGGTGGAAGGCCGGGAAGGTCGGGGCGCGGGGCGGCAGGCCGAAGACCGGCTCCAGCAGGCCGAGCGCCGAGGCGCCCGGCCGCCACTCGTTGAAGTCGCCCATCAGCAGCGTCGGCAGGCGCTCGCCCGCCCCGCTCGCCATGGCGGCGAGGAGCGCCTCCGCCTGCCGCCGCCGGCGCGAGGCGCCGAGGCTGAGATGCGTGGCCAGGAGCCGGAAAGGGCCCCAGCCCAGGTCCAGCTCCGCCAGGATCGCGCCACGCGGCTCCAGCCCCCCGATCCGCAAACCCACGGGCGGGCGCAGGATCCGGGCATCCGGGCGCAGCAGCACGATGTTGCTGCGCCAGCCCTGCTCGCCCGGCCGGTGAGTGACGTGCAAGGGGCGCAGCCCGACCTCTCGCTCCAGCCACTCCGCATCCAGCATCTCCCGGGACGGGCGGAGATAGTGCTGCGCCTCCTGCAGGGCGATGAGGTCCGGCCCGATCTCGGCGATGACGCGGGCGATGCGCTCTGGCCGGAAGGCACCGCGCGCGCCGCGCCCGCGATGGGCGTTGTAGGTCGCGACGAGCACCCGCTACCCCCTCTTGCGGCGCCAGGCCGCCCAGGCCCCGACGAGGGTCGCGCCGAGGGTAGTGAGCAGCACGTCCGTCCAGGTGTCCGTCCAGTCGCCGATCAGCGCCGTCCCCCACTCGAAGATCTCCCAGACGATGCCGAGGGCGAGGCCGAAGGCGGCGCCGGAGAGAACGAGGCGCGCCGCGCTCCGGCGGCGCCCGTCCACCATCAGCAGGCCGAGGAAGACGGCGCCGGCCAGCCCGCCGCTCAGGAGGTGGACGGCCTCGTCATAGGGGTTCTCGCCGTAGAACCAGTTCAGCCCGTAGCCCGGGCTGGAGACGATGGTGGCCAGGATCGGCGCCGCGTCTAGGTGACGCGGCAGGGCGCGCAGCCGCCAGGGCAGCACCGCCATGCGCTCCCGCGGCGGCAGGATCAGGCCGAGGCAGCCGACGAGCGCGGTGAGCGTGCCCATCGAGGCGTCGCGCTTGTCCAGGCTCCAGAACCAGGCGGCCATGGCGGCGAGGGCGATGATGAAGCCCCAGGCAAGGGGGGATTGGCGGCGTAGATCGTCCCTCGTCAGGGGGGGCAAGCGGCGTCCCTCTCTCATGCGGCGCGACAGGTGGTGACAACGCGCGGGAGCGGCCCGGGATCGCGCCGGGGAGAGAAGCCGTGATAGGCAGGCCGGCCAACAGCGATGGGGTTCCCCGATGAAGGTCGCCGTCTTCAGCGCCAAGCGCTACGACCGCGAGATGCTGCTGGAGCTGAACGCCGCCCACGGCCACGCCCTCACCTTCTTTGAGGCGCGGCTGGAGCCGGGAACGGTCGCGCTCGCGGCGGGCTTCCCGGCCGTCAGCATCTTCGTAGACGACCAGGTGGACGCCGCCGTGGCGGAGGCGCTTGCCGCCGGGGGCACGCGGCTGGTGGCCACGCGCTCCACCGGCTTCAACCAGATCGACCTGCGCGCCACCGCGCGTCACGGGCTTCGCGTCACCCGCGTGGCCGACTACTCCCCGCACTCCGTCGCCGAATTCGCCACGGGCCTGCTGCTCTCCCTCAACCGCCGCATCCACAAGGCCCATGAGCGGACGCGCAGCGGCAATTTCGAGCTGGACGGGCTGATGGGCTTCGACCTGCACGGCCGCACGGTGGGCGTGATCGGCACGGGCAAGATCGGCCGCGTCTTCGCGCGCATCATGGCCGGGTTCGGCTGCACGCTGCTGGGCCACGACCCCTTTCCGCACCCCGAATTCGAGGCGCTGGGCGGGCGCTACGTTGCGGTGGAGCATCTCGCGGCGGAGAGCGACGTGATCTCCCTCCACTGCCCGCTGACGGACGACACGCGCCACATCGTGAATGCAAACTTCCTCGCCCGCACCCGCCCGGGGCTGCTGCTGGTGAACACCAGCCGCGGCGGGCTGCTGGATACGCGCGCCGCGATCGCCGCGCTGAAGTCGCGCCGCCTCGGCGGGCTGGCCATCGATGTCTACGAGCAGGAGGCGAGCCTGTTCTTCCAGGACCGCTCCAGCGATATCATCGACGACGACCTCATCCAGCGGCTGGTGTCCTTCCCCAATGTGCTGCTGACCGGCCACCAGGCCTTCTTCACGCGAGAGGCCTTCGGGACGATCTGCGCGACGACGCTGGAGAGCGTCACCGCCTTCGAGCGCGGGGAGGAGCTGGTGAACGAGGTCGCCGCGTCAGGCTGAGCGGCGCTCAGTCGGGCTGGATCTTCGCCTCGCGTACCACGCGGGTCCACTCGTCCAGCTCGCGGTTCACCCGCGCCTGGAGCTCGGCCGGCTGCATGAGGCGGATAACGGCGCCCTGCTCCTCCGCGCGGCGGCGGAAGTCGGGCGTGTTCACCACGGCATTGCAGGCCTCGGTCAGCCGGCGCAGCACGGGCTCGGGCGTGCCCGCGGGGGCGAAGACGGCGAACCAGCCTGTCACTTCCAGATCGGGCAGGCCGGATTCCGCCAGGGTCGGCACGTCGGGCAACGCCGGGTGGCGCGCGGCGGAGGTGATGGCGACCGCCTTGAGCCGGCCCTCGCGCACGAAGGGCATCAGGGGCGGCGGGGTGGTCATCATCATCTGCACGCGGCCGGCGACGAGGTCCTGCGTCGCGGGGCCGGTGCCGCGATAGGGCACATGGGTCATGTCGGCCCCCGTGCGGAGCTTCAGCAGCTCCGTGCCGAGGTGCTGGAGCGAGCCCGTGCCGGAGGAGGCGTAGTTCAGCGTGCCCGGATTGGCCTTCGCCCAGGCCACCAGCTCCCCCAGGTTCGCGGCGGGGATGGAGGGGTGCAGGAAGATCACCTGCGGCGCGTCCAGCAGCAGCGAGACCGGCACGAAGTCCCGCCGCACGTCGTAGCCGATGTTCGGCACGATGGCGGGCGAGCCGACATGGTAGCCGGAATACTGCACGAGCAGCCGCGTCCCGTCAGGCCGCGCCCGCGCCACTTCCTGCGTGCCGAGCGCGCCGTTGGCGCCCGCCTTGTTCTCCACCACCACGGACTGGCCGAGCTGGCGCGACAGCGGCTCGGCGAGCAGCCGCGCGGCGAAGTCCGTGGTGCCGGCCGGGGCGGTGGGGACGACGAGAGTGATGGTCCCTGACTGCGCCCGCGCGGGGCCGGCCAGGAGGGCGGCGGCGATGCCCGCCAGGGCGCCGCGGCGTGCGATGGGCATGGGGGTTTCCTCAATTGCTTGCGCGAAGGATGCCGCAAGCCCGGGCCACCCGGCAATCACGCGGCGGCGGGGTCCCCCGGCGCCGTCTCCCAGGCGAGCCCGACCAGCGCGACGATCCGCCGCCCGCCCGCCGCGGGGCGGGTGACGATCAGCCCCTGCTCCTCGATCCAGGCGAGCAGCCGCCTCGCGCGTCCGGCGGAGCGGCTGCCATAGGCGCGGGCGATGGCGGCGTCCGAGGGGCAGGGCAGGCCCTGGCGCGCGGCATGGGCCAGCAGGAGGAAGACGCCCTGCGTGTCCTCGGGCAGGCCATCGGCGCGGGCGGCGGCCTCGGGCCAGCCGGGATCGTTCGCGGCCTCGGGCGGCACCCCGGCGCGCGCCACCGCCAGCATCCGACGGAAAGCCGGAAGCTCGGGCGGCCGGCCGCTGACGGCGTGGATGCGGAGCCGCACGAGAAGGTCCTGGTAGAGCACGCCGATCGGGCGGAAGGCCGCGTCCTCCTCGGCCAGCATGTCATGGAGGATGGCGCGGGTGCGGGCCTCGCGGTCTGCCGCCTCCTCCGGGCTCGGCTCCGGCTCGGCCACGCGCATGGCGGGCCCGCGCGGAGTGGCGGAGGCCTGGGCGAGCTGGGCGAGGATGTCGGCCGGCGGCGCGGGAGGCGGGCGGCGGGCCGGGCGAGGTGCCACGGGGTCCGGCGCGGCGAGGATCAGCTCTCTCGCCTCCTCCGGCGCCGTCTGAGGCAGGGGCGTGAGGGATGGGCCGCTGCCCCGGCTCTGCGTCTCGACGACCCCGATCCGCATCGCGAGCGGGCGACGGGAGAGGGCGGGGCCGAGGCCGATGAAGTGCCCGCGCTGAAGGTCCCGGAACTGCTCGGCCTGGCGCCGCTCCATGCCCAGCAGGTCGGCGGCACGGGCCATGTCGATGTCGAGGAAGGTGCGGCCCATGAGAAAGTTGCTCGCCTCCGCCGCCACGTTCTTCGCCAGCTTCGCCAGGCGCTGGGTAGCGATGATGCCAGCAAGGCCCCGCTTGCGGCCGCGGCACATGAGGTCCGTCATAGCGGAGAGGGAGGCGCGGCGGGCATCGTCCGAGGTGTCGCCGCCCGCGGCGGGGGCGAAGAGCTGCGCCTCGTCCACCACCACCAGCATCGGGGTCCAGTGGTCCCGCTCGGCGTCGAAGAGCCCGCCGAGGAAGGCGGCGGCGTGGCGGAGCTGGCGGTCCACCTCCAGCCCCTCGAGGTTCAGCACGACGGAGACGCGGTGGCGGCGCACCCGGTCCCCGGCGGCGGCCATCGCCTCCTCGGGATGGGCGGCGGCGTCGATCACGAGGTGGCCGAAGCGGTCGGCGAGCGAGGTGAAGTCGCCCTCGGGGTCGATCACGGCCTGCTGCACCCAGGGGGCCGACTGCTCCATCAGCCGCCGCAGGAGGTGGGACTTGCCGCTGCCCGAATTGCCCTGGACGAGGAGGCGCGTGGCCAGCAGCTCCTCCAAGTCCATCATCCCGGCCGCACCCGTGTTGGTGCGCCCCAGCTCGATCCCGATCGTCATGCCCCTCTCCGCCCGCCAGCCCCCGCGCGGGGTCGGCTCCTATAGCGGATCGGGCAGGTCTTTGCAGGCCGGGAGTCGCCCCCCTCAGTCTCCGGCCAGCCGGGCGAGGCAGGCATACCAGTCCCGGCCCGACACGCCCGCATCCGGCACGACGAGGGCCGGGACGGAGACGCCCCGGCCGCTGGCGGTCACCGTCCCGCCGCCGAGCAGGTCGCGGACGCGTCCCTCCCCCGTCCCGTCCAGCGGGATGGCGGCGTAGGCGAGGCGGCGCGGATCGGTCCGGGCTGCGAGTTGCCACCCGCTTCCCTCCCCCTTGAAGGCGATCCGGACGGGGTTGCTGGCCGGAAGCCCCGTCCCAGGGGCTGAGAGGGAGAAGGCGAGCCGCGGCTCCGGGCCGGCGGTGATGGCCAGCGTGGCCTCACGATGGCCCACGCGGGCGTTGCACCGCTCCCCGTCGATGCTGAAGGACCAGCCGCCCGACACCTCCGGAGGCTTGGGCGGCGCGGGCATGGCCGCCCGCGGCGCCGGGCGGGCCGGCGGCGCGGAGGTGGGTGCCGGGGTGCTCTGGCATCCTGCCACGGCCAGGAGCAGAGGGAGGAGGTGGAGCGGTCGGGTCATGGGGAGGCCTCGGCCACGGTGAAGTAGTACCAGCGACTGGGCGCGTAGCGCCGCGCGCTGCGGGAGACGGCCAGGACGCGCCAGGCATAGAGTCCGGGCCGGGAGAGGCGAATCGTCTGGGTGCCCTGGACCTCCGAGTAGCCCGCGAAGACCTCCCGCGGCGGCGCCTCCCCACCGTCCAGCATCACCACCTCGACGAAGGAATCCGCCCGCGCCGGCACGCCCCAGGAAAGGGTGATGCCCCGCTGCGCCACATCGGCGGCAAGCACCGTCGCCTCCGGCGGAGAGGACGGCACGGCGGGTTCCGGCGCCGGGGCCGCCGGGGGTTCGGAAGGGGGCGCCCGGTCCCCTGCGCCGGGGCCGGGAAGGCCGACCTCGATCGTCCCGGGCCTCGGCAGCGCCCCGCCGAGCGGCGCCAGCCGCGGCACGGCCTCGCCGATCTGCCCCGCGCCCGCCTGCGCGACCCGGAGCGCCGCATCGCGGTCCTCGCGGAAGAAGTAGTTCAGCTCGGGCCCGGCGGAGCTGCGGGACAGCGGGAAGGGCGTGCCCGCGGAGAAACCCGCCCTGTCCAGCTCGGACGAGAGAGCCGCCGCGCGTTGCGCGGCGCCCGGCGCGGCACGGGGATAGGTGATGACCACGCGCACCATCGCGCCCGCGGGTGGGGCACCGCGGGGCGGCGTTTCGACCGGATCGGAAGGACGCTCCAGGCCGGTGGGAATGGCGGGCGCCGCGGTCGTCCTCGGATCCGGCACGAAGGGCAGTTCCGGCGCGGGCGCGGCAGCGACGGACGTGGGCGGCTCCGGAACGGGTGCCGCGGCGCGGGGCGGCTCCGGGACCAGCAGCGGAGGCGCCGGCGCGGCGGGCTCGGCCGGGCGGGGCTCTTCCTCCCTGACGAGCGGCGGCGCGGACGCGGGCGCCTCCGGGGCGGTCGGGCGCTGCGCCAGGACGGCCGACGCCTCCCGCGGGCGGAGCGTCTCGGCCTCGGGCCAGAGGAACCAAGCGCCGGCGGCGACGAGAAGGGCGAGGGGAACCGAGGCCAGGAGAAGGCCCCGCCGGAGGTCGAAACCCGCCCCCTCAGAGGGCGCGAGGGGCAGGAAGGGCGAGCTCTCGGCCTCGTCGATCACGGGCGAGGACCGGCCGGCGGCGCGGGGTTTGGAGGGCCGCCCGGTCCGGACTGCGGCGGCGCGGCGGATGTGCTCCGGCAGCACCTCCCGCGAGCCCGCCATGTTGGCGACGAGGAAGCTCGTCCCGATCAGCCGGTTCAGCCGGGCCGGATCGCCCTTGGCCGCGCTGGCGAAGGCCTCGACCGCACCCCCGCCCAGCCTGTCCTCCTCCAGCCCGGCGCGGATGACCTGGGCGGTGACATAGGCGGGGATGTCGCGCTCCTGGATGGGGCCGAGCTCCACGAGGCGGTGCGGCAGGGCCCCCATCCGCTGCGCCAGCGCGGGCGTGCCCGCCAGCACGGTGAAGCCCACCGCGCGCTCCGCCACCTGCCGCAGCTCCGCGTCGACGATGCGCTCGGCGTCGTCGACGAGGAGGATCTGCGAGAGCGGCGCGCCCTCCGCCCAGCCCGAGCCCTCCACCCGCCCCACCCGGAAGCTGGGGGAGCGGAGCGAGGCCTCGATCTCCCTCAACAGCAGGGTCTTGCCCGAACCGGAACCGCCGACCAGCAGGACGAGGCGCTCTCCGGCGGCGAAGGCCTCGAGGATGCCGCGGCGCGCGGCTGACCAAGCGGAGTGCGGGATGGGGGCCGACTCGCCCGCGCGCGCAGTGGTTGTGTTCGGCCCAGGCATCATCACGGCCTATGTGTGAACGAAGGCCGCGCGCGTCACAACGGTCCCGTGCTGGCGCGGGCAGGGCGGTGCGGGACCTGGCGCTGCTATGCTCGCCCGCATGAATCGGATTCTCATTAGCGGCGCACGCGTTCTCCTGCCCGATGCGACCGCCGCGCCGCATCGCGACATCCTGCTCGAAGGGGAGCGCGTAGCGGCACTCCTGGACCCCGGAACGGCCGTGGAGGACGCGGCGCGGCACGACGCCACCGGGCGACTCGTCATCCCCGGGCTGGTGAATGGCCACACCCACGGGCATGGCGGGCTCTCCAAGGGCATGGGCGACAAGTGGGACCTCGCGCTCCTGCTGACCCATGCCGCCTGGATCGGCGGGCATCGCGGGCTGGAGGACAAGCGCCTCGCGACGACGCTCACCGCCGTGGAGATGCTGCGCAAGGGCTGCACCGCGGGGTACGACCTCGCCTTCGAGTTCCCCGGCCCCTCGCTGGACGGGCTGGCGGCGATGGCCGAGGCCTATGAGACGGTGGGGCTGCGGGCCGTGCTGGCGCCGATGGTCGCGGACCTCACCTTCTTCCAGGCAACGCCGGGCCTCATCCAGGCCCTTCCCGAGGAGCACCGCGCGCGCGCCGCGGACCTTTCCATGGCGCGGGCGGATGACATCCTGACCACCATCCACGAGGCGGCGCGCTCCTGGCGCGCTGGGCGCGTGCGGCTGGGCTGCGCGCCCACGATCCCCCTGCACTGCTCGGACGACTTTCTCGAAGGGTGCCGCGACCTCTCCGCGGAGCACGGGCTGTCGATGCAGACCCATGTGGCCGAGGCCCGCTACCAAGCGGGAGGCGGGGAGCTGCGCTACGGCTCCACCCTGCTGGCCCATATGGACCGGCTGGGGCTGGTGAACGAGCGCTTCAGCGTGGCGCATGGCGTGTGGCTGACGGAGGCCGACCTCGCCCTGCTCGCCGGGCGCGGGGCGGGGCTGTCCCACAATCCCGGTTCCAACATGCGGCTGGCCTCGGGCATCGCCCCGGCGCGGGCGGCGATCCGGGCGGGGGTGACCGTCGGGCTGGGCACGGACGGTTCGGGTTCCTCGGACAACCAGAACATGTTCGAGGCCATGCGGCTGGCCGCCTTCGCCTCCCGCCTCTGGGACGGGGTGGAGGAGGAGGACTGGCTCGGCTCGGCCGAGACGGTGCGGCTGGCCACCGAGGGCTCGGCGCGGCTGCTCGGGCTGGAGGCCGGCAGCATCGCGCCCGGGCGGCTGGCTGATCTCGTCTTCCTCGACCTCGCCCATGTGAACTGGGCGCCCTTCAACGACGCCGCCAACCAGCTCGTCTTCACTGAGGACGGCTCGGCGGTGCGGGAGGTGATGGTCGGCGGCGAGTGGAAGTTGCGCGACGGGCGCGTGCTCGGGCTGGACGAGGCCGCCCTAGCGGGGCAGGCGCAGGAAGCCGCGGATCGGCTGGGCGGGCTGAACGCGGGGATGCGGGAATGGAGCATGGCGGTCGCGCCGCACGTCTCCTGCCACTGCCGCGCCCTGGCCGGGCGCTTCACCGGCGCGCGACGCCTGATCGCGGGTTGGGGCGGGGGCGGAGCGCTGCGCACCCGGCGGCCCTGGTGGGAAGGGGGCGGGACCCCCCTTCCCTGCGCTCAGCGCGCTACCTCCTCGGCCGAGATGCCGAAGGCGGCGACGCCCTCGGCGAGATAGTCGCCGAACAGCTCCATCCCCGTGAGATAGTCCGCGGCGGTGCCGTCCTCGTTGCGCTCCTTTGCGAGGCGGAGCACCTCGTCCCATTCGGAAGCGTCGTAGTCGCCGCGCCCGATCCAGGTGAGCGCGATGAGGGCGGCCTGCTCGTCCTCGTTCAGCTCGTTGATCAGCCCCTTCAGCGTGTCGACCATCGCGTCGGGATCGCTGTCGTCGGGGTTCTCTTCGTCCTGTGCGTCCTCGTTGGTCGCTTCTTCCTCCAGCTCGCCGCTGCCGCGCGCGGCATCGATGATGCCCACGATGGTGGCGAGGCTAACGACGAGATCAACCTCGTCATCGGGATCGGGCCGGTCGCTCATGTCTTGCCCCCTTTGTCCTTCAATGGCCGCCCGGGAAACGGGCGGCGGGATGCCTATTCCTCTTCCCGCTCGATCATTCCTCTTCCCGCTCTATCATCCGGCGGCCGCGGATCGGCGAAATGTCCACCGGCCCGCCCAGTGCCTGCCCCAGCTCGGAGCGGTCCCCGGCCTGGAACTCGCCCGGCGAGACGGGCTCGGCCGCGGTGCCGGCGGCAGGATCCTCCCCGCGCTCCGGCCCCTTGCGGCCATGGGCTTGGCGCCGCGCCATCGGATTGTCCTGAATCGGGTTCACGCCCATCGCGGTGGCGTCCTTATCCCGGCGGCCCTCGTCGTCGCTCATAGCGGCGCCTCCCCTGTCACGGGTTGGAACGCGCCCCCGGCGGGAGGGGTTGCCGCCGCGCTTGCCATGGCGGGGCGCGGGACGCAGGCTCGCCATCCGAACGGGTGGAAAGGGAGGAAAGATGGCGGATCGCTACGCCGTGGTGACCGGGGCGGGCCAGGGAATCGGGCGCGCCGCGGCGCAGGCCCTGCTGGCGGATGGCTGGACAGTGGCGGTGCTCGGCCGGCGCCTCGCCCCGCTGGAGGAGACGATCGCCGGGCAGGAGCGCGGCCTCGCCCTCACCGCCGATGTCGGCGCGCGCGACGAGGTCGAGGCCGCCTTCGCCGAGGTGAGGAGCCGCTTCGGCCGGCTGGACCTGCTGTTCAACAATGCCGGGCGCGGCGCCCCGGCGGTGGACTTCGACGAGCTGTCCTTCGAGGACTGGAACGGCGTGGTCGCCGCCAACCTGACGGGCAGCTTCCTCTGCGCCCAGGCCGCTTACCGCATCATGAGGCACCAGTCCCCCAGGGGCGGGCGGATCATCAACAACGGCTCGATCAGCGCCCATGCCCCGCGCCCGGGGGCTGCGGCCTACACGGCCACGAAGCACGCCATCACGGGGCTGACGAAGCAGATCGTGCTGGACGGCAGGAAGCACGACATCACCGCGAGCCAGATCGACATCGGCAACGCCGCCACGCCGATGACCGAGCGCATGACCGAGGGCGTGATGCAGCCCGACGGCTCGATGATGGTCGAGCCGCGCATGGACGTGGCCCTCGTCGGCCGTACGGTAGCGCACATGGCGTCCATGCCGCTGGAGGCGAACATCCCCTTCCTGACCATCATGGCTACGAAGATGCCCTGGCTCGGCCGGGGCTGAGGGAGACTGCGCGCCCGCGCGTCAGCGCGCGCGGGCGATGCAGAACTCGACGATGCCGGCGAGTGCGCGGCGCTCCGGGCCGTCGGGGAAGATGCGAAGCGCGTCCAGCGCGCGGTTGCCGTAGAGGCGGGCGCGCCCGATCGTCGCTTCAAGCGTGCCGCGGGACCCCATGAGGGCGATGGCCTTCTCCAGGTCACCCTCGGCCTGTTCCCGCTCTTCCAGCACGCGGCGCCAGAAGACCTTCTCATCCTGACCGGCCGAGTCAAAGGCGAGCAGCACCGGCAGGGTGATCTTCCCCTCGCGGAAATCGTCGCCCACCGTCTTGCCGAGCGCTGCCTGGCTCGCGGAGTAGTCCAGCGCGTCGTCCACGAGCTGGAAGGCGACGCCGAGCGAGCGGCCGTATTCCCGCAGCGCCTCGGCCTCCGCCTGGGGCCGGTCTGCCACCACGGCGCCGACCTCGGTGGCGGCGGCGAAGAGGGCGGCGGTCTTGCCCTCGATCACCTGGAGGTACTGGTCCTCCGTCGTCGCCGTGTCGTTCTGGGTAACGAGCTGGAGCACCTCGCCCTCGGCAATCGTGGCGGAGGCGGTGGCGAGGATGTCCAGCACGCGCAGAGAGCCGTCGGCGACCATGATCTGGAAGGCGCGGGCGAAGAGGAAGTCGCCCACCAGCACGCTCGGCTTGTTGCCGAACACGGCATTGGCGCTGGGGGCGCCGCGGCGCAGCGCGCTCTCGTCCACCACGTCGTCATGCAGCAGGGTCGCGGTGTGGATGAACTCCACGCAGGCGGCGAGGGCGACGTGGCGCCCGCCGCGGTGGCCGCAGAGCCGGGCGGCGGCCAGGGTCAGGAGGGGGCGGATCCGTTTCCCCCCGGCCGCGACGAGATGGGCCGCGAGCTGGGGGATGAGCGCGACCGGGCTCTGCATCCGCTCGACGATCAGGCGGTTGCAGGCCTCGAGGTCGTCGCGGACCAGCGCAGTGAGGGTTTCCAGCGCTTGTTCGGGATCTTGCGCCCCGACGATGGGCGCCGTGGAGACGGGCGCGGTGGTGGCGCTCACGCGGGCATTGACCTGTCCATGGAGGCCGGCACCATACCCATGGGGTGGGCGGGCAGCAACGGGCGGCCGCCCGGAGGAGGGCTGATGATCCGCGTCCTGCTGTCCGAGGGCGACCCTGTGCGCCTCGGCTTCCTCCAGGCCCTGCTGCGGGACGGCGGGCTCCGCCCCCTTCTGCTGGACTCCCATGTCTCGGCCGTGGAAGGCCGTATCGGGGCCTTCCCCCAGCGGCTCGCCGTTCCCGAGGAGCAGGCCGCGGCCGCCGAGGCCCTGTTGCGCGAGGCCGGGGAGTGGGAGGCGCGCTGAGGGCCGGCCCCGTCCATACTCTGCTCGGCGGCCTCGTCCGGCTGCGCCAGCCGGAGGAGGGGCTGCGGGCGGGGCTGGACGCCGTGATGCTCGCCGCCTCCGTCGCGGCGCGCCCGGGGCAGGTGGTGCTCGACGCCGGCAGCGGGCCGGGCGGGGTCTTCCTCTGCGTGCTCGCGCGCTGCCCCGGCGTGCGGGCCGTGGCCGTGGAGCGCGATCCCGGGCTCGCCCAGCTCGCGCGAGAGAATGCGAAGCTGAACGACTGGGGCGAGCGGGTGGAGGTGATCGAGGGCGACGTGGCAGATCCCGCGCTCCGCGCCCGCCTGCCCCCCTGCGACCACGCGGTCAGCAACCCGCCCTACTGGCCCGGAGGCTCGGCGCCGCCGCGCGCCCTGCGGGCCGGGGCCACGCACGGGGCGGAGAGCGGGCTGCCCCCCTGGGCAGGCCTGCTCGCGGCCTCGCTGGCCCGAGGAGGCCGCGCGACGATGGTGCTTCCCGCGACGAGGCTGGACGCGGGCATGGCCGCGCTTCGTGGCGCCGGGCTTGGCAATATCGAGATCATGCCCCTCTGGCCCCGCTTGGGACGCCCGGCGCGGCGCGTGCTGATCAGGGCAAGGCGCGCCCCCCGGGCACCCACCGCCCTGCTCCCCGGCCTGGTGCTGCACCGGGAGGAGGGCTGGACCGCGGAGGCGGAACTCGTCCTCCGCGGCGCCGCGCTGGATTGGGAGCCGGCGGGATGAGCCGCGGCCTCAGCCCTCGCCCTCGGGGTGGCGCAGCAGCCAGAGCCGCTCATGGGCGGCCACGAGGCTCTCCATGTTCTTGCGGCGGTTGGTGTCGGGCGAAGCAGTCCGCCGGGAAATGATCATCTCGAGGATACGCAGCATCTCCTCGGCCACCTCGTAGTCGCCCTGATCGCAGGCGTGATGAAACGCGATCAGGATCTTGTCCGTCAGCCGACGGGTGTGTCGGGGCGCCGCGGGGCCGCGGCTCCCTGGTTTTGACCCCTCCGGCTCGTCCGCAGCCATGCCGCTCGTAACCTCCGACCCCATCAGATCGGCGCTCCACCGGATCACCGACTCCCTCCGAGAGGGATATGGCCACCACCATAGCGGCCGGGATTGTTATCGTGAACGGGCAGCTGCGTCCCAAAAGGATCGCGCCCGACAAAAAATGCTCGGCCAGCGGGGACGGGGCGGCCGGTCAGGCCGCCCTGCCGCGTCAGTGCCGCGCGGCCTCGCCCAGCAGGATCTCGCCCTGAGGCTGGGGCGAGCCGTTGAAGGCGTGGTCGGCGAAGGCCTCCTCCCAGGTGCCGGCGGTGGAGGCGCGGGAGTACTCGGTGGCGCGGTTCTCGAAGAAGTTCGTGTGCTCCACCGCGTTCAGCATCTCGTCGAGCCAGGGCAGCGGGTTCTTCTCGATGTGGTAGAGGGGATCAAGCCCGAGCTGCTGCAGGCGCCGGTCGGCGATGAAGCGGATGTAGGTCTTGGTCTGGTCCGCATCGAGTCCCTGGACGGGGCCCATGCCGAAGGCGAGGTCGATGAAGGCGTCCTCGTGGTCCACGATGGTCGCGCAGATGAGGTAGAGGTCGCGGCGCAGCTCCTCCGTCCAGATCTCCGGGTTCTCCTGCACGAAGGTGCGGAAGAGGCGGATGACGGAGAGGCAGTGCAGGGTCTCGTCGCGGACCGACCAGGAGACGATCTGGCCCATCCCCTTCATTTTGTTGTGCCGCGGGAAGTTCATGAGGATGGCGAAGGAGGCGAAGAGCTGCAGCCCCTCGGTGAAGGCGCCGAAGGCGGCCAGCGTCTTCGCGATCTCGGTCTTCGACTCGACCGAGAAGTTCTGCATGTAGTCGTACTTGTCCTTCATCTCCTTGTACTTGAGGAAGGCGCTGTACTCGAGCTCGGGCATGCCGATGGTGTCGAGCAGGTGGCTGTAGGCCGCGATGTGGATCGTCTCGATGTTCGAGAAGGCGGACAGCATCATCAGCACTTCGGTCGGCTTAAAGACCTGACTGTAGTGCTTCATGTAGCAGTTGTTCACCTCGACATCCGCCTGGGTGAAGAAGCGGAAGATCTGGGTGAGCAGGTTGCGCTCGCCCGGCGTGAGGTTCTTCTGCCAGTCCTTCACATCGTCGGCCATCGGAACCTCTTCCGGCAGCCAGTGCAGGCGCTGCTGCGTCAGCCAGGCGTCATAGGCCCAGGGATAGCGGAAGGGCTTGTAGACGGGGTTCGCGGTCAGCAGGTCGAACTGCACGGGCAGCTCGTCCGGGGAAATGGCGCCGTCGGGCATGGGTTTTTCCTGGAAAATTGGTCAGGATCTTGGGCGTCCCGGCGGGCCTCGGCCCGCCGGTGGATGCTACAGATTGCGGCCGCCGCCTCGGGCGGTCGAATCCTGCCTGTTCACATCACTGGCAGGCCAGGCATTCCTCGTAGTTCGTGCTCTCGGCCGGCGCCGCGACCAGCGGCAGGGGCGCTTCCACGTCGTTCGCGGCGAGGCCGAGCTTCGGCTGCACTGCCACCTTCTCGCTGATGGTGTCCGCCCGCTGGATGGAGAGGGAACGGCAGTAGTAGAGCGACTTCACCCCCTTCTTCCAGGCCTGGAAATGGATTTGGTGAAGGTCCCGCTTGTGGATATCGGCGGGCAGGAAGACGTTCAGCGACTGGCTCTGGCAGATATAGGGCGTGCGGTCGGCCGCGTGCTCGACCACCCAGCGCTGGTCCAGCTCAAAGGCCGTCTTGAACACATCCTTCTCCTGCTGGGTCAGGAAGTCGAGGTGCTGGACAGAGCCCTTGGTGACCGTAATCGAGGTCCAGGTGTCGTCGTCGTCGCGACCGTGCTTCGCCAGAACCTTCTGGAGATAGGGGTTCCGCACGATAAAGGAGCCGGACAGCGTCTTGTGGTTGTAGACATTGGCCGCGATCGGCTCGATCCCCGGGCTCGCGCCGCCGCAGATGATGCTGATGCTGGCCGTGGGCGCGATCGCGATCTTGTTCGAGAAACGCTCCATGATCCCGTACTCGGCCGCGTCCGGGCAGGGCCCGCGCTCGGCAGCGAGCTCGCGGCTGGCGACATCGGCCTGGGCGCGGATGTGCTTGAACATCTTCATGTTCCACACCTTCGCGATCACGCTCTCGAAGGGGACGTTCTGCGACTGCAGGAAGGAATGGAAGCCCATCACGCCCAGCCCGACGGAACGCTCGCGCATCGCGCTGTACTTCGCCTTCGCCATGGTGTCCGGCGCGGTGTCAATGAAGGATTGCAGCACGTTATCGAGGAAGCGCATCACGTCCGGGATGAAGCGCGGCTCGTCCTTCCACTCGAACCAGGTCTCGAGGTTCAGCGAGGAGAGGCAGCACACCGCGGTGCGGTCGCGGCCGTGGTGGTCGCGGCCGGTGGGCAGGGTGATCTCTGAGCAGAGGTTGGAGGTCTTCACCTCAAGCCCCGCGAGCTTGTGGTGCTCGGGGCGCTGCCGGTTCACGTGGTCGGAATAGATGATGTAGGGCTCGCCCGTCTCGATCCGCGCGGTGAGGATGCGGATCCAGAGAGAGCGCGCGGAGACCTTGCGGATCAGCGCCCCGTCCTTCGGGCTGGTGAAGGCCCATTCCTCATCGGCCTCGACCGCGCGCATGAAGGCGTCGGAGATGAGGATGCCGTGGTGGAGGTTAAGCGCCTTGCGGTTCGGGTCGCCGCCGGTGGGGCGGCGGATCTCGATGAACTCCTCCACCTCCGGATGCGAGATGGGAAGGTATACGGCCGCCGAGCCGCGACGGAGGGAGCCCTGGGAGATGGCGAGGGTAAGGCTGTCCATCACGCGGATGAAGGGCACGACGCCGGAGGTTTTGCCGTTCATCCCAACCTTCTCGCCGATCGAGCGGAGGTTGCCCCAGTAGGAGCCGATCCCGCCGCCCTTGGAGGCCAGGGCCACGTTCTCGTTCCACAGCCCGACGATGGCGTCCAACGTGTCGTCCGCCTCATTCAGGAAGCAGGAGATGGGCAGGCCGCGCTTCGTGCCGCCATTGGACAGCACAGGGGTGGCCGGCATGAACCAGAGCCGCGAGATGTAGTCGTAGATCCGCTGCGCGTGCTCGCGATCGTCGCCATAGGCGCTGGCGACGCGGGCAAAGAGGTCCTGATACGACTCCCCAGGCAGCAGGTAGCGGTCGCTCAGCGTGTCCTTGCCGAAAGCGGTGAGCAGTGAGTCGCGCGAGCGATCGACCTGAACCTGGCCGTGTCCCTCAAGTTGAACGGCGTCAAACATCGTCCGGTAACCCCTAATTCCCCCGGCCGCGGAGGATGCCTCGGAAGGGTGAGCCGCACAAGATATCGCGCGGCGGTCGGTCAACGGACGCTAGATGTAGGTGGTTGCCGTGCTCTTTTCGCAACGCGGGAGGATGCAGCGCAGCGACTCGTTCCTTTTCAACGAGTCGCGCCGTGAGGTTCAGAATGGGGCAAAATGGGAACAATTTTGTGAGGCGAAACCCTCCCCGATATCCCCGCAATCCACCGCGACGGGAGGGTTCCCCGGGGCTCAGCGCATGGGCGGCGCGTACATCAGCCCGCCCTGGTTCCAGAGGCGGTTGAGCCCGCGCGGCATGCCGGTCGGGGTGATGTTGCGCTCCCACATCTCGCCGAAATTGCCCACGGCGCGGATGGCACGTGCGGCCCAGTCGTTATTCACTCCGAGCTGGCGGCCTAACTCGCCGCTCTTCCCGAGGAGGCGCTGCACGTCCGGATTCGGGCTTCCCTCGAAGCTGCCGATATTCGCGGCGGTGACGCCCAGCTCCTCCGCCGTCAGCAGCGCGTAGCCGGTCCAGCGTACGAGGTCGAAGAACTTCCAGTCCCCTTTCCGCACCACCGGGCCGAGCGGTTCCTTGGAGAAGACCTCGGGCAGCAGCACGTAGTCCGCCCCGGCTTCCCCCTGTCCCATCCGGAAGGCGGCGAGGGTGGAGGTATCCGAGGCATAGGCGTCGCAGCGCCCGGCGGCGAAGGCCGCGCGCAACTCCTCCAGATTCTCGATGAGCAGCGGGTTGAGGCGCATGTTGTTGCGCCGGAAGTAGTCGGCGACGTTCAGCTCGGTGGTGGAGCCGGGCTGCAGGCAGACCGAGGCGCCGTCCAGCTTCGTCGCGCTGTCCACGCCCAGGCCGCGGCGGATTAGGAAGGCGTTGCCGTCGTAATAGTTCACGCCGGTGAAGGCGAGGCCGAGTTGCGCCTCGCGGCCGAGCGTCCAGGTCGTCGCGCGGGAGAGCATGTCCACCTCCCCGCTCTGCAGCGTGGTGAAGCGGCTCTGCGCCGAGGTCGGCACGAAGCGCACCTTCGTCCCGTCACCGAGGAGCGCGGCGGCGACGGAACGGCAGGTATCCGCGTCCAGTCCCCGCCACTCGCCGCGGCTGTCGGGCACGGCGAAGCCGGCCGTGTTCGGGGTGACGCCGCAGAGGAGATGGCCGCGCGCCCTGACCGCACCCATCGTGTCGGCGACGGGCTGCGCGGCGGCCGGCAGGGCCGTGAGGGCGGCCAGCGCCGCCGTGAGAATCAGCTTCATCATCGTCGGATCGTCCGGAAGAGGAGGTGCCGGATCTCCCGGCACCTCAGGAACGGGAATGGGATCAGCGCAGCGGCGGCGCGTATTGCAGCCCGCCCTTGGTCCAGAGCGCGTTGATGCCGCGCGGGATCCCGAGGGGGGTGAGGTTCCTGTCCCAGACCTCCCCGAAGTTCCCGACCTGGCGCACGATCTGGGCAGCCCAGTCATTGCTCATACCCATGCCCTGCCCGATGTCGCCGACGCGACCGAGGAATCGTTGCACGTCCGGGTTCGTGCTGTTCGCGAAGCTATCGATATTGGTGCTGGTGATGCCCAGCTCCTCCGCCGTGACCATGGCGAAATGCGCCCAGCGGGCCATGTCGAAGAAGCGCCAGTCGCCCTTGCGGACGGCGACCCCGAGCGGCTCCTTCGAGATCAGCTCGGGCAGCAGTAGGAAGCGGTTCGCGTTAGCCCCCTGGCTCGCGCGGTAGGTGGCGAGCGCCGAGGCATCGGTCGAGTAGCTGTCGCAGCGGCCGGAGAGGAAGGCGGCGCGCAGCTCTTCGACATTGTCCATGATGACGGGGGTGAAGCGCATGTTGTGCGTGCGGAAGTAGTCCGCGACGTTCAGCTCGTTCGTGGTGCCCGGAAGGAGGCAGATGGTCGCGCCGTCGAGCTGGCGGGTGGAAGTCACGCCGGAATCGGTCCTCACCAGGAAGCCCTGCCCGTCGAAGACGTTGATGCTCGCGAAGGCGAGGCCGAGGGAGCCCTCGCGCGACATGCTCCAGGTCGTAACGCGGGCCAGAACGTCGATCTCGCCGGATTGCAGCATGGTGAAGCGCTGGGCCGTGCTGGCCGGCACGAAGCGGACCTTGCGGGCGTCGCCCAGCACCGCCACCGCGATGGCGCGGCAGGAATCCACGTCGATGCCGCGCCACTCGCCCCGGCTGTCCGGCGTGCCGAAGCCGGCGGAATTGGGCGTGACGCCGCAGACGAGCGACCCACGGGAGCGGATCGCAGCCACCGTGTCGTTCGCCGGCTGGGCCAGCGTTGGCAGGGCGAGAAGCGCCGCCACCCCGGCGGCCAGGATTGTCCTGATCATGACTGTTTCCTCCGAGGCAACCGCCGTTACCCGGCGGGAGCAGGGCCATCCTGGCCCGTTCCGGCCCCACTTCCCAGGGGCCGGACCTCAGGGCTGAGGAATTACTCCCACTCGATCGTGCCGGGCGGCTTGCTCGTCACGTCGAAGGTCACACGGTTGATGCCGCGCACCTCGTTCACGATGCGGTTCGCGACGCGGGAGAGGAAGGCGATGTCGAAGGGGTAAACATCGGCCGTCATGCCATCCGTGCTCGTCACGGCGCGCAGCGCGCAGGCCTGGTCGTAGGTGCGGCCATCGCCCATCACGCCCACGGTGCGCACGGGAAGCAGCACGACGAAGGCCTGCCAGATGGCGTCGTAGAGGCCGGCGTTGCGGATCTCCTCCAGGAAGATCGCATCGGCCTTCTGCAGGATGGCCACCTTCTCCCGCGTCACCTCGCCGGGGATGCGGATGGCGAGGCCCGGCCCGGGGAAGGGATGGCGGCCCACGATGGCCTCCGGCACGCCCAGCTCGCGGCCGAGGGCGCGGACCTCGTCCTTGAACAGCTCGCGCAGAGGCTCGACGAGCCTCATCCGCATGCCCTCGGGCAGCCCGCCGACATTGTGGTGGGACTTGATCGTCACCGAGGGGCCGCCGGTCGCCGAGACGCTCTCGATCACGTCGGGGTACAGCGTGCCCTGGGCCAGGAAGTCGGCGCCGCCGAGCTTGGCCTGCTCGTCCTCGAAGACCTCGATGAACAGCCGCCCGATGGTCTTGCGCTTCACCTCGGGGTCCGTCACCCCGGCCAGCGCGCCGAGGAACAGGTCGCTCGCGTCGCGGTGGATCAGCTTGATGTTGAAGCGGTCGCGGAAGGTGGAGACCACCTGCTCTGTCTCGCCGCCGCGCATCAGCCCGTGGTCGACATAGATGCAGGTGAGCTGGTCCCCGATCGCCTCGTGCAGCAGCACGGCGGCCACCGAGGAATCGACGCCGCCCGAGAGGCCGCAGATGACCTTGCCCTTGCCCACCTTGGCGCGGATGCGCTCGATCTCCTCCTGGCGGAAGGCGCCCATCGTCCAGTCACCCGTGGCGCCGCAGATCTTGCGGACGAAGTTCTTCAGCAGGGCGTGACCGTGGGGTGTGTGGACCACCTCCGGGTGGAACTGCACGCCGTAGAAGCGGCGGGTGTCGTCGGCGATGGCAGCGAAGGGCGCGCCCTCGGAGGTGGCGACCGCGCGGAAGCCGGGGGGCAGCGCCGTCACGCGGTCCCCGTGACTCATCCAGACCTGCTCGCGCGCGCCCTTCTCCCACACGCCGTGGAAGAGCGCGCAGTCATCGGCCACCTGCACATGGGCGCGGCCGAACTCGCGATGGTCGTTCCCCTCCACCTGTCCGCCGAGCTGGGCGCACATGGTCTGCTGGCCGTAGCAGATGCCGAGCACGGGCAGCCCCATCTCGAAGACCGCCTGGGGCGCACGGGGACTGGCGCCCTCGGTGACGCTGGCCGGGCCGCCGGAGAGGACGATGCCCATGGGGTCGAAGGTGCGGATCCGGGCCTCGTCCGCGGTGAAGGGCCAGATCTCGCAGTAGACGCCCTCCTCGCGCAGCCGGCGCGCGATGAGCTGCGTCACCTGGCTACCGAAGTCGAGGATGAGCAGCCGCTGATGGCGCTCGCTGCTCTCGGTGATGTCCTGGAGGTTCCCCTGGGCGGGCGTCGGGGAGACGGGAGTCGTATCGGCCATGGCGGCCATCAACACAGAACGCGCGGCACTTCAACCCTTCCCGCGCGCATCCCCCTCCCGCGTGGCGGCCGTCGCGTCGAGGAGGAGGGAAATGGGCTTCCAGAGGAGGGCGGTCTGCTCCACCACCTTGCCGCCCACGCGGATGCCTTCCCGCCCCACGGGCTTGCCGCCCAGGCGCCGGTAGAACCATCCGGAGGCGTTGGCCGAGAGCACCCAGAGCATCGCCGAGGCGCAGCCGATCGCCGAGAGGTGCGCCGCCGAGGCGCGCATCAGCCGGCGCCCAATCCCCTGCTCTCGCCAGTCTGGAAGAAGATAAAGCGTCTCAATCTCACCCTCGGCGATGCCTTCGCGCCGGGCACGGCCGGCGGAGCAGAACCCCACGGGCTCCCCCCCGGGGGCGCAGGCGACGAAGACCGCCTCCCCTCCCCGCCGCGCCAGCATGGCGCGCAAGTAGCCCGCCGCGATGCGACGATCGTCCAGCCCCGCGAGATAGGCATCGGGCAGGATGCCGGGATAGCTGTCCTGCCAGGCGATGCGGTGAATCGCGCCGATCGCCGCCGCGTCTTCCGGCCGCGCGCGCCGCACCTGAATCATGCAGCAACCCCGGCCATGGAGGGCCTCCCTAGCCCTGACGTCGCAGCACGGCGGCGAAGAAGCCGTCCGTGCCGTGGCTGTGCGGGGCGAGCGCCATCTGCGTGCCCTCCCCCGGGGGCCTGCCATCCATGCCCGCCTCGGCCCAGGCCTCGGCGAGTGGAATGGGCGCGAACTCCGCATGCGTCTCCAGGAAGTCCCGCACCTGCTCCTCATCCTCCCCCGGCAGCACGGAGCAGGTAGCGTAGATCAGCTTTCCACCCGGACGCACCAGCGAGGCGGCCCGATCCAGGATAGCGCGCTGCTTCGTGATCAACTCACGATAGTCGTCGGGGGTGGTGCGGAGCCGCGCGTCAGGGTTGCGGCGCCAAGTTCCCGTTCCCGTGCAGGGTGCATCCACCAGCACGCGGTCGAAGGTGGCGGCGCGGCGCTTCACCCAGCGGTCCCCGGCCTCCAGCAGATGCGTCTCGGCATTGTCCACCCCGGCCCGGCGCAAGCGCTTGGCGGCGCCAGTCAGGCGGGGGGCAGAGACGTCGAGTGCCGCGATCCGGCCCCGGTTGCCCATGGTCGCGGCCATGGCCAGGGTCTTGCCGGCCGCGCCCGCACAGTAATCCGCCACCTTCATGCCGGGACGGGCATCGGCCAGCAGGGCGATGAGCTGGCTTCCCTCGTCCTGGATCTCCACCAGCCCGTCCTGGAAGGCGCGGGTGTTCAGGATGGGGCGTCGGTCCGCCACGCGCAGGCCCCAGGGTGAGAAGGGCGTGGGCAGCGTCGGGACGCCCTCCGCCGCGAGCGCCTTGGCTGCGGCGCCCCGGGACGTCCGGAGAAGGTTCACCCGGAGGTCCAGCGGCGCCCCCTCCTCCATGGCGGCGGCGGCCTGGGGCAGGGTCTCGCCGAAGCGGGCGCGCAGGCCCTCCATCGCCCAGGCCGGCAGGTTGAGGCGGGTGGCCTCGTCCATCCCGGGATGGACGAGCGACTGCCCCTCCAGCGCGGAAAGGATGCGGCGCTCCTCCGGGGTCAGGCGCGGCTCGGCATAGCCCTCTCCCGTAAAGGCGGCGTCGATCCCGGCCAGCCGCCCGCCCTCGGCCAAGAGGAGATGGGCGGCGAGCAGCAGCCGCCCGGTGGGGGCCGCGCCGGTGCGGGCGAGGTGCCAGTCCAGCCTAAGGCGCTCGCGCACCACGGCCCAGGCGCGCTCGGACACGGCGCGGCGGTCGCCGCCGCCGATGTAGCGGCGGGTGCGGAAGAAATCGTTCGCCACCGCGTCGGCGGGGCGGCGCGGGGCGGCTTCCAGCTCCGCCAGCAGGGAGACGGCGGCGGAGAGGCGGGCTGTCGGGGTCATGCTGCGCAGATAGGAACGGCGCGGCCGTCGCGCTGCCCCGCGGGGCAGCGTGACGGGGCGCTCAGCCCTCCTGCCGGTAGTTCGGGGCCTCGCGCGTGATGGCCACGTCGTGGACATGGCTCTCGCGCAGGCCGGCGCCCGTGATGCGGCGGAAGCGGCAGCTGGACTGCATCTCGGCGATGGTGCCGTTGCCCGTGTAGCCCATAGCCGACTTCAGCCCGCCGACGAGCTGGTGGATGACGTTGCCCACCGGCCCCTTGTAGCCGATGCGCCCCTCGATCCCCTCGGGCACGAGCTTCAGGCTGTCCTGCACCTCGGACTGGAAGTAGCGGTCGGCCGAGCCGCGGGCCATGGCGCCAAGGCTCCCCATGCCGCGGTAGGACTTATAGGAGCGGCCCTGGTAGAGGAACACCTCGCCCGGCGCCTCGTCAGTCCCGGCGAAGAGGCTGCCCATCATCACGCAATCCGCCCCGGCCGCGATCGCCTTGGCGATGTCGCCCGAGGTTCGGATGCCGCCATCGGCGATGGCGGGCACGTCCCTCTCCCGCGCGGCGGCGGCGCACTCCATCACGGCGGTCAGCTGCGGCACGCCGACGCCCGCCACGATGCGGGTGGTGCAGATGGAGCCCGGGCCGATGCCGATCTTCACCGCATCCGCCCCGGCCTCGATCAGCGCCTGCACGGCCTCGGGCGTCGCCACGTTGCCCGCGATGATCTGGACCGAGTTGGAGAGGCGCTTGATCGTCTCCACCGACCTCAGCACCCCGGCCGAGTGGCCGTGGGCGGTGTCAACCACGATGATGTCCACATCCGCGGCCACCAGTGCCTCGGCCCGCAGCCTCCCGTCCTCGCCCGTGCCGGTCGCGGCGGCGACGCGCAGGCGGCCGAGCGCGTCCTTCACCGCGTTCGGGTTGGCCTGGGCCTTGTCCATGTCCTTGACGGTGATGAGGCCGACGCATCGGCCGCGCTCGTCCACCACCAGCAGCTTCTCGATGCGGTGCTTGTGCAGCAGGGCCCGCGCCCGGTCCGGCGTGACGTCGGCGGGGACGGTGACGAGGTTCTCCCGCGTCATCAGCTCGTAGACGCGCTGGTTCGGGTCGGTCGCGAAGCGCACGTCGCGGGAGGTGACGATGCCGACCAGCCGCCCCGTCTCCGGCTCCACCACGGGGATACCGGAGATGCGGTGCTGCTCCTGCAGGGCGCGGACATCGGCGAGAGTCTGGTCGGGCTGGATGGTGACCGGGTTCACCACCATCCCGCTCTCGAACTTCTTCACCCGGCGGACCTGGGCCGCCTGCTCCTCGATCGTCAGGTTCTTGTGGACCACCCCGATCCCGCCGGCCTGGGCCATGGCGATGGCCATTGCGCCCTCCGTCACCGTGTCCATGGCGGCGGCGACGAGGGGGATGTTCAGCCCGATCTCGCGCGTGATGCGGGTCCGTGTGTCGGCCTGTGCCGGCAGGACGGTGGAGTAGCCGGGGACGAGCAGGACGTCGTCGAACGCATAGGCCTCCTCGAAGCGGGCGAGGAAGCGAGGCGGGGTGGTGTCGGGTGCCATTGAGCGGGGGGCCTCTCGGGAGACGGGCGGCGCTGCCTTGGCGATCCCTCCTACGCCCCTTGCGCCCCGCGCCGCAAGGCCGGGCTCATGACGGTGGCGAGACGCTGCTCCCCGCCGCGGGCGGGTGTCAGCCGCCCACCCCGCCCCGGAAGCCCTGGGCGACCACGTACATCTCCGCGCTGTCCTTCCGGCTGGCCGGGGGCTTGGCGTGGCGGACGGTGGCGTAGTCCCGCTTGAGGGCGTTCAGCAGCTCCCGCTCCGTCCCGCCCTGGAAGACCTTCGCCACGAAGGCGCCGCCGGGGGTGAGGACCTTGCGGGCGAAGTCGGCCGCCAGTTCCACCAGGGCGAGGATGCGGAGGTGGTCGGTCGCGTTGTGGCCGGTGGTGTTGGGCGCGATGTCGGAGATGACGAGGTCCGCCGTGCCGTCCAGCGCCTCCAGCACCGCGCGCTCGGCCGCCTCCTCGTTGAAGTCGCCCTGGAGGGTGATGGCCCCCGGCACAGGGTCCATCGGCAGGATGTCCAGCGCGACGACCTTGCCCCGATCCCCCGCGCGCTTCACCGCCACCTGGGTCCAGCCACCCGGGGCGGCGCCGAGGTCCACGATGCGCTGGCCCGGACGAAAGAGGCCGAAGCGCTCGTCCAGCTCGATGATTTTGAAGGCGGCGCGGGAACGCCAGCCCGCGGCCTTGGCGGCCTTCACATAGGGGTCGTTCAACTGGCGCTGCAGCCATTTCTGGCTGGCGGTGCTTCGGCCCTTGGCGGTGCGCAGCCGTGTCGAGAGGTTGCGCTCGCCGCCCGGGTTGCGGGATTCGGTCACGGGATGAGAGTCCTCGGGTGTTCAGCCGCCGCGGCGGGGCCGGCGCCGCTCGCGCATCGCCCGCAGCAGCAGGCCCTCGCGCAGGCCGCGGTCGCAGACGGTGAGGCCCGCGGCCGGCCAGACCTTGCGGATGGCGGCGTAGATGGCGCATCCCGGCAGGACGAAATCAACCCTCTCCGGCCCGATGCAGGGATGCGCGGTCAGCCTCTCCCTCCCCATGCTGCGGAGGGCGTCCAGGGCACGGTCGGCGCATCCCATCTCCAGGTCGTGCCCGTCGATGGCGGCGCGGCTGTAGCGGGGCAGGTCCAGCGCGATGCCGGCGAGGGTGGTGACAGTACCCGAGGTGCCCATCAGCCGCACCCCGCCCGCCCGCATCTCCTGCCGGATGCAGTGGACGGAGTCGAAGGCCTCGAAACGGGTGGCGACCTCGTCCACCACCCGGTCGAAGCCGTCCCCCGCGAAGCAGGCGGCCCCGTCCCGCTCCACCAGTGTCACAACGCCGAGGGGGACCGAGATGGTGCCGATCAGGCGTGGCCTCTCCGGCTCGTCGGTCCGGATCCAGGCGATCTCCGTCGAGCCGCCGCCGATGTCGAAAAGGAGCGCGCGCCGATCCTGCGGGCGGAAGAGGGGCGCGCAGGATTCCATGGCCAGCTCCGCCTCCTCTCGCGCGGGGATGACGCGGATGGGAGCGCCGAAGGCACGCTCCGCTCGCTGGATGAAGCGCCGCCCGTTGGTGGCACGCCGGCAGGCCTCGGTGGCGACGGCGTGCACGGCCTGCACCGGACGGCGCGCCAGCTTCTGGCCGCAAGCCTCCAGCGCCGCCTCCGCCCGGTCCATCGCAGCATCCGAGAGAGCGCCGGTGGAGCTCAGTCCCTCCCCGAGCCGGATGATCCGGCTGAAGCTGTCCAGCACGCGGAACCCACCCGGGCCGGACGGGCTGGCCACGAGCAGCCGGCAGTTGTTCGTTCCAAGATCGAGCGCGGCGAAAAGGGGCGTCCCCTGTAAGGCGCCGCGCCGCGCGCCCGGAGCCGCCCCGGCAGGGGCGCCCGACGGAGCGGTGATGGGTGGCACCGGGGGGCCTTCCCCCCGCCTGCCTCCCGGCGGTTGCGGCGCGTTCCGGGTCTGCATGGCACTGGGTAGCTGATGATCCTCTCGGAGATAGAACGGGGCAAGCTCTTATTCCAGCGGGCGCACCACATACCGGCTTGCAGTCCCCCGCGCACCGGGCTATAGGGCGCGCCGCCTGCCGTTGGGGAATAGTTTAACGGTAGAACTCCCGACTCTGACTCGGGCAGTCTTGGTTCGAATCCAGGTTCCCCAGCCATCCCGGCACAAGTCCTTGATTTTGCAGCAGAGTTGGTGATCGCGCCCACGCTAGGCGGCGAGACCCATAGCTGTGACACAACACTGGGACACAACGGCGCAGGCCGGCCCCCTATCAGCCCCGCTCCGCCGCCGCGTCGCCCAGCTCGTCCCCGCCCACATCACCCTCCGCGCAGGCATCTGGTACTGGCGACGGCGCCTCCCTGCCTCGCTGGTGCGAGGCACCAGCGCCGCGAGCGGATTTCCGGTGGTTCGTTTATCCTTGCGGACGCGCGACCGCCGGACCGCCCTCGCCCGGGCTCGGCAGCTTGACGCCCTGCTCGAGAGGACCATTACCGTGAACGCCCCTGGCTCGATCACCGTCTCCGGGTTCGCCGCCATCGCCCGCCGGCACCTGCTGACGGAGATGGAAGCCGCGCGGGCAGGACGGGCGCCCGACGAACCTCGCGTGCACGGGGGCGTGGTCGAGATCCCCATCGACCCGGCGCTTCTCCCGGATCTTCGAAGCTTCCTCCGGGTCGCCGACCACGTTCAGCCGGACGAGATGCCCGACCTACCGGCACATCTTGCGGCCACGATCATCACCGCGATGCAATCGGCCCGCGCCTCGCAGCCCGTGGGGAGCCCAACCCCCCTCGCTTCGGCCCACGGACGCTCGCAGGCGGCTCTCGGGCGCGCGATGTTGGCGAGGCGCGCCCTGATCACTAACGACCGCTCCTTCGTCCAGGACGTGGTCGACCGCGTCGCCCTCTCCGCCGGGATCGAGATCCCTCCGGCGTTGCGGCCGATGGTCGAGCGGGCAGGCCTCCGTGTCCTTGAGGAGGTGTTCCGCGAGGAGGCCAGGCGCGAGCTGGGTGTCTACGCCGAATCCCCCGAGGCCGACCCGTCGCTGGGCGACCTCCGCCTTTTCGTCTCAGGCGCGGCGCAGGGGCCGGTCCCGCAACCAGCCGCTGCCTTACTACCCGAGCCCAAGCCGCCCGAGCCGAGCCCCTCATCCGAGCCGGCGTCCGCCGCGGTCGCCCCGCCTGCTCTGGCCGTGGCGGCGGGAGCGGGCCCCTTCCCCGTGACCCTTTCCTGCTTCGTCGAGCCCTTCTTCATGAAGAGGGCGACGGCAAAGAGGAACCTGCACAGCATGTCGCAGGACCGGACGACACTCCGGCTCTTCCTTGAGGTTGCGGGCGACCGGCCGGCGCGCGACTACGGGCGTCGCGACATCAACACCTTCCTGCAGACCCTCCGGCAACTCCCCTCGACCTACGGCAAGTCCCCGCGGGACCGGGGAGTTCCTGTTGCGGAGTTCATCGCGCGCGCGAAGGCGAAGGGGGCGAAGACGCTCGGCGACACGACGGTCAAGCGCCACCTTTCCGCGCTCTCCGTGTTCTTCAAGTTTCTCGTCGACGAGGGCGAGTTGTCCCTCACTCAGCGCAACGACATCGTGGGCGAGCACGACTTCAACCTCGGCAACGCCCGCGACGCACGCGACGCGTGGCGGAGTGACGAGATCCGCGCGCTCTTCGCCTCGCCGGTCTGGATGGGCTGCGACCCCGCCTCCCCGAACCGCACCTCCCCCGGGCCGGAGGTCATCCGTGACGGCTTCTTCTGGCTGCCGCTACTGGGCTTTCACCAAGGAGGCCGCCTCGAGGAGATGGCCGACCTCCGCCGCAAGGACATCTTCCGCTTACCGGACGACCTCTGGATGATCACGATCACCGACGAGCACCGAAGCTTGAAGAACCCGAACGCGAAGCGGTGCATCCCTGTGCACCCGGAGCTCATCCGCCTCGGCTTCCTCGAATACGTCGCGCGTGTCGCGCCGACCCCGGACGACCCGGTCTTTCCGGATCTTGAACCCCAGGGCGTGCAGAAGAAGCGAGGGCCTGCCGTGACGAGGTGGTTCGGGCGCTACCGAAAGGCAATCGGTGTGTACCGCGAGGGTGTCGCGATGCACTCCGCCAGGCACAACTTGGAGACGAGGCTGCGCGAACACCTGAAGGTCGAGGCCGACAAGCACCGCCTGAACTATCTCGCCGGGCACGCGCTCGGGACCGGCGAAGGACCGGAGCGCTACTTCAAGGGACCGGAAGCAAAGGCGACCGCGCGGCTCCTCGCTCGCCTGAGCTACCCCGAGATCCAGTTGACCCACCTCTACCTCCGCGAGAGGGGCGACTTCTCTACGCCGTCCGGTTGGTAGCGGGTCCGCCTGCCAACAGCCTCGCCAAGCTGGCGGCGGTGTCGGGCAGCGGATGCCTGATGCAAGCCGCAGAACCGTGCGCAAGATGAGACCATCAGGCCCGGGGTGAGATGGTGGCGTCCCGTACGGGAGACGACGACAGAGCTATAAACGTTCGCGCAATCAGCGACTTACGATGGCCAAGTGACGCTTCTTGTATCACTCCCTTGTGGCAATTGCCACCCTCGATGCGGTCGCGGGCGGCGCCCCCTTCTGGTCATGTCCCAGGGCATGATGTGAAGGGACAGGACGGGTCGTCTGCCTGCGGTCTACCGGACGAAGAACTGGCATTGGCCTCTGGCGGTGGCTCTCGCGAGGCTGGCCTGGGGTGTGGAAGGGCGTGGCAAAGTCTCGCGCGCGCTGGACGAGATGCGCCAAGACAGCTGTGTTTTGTGCAGGTGACCGAGCTGCCGTGCTCGTCCTGATCTGAAGCCCGGGTCCGATCGGCGCGCCCTTGGGGCGCGCGTGCTGATCACACGTCCCCGTCCCGCTCCGCGTGGGGAGAAAGACCGTTGCACAGGTCCGATGAGATGTCTTTGGACTGGGACTCGCGAGGTGGTGACTGTAAGGCTGGACAGCATGCGAGGCCGGCAGGGACCCTGCGCTGGTATGTCGGAGCTCCCCTGCCGACCAGCGAAGGCCTGGTGGCCGAAGCGGACCTCCGGCTCCAGAGAACTCCTCGGCGGGGCTTGACCAAGGCTGAAGGACAGGTTCCTGACAGCGAACTTCACCACCCACTGGCCGCCACCTTCCGCCCAGCGCCCACATCGGACGTCCGCCCGTCGGCGTCGAGTTCTCGAAAGCGGACCCAAGTCCGAGAGGCAGATCTGTCCTGGATGACCAGGAAGAGGCGCCCCTTGCGCTTCGATGCACGACCTGGGATGCCTCGCGGCCATCATTAACAGCCTGTAATTGGAGAGAAAGGCTTTGCAGGAAGCTGTTTCCGCGCAGGATCTCGCGCCAACTCTGCGGGCGCGTGCGGCCAGACTGGTGACCTCTGCCAGGTTCCAGCACGCCGTAACGGCGCTCATCCTCATCAATGCCGTCACCCTGGGGCTGGAGACCTCAGCCACGGTCATGGCTGGCTTCGGCCCGGCTCTGGAGTTCGTCGACAGCTTTCTGCTCTGCTTGTTCACGGCTGAGCTGGCCCTAAGGATCTTCGCCTTCCGTGGTCGCTTCTTCCGTGATCCCTGGGGCCTCTTCGACCTGGTCGTGATCGGCATTTCCTGGGCACCCTCGGGCGGGGACCTGTCCGTCCTCCGGTCCCTGCGCGTGCTGCGGGTACTCCGCCTCCTCTCGGTCGTCCCGTCCCTTCGGAACGTGGTCGAGGCCATGCTGGCCGCCCTGCCCGGGATGGGCAGCATCGTGCTGCTCATGGGGCTGATGTTCTACGTCTCGGGGGTGATGGCGACGAAGCTGTTCGGCGAGAGCATGCCGGAGAAGTTCGGGACCCTCGGAGAGTCCATCTTCACCCTGTTCCAGCTGATGACGCTGGAGGGATGGGTCGAGGACATCGTGAAGCCCGCCATGGAGAACCACCCTGGCGCCCTTCTGTTCTTCATCCCCTTCATCGTCATCTCCACCTTCGTCGTGCTGAACCTCTTCCTCGGGGTCATCGTCGAGAGCATCCAGACGCTCCGGGAAACACGCGAGAGCGCCGACGCCGAGGCGGCCCAGGCTGCCACGGATGCCGCTGCTTCCGCCGCCCACGCCGACAGCCAGATGCTGTTGTCGGAGGTGCGTGCCCTGCGAATGGAGATCTCCACCCTGCGGGCTGATACCAAGCGCCTTGGTGGATGACCGCTTCGGGTGGGGAGCAGACATAGATGCGCAGGCCTTTGAGGGAGACTTTGCGCCCACAGCTGCTATCCGAAGACGAATGGGGCGTGCTCCGAAGCGGACATTGCGGCGGTCCCCAGCTCGATTGGATTGCCGGCGGCCGAAGTCCTATGGTGTCGGAGCGGTGATCAGCTCCTTGATCCGGCTGGCCAGGGTCTCCATCGCGAACGGCTTGGTTATGACGTGCATGCCGGGGTCGAGGTACCCATGCCCCACCACGGCATTCTCGGCGTAGCCCGTGATGAACAGCACCTTCAGGTCGGGACGGCCGACCCGGGCCGCATCTGCCATCTGCCGTCCGTTCATGCCCCCAGGAAGCCCGACATCGCTCACCAGAAGGTCTATGCGTGCGTCGGACTGGAGCACCCTGAGACCTGATGAGCCGTCGCTGGCCTCGATCGCGGCATAGCCAAGGTCCTCCAGCACCTCCATCACCAGCATGCGCACCGTTGGCTCGTCGTCCACCACCAGGACCGTCTCACCGAGCCCTGCCCGAGGTGCGTCAGCCAGATCGGGAACTACCTCGGGCGGCTCGGCCTCGCCCAGGTGCCGCGGCAGGTACAGGCACACCATCGTGCCTTGTCCAACCTCCGAGTAGATTCGCGTCTGCCCGCCTGACTGTCGGGCAAACCCGTAGATCATGGAGAGCCCCAGTCCGGTCCCCTGGCCGATCGGCTTAGTGGTGTAGAAGGGGTCGAAGGCGCGCTCGATCACCTCAGGCGCCATGCCCGTGCCGGTGTCGGACACGCAGAGCGAGATGTACTGCCCGGGCGGAAGGTCGCGCTCGCGGGCGGCGCGCCCATCGAGCCAGCGATTGGCTGTTTCGATTGTGAGCCGCCCTCCCTCCGGCATGGCGTCCCGCGCGTTGATGCAGAGGTTCAGCAGGGCGCTCTCGAGCTGGTTCGGGTCGGCCAGCGTCGGCCACAGCCCGGCAGTCCCGACCACCTCCACCTCGACGGAGGGCCCCACCGTGCGCCGGATCAGGTCCTCCATCCCCGCCACCAGCCGGTTCGCGTCCGTTGGCTTGGGGTCGAGGGTCTGGCGGCGCGAGAAGGCCAGAAGCCGATGGGTCAGGCCAGCCGCGCGCTTGGCCGCGCCCTGGGCGGCAGCGACATAGCGGTCAACATCCTTGAACCGCCCCTGGGTGATGCGAGTGCTGAGCAACTCAAGGCTGCCTGTAATCCCGGCCAGCAGGTTGTTGAAGTCGTGGGCGATGCCGCCGGTCAGCTGGCCGACCGCCTCCATCTTCTGCGCCTGGCGCAGCTGCTCCTCAGCGAGCATCAGGTCAGTCGTGCGCTCGGCGACGCGCTGCTCCAGCGTTTCGTTGAGCCGCCGCAGTGCCTCTTCGGCCTCCCGCCGAGCCGTGACGTCGCTCGCCGCCCCGAACCACTCCGTGATCTCTCCGTCCGCATCAAGAAGCGGCACAGCCCGGGAGAGTGTCCAGCCCACACCCCCGTCTGCGAGACGGACCTTGTGTTCCAGGTGGAAGAGGCTCTTCGTCCTGATGGCCTCATGAATGGCTGCCCTGACGCGTGGCTGCTCTTCGGGCGGTATGTAATCGGTGAGCCAGCTTGAATTGGCGGTGGTGGTGTCGGCCAGGAAGCCGCTGCCAGTGAGCTGGCGCATCTCGCGCCAATCCGCACTCATCGAATACAGCACCTCGGATGACGCGCTCACCACGGCTCTCAGCCGTGCCTCGCTGGCGCGCAGGATCGCCTCGGTCCTCTTGCGCTCGCTGATGTCGAGCATGGCGCCGATCATGCGGGTAGCGCGGCCGTCCGGTCCGCGAATTACAGAACCGCGGTCCAGCACCTCCGCGTAGCTGCCGTCGGCGCGACGAAAGCGGTACTCGCCCGTCCAGATCGCCCCGGTGCCGTCGATCACGGCGTGGATGCTCTGGTTCACTGCCTCCCGGTCCTCGGGATGGATCTGGGCAAGCCACCACTCCCCGGTTGGCTCTACCTGCTCGGACCGCCAGCCGTAGGCCTCCTCCAGCGCGTCGTTCCAGAGAACCCGATTGTCCCCGAAGCTCCAGTCCCAGATCGCGTCGCGAGTGGCTCGCTGAGCCATCCGAAGGCGCTCGTTGACGGCTGTCAGAGCCTCGCCCGAGAGGTGCTGCTCTGTGCGGTCGCGCAGCATCTTGAGGTAGCCGGTATGGGTGCCCCGCTCGTCCCGGAGGGTCATCATCTCGCCTGAGGCCCAGAAGCGGGAGCCATCCTTACGCTGGTGCCAGCGCTCGTCGGCGGCCCTGCCGTCCTTGGCGGCCCGCCACATCTCGGCTTCCGGAACCTTGGCATCCCGGTCCTCTGGCGTGAAAATCAGGTCCGCAGACCGGCCGAGCATCTCGGCCTCCGTCCAGCCCAGGATGTTCGCCGCTCCGGTGTTCCAGCCGGTGACGTTGCGCGCGAGGTCCATGCTCACGATCGCGAAGTCAATGGCACTGTCGAGGACCTGCCGCCGAAGGGCCTCGGAGTGGGCCTGCTCGGCCCGAAGGCGCTCCTGCTGCGCTAAACTCCGGCGGAGGTTCATTTGGCTCATAACCTGGCGAGCCAGAGTTTTCAGCGCGAACCGCTGCTGGTCGGAGAGCCCATCCGGCCGGGGCTTGGTGTCGAGAACGCAGAGCGTGCCCAGGGGCAACCCGTCCGGTGTTTCCAGCAGCTCGCCCGCGTAGAACCGCAGTCCCGGCTCCGAGGTGACTAGGGGATTGCGGCCGAAGCGGGGATCTTTCAGCAAGTCCGGGATGACCAGCTCGCCCGGGCTCAAGATGACGCGGGAGCAGATAGAGTTGTCGAGCGGCATCTCGCGCACGCCCAGGCCAATCTCTGCCTTGAACCACTGGCGGTCCTCAGCGATCAGGTTCACCGCGGCGACGGGAGCCCCGAGTAGGTCGGCGGCCATCCGGACCAGGTCATCGAAGTCCTGTTCGGGCGGAGTGTCGAGAATATTGTAGCGGCCCAGGGCCGCCAGGCGTTCGGGCTCGGTCCAGGCGCGCCCCTGGTTCTGCTCGGTCACGGGGATCAGGCCTTCTCAGAAGCCTTTTCCGCTGGCCGCCTGGCCTTCTCAATGGATCGGGGCGGATCGGCTGCTGTCAGCAGCCGCAAACCGGCCCGGACGACCTCACTAGCGGTTTGGTAGCGCCCGGTTGCTACCTGCGCCTCGATGAAGCGGCGTAGCTCGGGAGTAAGCGAGACAGTCATCGGGTCTGCTGACGGCATGCCGAGCAGTAGCATCGCGGCCGCAGGGATGAAATATTCATCCCTGATGGAGGCCGGTCACACGTTCGTTCCGCGCTCCCGCACGGTCACGCCCGCCGGGATCGGGGGCGTTCGGCGCAGTGCCAAACGCCACTGCCCTCCCACCAGCGCCGGCCCTAGCACCGCCCGCAGAAGGCGCCAGGGGAGGGCATTTGGTACCAAGTCAGGACGAAGCGCGGGTTTTCAGGAGCATTTGAAGCGCTCTGAGCAGCTGTGTCCTCGTAAGCGGCTTCTCGAGACGCACGCGCTTCCGGTGCTCGGGATCATCGGCGATGCGAACCTCTCCGGTCGCGAACAGGTAGGGCACACCGCGCTCGTTCAGCCAGTCAGCGATGGGGTAGGCAGTTTCGCCGCCACCGAGGTTCACATCCAGCACCGCCCCGTCCAGCGCCTTACCCGGCTCCTCGACGAGATCGAGGGCCTGCTCAACGCTGGGCACGGGTCCGATGACCTCCGCCCCCGCTCCACTCAGCCACTCCTCCATGACCTCGGCAATGAGGAACTCGTCCTCCACGACAAGAATGCGGCGGCCCGCCAGTGGTCCCTTGGCGCCGGGCATCAGGGTTCAGGCTTCATGCGGCGGGTCCAGGACGGGAGGGGCACGTGGCAGATCCCTACAGCGTGAGCCACGACGCAGATCACTCCAGAGGCAGCTGGATGCGGCACCGCACTCCATCCTCTGTGGATTCCGACGATGTCGGCCGCCTGTTCCGAGGCGAAGTCGGCCACGTATTCCGACGTCATGTCGGCCGGCCATTCCGATTGATGTCGGCCGGGTGGCTGCTCGTCTGCGGGCGGGTGGTTGTCTCCATCGGGTAGGCGGTTCAGGTCAAGCGTCCGGTGTTGTCGGTGCAGCCCGCCTCCGGCGCAGGCTATCGCCGCGCAGCTGGATGCGGTGGGCGTTGTGGACCAGGCGGTCGAGGATGGCGTCGGCGAGCGTTGGATCGCCGATCAGGTCATGCCATCGGTCTACCGGGACCTGGCTGGTGACCAGGGTGGCGCCGCGGCCATAACGCTCCTCCAGGAGCTCCAGCAGGTCACGTCGCTGCTCCGGGCCGAGCGGCTCGAGGCCCCAGTCGTCGAGGATCAGGAGCTTCACGGCGCCGAGGGTGCGCATCAGCCGGGCGTGCCGGCCATCGCCGCGGGCCAGGCCAAGGTCGGCGAACAGCCGCGGCACGCGCTGGTAGAGCACCGAGTGATTGTCGCGGCATGCCTTCTGACCGAGGGCACAGGCTAGCCAGGACTTCCCGACGCCGGTCGGGCCCTCGATGATGAGGTTCTCCCGCGCCTCGATCCAGCCGCCGAGCGCCAGCTTCTGGAACAGGACGCGGTCGAGGCCGCGGCTGGTCCGCCAGTCGATGTCCTCGACACTGGCCTGGTGGCGCAGCTTGGCGAACCGTAGCCGGGCCTTGAGCCGGCGGTCGTGCCGCTCGGCGATCTCGCGGTCGAGCAGCAGCCCGAGCCATTCGGCAGGGGCAAGGTCGCCGCCGCTGCGGCTCTGCAGGTCCTCAAATGCCCGCGCCATACCCGCAAGGCCGAGCTGGCGCAGTTGGTCGAGGGTGGGATGGGTCAGCATGATCTGTCTCCTCTCAATGGTAGTAGCCGGAGCCACGGATGTTCGGGTGCAGCAGCGGGAGCTCGTCCTCCTCCCGCGGCCGGCGCGGCGCTGGCTGGCGGTCGAGGCCGTGCTGCAGGATGGATTGGATGGAGCCGTAGGAGCGGGCGCCGATCTCTAGGCCCCGCGTGCACGCCGCCTCCAGCCGATCCCGCCCATAGGTCCGCAGCAGCCGCAGGATGCCGAGGCAGGCGCGGAACCCCTGCTCGGGATGCGGTCGGCTTTCGAGAATGATTGCCGTCAGCGCGGTAGTGGACGGGCCGATGGCGACGGCCTCGCGCCCGATCCGCTCGATGGTCCACTCGGCATAGCGCCGGTGTGCCTGCGGCATGTGCTCGGCCAGGGTGGTGTGCCGGCCGCGCAGCCCGCCACGGACATGGACCGCGACGCGCTCGCCCTTGTGGAACAGCTCCACCGTCCGGGCCGTCAGCCTTGCCTCGACCTGCTGGCGCAGCAGCCGGTGCGGCGCCGAGTAGTAATGGCCCTCGACATCGACATGGTAGTCGAGCCCGACCCGGCGGATCCTCCACTCGGCGTAGACGAAGGGTTCCGCCGGCAGCGTTGCCAGTGCCGGACGGTCCAGCTCCTCGAACAGCTGCCGGCGGCTGACACCCAGACGGCGCATGGGCCGGGTGTTCAGGTCGGCGAGCAGCGCGGCGACCGCCGCGTTCAGCGCCGCCAGCGAGCCGAACCGCTGGTGACGGAGCCGCGCCAGGATCCAGCGCTCCACCACCAGCACGCCGGCCTCGACCTTGGCCTCACATGAGGGGCTGGCAGTCAAGAGCAGATCGTCACGTCATGGTCGGCACTCCATCTTTGGATCCATGGCCCGAGCCCGTCCT
>JBHTFH010000005.1:0-187170 GCA_042666135.1 Roseomonas sp. GCM10028921 | reverse complement strand
TGTGGCCGCGCGCCCAGCCCCGGCCGAGGAGGCGCCCCGCGCCGCGCCGCCGGCCCGCGCCCCTTACGGGGACCGTGGCGGCGATGGCGGCGGCTATGCCGGCCGTGACGACCGCGGCGGCCGCGAGGGCGGCTACGCGCCCCGCCCGGCCGCGCCGAGCGGCGACCGCGGCTATGTGATGCGCACGGGTGGCCCCGCTGGGGCACCCGGCGGTGATCGTGGTGGCGATCGCGGTGGCTATGCCCCCCGTCCCGCGGGTGGTCCCGGCGGTGATCGCGGCTATGCGCCGCGTCCGTCCGGCCCCGGCGGCTTCGGCCCGCGTCCCTCCGGCCCAGGTGGCGATCGTGGCGGCGACCGCGGCTATGTGATGCGCACGGGTGGCCCCGGTGGGGCGCCCGGAGGTGATCGTGGCGGCGACCGTGGTGGCTACGCTCCCCGTCCCGCGGGTGGTCCCGGCGGCGATCGCGGCTACGCGCCGCGTCCGTCCGGCCCCGGCGGCTACGGCCCGCGTCCTGGCGGCGGCGGTGGTTACGGCGGTGGCGGCGGTGCCGGTGGCGCCCCGCTGGCGGCGCGCCGCCCCGGCCCCGTGCCGAGCAGCATCCCCGCCGGCGGCGGCGCCGGGAAGCTCTCCCTGCGCCCGCGCGCGCCCGGCGACGCGCCGGTTCCCGGGATGGAGGAGGAGGGGCGCCGCGCCCCGCCGCGCCGCCTGGGCACCGCCCCGGCCGCCGCGGCCCGCAAACCCGTCCCTGCTCCCGCCAAGAAGGGCATGGGCGCCGGCGACCGGAAGCGCGAGGGCCGCATCGACGTCGCTGCGGCGATCGAGGGTGACGACGATCGCGGGCGTTCGCTCGCCTCCGTCCGCCGCGCCCGCGAGCGCGAGCGGCGCCAGGCCGAGCTCGCCCGCCTCCGCTCCGGCCAGGAGCGCGTGGTGCGCGACGTGGTCATCCCCGACATCATCACCGTGCAGGAGCTGGCGAACCGCATGGCCGCCCGCGCCGGCGAGGTGGTGAAGGCGCTGTTCCGCATGGGCGTGATGGCCACCATCACCCAGTCCATCGACGCCGACACGGCGGAGCTGGTGGCGACCGAGTTCGGCCATCGTATCCGCCGCGTTTCCGAGGCGGATGTGGAGCAGGGCCTGGAGGGCGAGGCCGACACCGAGGAGGCGCTGGAGCCGCGCCCGCCGGTCGTCACCATCATGGGCCATGTCGACCACGGCAAGACGAGCCTTCTGGACGCCCTCCGCAAGACAGATGTGGCGGGGCGCGAGGCGGGTGGCATCACCCAGCACATCGGCGCTTACATGATCCAGATCCCGTCGGGCGACCGCGTGACCTTCATCGACACCCCGGGCCACGAGGCCTTCACGGCCATGCGCGCTCGCGGTGCCTCGGTGACGGACATGGTCGTGCTGGTGGTCGCGGCGGATGACGGCGTCATGCCGCAGACCGTCGAGGCGATTAAGCACGCCCAGGCGGCCCAGGTGCCGATGATCGTGGCCGTCAACAAGATCGACAAGCCGGGGGTGAACCTCGACCGCGTGCGGCAGGAACTGCTGCAGCACGAGGTGGTGGTGGAGTCCCTGGGCGGCGACGTGCAGGAGATCCAGGTTTCCGCGCTGAAGGGCACGAACCTCGACAAGCTGCTGGAGGCCATCATCCTCCAGGCCGAGATCCTGGACCTGAAGGCCAACCCGAACCGGGCGGCCGAGGGCACGGTGATCGAGAGCAAGCTCGACAAGGGGCGCGGCCCGGTCGCGACCGTCCTCGTCCAGAAGGGCACGCTCAACCAGGGCGACATCGTCGTGGCCGGCGCCGAATGGGGCCGGGTGCGCGCGATCATCGACGACATGGGCATCCCGCTGACGGGTGCCGAGCCGTCGGAGCCGGTCGAGATCCTGGGCCTCACGGGCGTTCCCTCCGCAGGCGAGACCTTCGTCGCGGTGGAGGACGAGACCCGGGCGCGTGAGATCACCGAGTTCCGCCAGCGCAAGGCGCGCGAGAAGGTGGCGGCAGCCGCCGGGGCCGCGCGCGGTACGCTGAACGACATGCTGGCCCGCATTCAGGCGGGCGAGCAGAAGGAGGTGGCCGTCGTCGTCAAGGCGGACGTGCAGGGCTCGGCGGAGGCGCTCGGCGTCACCCTCGGCAAGCTCTCGCGCGAGGAGGTCAAGGTGCGCGTACTGCACTCGGCGGTCGGCCAGATCACCGAGAGCGACATCCAGCTCGCCAAGGCCTCCAACGCCGTGGTCGTCGCCTTCAACGTGCGTGCGACGACGCAGGCGCGCGAGATGGCAAACCGGGACGGCGTGGAGATCCGCTACTACTCGATCATCTACGAGGTGGCCGACGACATCGAGAAGCTGGTCAAGGGCAAGCTCGCCCCGATCCAGCGCGAGAAGTTCCTGGGCTACGCGCAGATCCTGCAGGTGTTCGAGGTCAAGCGCCTCGGCAACATCGCCGGCTGCCGCGTGACCGAGGGCGTCGTGAAGCGGGGCGCCGGCGTGCGCCTGCTGCGCGACGGCGTCGTGATCCACCAGGGCACGCTCTCCACCCTGCGTCGCTTCAAGGATGACGTGAAGGAGGTCGCCAACGGCTACGAGTGCGGCATGTCCTTCCACAATTACAACGACATCCGCGTGGGCGATCAGATCGAGTGCTACGAGACGGAGACGGTGGCGGCGGACTGATCCGCCACCCCTCCCACCGCGTTACAATCCGCCGCGTCCGGTTCCCCACCGGGCGCGGCGGACGCTTTTCCGAGGCTTCCCCATGCCCAAGCACACCACGGCGACCAACGCCCCCTCCCAGCGGATGCTCCGCGTGGCCGAGGAGGTGCGGCACGCCCTCTCGGCCGTCCTCGCCCGCGGCGACGTGCGCGACCCCGACCTCGCGGACAGCCGTGTGACCGTGACCGAGGTACGCGCCTCGCCGGACCTGAAGCACATGACGGTCTTCGTCTCCCGCCTCGGGCAGACGGCGGACAAGGCGCTGCTCGACCTCCTCCGCCGCAACCAGCCGGACCTCCGCCGGCAGGTGGCACGCGCCGTGCGTCTGAAGTTCGCCCCGGAGCTGCATTTCCAGGCCGACACCGCGCTCGACCATGCCATGCATATCGACGCGCTGATGCGCCGGCCGGAGGTGGCGCGCGACCTCGGGCCCCGCGAAGACGGGACGCGCGACGACGAGACGGACGACGACGAGACGTGACCAACCCCTCCCAGCCGCCCGGGGCGGCGCCCCAGCCGCCCGAGGCGGCCCCGGTGATCCGCACCATCGCCATGCCGGGCGACACGAACCCGGCGGGCGACATCTTCGGCGGTTGGCTGATGGCGCAGATGGACCTGGCGGCCGGCAACGCCGCTGCCCGCCGCGCCCGCGGACGCTGCGCGACGGTGGCCGTGGAGGGGATGACCTTCCATCGCCCCGTGCAGGTGGGGGACGAGGTGAGCCTCTACGCCCGCATCCTCTCGGTCGGCCGCACCTCGCTGCGCATCCAGGTCGAGGCCTGGCGGCGGGAGCGGCACTCCGAGGCGCGGGAGCGGGTGACGGAGGCGGCCTTCACCTTCGTCGCCCTCGACGAGGCCGGGCGCCCCCGCCCCGTCCCGGCCGAGGGGAGCTGAGCCCTGGGGCTCGCGCTCTACGTCCTCCTGAAGGAGGCGGCCTTCTGGCTTCCGGGCTTCCTCGCCCTCTACTGGACCCTGCGTGGCGGGCGGCGGGCGCGGCAGCTGGCGCTGCTCCTCTGGCCCCTCGCGCTGCTGGCCAGCTTCCTCGGGCCGCTGGCCGAGTGGCGGGACCCCGGGGACACGGCCGTCACCGTCCTGCTCGGCGCCGCCTTCGGCGCGGCGGCCGGGTTCTGGCAGCGCCGCTCTCGGGCGCGCTGAGGCGAACATCTGGAGCGAACCCCTGGGGCGAACCAAGGAGGGCATGGGCCGTTCTCCCGGCATGGACACGCCGCGCATTGCCTGGGTCTGCCAGTGGCTCGACCCCTCCCTCCCCCAGAAGGAGCAGGCCGCCCTCAACCTGCGCGACACCACCGTCACCGCCCTCGGGAAGATGGAGGCGCGGGCAGCGATCGAGAAGCTGATCGGCCTCGTCCAGACGAACGGGGAGACGCTGCTGGCGCAGATCTCGCGCACCGCGCGTCTGCCCCCGGGGCAGCGGGCCATGCGGATGGCGAGCAACGTGCTGCCCTGCTACAGCCACCCCGCCGTCCGCCCCCTCTACGACGATCCCGCCCTGCGGCGGGTGACGGAGACGAGCCTCCGCCCGGCCGGCGAGATCGCGCGCGCGACCGGGGTGCGGCTCTCTATGCATCCCGGCCAGTACACCGTGCTGGCGACGGAGCGCGACAGCACGCGGGCGGCCGCGGTCGCCGATATCGAGTACCACACGGAGGTGATGCGCCTGCTCGGCCTCACCGGCGGCTGGCACCCGCAAGGGGCCCACATCAACGTCCATGCCGGCGGGCGGGCCGCGGGGATCGAGGTGTTCCGCGCCGCCCTCCCCCTGCTGTCCGAGGACGCGCGCAACCTGCTGACGGTGGAGAACGAGGAGACGGCCTACGGGCTGGAGGACCTGCTCCCCCTGGCCGACGCCCTGCCGATCGTGCTCGACCTCCACCACCACTGGGTCGTCACGGGCGAGTACCTGGAGCCCGACGATCCCCGGATCGTCCCGGTGCGGGAGTCCTGGCGCGGCACCCGGCCGGTCATCCATATCAGCGCCCCCAGGCCGGAGCTGGTGGCGGGGCAGGACCCGGATGTCCTGCCGGACCGCGCGGCGCTGATCGCCGGCGGCGCCACGGCGCGGGACCTGCGCGCCCATGCGGCGCGGCTGTGGAACCGCCCGCACGCGGCATGGGCGGCGCGGCACCTCTCATGGGCGGATATCGAGGTGGAGGCAAAGGAGAAGAACCTCGCCAGCGCGGATTTCGCACAGGTCTGCTTTCCCGTGGCGGTGGAGGCCTGAGGGCGCTCCCTCAGCCCAGCAGCCCCATCGCCCCCCGCCCCGGCGGTCGGTCCGTCACCCCCGCCGCGCGCGGGTTCCACCACCAGCCGCCGCCTGGCCCGACGACCACCCCCGCCTGGAAGCGCGGCGAGGGGGTGTAGCGCGCCTCTCCCGCCAGGATCGCCGCCCCGCGCGGCGTGGGGCCGTGGGGCGGGTCGCGCGTGACCAGTCGCCGCGTGCCGGTGGACAGGCGTGCCAGCAAGTCCCGCAGGATGAGGTCGGTGAGGGGGAAGACGGGGTCGGCGTCCCGCAAATGCCGGAACAGCGCCTCCTCCGTGCCGTGGCCCTCCGAGACGGCCCGCAGCACCGCCCGCTCCGTCAGCCCCAGCCCGTCCGTCACCCAGGGCAGGTCTTGGAGGTGGCGGCGCATGGCGCGGGCGAGATGGGGCAAGGGGAGGGCGAGGCGGGAGAGGCGGTCCAGCCAGGTCGGGTCGGGGTCGGCAAAGGCGCGCCACACCTCGGCCCCGGCCTCCACGGCGGACCAGGGCAGGGGCTGGGGCTCCAGGGCTTCCAGCTCCTCCTGCGGCATCAAGGCGAGGGGGCGGCGCCCGTCCCCGGCCATAAGGTACAGTCGCCCGGCGAGCGCCGGCCAGTCCGCGAGGAGGGAGAGGAGGCGGATCAGCACCGCCTGGTCCCAGAGGTCGTGCTCAAACCAGAGGAGCACGCGGTCATGCGCCGTCAGCTCCCGTAAGGCCGCGTACTCCCCGGCCAGCCGTGCCCGCACCGCGCCGACATCGTGGGCGTAGTGGGCCGCGACGAAGGCGGCGCGGCGGGAGACGTACTCGGCCGGGAAGGCGCCGTGAACCGGGCCCTGGCAGACGGGATCGGCGATGGGGTAGTACCTGCCGGGCACCCGCCCGCGCAGGTCGTCCCCGCAGCGGACGGAGGCGGTGCTCCCGCTCACGAAGCCCGCCTCACAGCGCCCGGTGTGCGATGTCGCGCCGGCAGAAGCCGCCGGGCCAGTCGAGCGCGTCCACGGCGGCATAGGCGGCGTCGCGCGCCGCGCGGAGGTCCGGCCCCGTGGCGCCAATGCCGAGCACCCGCCCGCCCGAGGCGACGATCCCGCTATCCGCCCCGCGCGCGGTGCCGGCGTGGAACACCCGTGCGCCAGGCACGGCGGCGGCGCGGTCCAGCCCGCGGATCGGCTCGCCCTTCGTCACCGCGCCGGGATAGCCGCGCGCGGCCATTACCACGACGAGGGCGGGATCGGGCGACCAGCCGAGCGACACGCCGGAGAGATCCCCGCGCGCGGCGGCGAGGAGGGCGGGGAGGATGTCGCCCCGCAGCCGCATCATCAGCACCTGGCATTCCGGGTCGCCGAAGCGGACGTTGAACTCGATCACCCGCGGCCCGGTGGCGGTGAGCATGAGGCCGACGAAGAGCACGCCGCGGAAGGGGGCGCCGCGCCGGCCCATCTCCGCCAGCACGGGGTTCACCACCCGGGCCATCACCTCGTCCCGCACGGCGTCGGTGAAGGCGGGGGAAGGGGAGTAGGCGCCCATGCCACCCGTATTGGGGCCGGTGTCGCCGTCGCTCACGCGCTTGTGGTCCTGGGCGGCGGCGAGCGGGATCGCGCGGGTGCCGTCGCAGAGGGCGAAGAAGGAGGCTTCCTCCCCCATCATGCACTCCTCGATCACCACCGTCGCGCCGGCGGCGCCGTGGACGCGGCTCTCCATGATGTCGGCGACGGCGGCCTCGGCCTCCTCCACCGTTTCGGCCACGACTACGCCCTTGCCGGCGGCGAGCCCGTCGGCCTTCACCACGATGGGGGCGCCGGTCGCGCGGATATGGGCGCGGGCGGCGGCGGGATCGTCGAAGCGGGTCCAGGCGGCGGTGGGGGCGCGGGCGGCGTCCAGCACCTCCTTGGTGAAAGACTTCGAGCCCTCCAGCCGCGCGGCGGCCGCGCCCGGGCCGAAGCAGGGGATGCCGGCGGCCGCCAGGGCATCGGTCAGCCCCAGGGTCAGCGGGGCTTCGGGGCCGGCGACGACGAGGTCCACGCCCTTCTCGCGCGCGAAGCCGACCAGCGCAGGGATGTCCTCCGCCCCGATGGGGATGAGCTCGGCGTGCTCGGCGATCCCCGGATTGCCCGGAGCGCACCACAGCTTCGTCAGCACCGGGCTCTCCGCGATGCGCCAGGCCAGGGCATGCTCGCGGCCGCCGCCGCCGACGAGAAGGACCTTCATGCGCGCGGAAATCCCCTGAATCTGACGGGGCGGGTTATGCCCCAATGCGCGGCGCTCGTCTGCGCCCTCGCCCGCGGCGGCTTCCGGCGCCATAATCCGGGGATGGACGGCAGCACCGAAGGCTCCCGGGGCAACATCCCGGAATACAGCGTCTCGGAGATCTCGGGCGCGGTGAAGCGCACACTGGAGAGCGCCTTCGGCCGCATCCGCGTGCGCGGCGAGATCACCGAGTTCAAGACCTACCCCTCCGGCCACTCCTATCTCTCGATGAAGGACGAGACGGGGACAATCCGCGCCATCATCTGGCGCGGCTCCATGTCCCGCCTCACCGTCCGGCCCGAGAACGGAGTGGAGGTGATCGCGACGGGCAAGATCACCGCCTCCGACAAGCGCTCGGACTACGCGCTGCAGATCGAGAAGCTGGAATATGCCGGGGAGGGCGCGCTGCTCGCGCGCATCGAGAAGCTGCGCCTGCGCCTCGGCGCCGAGGGGCTGTTCGACGAGGCCCGCAAGCGCCCCCTGCCCTTCCTGCCGGAGGTGATCGGCGTCATCACCTCCGAGAAGGGCGCGGTGCTGCACGACATCCGCACCACCCTCGCCCGGCGCTTTCCCCGCCGCGTGCTGCTCATCCCCGTGGCGGTGCAGGGGCAGGGGGCGGCGGAGCAGGTGGCGGCGGCCATCGCCACCATGGGCGCCCTCTCCCCCCTCGGCCGCATCCCGCGCCCGGACGTGATCATCGTCGCGCGCGGGGGCGGGAGCCTGGAGGACCTGATGGCCTTCAATGAGGAGATCGTCGTCCGCGCCACCGCGAATTGCCCGATTCCGCTCATCTCCGCCGTCGGGCACGAGACGGACACGACGCTGATCGACTTCGCCTCCGACCGCCGCGCCCCCACCCCCACCGCCGCCGCCGAGCTCGCCGTGCCCGCCCGGGAGGAGCTGATGGCGGCGCTGCACCAGCGCGGCACGCGCCTCGCCCGGGCCGGGCACTCGGTGCTGGACCGCGGGCGGCTCCGCCTCTCCCGCGCGGGCGCGGGGCTGCCGGACCTGCCCGCCCTCATCGCCGCCGGGCGGAACCGGCTGGAGGACCGGGGCCACCGCCTCGGCCTCGCTCCCCGCGCGCTGATCGCCACCAAGCGCCGGGGGCTGGAGGGCACCGCCGCCCGCCTGCCCCGCCCGCAGGAGGCGATCGCGCGCCGCCGCGCGGGGCTGGAGTTGCTGGGCGTGCGGATCGGGGGCGCGACGCGGGCGGTGCTCGGCCGCCAGTCCCGCGCCCTCGCCCGCCTGCCCGACCCCGCCCCCTTCCTCCGTGCCCGGCTCCGGGAGGGCCGTGCCGGCTTCACCCGGATGGGGGAGCGGCTGGAGGCCGGCGCCGCGCGCCGTCTGGCCGAGCGGGGCGCCGCGCTGGACCGCATCCCCGATCCCACCCCCTTCGTTGCCGCCCGCCTGCGCGAGGCACGGGCGGCGCTGGGCGGGCTCTCGGCGCGGCTGGAGGGCGCCTCCTACGAGGCCCTGCTGGAGCGCGGCTTCGCCCTCGTGCGCGATGCCGAGGGCCAGCCCGTCACCGCCGCCGCCGCGGTGGAGCCGGGGCAGAGGCTGTCGCTGCAATTCGCCGATGGCAGCCTCTCCGTCACCGACGACCGCGGGAAGAAGCGCGGCAAGGCCGAAACCCAGGGCTCGCTGCTTTAGGGCCTTTTCCACTTGTCAGTTCGTAGAGATCCCATGACTACTCCCCGCGGCAGCCTCGAAGAAAAAGATGAGGGGGCCTGGGGGAGAATTCTTTCTCCCCCGACCTTCCCCCGCCGCGCCGCCCTGGCCCTCCCCGCCCTTCTCCTCGCCCGCCCCGCTGCCGCCGCGCTCACCCTGCCCGCGCGCATCACCCAGGGCGCGCTCGTCACCGGGCGCACCGATCCGGGCAGCCGGGTGAGCTTCGAGGGCAAGGCGGTCCGCGTCTCGCCGCAGGGGGTCTTCGCCTTCGGCCTCGGGCGGGATGCCGGGCCGCAGGGGGTGCTGACGGTCATCGCTCCCGGCGGCGCGCGGGGGGAGCACGCCTTCGCCGTGGAGCCGCGGGAGTGGGACATTCAGCGGCTAGAAGGGCTGCCCGGCCGGATGGTGACGCCGGATGCCGAGGCGCTGGCCCGCATCCGCGCGGAGCAGGAGCGGCTGAACGCCGCCCGCCGCACGGATTCACCCGTGCCGCACTTCGCCGATGGCTTCGACTGGCCCGCGCGCGGCCGGATCAGCGGCGTCTATGGCAGCCAGCGCATCCTGAACGGCCAGCCCCGCGCGCCGCATCTCGGGCTGGACGTCGCCGTGCCCGTGGGCACGCCGCTGATCACCGCCGCCCCGGGGCGGGTGACCCTGGCCGAGGATCTCTACTTCACCGGGAATACGATGCTCGTCGAGCACGGGCACGGCGTGACGACGCTCTACGCCCATATGTCGCGGCTGGACCTGCGGGAGGGGGACACGGTCTCCCGCGGGCAGGTGATTGGCGCCTCGGGCGCCACGGGCCGCGTGACCGGCCCGCATCTTCATCTCGGCCTGTTCTGGCTCTCGACCTCGCTGGACCCGCGCCCCGTCCTGCCCTGAGGCGGCTCAGGCCGCGCTCGGACGCATCTCCGTCATCGGGCTCGGCGGGGCGGCGGGGAGGATCGCCGGGGCAGGGAGCAGGGTGAGCGGCCCGTGCACGCCCTCGGCTGGGCTGCGGTCCTCGCGCTCGGCACGGGGCATGCTGCGCAGCAGCACCCGAGGCGGAAAGTAGTCGCGACCGGGAAGCGGAACGCGCATGCAGGTGAACTCCGATCTGGACCGGCAAGAGCAGGCCGGCGCGCCCGAAAATGTTGGCCGCCCCGGCCCCCCGCAAGGCGGGGCACCGTGACAAGACAATGGCGGACGAATGCCCATCACCGGGCCTCCGAACGCCTCTACCTGTCTCGCGTTGCAAACTCTTTGCGCGTTTCTGATCTTTTCGATACTCGCATGAGACGGCGAGTTACGTTTTTGTTCACAACCCGTGCTGATCGGGTGCCGGCGCTTCCCCGCCGAGGGTTGTCGCTTCCTCCCCGGCATCCGCCACTACCCGCCCGTCCTCCATGGTGACGATCCGGTCCGCCACGTCCAGGATGCGGGGGTCGTGGGTAACGAGCAGGATGGCCGTCCCGCGGGAGCGCGCGAGGTCGCGCAGGAGATGCACCACCTCCTGTCCGCTGGCCCGGTCCAGCGCCGCCGTCGGCTCGTCGGCCAGCACGAGGCCGGGGCCGGCCACGAGCGCGCGCGCCACCGCCACGCGCTGGCGCTGCCCGCCCGAGAGATGGGCCGGCAGCTTGTCCGCATGCTCCTCCAGCCCCACGGAGGCGAGGATGCGGCCCGCGCGCTCCAGCCGCCCCGCCTCTGTCGTGCCCCCGTCCAGCTCCAGCGCCATGGCCACGTTCTGGCGGGCCGTGAGGAAGCCGAGGAGGTTGTGGTTCTGGAAAATGAAGCCGATGCGCCGGCGTAGCGCCACGCGCTCCCCCTCCCGCACCCCGGCCAGCTCCCGCCCGAGCACGCGGCAGGAGCCGGACTGCACGGCCCGCAGCGCGCCGGCGAGGGTGAGCAGCGTCGTCTTCCCGCTGCCCGAGGGTCCCGTGAGGATCACAATCTCCCCCGGCGCCACGCGCAGGTCGACATCCCGCAGCACCTCGCGCCGCAGCGCGCCCTCCCCATAGGCGTAGGTGAGTCCTGCTATCTCGACGGGATAGCTCATCAGAACATGTCCGCGGGATCCGCGTCCCGTAGCTTGCGAAGCGCCAGCAGCCCCGCCACCGCACACATGGCGAAGATCATGAGGAAAACCCAGGCCGCGCGCTCCACCCCCATGGCCAGGGGCAGAAAGGTCGCGTCCGCCACCACGCCGTAGAGGATCGAGGAGACGAGCGTGCCCGGCAGGAAGCCGAGCAGGGCGAGGATGGCCGCCGCCCCCAGCACGGTGCGGGCGAGATGGGCATCCGAGTAGCCCATGGCCTTCAGCGTCGCGTATTCCCGGAGATGCCCGGCGATGTCGCTGAACAGGATCTGGTAGACGATAACCATCCCCACGATCAGCCCCATGAGGCTGCCGAAGGAGAAGATGAAGCCGATCGGCGTCGCCTCCTCCCAGTAGCGGCGCTCATGGGCGCGCAGCTCCTCCCCCGTCAGCACGGCCACATCGGGCGGCATCACGGCCCGCAGCGCGGCCTGGGCCTGAAGGGGATCCGCGCCGGGCCTGAGGCGGATGGCGGCGAGGTCCACCAGGGCGGCGGGGCGCTCGCGCACGGCGCGGCGGAAGTTCACCTCCGAGAGCACGGCGTTGCCGTCCGCCCCGAAGGAGCTGCCGAGCTCCACCAGCCCGACCACCCGCATCTCGCGGTTGCCGATCTGGGCGGGGAAGGGGCCGCGCTCGGCGAAGAGCCGCGGCACCGGGCCGAATTCGGGGCGGGAGCGGGAATCGAAGGCAAAGCTGTCGGGCTGCTTGAGCGCGTCGCGGATCGGGGCGAGGCCGGGCAGGTCCAGCACCCCCGCTTCCATGTCGAAGCCAATGAGCTGGATGGTGCGCCGCCGCCCGCTCTCGGGGTTCCGGAAGGTCGCCTGGGCGAGATAGACGGGCACCGCCGCCGCTACCGTCTCCACCGCCAGCGCCTGGGAGACGCGGGCGCGCGGGATCGTCTCCGGCCGGAAGGAGGCGAGGGTCATCGGGCTCATCAGGAACAGGTCCGCCCGCATGGCGGAGATGAGCGTCGTCGCGCTCTCGAACAGTGCGGCGCGGAAGCCGAGCTGCATGAAGACGAGCACGCAGGCGAACATCACCCCCGCGATGGCCGAGGCCAGCCGCGCCCTCTCCGAGCGGAGCTGCCGCCAGGCCAGCCGCACGGCCAGCCAGAGCCCGGAGAGGAAACCGGGCGGGCGCACGGCGCCGCGCAGGGCTGGGCGGAGGTCGCCGATCGCGTTCACGGCCGGATCGCCACCTGCACCTGCATGCCGGAGCGGCGCAGCAGCACCTCCCGCGCCGCCTCGTCGAGGGTGAGGCGCACCTCCACCGTGCGCGCGTCCACCGCCGCCACGGGGTCGGTGCCGGCCTGGGTGGTGCGGCGGACGAGCCAGCCGATCTCGCGCAGGGTCGCGCCGAGCCGCCCGGGCTCGCCGGGCACCACTACCTCGGCCCGGGCGCCCTCGCGCAGCCGGGGGAGGTCGGTCTCGTAGACATCGGCCACCACGTCGAGGCGGGAGAGGTCGCCCATCTCCAGCACCCCCTCGCTCCCCACCGCCTCTCCTTCCCGCGCGGCGATGCGCAGGATCGTGCCATCCGTCGGCGCGCGGAGGCGGGAGAGGGCGGCGTCGGCCCGGGCGCGGGCGAGGGCGGCCCCGGCGGCGGCGAGATCGGCCTCGGCGCGCGCTACATCCTCCCGCCGGGGGTTGCGGAGCGTGTCCAGCTCGGCCTCCGCCGTCGCGCGCTCGGCGGCGCGCTGGGCGGCGAGAAAGCGGTTGCGCTCGGCTTGGGCCGCCGCCCCCGCGCCGGAGGCGACGAGGGACTCCGAGCGGCCCGCATCGCGCCGCGCCGTCTCCTCCGCGGCGCGGAGGGCGGCCACGTGGGCGGCGGCGGCGGCTAGTTCGCTCTCGCTGCCGCCGCGGCGGGTGCGCTCCAGCGTCGCGGCGGCGAGGGCGAGGCGGGCCTCGGCCTCGGCCACGGCGGCGTCGCGCTGGGGGGCGTCGGCGAATTTGGCGAGGACCTGGCCCGCCCTCACCACCTCCCCCTCCCGCACGAGCAGCCGGTCCAGCCGCGCGCCGAGGCTGAGGCCGGGGGAGGCGAGGCGGCGGATGCGCCCGGCTGGCTCCACCCGACCCAGCGCCCCCACCCCCGCGGGCGCCGAGGCGGCCGCGGGCGGGGCCACCGGCGCCGGGGCGAAGGGGCCGAGCCCGGCCAGCCAGGCACCGAGGCCGGCCGCGGCGAGGGCGGCGGCGAGGAGAATGGGCCAGCGCCTCACCCCGCGCCCTCCAACAGCCCGTGCAGCGTGGCACGCAGGGCGGCCAGTTCTTCCTCCCCCGGCTCGTAGAGGCGGAAGAGCCGCGCCATGAACAGCCCGTCCCCGGCCAGCATGATCGCGGCCGCAGGGCCGGGCGGCGCCCCTTCCGCCGCCACCCTGGCGCGGATGCGGGCGAAGAAGTCGCGGATGGGGTCGATCAGGGCGGGGTCGTGGTGGAAGGCGGCCAGCAGCACGGCGGCGGCGCGGGAATGGGCCTCCAGGATATCCGGCTGGTCGAAGGTGAAGGCGAGGCAGGTGCGGAGGGCACGCGCCGGTCCCTCGGGCTGCGCCTCGGCGATGGCGTGGAAATCCGCCTCGATCCCCTCGGCCAGGCGCCGCATGAGCGCGACCAGCAGCGCCTCCTTCGAGGCGAAGTGGTGGAGCAGCCCGCCCTTGGAGACCCCGGCCTCCCGCGCCGCGCCGTCGAGGGTGAGGGCGGGCACGCCGCGCGCGCGGATGATTGCCTCCGCGGCGTCGAGGACCCGGGTGCGGGCATCGGGTCGGCCATCGGGGCGGCTAGGTAGGGCGGCGCGCGGCATGGCCCATACTATACCGTCCGGACGGTCGGTTTCCAGCCCGCCCGTTCCGCCCTTAGCCGGTCAGGGCTTCCTCCAGCAGGAGAAGGGCGGCGGTGGCGAAGGCCTCCATGTTCGCCGCGCGGTCGGCGGAGCCAGTGCGAACCGTCCGCGCCCGCGTCACGAGGCCGCTGACCGCGAGGCAGGCATGGCCGGCGGGGTCGCCGTAGCGATTGCCCGTGGGCCCTGCCGCCCCCGTCTCCGCCAGGCCCCAATCCGCCCCGAGACGCTCCCGCGCGCGCCCGGCCAGCAGCCCGGCATAGGCTTCGGTGGAGGGGCGCATCCCCTCCATATCCGCCTGCGCGATGCCGAGCAGCCCCTCCCGCGCCGCCGCCGTGTAGACCACGGCCCCGCCGAGGAAGAAGGCCGAGGCCCCGGACTGGGCTAGCAGCCGCGCCGCCACCAGCCCGCCGGCCGAGGACTCCGCCACCGCCACCTTCCCGCCTCGCGCGGCTAGCAGCGCTGCGACCCGCGCCGCGACCTCGCCGCTGCTCATGCCGCCGTCAGCACGTGGACGGCGCGGCTGGCCACCATCTCGCGGGAGGCCTCGGCATAGGCGCGCATGTGCGGCGCGGCGCCATGGGCCCGCAGCGTCTCGGGGCTCGACCACTTCTCGATCACCATGAAGCTGTCCGGCCCAATCGGCGTCTGCGCCGGCCCAAAGTCCGGCAGGTCGATCACCGGCCCGTACTCGATGCACCCCTCCTCGGCGAGCACGGCGGGGATGTTGGCGCGGAAGAGGGCGAGCAGCGCCTCCCGCTGTCCCGGCTTGGCGGTGATGACGGCGACGACATGGATCACGGGCGGTTCCTCTCCGGTACTGACAGCCGGCAGGCTAGGCCGACGGCGGCGCGGGCGGGAAGGGCGCGCCGGGCCGCCCGGGGGACGATTCGCCCATGCAAGACGCGCCATTCCGGCCGTGCCCCCTTTCCGCTAAGCCCCCGCCCATGCGCTACGTCTCCACCCGCGGCGAGGCCGCCCCCCGCGACTTCGAATCCGTCCTCCTCGCCGGGCTGGCCGAGGATGGCGGCCTGTTCCTGCCGGAGAGCTGGCCGACCCTGGCGGGCGAGGAGTGGGAGGCGCTGCGCGGCCTGCCCTATCCCGATCTCGCGGCCGAGATCGTCTCCCGCTTCACCGGCGACACCTTCGGGGACGGGGTGCTGCGGGACATGTGCCGGGACGCCTATGCCGGCTTCGCCACCCCCGCCGTGGCGCCGCTCGTGCAGCTCGACGAGCGCCGCTTCGCGCTGGAGCTGTTCCACGGCCCGACGCTCGCCTTCAAGGACTTCGCCCTCCAGCTCCTCGGCCGCATGTTCGACCATGTGCTGGCCCGGCGGGGGGAGCGCATCACCATCGTCGGCGCTACCTCGGGCGACACGGGCTCGGCGGCGATCGAGGCCTGCCGGGACCGCGCCAACCTCGACATCGTCATCCTCCACCCGGAGGGCCGCACCAGCGCCGTGCAGCGCCGGCAGATGACGACGGTGCTCTCGCCCAACGTGCGCAACATCGCGATCAAGGGCGACTTCGACACCTGCCAGGACATGGTGAAGGCCATGTTCAACGACGCGCCCTTCCGCGCGGAGATGAACCTCTCTGCCGTCAACTCCATCAACTGGGCGCGGATCGCGGCGCAGATCCCCTACTACGTCTACGCCGCCCTCTCCCTCGGCGCGCCGGGGCGGGAGGTGGCCTTCGCCGTGCCCACGGGCAACTTCGGCAACGTCTTCGCCGCCTGGGCCGCGCGCCGCATGGGGCTGCCCATCACGACGCTGATCATCGGCGCCAACCGTAACGACATCCTCGCGCGCTGGATCACCGCGAACGACATGTCCGCCCGCCCGGTGACGCCGAGCCTGTCGCCGAGCATGGACATCCAGGTCTCCTCCAACTTCGAGCGGCTGCTCTTCGAGCTGCTGGACCGGGACGGCGCGCGGACGGCGGCGACGATGCGCACCTTCCGCGAGACCGGCACCATGCCCGTGCCGGACGACGCCTGGCGCGAGGCGACCGCCCTCTTCCACGGCCTCGCCGTCTCCGACGAGGACACGATCGCCGAGATGCGCCGCCTGCACGCGCAGGGCTATCTCGCCGACCCGCACACCGCCGCCGGCACGGCCGCCAGCCACGCCTGCGCGCCGGAGAGTGTGGGCGTCCCCATCATCGTCGCGGCCACCGCCCATCCCGCGAAGTTCCCGGACGCGGTGGAACAGGCCACCGGCACCCGCCCCGAGCTGCCGCCTCACTTGGCGGATCTCTACGCGCGCGAGGAGCGCTTCGACGTGCTGCCGGACGACCTTGCCGCCGTGCAGTCTGCCGTGCGGAGCCACGCGCGCCGGAACGGCTGAGGGCGATCCCGGGCCGGGCCGGCTGGGCGGCACGGAAAAGGGCCGCGGGGCTTCCCCCGCGGCCTTTCATCCATGCAGCCTCGCCTAGATGATCCAGCCGGACGCGATCGGGGTCACCGTGTAGTCGAACCCCTTGAGGATGATCTCGTCACCCGCCGCCCAGCCCTGCGCGGTGATGCGGGTGGACAACACGCTCTCGAAGCTCGTCTTCGTTAGGGTTACCAAGGACGTGTCGAGGTCCAGCCTGTCGGTGCCGGCGATGCGGAAGGCCTTGATCACGTCACTGCCGTCGCCTTTCGGGAAGACGAAGACGTCGTTGCCCTTGCCGCCATTCAGCCGGTCGTTGCCCACCCCGCCGGCCAGCTTGTCGTCGTTGTTCCCACCACTGAGAGAGTCGGCGCCGGATCCGCCCCAGAGCGTGTCGTTGTTGTCGCCGCCGAACAGCGTATCGCTGTCCGCCTCGCCAGACAGGGTGTCGTCGCCGTTGCCGCCACCGAGCGAGTCAGCACCGGATCCACCCCAGAGCGTGTCGTTGCCGCTGCTACCGAGCAGCGTGTCGTTGTCCGCCTCACCGAACAGGGTGTCGTCGTCGCTGCCGCCATCGAGCAAGTCGTCGCCGGCCCCGCCCCGGGGCCTGTCGTTCTGGGTGCCGCCGAAGAGCCAGTCGCGCTGCGGGCTCCCGGTGCTATCCGCGACCGTGACCAGATCATCGGCGTTCCCGGCATCGATCCAGGACGCGGCGTAGGAGCCGGACAGCTTGACGTCATCGGCCTTCGTCGTGGTCGCGAGAACCTTGAGTTTCACCGTGCCCAGGGTCGTGCCGCCCTTTCTGTCGGACGGCTCGTAGCTGAAGGACTCCGTGCCCGCCGCCTTAGCGGTCACATTGAAGGTGATCCTGCCGCCATCGACCTTGAAGCTGCTCAGGCCCGAGCTGAAGATCGAGATATCGCGCCCAATCGTCAGCGGGTTCCCATCGGCATCGCTGTTATTCGCCAGGAAGACCGAGAAGGGAAGCGCGACATTCTTCGTCTCGGTGGAGACGAGGATCATGTCCGCTCCCGCCGACGGCGCATCGTTCGCGCCCTTGACGTGATGACGACCTCCTAGCTGACGGTGCCGCCCTGGCCGTCGCTGATGAGGACGGTGTAGCGCTCCGTCACGCTGTCCCCGGCACTGAGATACCCGGCCTTGCTGTTGTCGAACTGGTAGCTCCAGCCCAGCGACCTGCCGGCCCCGTCCTGGCTCACGGCACCCAACGAGAGGGTGCCGAGCGCAGTCTGGCCGGCTGCCGGCACGACCCTCACGGCGTGGCGGTCGGTCAGGTCGGCATCGGTGAAGAGAATGGTGCCGGTCGTGAGGAGCTTCGCATCCTCGGTGGCCGTGCTGGCCGCGCCCGCGCCGGTCGTCACCGGCGCATCGTTCGCGCCCTCGATGATGACGGCGATCGCCTTGCCGGTGGTGCCGCCACGGCCGTCATCGAGCGTGACGGTCCAGTTCTCCGTCACCTTCTGCCCGGCGGCGAGCGACTGTGCCTTGGCGTTGCCGAGCGTGTAGCTCCACTTCACCTCGCCCGTGCTGTCGGCGGCTAGGATGGCCTTCAGCGTGCCGTAGCCGTTCGCCGGGCCGGAGTCGATCTGGCTGTGCATGTCCTTCCCGCCGAGGTAGGAGAAAGTGAAGGAGCCGCTCGCACCGTTCACGAGGTCCTCGGTGACCGTGCCGGCCTGCGCCGCCGCGGCGGCCACCGGGCCGTCATTCGTGCCGGTCACCGTCCAGGTCGCGAGGGCGGGGGTGGTCACGCTGCCGTCCGAGATGCCGTAGCTGACCGTGACCGTCGTCTCGCCCCCGACCAGGGACTGGAAGGCGGCATGCCGGGGATCGAGCTTGAGGCTGCCTGTCAGCGCGTCATAGGTCACGCCGACGGGCAGGGTCGCGGGAAGCCCGGTCACCGTCAGCGGCTTGCCGCTGGGGGCATCGGCCAGCACCTTGAGGACGGAGGGCGCCCCGTCCTCGGCGGCCGTGCCGGTGACGTCGCGGTTCACCGCCGGGGGCGTCACCACTGGGGGCGTCACTACCGGGGCGGCGCCGACGACCTCGCAGCGAGGGCCTCGAGCTGCGTAATCCTGACGCCGATCGAGGCGAACTCGAAGGGCTTCGCCTGGTTGTTCTGGCCCGTCGTCAGGGTCCCCGCCATCAGCTGCCTCAGCATGTCCGGCTTGATCTGGAGCGGGTTGTCGGCGGTGGGCCTGATGTTCTGGTCGTAGAAGTTCAGCTCTGCCGGCAGCGCCGCCGCATAGGCGTAGAGTTCGCCTCGGAGTTTCTCGAGCTGCTCCTGGGTCAGGCAGATGGTCAGCGTGTCTGTGCCGACGCCGCCGTTGATCGTCTGCGTGATCGTGGAGCCCGGCGTGTAGACGGTGGCGTCGTAGACAATCCTGTCCTGGCCGGCCCCCGCATCGAGGCTGTCCTGGCCGAAGGATGTCGCCAAGCCATCGTCGTTCTGTGTGCCAAACCGCACGTTGCGTCTCAGGGTCAAATCGGCGCGTTATAGATCCTGTAAGTTTTTCGTGAGCATTCAGGCCCATGGAAAAGTCGTTAACACAGCCCCGGGATCGGGCAGCCCGCGGGAAGGGTCGGTCCCGGTGCTTGGCGGGGAACTGGCGCGGCCTTTGGGCGAGGAGGGGCGGCGCAGGCCGCCGCGAGCTGGTGCCGGGAAGCAAAGAGCTGATCCGGCAAAGCTTTTTCCAGACCCAACTTAGACTCCGTCCTTGAAGTTCCCTCTCAAGAACGGCACCTAATAGTCCTGTTCGGCAGCAATCACCCGAGTCGCAACCCCGGACAGGCCGTCCGGCGGCCCGCCGGTGACATCCAGCCGGCCGGAGAGGGCATGGGAACGGGGCTGCTCCTCGCCGCGCTCGCGCTCCTCGCCTTGGCGGCGCTGCTGGTCCTCGTCCACGGCCTGCCGCCCGAGCCCGCATCCGAAGCCGCTCGGGCGCGGCCGGAGGTAGCCAAGCCCACCCTCACCCCGCGCGAGTTCGAGCAGCACTGCGCCGACGCCCTGGCCGCGCGCGGCTGGTCCGTCACCGTCGGGCGCGGATCGGGCGATCAGGGGGTGGACGTGCTGGCCCGCAAGGCCGGGCGCAAGGTCGTGCTGCAGTGCAAGCTCTACGCGCGCCCCGTGGGCAACAAGGCGGTGCAGGAGGCGCTGGCCGGGCGTGGCTATGCCGGGGCGGACGGGGCGGCGGTGGTCTCCAATGCGCCCTACACCGCCTCCGCCCACGCGCTGGCCGCGCGGGTGGGGGTGCTGTTGCTGCACGTCTCCGACCTGCCCCGGGCGGACACGCTGTTCCAGTTCCCCGAGGCCCCGGCGGCCATCACGGAGGAGGAGCCCACCCGTGCGCGCCGCCGCCGCGCCCGCCGGCCCGCCCGCGCCAGGGGACGCTGGCCTCGCCCGGCGCTCCGGCCGCTCGCCGCGGCGGGTTTCGCCGGCTTCATCCTGCTCTTCCCACGGCTGCCGCCCGGAGGCGAGGAGCCGCCCCCGCGCGCGGCCCGGGCGGTGCTTCCCCTGCCCCCGCCCGCGCCGCCCCTGCCGCTGCGCGCGGCGCGCTAAACGCGCCCGCGCAACGAGGCCCGGGGACAGTGGCTCGCACGGCGGGGCCGGACACCCTACATTAGGGTCAGTTCTGCCCCCGTTTCCCGGAAGCCGCCCCCACAGCATGACCGAGCACACCCTGGCCGCCGCCACCGATTCCGCCCTGAACGGTGGCGCCGTGCGCCTGACCCGGCTCCCCAACGGCCTCACCGTCGTATCCGACACCATGGCCCGCGTGGAGACCGCCTCCATCGGTGCCTATGTCCACACGGGCACGCGGGACGAGGCGGCGGAGGAGAACGGCGTCTCCCACTTCCTCGAGCACATGGCCTTCAAGGGCACGGAGCGGCGGGACGCCCAGGCCATCGCGCGGGAGATCGAGGCCGTGGGCGGGCATCTGAATGCCTACACCGCACGCGAGACCACCGCCTACTACGCGAAGGTGCTGAAGGAGGACCTGCCGCTCGCGGCCGACATCCTCGGCGACATCCTGACGCACTCCACCTTCATCCCGGAGGAGGTGGAGCGCGAGCGCGGCGTGATCCTGCAGGAGATCGGCCAGGCGAACGACACGCCCGACGACATCGTCTTCGATCACTTCCAGGACACGGCCTATGCCGGCCAGCCCATGGGCCGCCCGACGCTCGGCCCGGCCAGCATCATCGAGACGTTGCCGCGCGAGGCGCTGACGGGCTACATGCGCCGCCACTATGGTCCCTCGCGCATGGTCGTCGCCGCGGCCGGTGCCGTGGACCACGACGCGCTAGTGGAGCTGACGAAGAAGCACTTCGCCGACCTGCCTACCATCGAGCAGCACCGCGCCGAGCCCGCCCGCTACACCGGCGGCGAGTTCCGCGAGGAGCGGGACCTCGACCAAGTCCACCTGCTGCTGGGCTTCCCCGGCCCCGCCTACGGCGACCCGATGCACTACCCGACGATGCTGCTCTCCACGATCCTCGGCGGCGGCATGTCCTCCCGCCTGTTCCAGGAGATCCGGGAGCGCCGCGGCCTCGTCTACTCCGTCTATTCCTTCCACTCGCCGTACCGGGATGCCGGGCTGTTCACCATCTATGCCGGCACGGGCGAGGAGCAGGCGGCCGAACTCATGCCCGCGACGCTGGAGGAGCTGCGCCGCGTGCAGCACGACGTGACGCAGGAGGAGCTGGCCCGCGCCAAGGCGCAGCTCCGGGCCTCCGTGCTCATGTCGCTCGAATCCACGGGCTCGCGCTGCGAGCAGCTCGCCCGCCAGCTCCAGGTCCACGGCCGCATCATCCCAGTGGAGGAGACGAAGGCGAAAATCGCGGCGGTGACGGTGGAGCAGATCCAGGCCGCCGCCACCCGCGCCTTCCGCGCCGCGCCGACCCTCGCCGCCCTCGGCCCTGCCGGCCGCGTGCCGCACCTCCCGGAAGTGGCCGAGAGGCTGGCGGCGTGAGCGCGACGGCCGAGCGGCCCAAGGCCGATCCGCGCGAGGTTCTGTCCGATCTCGTCGCCGCCGCGCGCGCGGCGGGGGCGGATGCGGCGGACGCGATGATGGCCTCTGGCGCCTCGCTCTCCGTGCAGATGCGTCTGGGCGAGGTGGAGGCGGTCGAGCGGTCCGAGGGTTTCGACATCGGGCTGCGCGTCTTCCTCGGTCGGCGGCAGGCGCTGGTCTCCACCACCGATGCCGACCCCCAGGGCTTCGCGGCCCTCGCTGAGCGCGCCGTCGCCATGGCCCGTGCCGTGCCGGAGGATCCCTTCGGCGCCCTGCCAGAGAGCGTGCCGCCCCTGGCCTCCGCCGCGCTCGACATGGATGACGGGGTCGAGCCCGATGTCGCGGCACTGACCGCCCGCGCCCGCCGCGCGGAGGAGGCCGCCCGCGCCATCCCCGGCGTGACGAATTCCGAGGGCGCGGATGCCGGCTGGCAACGCAGCGTAATCGCGCTCGCCGCCTCCAACGGCTTCGCCGGCACCTACAGCCGCAGCGGCCATAGCCTCTCCGTCACGGCGCTGGCCGGGGAGGGAACGGCGATGGAGCGGGACTACGACTACGCCTCCGCCACCCATCTCCCCGACCTCGACGATCCCGAGACGCTCGGGCGCAATGCCGGGGAGCGCGCGGTGCGGCGGCTGAACCCGATCCGCCCCGCCACGGCCCGGCTGCCCGTGCTCTACGACCCCCGCGTGGCCGGCTCGATCCTCGGCCATCTCGTCGGCGCGGCGAATGGCGCCGCGGTCGCGCGCGGGACGAGCTTCCTCCGGGAAAGGATGGGGCAGAAGGTGATGGCCCCCGGCCTGACCCTGCGCGACGACCCCACCCGCCCGCGCGGCCCCCGCTCCCGCCCCTTCGACGCGGAGGGGATGCCCACCGCCCCCCTCTCCATCGTGGAGGACGGGGTGCTCCGCCACTGGCTGCTCGACTGGCGCTCCGCCCGGCAGCTCGGGATGCAGTCCAACGGCCGGGCCTCCCGCTCCGTGGGCGGCCCGCCCTCCCCCTCGACTACCAATCTCTGGCTTGAGCCGGGCGCGCTGACGCCGGAAGCCCTGATGGCCGATATCAAGGAGGGGCTGCTGGTGACCGAGATGATCGGCAGCAGCATCAACGCCCTGACCGGCGACTACAGCCGCGGCGCCTCGGGCTTCATGATCCGGGACGGGAAGGTGGCCGAGCCCTTCTCCGGCGTCACCCTCGCCGGGAACCTGCTGGAGATGTTCCTGAACATCACCCCGGCGAACGACCTTCGGTTTCGGCACGGGACGGACAGCCCGACGCTGCGGATTGAGGGGCTGACGATGGCGGGGGCCTGAAGAGAGGCCGGGGGAGAGGTAATTCTCCCCGGACCCCTCATCTTTTTCTCCGGGGCTGCCGCGGAATGCCTGGCTTGCGGTTCTCCGAGGGTCCACGGCCCTCGGCGCGGGGCATGTCAGCCCGCCTCACATGCATTCTCTTGCGCCAGAAACCCCGCTGGTCAAGGCATTCGCGGCAGCCTCAACGCGGGGTCCGGGGCCCCCGGCGAGGGTCCGGGAGGCAGCACCTCCCGGCCTTCAGGCCGCCTTCTTCGCGGTCAGCCCCCAGGCGCCCAGGCTCTCGACCAGGCGCGACTGCTGGCGCTCCGTGAGCGGCCAAGCGCCGGGCGGGCGGACATGGCCGCAGTCATTGCCCATGAGCTTCAGCGCCGCCTTCACGACGGAGACGTTGGTGCCGTTGCCCTCCTCGGCGCGCAGCTCCTCGAAGGCGCTCATCGTCGAGATCAGGGCGTTCGCGCGGGCGTAGTCTCCGGCAGCCAGCGCCGAGTGGATGGCTACCGACTGCTCCGGCCAGACATTGATGAGGCCGGAGGTGAAGCCCCGCGCGCCCACGGCGGTCAGCGGCGGCGCCCAGACCTCGGCGAGGCCGCCCACCCACACGGTCTTCGGATCGGCGCGGCGGATCGCCTCGGCCAGCTTCAGCGGCTCGGGCGTCGCCCACTTCACGCCGGCGACGCCGGGGATGGCGCAGAGCTGCTCGATCGCGTCCAGCCCGATGCCGGCATTGCGGAGGTAGAGCACGAGCGGCAGCCCTTCCACCGCCTCGGCCACGCGCCGGACGTAGGAGACGACACCGCGCGGCGCCACGAAGGGGTCGGGCGGCTGGTGGACCATCAGCGCGGCCGCGCCGGCGGCCTTCGAGGCGCGGGCGAGGGCCACCGCATCGCCGATGCTGCGGCCGACGCCGGCCACCACGGGCACGCGACCATCCACCATCTCGGCGACGGCATGGACCATGCGCTCGGCCTCGGCGGTAGTCAGGCCGTAGAACTCGCCGGTGTTGCCGTTCGCGGTGAGGATGTGGACGCCGGCCGCGATCGCGCGGTCGATCACCGGGCGAAGGAGGTCGGGGGCGATCCGGTCATCCCCGTCGAAGGGCGTGACAAGGATGCCGGAGATGCCGGGAAGGGCATCCAGCACATTCGGGTTGGGCGATGGCACTTTCTGTTCCCCCAGGGGTTCTCTCGGCCGCAAGGTGACAAATGGGCCCGAACCTGTCAACATGTAAGACAGGTCAGGGGGAGGGCGGCATGGCCGGGATGAAGCTGGCGCCGGCGCGCAAGGAGAAGCTGGGGGACCAGCTCTACGGCCGGATCCTGGAGGAGATCGTGTCCGGAACCTACCGGGAGGGCGACAAGCTCCCCTCGGAGAGCCAGATCTGCCGCGCCTTCGGCGTCTCCCGCCCTACGGTGCGCGAGGCGCTGATGCGCCTGCACGCGGACGGGCTGGTGGCTACGCGCCAGGGCTCGGGCACCTTCGTGCAGAAGCGCCCCTCCGGCCACCTCACCCGGCTGGCCAAGGTATCCGACATTGCCGGCATCCTGCGCTGCATGGAGGTGCGGATGGCGCTGGAGGGCCGCGCCGCCGCGCTCGCCGCCGAGCGGCGCGGGGAGGCGGAGTTGCAGCGGATCGAGGCGGCGCTGGCGGCGCTGCGCACCAGCCTCGAGGCCGGGGCCGTGCCGGTGGGGGCGGACCACGAGTTCCACCGCGCCGTCGCCGCGGCCAGCGGCAACGCGCTCTTCGCCGAGATGCTGGAAATGTTGGAGGGGACGATCCACCAGTCCATGACCGTCGCGCTCGGCATTACCCATGCCGGCTCGAAGGAGCGCGCCCGGCGGGTGGTGGAGGAGCACGAGGCGATCGCCGAGGCCATCCGCCGGGGCGATACCGAGGGCGCCGGCCTCGCCATGAACTACCACCTGCACCGCGCCCGCCAGCGCGTGACGGATGGCGGGCGGGAGTTGTGACGGGCGGCCCGCACCCTTTCGTTTCCCCGACAACCCTCGCCCCTTCGCCACGTTTCCTCCCCCGCGGGGCGTCGCGGCCCCTAGTGCCGCCCCCCTGGGAACGAGGAGAAGCACATGGACAGCGACCGCATCATCGGCGCCGGCAAGCAAGCGGCCGGCGACGTGCAGGAAGGCATCGGCAGCCTGATCGGCGACAACCGCACCCAGGCCAAGGGCCAGGTGAATCAGGTCAAAGGCCAGGCCCAGAACCAGATCGGCCAGCTCGAGGACTATATCCGCGACCAGCCCCTGACCGCCGCAGCGATCGCCGTCGGCTTCGGCTGGCTGCTAGGCCGCCTGCGGATCATCTGATTTCCCGGCGCTGCGGGCGCCCGCCGGAGCCGGGGAACGACCCCGGCTCCGGCGAGCCCGCGGTTAAGTCCCAGCAGGATGCAGTCCTGCGCGGCTGCCTTGAACGTCAACAACGGGTCCAACTCCAGGTTGGTTGGGGTGAGGGATGAGGCGGTGGTGTTGTCGAGGCGCAGGAGGTTGATGGCGCTGTAAGCAGTGGCGCTGCCTTAACCCGACCGCGAGCTCCCCTTCCCCTCCATCATTCCACAATCCGCGCTTCCCGCCGCGCCCTCCCGGCCCCACATTGGGGGAATGGCCTCCCCGCTCTCCTCCCCGCGCAGCACGCCCGACCCCGATTTCGCGGACCTCATCGCCTGCCGCCCGCATCTCCGGGCCCACGCGCTGGACGGGCTGGTGATGGAGGAGGTGCCGCTCGTCCACATCGCGCGCGAGGTCGGCACGCCGACCTGGGTCTATTCCGCCGGTACGCTGCGCCGCCGCCACGGCGCCCTGCGGGACGCGCTGGCCGAGGCCGGGCTGAACGCCTCCCTCCACTTCGCGGCCAAGGCGAATGACAGCCTCGCCGTGCTCCGCGTGCTCGCGGCCGAGGGGGCAGGGGCCGATGTGGTGAGCGAGGGGGAGTTGCGGGCCGCGCGCGCCGCCGGCATCCCGGCCGACCGCATCGTCTTCTCCGGCGTCGGCAAGACGGAGCGCGAGATCGCCCTCGCGCTGGAGGAGGGCATCCTCCAGATCAATGCCGAGAGCGCGGAGGAGGTGGAGCGCATCTCGGCCATCGCCGCCGCCACGGGCCGCATCGCCCCGGTGTCGCTGCGCATCAACCCGGACGTGGACGCCCGCACCCACGCGAAGATCTCGACGGGCCTCGCCGAGAACAAGTTCGGCATCGCTTATACCGACGCCGCCGCCCTCTACGCCCGCATGGCCTCGCTCCCCGGCATCCGCCCGATCGGGCTGGCCGTGCATATCGGCAGCCAGATCACCGAGGGCATGGCCGCCTACCGCGCCGCCTACTCCCGGGTGGCGGAGATGGCCGCCGCGCTGATGGGGCGCGGCCTGCCGGTGGAGCGGCTGGATTGCGGCGGCGGCCTAGGCATCCCCTATCGCGATGAGGTTCCGCCCTCCCCCGCGGCGCTGGCCGGCGCCATCAAGGCGACCCTTGGCCCGCTCGGCCTGCCTGTGATGCTGGAGCCCGGGCGCTGGATCGCGGGACCGGCGGGGGTGCTGCTGACCTCCGTGGTGCTGCAGAAGCGCGGCCAGAACCGCCGCTTCGTGGTGCTAGACGCAGCGATGAACGACCTCGTCCGCCCCGCTATGTACGAGGCCTGGCACGGCATCCTGCCCCTCGCGCCCGACCTGCTGCACGCCCCCCTCGCCCCCGCCGACGTGGTCGGCCCGGTCTGCGAGAGCGGCGACACCTTCGCCCAGGGCCGGGACCTGCCGGACCTGCCGCCCGGCGCGCTCGTCGCCTTCCTCGATGCCGGGGCCTATGGCGCCACCATGTCCTCCACCTACAACGCCCGGCCGCTGGCGGCGGAGGTGATGGTGGACGGGCACCGATGGGCCGTGACCCGGCCGCGCCAGTCGCATGAGGCGCTGCTGGCGAACCAGCTCATGCCCGACTGGCTTGGGGGGCGCGCTTGACGGGGCCGGCCCCCCGCCCGCCTTTCAATCCCGGCCGCCCGGGCGAGAGTGCTCGCCCGGGTGCCGCCCCTCGCCCGGCCGACGCGTCACGCCCCGGCGGTCAGGGCCGCCCCGCGCGGCCGGAGCCGCCGCCCGGCCCGACGCCCCGACGCCTCGGGCGCCTCCGCGCCCGCGCCCGCCTCGCCCTTTTCTGGGAGGATCTCTGGCCCCGGCTCTGGCCCGTCCTGGGCGTCCTGGGGCTGTTTCTCCTCCTCGCCCTCTCGGGCCTCTTCCTCCTCCTGCCACCTCTCGCGCATCTCACCCTTCTCGCGGTGCTGATCGCGGCGCTGATCGTTACCCTCGCCCGCGCCGCGCGCGGCTTCGCCCTGCCGGGAGAGGCGGTAGCGGACCGGCGGCTGGAACAGGCTTCCGGCCTTCCCCACCGCCCCCTCGCCACGCTGGGCGACCGGCCCGCCGGAGGTGACGCCACTGCTCAGGCCCTCTGGCGCGCGCATCAGGAACGGGAGGCGGCCCGCATCCGGGCGCTCCGGGCCGGGATGCCCCGCCCCGGCCTCGCGGCCCGCGATCCCCGCGCCCTCCGCACCGGCCTCGCCGTCGCCCTCGTCGCCGCCCTCGTCATGGCAGGGGCGGAGGCGCCGGAGCGGCTCCGCCGGGCGCTCTGGCCCGAGAGCCCTGCCGCGCCGCCCGGCCTCGCCGCCCGGCTGGAGGCGTGGGTGACGCCCCCCGCCTATACCGGTGCGCCACCGATCTTCCTCCCCGCCGGGGGAAGCGTGACGGTTCCCGCCGGCAGCCGCCTCCGCGCCGCCCTCTCCGGCGGCAGCGGCGCGCCGGAGCTGCTGCGGGACGGCGTGGCGGCCGGCGCCTTCCAGCCCCTCGGCCCCGGGAGCCACAGCGCCGAGATCGCCCTGGACGCGGGCGGGCGCGTGGTGATCCGCCACGGCGGGCGCGAGGTGGCGGGCTGGTCCTTCGCGGTACAGGCGGACGCCCCGCCGCGCATCGCCTTCAGCGAGCCCCCTTCCGCCTCCACCGCCCAGGCCTCCCGCGGGCTCACCACCCGCCTGCCCTGGCGCGCGGAGGACGACTGGGGCGTAGCCTCCGCTGCTGCCGAGATCCGCCTTGCCGCCCGTCCCGGTGCCGCCCCTCTGGTGATCGACCTGCCCCTGCCCCCCGGCGGGGCGAAGGCGCCGCGCGGGCTGGCACAGCCCGACCTCTCCGCCCATCCCTGGGCCGGCCTGCCCGTCCGCATCCGCCTCCTCGCCCGCGACGGGGCGGGGCAGGAGGGGCGGTCGGAGGAGGCCTCCCTCACCCTGCCCGAGCGCGGCTTCACCCATCCCGTGGCGCGCGGGCTGATCCTGCTCCGCAAGGGCCTTTCCCTGGACCCCGAGGCGCGCCGCCCGGCGATCGAGGGGCTGGACCGGCTGGCCGAGGCGCCCGATGCCTTCGAGAACGACACCGCCACCGCCCTCGCTCTCCGCTCCGCCCGCAGCCGGCTGGAGGGCGACACCCGCCCCGAGGCGGTGGGCGAGGCGCAGGGGATCATGTGGGACACCGCCCTCGCCCTGGAGGAGGGCCGCGCCGACCGCACCGCCCGGACACTCGCCGAAACGCGCGAGCGCCTGCGCGAGGCGCTGCGCGAGCGGGAGCAGCAAGAGAGGGAGCGGGCCGAGGCTCGAAGGGAGGCCCAGAGAGAAGTGCAGGAGGCGCAGCAGGACGCCGCCCGCCAGGACGAGGCGCGCCGCCAGCCCGGGCAGGAGCCGCGTCCGGAGGAGGAGCGGGCCGGGACGGACCGGCCCCCCGGCAGCGACCGGGCCGAGACCCCGCGCCAGGAGGAGGAGGCCCGCGAGGCCCAGCGCCGGGCGGAGGAGCGCCGCGCCGAGGCGCAGCGGCGCGAGGCGGAGCGCGACGCCGCCCGCACCGAAACCGACCGCCGCATCCAGGCCCTGCGCGAGGCGATCCGTCGCCACCTGGAAGCCTTGGCCGAGCGCGCCCAGCGCGAGAGCGGCGAGACGCCGCAGCAGCAGAGCCCCAACCGCCCGCAGCAGCCCCATTCGCCCGAAAGCCGCGAGGCGGACCGCCGCACCGACCGTATGCGCGAGCAGAACCGCCAGGACCGCCCCGAGGAGGCCGAGCGCGAGTTGGCCGAGCTGGAGCGCATGCTGGAGGAGCTGGAGAACGGCGGCTTAGCCAACAACCAGCGCGAGGAGCGCCGCCAGCGCCAGCAGCGCGGCCAGCAGCAGATGGGCGTGATCGGGGACATGGTGCGCCGCGAATCCCGCCTGCTGGACGGCGCCCATCGCCGCGCCGAGGAGGAAGCCACCCGTCAGGAGCGCGAGCGCCGCCAGAACTACCCCTGGAACCGCAACCGCCCGGCCGAGCCCCAGGCATCCCCTGCGCCCGATGCCGCCGCCGAGGCCCGCACCCAGCGCGCCCTGCGCCGCGCGCTCGGCGAGTTGATGCAGCAGCACGGCGACCTGACGGGCGAGATCCCCGCCCCGCTCGGCCGCGCCGACCAGGCAATGCGCGAGAGCGCCGAGGCCCTGTCCTCCGGCGGCGATCCCCGCCCCCACCAGGAGCGCGCGATCCGCGAGCTCTCCGAGGGCGGGCGCCAGATGGCCCAGCGCATGCAGCGCCAGTTCGGCCGCCCCCAGCAGCAACCGGGGCAAGAAGGCGAGGGGGAGGGCGAGGGCCAGGGCGACGCCATGGCCGAGGGCGGCGAGGAAAGCGGCGAGGGCCGGGACCAGATGGCCGAGAACGGGCAGGGGCGCGACCCGCTCGGCCGCCGCCTGCGCGAGGGGAACGGCAACTCTGAGGAGGGCGGCGACACCCGCGTGCCCGACGAGGCGGAGATCCTCCGCACCCGCCGCCTCCAGGAGGAGCTGCGGCGCCGCCATGCCGAGCGGGAGCGCCCGGCGGCGGAGCTGGACTATATCGACCGGCTGCTGCGGCTCTTCTGAGCCGCTGCGCCGACCCGCTTCACGCCCAGGGCCTCAATCAGGGGACCTCACGGCCCGGGGCCGCTCCCCTCCGCCGGCCCCGGCCATTCGAGCACGGGCAGCCGCGCCACGGGGATGCGCGCGACGGAGAGGCCCCTCGCTTCCAGGGTGAGCGGCACCTCCAGCTGCGGCGGCTCGCCCTCGGCGGGCGGGCGGGCGAGGAGGGCGACCACCCGCCGGGCCAGGCCCGCATTGCGCGGGGAGACAAGGCCGGCCGAGGCCAGCGTGTCCAGCACCGCCTCCGCCCCCGTCAGCTTCAGCGTGCCCGCCCCCATCGGCTGGAGCGCGTCGTCGAGGGCGAGGGTGGCCGAGGCCTGGGCGGTGGCGGGGCCGTACTCCACCTCCAGCCGCCGCAGCTCCAGCGTGCCGCCGGCATCGCGCCAGAGGGCGGCGCGGTTGGTGGGGTTGCGACCGCCGGGCAGGGGGCCGGTCAGGGCGGCGTCGAGCCTGAGGGCCCGCACCGCCCGGCCGAGCGGGGTGGCGACGGGCAGGGTGACGTTCTCCGCCCCGCCCTCCAGGCTGACGGCGGGCTCGCCCTCGATGGCGCTCATCCGGCTGTCGAGCGTGAGGCGCGCGCCACCGATCTCCACCCCGCCCGCGGCGGTGCCGATCCGCAGCCGGCTCGTCTCGAACTCGCCGCCCCGCGGCAGGACGCCGCGCTCCAGCGGTAGGGCGGCCACCAGCCGGTCCGCGGCGAAGGGGATCTCCGCCGCGCCCAGCCGCAGCCGCTGGGGGCCGGAGGCGGCGATGCGCAGTTCGCCCGGTCGATGCATCGCAACCCGCAGGGTCACGACCGGGCCGGCCCAGTCCAGCCCGCCGGGCACGGTCGCGCCGCCGCCGGAGAGGCGGAAATCCCGCAGGCGCAGCGTGGCGGAGAGCGGCCAGCCCCCGCGTTGGGGCGGCGCGTGCTCGATCCGCCAGCCCCCGGCACGGCGCGCGGCCGCCCAGGCGTCGTAGCCCTCCTGCAGCCGCCCGGCCATCACGTGCCAGAGAAGGCTGTGGGCCCCGGCGAGCAGGGCGAGGGCCAGGGCGGCGAGGGGCAGGAGCCTCCGGGGACGCAGCCAGGGGCGGGCCCGGGGAGGGGCAGGGAAGGGAGGGGTTCGGCTCACGGCCCCACCATATGGGACCGGGCGGTCCGGCTTGCCCAGGGCTTGCCGATGGCTGGGGATGACAGGATTGCTGCAACGCCCCCGCATCCCGCGCTAGGATGGGGCCGCAGCCCATGACCACTCTCGACCACCCGCCCGTCCTCGATCCCGCCGCCCTCGATCCCGCCCCGCTCCTCGACCCCGACGGCTCCCTCTACGTCTTTGGCTACGGCTCGCTCATCTGGAAGCCGGGCTTCCGCTTCGAGGCGGCGCATCCCGCGCTTCTCCGCGGCTTCCACCGGCGCTTCTGCATTCTCTCCCACCGCTATCGCGGCACGCCGGAGGTGCCGGGGCTGGTCCTCGGCCTCGACCGGGGCGGGGCGTGCCGCGGCGTCGCCTTCCGCGTCGCGCCCGAGCGCGCGGCGGAGGTGCTGGCCTATCTCGACGAGCGGGAGATGTCGGGCAACGTCTATCATCGCCGCCTCCTGCCCGTGCGCCTGCTCGACGAGGGCGGCACGCGCCGGGCAGTGACCTTCGTGGCCGACCGCCGGGCCGATGCCTATTGCGGCGCCCTGCCGCCCGATGCCGCGGCCGCCGCCATCGCGCGCGGGCACGGGGTAATGGGGCCGAACCGGGACTACCTCCTCAACACCGTCGCTCATCTCCGCGAACTCGGCGTGCGGGACGCAGGGCTGGACCGGATCGCCGCCCTCCTCGCCCCCGCGGGGTAAGTCCTTCGGTTTCCGCATCGATTACAGGCACTTGCCGCCCGCTGCACGGAAGGGGTGCGGCGCGGAGGCGACAGGAGTCCGGCGATCAGGTTTTCCCGCGATTTATCCACAGGCTCGGGGATTGACCGTCGCCGAAAGGCCTCGCCGTCCCCCCTTTGTTCCAGGGACTCCTGGGATTCCCACGAAATAGAGCGCAAGGCGCTGTTTTCGCTGATAAAATTTCTATCCACAGGGGCTTGGTGAGTCATGAAAACCAAGACTCCACAAGGCCTTGCCCGCGACTCCTCCGGCGCGGTCAAAGCCGCGCCGTTCATCTATTCCACGAACTTGTCCACACCCCGCACGAGCCGGGCGGAAGCCTCCGCCACGGCGGCCTCCGCCCGCACCGTCAGCTCCGCGCGGGGCAGGCCGGGGGGGATGGGGGGCAGGACCGCGACGGTCAGCACGCCTGGCCGCTTGGTGAAGGCGCGCTTGCCCCAGAAGCGGCCGGAATCGGTGGCCACGGGCACCACCGGCAGGCCTGTGGTGGCGGCCATGGCGGCGAAGCCGGGCTGCCAGGGCGCCACCTCCCCAGGGGCGGAGCGCGTACCCTCGGGGAAGATCACCACTTGGTAGCCGGCGGCGGCGGCGTCACGCGCGGAGCGCACCAGCTGCTTCAGCGCGGCCGCCCCGCCCTCCCGGTCCACGGGGATGGAGTGGACGTGGCGCGCCATGGCGCCCCAGCCTGGTATTCGCATCAGCTCGGCCTTCATCACGTAGGCCGGGCGGGGCAGCAGGGCGTGCCAGACGATCGTGTCGAAGGCCGACTGGTGCTGGGCCGCGATGAGGGCGGGGCCGTTCACGGGAAGGTTCTCCGCCCCTTCCACCCGCAGGCGGATGCCGCAGACCCGGTGCAGCAGCCACAGCATCAGCCGCGCCCAGCCGCGGAGGTAGCGGTGCATGGCGGCCGGTGGCAGGGCGAGCAGAGGCAGGCCGAACAGCACCGTTAGCGCCGTGATGCTGAAGAACAGCAGGTTGAACAGGGCGGAACGGATCGTGCTCACCGCGCGGACCGCCCGCGTTCCGTGAGTGCCGAGAGGCCCAGCGCCGCGCCGACGAGCTTGGCGTATTCTCGCAGCATCGGCAGGGGCCGGGCGAGATAGGGCGGGACGGGATGCGGGTGCAGCCTCACGCCGGGCAGGCTGCGCCGCAGCTCCAGCAAGGCGCGGGGCATGTGAAAGCTGGCGGTCACCACCGTGATCTCCTGCAAACCGGCGCCCCGCGCCCAGGCGGCAATCTCCCGCGCGTTGCCGCGCGTGCTCGTGGCCTCCCGGCCGAGGGCGACGCGGGCGGCGAGCGGCGCGGGGTCCAGCCCCGCCTCCCGCGCGAGGTCCGCCAGCTCCGAATCCGGCCCGACGCCGGAGATAATCAGCCGCGCCCCCTGCCGGGTGCCCAGGAGGGTCAGCCCCTCCTCCACACGGTCCGGCCCTCCCGTGAGCACGGCGATGCCGGGCGCCTCCGGCCCCGGGGGGGCGGGGGAGGTCGCGCGGTGGATAAACCAGAGAAGGCCCCCCGCGACGCCGAGGACGAGCGCTGCCACCGCCGCGGCGAGCAGCGGCAGCCGCCGGAACCGGCGCCGGGAGGGGACCGCCTCGCTCATCACGGCAGGCGCCGGAGCCAGCGGCGCACGGTGGCCTGGGCCGTGCCCCAGCCGATCAGCGCCGCGACGGGCGGAAGGGAGGCAAGGATCCCCCAGGGCAGTTCCGCCAGCAGTCCGGCCGAGGCCTGCCCGCCCCCGAAGAGGGGCATGGCGAGGCCGGACAGGGCCGCGAGCGCCGGCACCGCGATCGCCGCCCCGGCCAAGGCGCCGAGCCCGGCGAGTAGCGCCACGCGCCGGGCGAATCGCCCCGCGATGGCGCGGTCGGTGGCGCCGAGGTCATGTAGCACGTCAATCGCCTCGCGCCGGGAGGTGAGGCCCGCCCGCGTCGCCACCGCGACCACCGCGACCGCCACCCCGACTACGAGGGCGAGCACCGCCAGCGCCACGCCCTGCACCGAGCGGGCGAGGGCAGAGAGGCGCGCGACCCAGATCCCGTGAGACTCCAGCTCCGCCCCCGGCACGGCCTCGGCCAGGCGCTCCGCGAGGCGGGGCAGGGCCTCGGGCGCGGCGGCGAGCCGCAACTCGATCACCCCGGGCAGAATGAGGGCCGGCGCGTCGCCGAGCCAGGGGCGCAGCAGCTCCGCCACCCGTTCCGGCCCCACCTCAGCGGCCCTGGCGACGACGGAGTCCCCCCGCAGCATCTCCAGCGCCGCCGCCATGCGGGCGCGGGTGGGGTCCGGCACCTGGACGGTGACGGCCGCCGCCGCCCCGGCCTGCCACCGGTCGGCTAGCCGGTCCGCCCCGCGCGCCCCGGCCAGGGCGAGGGCGGCCAGCAGCGCCATGGCGCCCACCAGCCCCGGCAGCAGCCGGTCCGAGAGGGCTCGGCGCAGGCCCAGCGGATCCCGCGCGACGCGGCGGCGGTGCTCAGCCATGGCCGGCTCCGGAATCCCGGTCCTGCGCGCTGGGCCAGATCCCGCGGCCCATGCGCTGGGCGCTCCGGGGCCGGGCGAGGTCTCCCTCCCCCTCATCCTCGCCGGGCGGCCAAGGCTCGGAGCCGTCCTCCGGCTCCTCCAGCCATCCCGCCTCCGGCTCGGGCGCGCTCAGGTCGAGAGCGAAGCTCTGGGGTAGTGTCGCGGCGGGCGCTTCCCCGGGGGGGTGCGGCTCGGGAGGGGCCTCCTCCGTGGCATAGGGCCAGGGGTCGAGCGCGACGATCCGCCCGGCCTCGACCCGCATGACATAGCCGGGGTGCTGCGCGATCAGCTCCTGCGAGTGGGTGGCGATCACGACCGTGGCGCCCAGCCGTTTCATCTCGGTCAGCAGAAGGAGCAGGCGCCGGGCCTGGTCCGAATCGAGATTGCCCGTCGGCTCGTCTGCCACGAGCAGGGCGGGGCGGGTAACCACGGCGCGGGCGATGGCCACGCGCTGCTGCTCGCCGCCCGAGAGCTGCTGGGGCAGCGCCCCTTCCCGTCCTTCCAGCCCGACCCAGCGGAGCATCTCCGTCACGTCGGGGCGCAGGCTCGCCTCCGCGCGGCCGGCCAGGCGCAGGGGGAGCGCCACGTTGTCGAAGGCGGTGAGATAGGGGAGCAGGCGGAACTCCTGGAACACCGCCCCGATCCGCCGGCGCAGCTTCGGCAGGTCCGCCCGCTTCGCGCGGGAGAGCGGGACGCCGAGCACCTCCACCTCCCCCCGCGTCGGCCGCAGGGCGAGCTGCATCAGTCGCAGCAGCGAGGTCTTTCCCGCGCCGGAGGGCCCGGTGAGCCAAGTGAACGAGCCCTGGGGCAGGGTGAAGGAGAGGTCGCGCAGCGTCTCCCGCTCCCCCGCTCCGCGGCGGGTGGGATCGGGATAGCGCAGCCCGACTTGGCTGAAGCGCACCATGGGCGGCGATGTGCCATGCCGGGGCGCGGAGGGATAGCGGCGGCGTGATGCCGATGCCCCTCCGCACCGGCCCCGGGCAGGCAGGTGCCCTCCGGGGAAGCGGTGACATTGCCTTGACCCCAGCCGAGGAGGCATCTTGCGCCATGCGTGTTGCCTGCCCCGAATGTGCCGCCGAGTACGACCTTCCCCCCGCCCTGGCCACCCGGCTGGGAGAGGGGCGGACGGTGCGCTGCGCCCGCTGCGGCACGACCTGGGTGCCGGGACCGCTGCCCGTCGCCAGCGCCCAGCCGGCAGCGGAGGCGGCCGAGGCGGCGCCGGCCGGGGCGCCCCCTCCCCCCGCGCCGCGCCGCGAGGAGCCGGTACGCCCGGCGGTCGGGCGAGGGGCGGAACCCCCGTCACCGGCTTTCCCTGCCTCGCTCCTCTCCCCGGCCCCCAGCCCCCTGCCGGTCTTCGTGCCGGGCGCCCCGCCCGTCGTGAGGGAAAGCCCGGCGCCGCTCCTCGTCGCGGCCTGGGGGGCCTCGGTCCTCGTCCTCGCCGGGGCGGCGGCCGCGGCCTGGTACTGGCGGGTGGATCTCGTCGAGGCCTGGCCACCGGCCGCGCGCGCCTTCATCGCCCTCGGCCTGGCGGGGTAGGGGCGGGGCACGGCGCGGCCCTGGCCGGCGGCGGCCACGGGGGGCTAGGCTCCCCGAAACCCAGCCTTGGAGGAACCCGCCCGATGAACCGTCGCGACCTGCTGCGCCTGCTCCCGGCACCGCTTGTCCTCGGCGCCCTGCCTGCCACGCTGCGGGAAGCCCGCGCGCAGGAGGAATGGCCCGCGCGCCCCGTCACGGTGATCGTGCCCTTTGCGCCCGGCAGCTCGTCCGACATCGTGGCGCGCGCCATGGGGGTGCCGCTGGGTCAGGCGATCGGCAAGCCCGTGGTGGTGGAGAACCGGCCGGGTGCAACCGGCGAGCTGGGCGCGCGCGCCGTGATCCGCAGCGCGGCGGACGGGCACACGCTGATGCACGCCCCCATCAGCACCTGGGCCATCAACGTCGCCCTCCGCCCGAACCTCGGCTACGACCCTGTGGGCCAGCTCACCGGCCTCAGCCAGACCGTGCGGACGCCGAACGTGCTGGTGGTGAACCCCGCCCAGGTCCCGGCGAACGACCTGCCCTCCCTCCTCGCCTGGCTCAAGGCCAACCGGGCCTCTTACTCCACCTCCGGCGTCGGCTCCTCGGACCACCTGACGATGGAGATGTTCAAGCAGCTCACGGGCACGGACATCACCCACATCCCCTATGCCGGGGGCGGCCCGGCCACGACGGACCTCATCGCGGGGAACGTGCAGCTCTCCTTCCAGAACCTCGGCTCCATCCAGCCGCAGATCGCGGACGGGCGGGTGAGGGCGATCCTCATCACCGCCGAGTCCCGGCACCGGCTGCTGCCGAACACGCCGACGGGGGCCGAGGCGGGGCTGCGGGACTTCGTGGTCTACTCCTGGCAGGCGCTCGGCGGCCCGGCGGGGATGCCGCCCGCGCTAATGGAGCGCATCCACGCCCAGGCCTCCGCCGCGCTGCGCTCCCCCGAGGTGGCGCGCCGGATGGACGAACTGGGCTTCGAGGTGGTGGCCAGCACCCCCGCGCAGTTCAGCGCCTTCCAGCGCGGCGAGATCGAGCGCTGGAAGCGGGTGGTGCAGGCCGGGAACATCACGCCGAGCTAGGCGCGCGGCCCTTTCGCCAGGGCGCCCCCGCACCCCATAACGGGGGCATGCAAGACGAAGGCGCCCTGGTCCTCTTCTCCGGCGGGCAGGATTCGACCACCTGCCTCGCCTGGGCGCTGGACCGCTTCTCCCGCGTCGAAACGATCGGCTTCGACTACGGCCAGCGCCACCGGGTGGAGCTGGAATGCCGCGACGCGCTCCGGTCGGGGCTGCGCGCGATGCGGCCGAACTGGGCGGCGCGGCTGGGGCAGGACCACACGGTCGGTCTGGCCGCGCTCGGCGCCATCTCGGAGACGGCGCTGACGCGGGACGTGGCCATCGAGATGGAGGAGGGCGGGCTGCCCAACACCTTCGTCCCCGGCCGCAACCTTGTCTTCCTCACCTTCGCCGCGGCGCTGGCCTATCGCCGGGGGCTGCGGCACATCGTGGGGGGCATGTGCGAGACGGATTTCTCGGGCTACCCCGATTGCCGGGATGACACGATCAAGGCGCTGCAGGTGGCGCTGAACCTCGGCATGCAGCGGCGCTTCGTGCTGCACACGCCGCTCATGTGGATCGACAAGGCCGATACTTGGCGCCTGGCCCGGGACTTCGGCGGGGACGCGCTCGTCCGGCTGGTCGTGGAGAGCACCCATACCTGCTACCGCGGGGAGCGCGGGCTGATGCATCCCTGGGGCCATGGCTGCGGCACCTGCCCCGCCTGCGAGTTGCGCGCGGCGGGCTGGCGGCGCTTCGCGGAGGGGTAAGCCGGAATCCCCGGCAGCCCCTTGCCCGGCCGCGCGCGTCGGGCCGGCTCAGCCCCGCCCGCGCCGCCGGATCTCGCCGAGATGCAGCGCGCCGATCGCCTGGGCGAGGCCGAAATAGGTGACGAGCCCGGCAGCGACATAGATCGCCAGCACCACCAGCCGCGCCGTCGATCCTACGGGGTCCGGCAGCACCAGGCGCAGCGCGACCAGCACGGCGGCCATGGCGAGCGTCGCGATCAGCAGGCGCGGCACGCGCCGGCGCAGGCGGCGGTCCGGCCGCCACTGCCCGCGCCGCCGCAGCATCACGGCGAGGACCGCCACGTTCACCCAGGCCGAGAGCCCCGTCGCCAGCGCGATGCCGACATGGGCGAGGTATCGCGTGAGCACGAGGTTCAGCGCGAGGTTCAGCACGACCACGACGAGGCTGATCTTCACCGGCGTCGCCGTATCCCCGCGCGCGAAGAAGCCGGGGACGAAGGCCTTCACCAGGATGAAGGCCGGCAGGCCGAGGGCGTAGACCGTCAGCGCCGCGGAGGTGGCCGCCGCCTCCAGTTCCCCGAAGGCGCCGCGCAGGAACAGGGCGGAGATGATCGGCCAAGCGAGCACCGACTGCGCCGCCGCCGCCGGCAGGGCGAGGGCGAGGGAGAGTTCCAGCGCCCGGTTCATCGTGCGGTGCGCCGAGAGCGCTTGCCCGCCGCGGAGCTGCTTGGCCAGCAGCGGAAGCATCGCCGTGCCCACTGCCGCCCCGATGACGCCGAGGGGAAGCTGCCCGATCCGGTCAGCGTAGTAGAGGTAGGAGACGGCGCCGGCTGGCAGCAGCGAGGCGATGACGAGATCGACCGCGAGGTTGAGTTGCGTCACCCCCGCCCCGATCAGCCCCGGCCCCATGCGCCGCAGCACGAGCCTCACCTCCGGCGTGATGCGCGGCAGGGAGACGATCCGCAGCGGCATCCCTGCCCGCGCCGCCGCCACCCAGACGAGGAGGAGCTGCGCCGCGCCGGAGACGGTCACGCCCCAGGCGAGCGCGTGGCCGGGGGTGGCCGTGAAGGGCGCGAGGGCGAAGAGCGCGGCCATGGAGAGGATGTTGAACAGCACGGGCGCCCCAGCCGCCGCCGCGAAGCGGTCCAGCCCGTTCAGCACGCCCGAGATGAGCGCGGTGAGGCAGATGAAGACGAGATAGGGAAAGGTGATCCGCGTCATCTCGACGGCGAGGCCGAAGCGCACGGGCTCGTCGGTGAAGCCGGGGGCCAGCACGTGCAGCACCTGCGGCATGAACACCATGCCGAGCACCGTTAGCAGCGTGAGCCACAGCGTCATCAGCGTGGACATGCGCTCGGCCAGCGCCCGCGCCTGCGCCGCGCCGCTGCCGGCGAGGGTGGAGGCGAAGGCGGGCACGAAGGCGGCGTTGAACGCCCCCTCCCCGAAGAGCCGTCGGAAGAGGTTTGGCAGCTTGAGCGCGATGAAGAAGGCATCCGCTATCGGGCCGGCGCCGAGGCTGGCCGCGATCAGCATGTCGCGAAGGAAGCCGAGCAGCCGGCTCCCCATGGTCCAGCCGCCGACGGTGAGGATGCTCTTCAGCACCGTGCGCGTCCGTTCAGCGCGGCGGCAGGAAGCCGACCAGCTCCTCCGCCCGCGCTACGATCGGCTCGGCGATCGCCCGCGCGCGCTCGGCGCCGCGGCGCAGCAGCGCGTCCACCGCGCCGGGATCGGCGAGCAGGCGGCGCGCCTCGGCGGCGATGGGGCTGAGATGCGCGACCAGCGCGTCCGCCAGCACGCCCTTGAAGGTGCCGAAGCCCTGGCCGCCATGCTCGCGCAGCACCTCCTCCGGCGTCGTGCCGGTGACGGCGGCGAGGATGCCGACGAGGTTCCGCGCCTCCGGCCGCCCCTCCAGCCCCTGCATCTCGGAGGGCAGGGGCTCGGGGTCCGTCTTGGCGCGGCGGATCTTGAGGGAGATGGTGTCGGCGGCGTCGTTCAGGTTGATGCGCGACTGGTCGGAGGGGTCCGACTTGCTCATCTTCTTCGTGCCGTCACGCAAGGACATCACGCGGGCGGCCACGCCCATGATGTGCGGGTCGATATGGGGGAAGAAGTCCACGCTGTAGTCGTGGTTGAACTTCTCCGCGATGTCGTTGGCAAGTTCGAGATGCTGCTTCTGGTCCTCGCCCACCGGCACGCGCGTCGCGTGATAGGCGTGGATGTCGGCCGCCATGAGGTTGGGATAGACGTAGAGACCGCTGCCCGCGTTCTCCCGGTCCTTGCCGGCCTTGTCCTTGAATTGCGTCATCCGGTTCAGCCAGCCGATGCGGGCGACGCAGTTGAAGATCCAGGCGAGCCGGGTGTGGGCGTGGACGTGGGACTGCACGAATAGGATGCAGCGCTCGGGGTCGAGCCCGCAGGCGATGAGGGCGGCGGCCATGTCGCGGGTCTGCCGCGCGAGCTCCTTCGGATCCTGCCAGACGGTGATGGCGTGCTGGTCCACCACGCAGAAGATGCTCTCATGCGTGTCCTGCATCGGGACCCAGTTGCGGATGGCGCCGAGATAGTTGCCGAGGGTCGGAACGCCAGAGGGCTGGATGCCGGAGAAGACGCGCTGCATGGGAGGGGGCTCCTGGCCGGCCGGCGGTTGGAGCGCCGGGGGCCGTGTTGATCTGCGCCCGGGATGTCCCCCTCCGGGGCGGGCGCGTCAAGGCGCGGCAAGGAGCCTGTGCCGGCCGCCGGGGCCGGAGCGTTGGTCAGGCTGCCGCCAGACGGGGCAGGAGGGGCGTTCCCTCCTCCAGCTTGTCGAGAAGCGTGCGCCAGTCCACGGGCTTGGCCACATGGCCGTCCATGCCGGCCTGCATGCAGTCGGCGATCCCCTCCGGCATGGCGTCGGCGGTGATGCCCAGGACACGGAGCCCGGCAGCCGGGCCCGGCAGGGCGCGGATGCGACGGGTGGTCTCCTTTCCGTCCATGCCCGGCATCTGGACATCCATCAGCACCACATCCGGCAGCGGACCGGGACCGGCGAGGGCGCCGAGCGCGGCGGCGCCGTCCTCGGCCTCCGTCACCCGGTGGCCGGCGGGCTCCAGCATGGCGCGCAGCACGAGGCGATTCACGGCAACATCGTCCACCACCAGCACGCGCAAACCTTTCGCGCGGGGCCGCGCGGGCCTGGGGGCTGCCCCTGAGGGGTTGGAAGCCGGGGGCATGGCCGCGTCCGGCAGGGGAAGCCAGGCCTCGAAGGTGCTGCCCTTGCCTCCCGGTGGAACGCCGAACCGGATGGTGCCGCCCATGGCCCGCGCGAGCCCAGCGGAGATGGCGAGGCCGAGGCCGGTGCCGTCCCCCTTCCTGGCCTCGCGCGTGGACCGGGCATAGTCCTCGAAGAGGCGGTCGCGGAACTCCTCGGGCACGCCGGGTCCGTCATCCGTCACGGACAGGACCAGCCCGCCCGTCTCGCCGCGGCAGGCGGAGAGGACCACCTCGCCGCCCGGCGGGGTGAACTTCACCGCGTTGCCCAACAGGTTGTGCAGGATCTGCCGCACCCGAAGGGGATCGCAGAGCAGGGCAGGGTTCAGGTCGTGGGCGAGATCGAGCCGCAGGGTCACGCCCTTGGCCTCGGCCCCGCCGCGGACGAGGCCCGAGACCTCGTGCAGCAAGGCGCGCGGGCAGCTGGGGACGGGCACGAGCTCCAACCGGCCGGCCTCGATGCTGGAGAGGTCGAGGACGTCGTTCAGCAGGGCGTTGAGGTGGCGCCCGGCGCGCTCCAGGATCGCCGCGCGCCCGCGCTGCTCCTCGGGCAGGGCAGGATCTTGCGCGAGCACCTGGGCGAAGCCGAGCACGCCGTTAAGGGGGGTGCGCAGCTCATGGCTCATATGGGCGAGGAAGCGCGTCTTCTCCGCGCTGGCGCGGTCGGCGAGATCGCGGGCTTCGCGGAGCGCGGCCTGGGCCTCGCGCGCCTCCTTCTCCCGGAGCAGGGCTACCATTCCCAAGGCGGCGCTGCCGGCCAGGGCGGTGCCGAGGACAACGAGCAGGTCGAGCAGCAGAGAGGTGGGATGGCCCGTGGGGGAGGCCTGGATGGGCTGGAAGAGGAGCAGAGGGACGCGGAGGAGATAGGACGCCGCATTGGTGAGGAGAATGCCCCTGATCAGGGACTGGGAGCGCAGCGGCTCCGCGATGTCGCGCGGCCGGAACTCCCGGGTGGCCGCGATGTAGTAGCCGGCAGCCAGGAGACCCATGAAGAGGACCCGGGCGGGGAGGCTCTCGTAGAAGGCCGGAATCTGGCAGGCGGCGAGCCAGCCCAGGGCACCCGCGGCGACCCCGACCGGTGCGGCGCGGGCGCCACGGAACTGACGTCCGCCGGCCCAGACCAGCCCGTAGGTCACCGCCAGCATGGCATTGGCCAGCTGGATGGAGACGAGATCCGGGATGAGGCCCCGCAGGGCCAGGAGGGTGAGGGCGAGGGCGCCGAGACAGTGCGCGATGCCCCAGGTGGCGAGAGTACGCTCCCGGCGGTTCTGTCTCCACAGCACGAGAAGGATCACGCCGCAGGTCATGGCCAGCGCGAAGCTGAGGACAAAGGCGGTGGGAGCGTGGAGCAAGCGACCGTCCTCTCCTTTCCGTGAAACTACAACCTATGCTAGAAAATCCATGGAACCAAGACTTGTTTGCTCCCTGATCGGAGATCCTCCTCCGAACGCCGGGCGCGAGATCATGCGCTCAGGCGGCCCAGGTTGGCTGGCCCCGGATGTTCAGCGCGGCTTCCATCCAGGTGGCGCTAGCTCGAATCCTTCGAAGCGGAAGGCGGGACTCACGGTGCAGGCGACCAGCGTCCAGTCTCCCAAGCTCTCCGCCGCCTGCCATTGATCGTTCGGCACCACCGCGAAAAGGGATTCACCCGCGCCGAGATCCGGACCGAGACGGTACATGGCGGGTGGGCCACCATCGGAGACGCGGAGCGCGAGCGGCGCGCCCGCATGCCAGTGCCAGCCCTCGGCCGCGTCCACCCGGTGCCAGTGGCTGCGCTCCCCGGCGGCCAACAGGAATAGAATGGCGGTGCCGGCCCCGCGCCCGCCCCCGGGCGGGGCGTCGCGCCAGGTCTCGCGGTAGTGGCCGCCCTCGGGATGCGGGCGGAGGCTGAGGGCGGCGATGACCGCCGCCGCACTCAGCCCGGGATCGCGCAGGTTCACTGGCAATTTTAGCGGGGGGCGCTGCGGAGAAGGGCCGGGTGCCCCTCCACCGAGGCGAGCCAGGCGGCGAGGCGGGGATGCGCCTTCCGCCAGGGCTCATGGGCGAAGCGGAAGTCGAGATAGCCGAGGCCGCAGGCGGCCGCGATGGCGCCGATATCGGCCAGCCCCTCCGGGGGCGCGGCTTCCAGCCGGGCGAGGCCGCGCTCGACCACCCCCTTCTGCCGAGCATCGGCGGCCCGGCGCCCCTCGTCCTGCGGCAGGGCGGAGGCGATGCGGCGGGCCACGGCGGCGTCCATGATCCCGTCCGCGAGCGCCTGCATGATCCCGGCCCGCAGCCGCGCGGGACCGGCGGCCGGCATCAGCGAGGGCGCCGCCCCGAGCGTGTCGAGGAAGTCGCATATCACGGGGCTGTCGAAGACCGCCGTGCCGTCCTCCAGCAACAGGACCGGGATCTTGGAGAGCGGGTTGGCCGCCAGCAGCGCCGCCGGGCTGGAGAAGGGATCGGTGGGCACGAGCTCGATCCCGCCATCCACGCCGCGCGCGATGGCGCAGGCGAGGACCTTGCGGGCGAAGGGACTGGCGGGGGAGGTAAGGAGGCGCATGGAGGCATCCGTGAGGGCGTGGCCGGCAGGTTAGGCCGGGGCGCCCCGCACCGCGATACCCCCCACCCGGCGAGGTCGCGGCGCCCCTTCAGCGCACCGGCGGGAAGGACCCGCCATCGGCCGGGCGCAGCACCTCGAAGATCTCCGTCACCTGCGCGTAGTCGCGGTAGCCCAGCCGGGCGATCGTGCCGGCGGCCACGGCGTCGAACCGGCCATCCCGCAGATACGCCTCGTGGATGTGCACGCCCACGACCTGGCCGATGGTGAGGAAGCCGTTGCTCGGCCGGCCGTCCTGGTCGTGCAGCTCCATCGCGTGCACCACGCGGCACTCCAGCGCGGCGGGGCTGGCCGCCACCCGCGGTGGGCGCACCAGCCGGCTGGGGGCGGCGGGGATGCCGGCCTCGTCGAACTCGCTCACCCCCTCCGGCGTGTTGCCGGAGGAGGCGTTCATCGCGTCGAACAGCGCGCGCGTCGCGAGGCTGAAGACGAACTCGCCCGTGGCGCGCGCATTGGCCGCGGAATGCTTCATCCCCTCGCTGCCGAAGGCGATCATCGGCGGCGCGTTGTGGAGCATGGAGAAGTAGCTGTAGGGGGCGAGGTTCACCCGCCCCTCCGCGTCCACCGTGGAGATCCAGCCGATCGGGCGCGGGGCCACGATCGCCTTCATGGGGTCCCAGGGCAGGCCGTGGCCGCTCTTCGGCTCGTAGAACACCGGCCCTAGCCCTTGAACACGTCCTTGCCCGCGCGCCGCTCAGCGAGCTGGGCCACGTCCCGCGCGCGGAGGAAGGGGTTGGTGGCCCGCTCCTGGTCCAGCGTGGTCGGGACCGTCGGCTGGCCGGCCTTGCGCTGCGTGCGGACCTCCTCGGCGCGGGCGCGCAGCGCCGCGTTGTCCGGCTCCACGGTCAGGGCGAAGCGGGCGTTGCTCTCGGTGTACTCGTGGCCGCAGAGGACGAGCGTGTCGCCGGGCAGGGCGTTCAGGAGCTGCAGGGCGCGGTACATGTCCTCCGGCGTGCCCTCCAGCAGCCTCCCGCAGCCGAGCGAGAAGAGCGTGTCGCCGCAGAGGACGGCATGGGCGTCCGCGATGTAGAGGGCGATGTGGCCGAGGGTGTGGCCGGGGCTGTCCAGCACCTCGATGCTGCCGCTGCCCAAGGGGATGTGGTCCCCGGGCTTCACGGAGAGGTCGAGCCTCGGCAGGCGGCGGGCATCGGCGGCGGCGCCCAGCACCTTCGCGCCGGTCGAGCGCACCACCTCCTCCACGCCGTCGATATGGTCGGGGTGGTGGTGGGTGAGCAGCACCCAGTCCAGCCGGCCGGGCTCGGGCATATCTTTCAGCGCCTCGAGGCAGGGGGCGGCCTCGCCGGGATCGCAGAGCGCGACCGTGCCCGTGGCCTCGTCCCGCAGCAGCCAAGCGTAGTTGTCCGAGAGGTTGGGCACGGCCCGGATCGTCCACGTCATGCGCTGCTCCTCCATCGCTCCGCCCCGCTGTCACGGCGGCGCCGGACGCCCTATATCCGACGCATGGGCGCCGAGGTCCACTTCACCGCCTGGGGATTGCAGGGCTTCTACGACGCGCCGCTCGGCGCGGTGACGCGGCGCATCCTGCGCTCGCGCTTGCGGGAGATCTGGCCGGAGCTGACGGGGCAGGAGGTGCTCGGCCTCGGCCATGCCGGGCCCTATCTTCGCCTGTGGCGGCGCGGGGCGGCGCGACTGGTCTCGGCCACCCCTGTCGCCCTAGCCGCCGGCGCCGGCATGGCCCCCTGGCCGCCCGACGGCCGCTGCGCCGCCGCGTTGGTGGAGGAGGACCACCTCCCCTTCGCCGACATGTCCTTCGACAACATCCTCCTCGTCCACGGGCTGGAAGCCGCCGAGAACCCGCGCCGCCTGCTGCGCGAGGCTTGGCGCGTGCTGCGGCCGGAGGGGCGGCTGCTGGCGGTGGTGCCCAACCGCCGCTCACCCTGGGCCCTTCTCGAGCGCACGCCCTTCGGCCACGGGCAGCCCTACTCCCCCGGCCAGCTCGCGCGGCTGCTGGAGCGCTCGATGTTCACGGTGGAGCGGCGGGAGGCGGCGCTGTTCATCCCGCCCTTCGGCCTGCGCCCCCTGCTCGGCGGCGCGCGGATGTGGGAGGCGGCCGGGCGGTCGCTCGCGCCGCGATTCGGCGGGGTGGCCCTTATCGAGGCGCGTAAGGCGGTGATGGGCCTCATCCCCGCCGAGCCGGTGCGCGCGCGGCGGGTGCGGGTGCGGGTGGCGCAGTCCCGCTGGATCGTGGCCGACGGGGCCGCGCGCCCCGCCGCCCGCGCGCCGGACGCGGCCCGGTCGTCGGGAGGGGCGGACTAGCTGCCACCCCGGGGAACCATCCGGCCCCTCAGGGCAGCTTCGTGGTCTCGCCCGCCTTCAGGATGCCCGCGGCGGAGAGGTTCTGGCGCGAGGCCTTCTCAGCGATGCCGCTGATCCCCTCACGCCGCGCCAGCTCGGTCCAGACATCCTCGGGCCGGATGCCCGCATCCACCCAGACGACGATGAGGTGGTAGAGCAGGTCCGCGCTCTCGCCGATCAGGGCGCGGCGGTTGCCGGCCATCGCCTCGATTACCGTCTCCACCGCTTCCTCGCCGAGCTTCTGCGCCACCTTGGGCGTGCCGCGGGCGAGCAGGCGGGCGGAGTGGGAGGTCTCGACATCGCCCGAGAGGCGCCGCTCCTCCACCTTCGCCCAGAGCCGGTCAAGCACGGCCGCCACCGGATCGCCGGCCGGGGGGTCGAGCGGGCCGAGATGGCGCGCCTCCGCCCGGCGCACGCCCTTGGGCGGCGGGACGTTGGGGATGGGGGCGTCGGCCAGGTCCTGCGGCACGGGGATCCGCGGCGTCAGGCGCAGGTCCTCCTTCCACTTCGCCGGCTTCAGCTTCGGCTTGGGCTTCGCTTTCGGTTTCGGCTTCGCGGCCGCCTTGAGCGGAGCCTTCGCGCGCTTCTTCGGCGGGGCCGCCTTGGCGGCCGCCTTCTTGCGCGGCGTCTCCTCGGCGGCGGCGCGCTTCTTGCGCGGCTTCGCTTCCTTGCCCATCAGGCCGTCTCCAGGGGTTCGGTCGCCGGGCGCACCGGCCAGCCGGCAGCGGCCAGCGCGGCCTTCGCCTCGGCGATGCGGAAATGCCCGTAGTGGAAGATGCTGGCCGCCAGCAGCCCCGTGGCCCCGGCCGCCGCGCCCTCGGCGAAGTGCTCCAGCCTGCCCACCCCGCCCGAGGCGACGATGGGCAGCCGCACGGCCGAGCGCACCGCGCGCAGGAGGTCGAGGTCGAAGCCCTCCCCCGTGCCGTCGCGGTCCATCGAGGTCAGCAGGATCTCGCCGGCGCCGAGGGATTCCACCCGGCGCGCCCATTCCACCGCGTCCACCCCCGTCTCGCGCCGGCCGCCATGGGTGAAGATCTCCCACCGACCCGGCGCCACACGGCGGGCGTCCACGGCGACGACGATCGCCTGGCTACCGAAGGCCTCCGCGCCGCGGCGGACGAGCTCGGGGTCGGCCAACGCCGCGGAGTTCACTGAGACCTTGTCCGCCCCCGCGAGCAGCAGGGCGCGCATGTCCTCCACGCTCCGCACGCCGCCGCCCACGGTCAGCGGGATGAAGACCTCCGCCGCCGTGCGGGACACCACGTCGAGCATCGTGCCGCGGTTCTCATGCGTCGCGCCGATGTCGAGGAAGGTGATCTCATCCGCGCCCTCCCGGTCGTAGGCGCGGGCCTGCTCCACAGGGTCCCCGGCATCGCGCAGGGAGACGAAGTTCACGCCCTTCACCACGCGGCCGTCCTTCACGTCGAGGCAGGGGATCACGCGAAGCGCCAGCATGGGACGGCCTCCCAACGATTCTGTTAGGCGGATTGCTCTCGGAAATGAGAGGGGTCAAGCGCTAGTTCAACCGCGCCCGCCATTCCTCAATCATCTCCCGCCCGCGTGTGGCCGCCTCGCCTGTCGGAACCTGCTCGAGGAAGCGCTCCATGTCCTCGATGGCTGCGCCCAGCCGCCCGAGGCGCGCGTTCATCACCGCCGCCTCCCGCCAGAGCGGCGCGGCGTCCGGCGCCAGGCGCAGCATGTCGTTCGTGCAGGCGAGCGCGCCCTCGATGTCGTTCTCCGCCAGCCGGCGCAGGCGGATGTTCGTCTGCAGCCGCAGCAGCACGGCGCGGCGGCTCATCGGGGCCAGCATCCCCGGGCGCAGCTCCGCCTGCGGCCCCTCCACGCGCTTGATGAGGGCGCGCAGCGCGGGCACGGGCAGCGCGTGGCCGCCCCCGAAGGGGTCCACCACCACCGCGCTCCCCTTGGCCGCACCGTCCAGCGAGACGAGGAAGTGGCCGGGGAAGTCGAGCCCCCGCGCCGCCCATCCCGCGGCTTCCGCCAGGTGCAGCCAGAGCAGGCCGATCGCCACGGGCAGGCCGCGGCGCCGCTCCGTCACCCGGATCAGGTTGGCGTTGCGGAGGTCGTCGTAGGTCTCGGAATCCCCGGCATAGCCGCCCTCCTCGTGGATGACGCGGGCCAGCAGCGCGCGGCGCCCCTCGGCATCGGCGGGCGGCTCCGTGGTCAGCACGGCGCGGGTGAGGGCGGAGATGCGCTCGGCCGCCGCGCGCCAGTCGGCCTCGGGCGCGTCGATCCGGGCGAATTGCAGTGCGACGCCGGCGAGGTCCAGCTCGTCGTCTGGCAGCCGGCCGGCGGCCTCGATCGCGGCGCGGGCCTCGGCGGCGGGTCCCGGCATCAGGCGGCCGTGCCCGGGACCATGCGCCCGAGCGAGCGGCCGCCGAAGAGATGGACGTGGAAGTGCGGCACCTCCTGCCCCCCTTCCTGCCCCATATTCGTCAGGGCGCGGTAGCCATGCGCCTCGAGCCCGAGTTCCTTCGCCACCCGGCCCACCGCGCGCCAGAAGCCCGCGATCTCGGCATCCGAGGCGCTCGCGGTGAAATCGGCGAGGGAGACATAGGCGCCACGCGGGATCACCAGCACGTGGACGGGCGCCTGCGGGTTGATGTCGTGGAAAGCGACGGCGAACTCGTCCTCATGGACGCGCCGGCTCGGGATCTCGCCACGCAGGATGCGGGCGAAGATGTTGCTCTCGTCGTAGGGCGGCAGGCCGGTGACCGCGGACATGTCGGCTCCTCATCTGGCCTTTCCTCTCTAGGCGAGAGAGAGGGGGAGCGGAATTCCCCTCCCGGACCCGCTCTCCCTGCGGCATCCCGGGCGCGGCGGCATTAACCCTTCGCAATCCGCCCATCGAGCACCGGCGCTACCCGGCCGCGCGCGGAGAGGTGATCGGCCACCACGTCCTCCAGCGGCGGCCCGTCGTCATAGGCCTCCAGCGCCGCGTCGCGCAGCACGGCGTAGCCGTCCCCGCCCGCCCGCATGAAGTTGTTCGTCACCACGCGATAGGCACGGTCGTTCTCCAACGGCCCATCGGCCGTGCGCGCCTCGCGCAGGCGCTGGCCCGGCGGGGCGGCGGGGTCGAAGGCGATGCGCAGCCCCGCGACCTGCGGGAAGCGCCCGGCCGCGGCGGGTAGGCGGGACAGCCCGTTCTCCAGTGCCGCGCGGAGGGCGCCGCCGCGGATGGTCAGCGTCGCCAGCGTGTTGCCGAAGGGGAGCACGGCGAGCACGTCGCCCAGCGTCAGCATCCCGGCCGGCAGGGAAGCGCGCAGCCCGCCGGCATTGATCATGGCGATCTCCGCGCCGGGGATCCGCGCCAGCGCCGCCTCGGCCACGAGGCTGCCCAGGGCGCATTCCCCGTCCCGGCAGGAGGCGTCGGGGAAGGGGCCTTCCGCCAGGGCGAGGGGGCGGCGCCGGATCTCCCCGAGCGGCGCGGCGTACTCCGCCACCACCGCAGCGACCGCCGGGTCCTCCGCCACCTCGGGGCCGATCGGGCGCACGGTGCCGCCATGGCGGGCGACGCCTCCATCGGCGCCGAGATCGAGGTCCAGCCGCCCGAGATAGCGCCCGTGGCAGGCGACCTGGGCGATGCGCACGTCCCGCCCGCGCCCGGCGACCAGAAGGGGATGCGGCCCGACGGCGCCGGCCAGCCCGTCCGCGAGCAGGAGGTGGGAATGGCCGCCGATGATCGCGTCGATTCCCTCCACTTCCGCCGCCAGCCGCCGGTCCGCCGGCAGGCCGAGATGGGAGAGCACCACCACCGTGCCGATTCCCTGCCGGCGCAGATCGGAGGCCGCGCGCTCGGCCGCCTCCATCGGGTCGGTGAAGCGGAGATTCGGGCCGGGGGAGGAGGAGGTCGCCGTCTCCGGCGTGGTCAGCCCCACCACCCCGATCCGCGCGCCGGCCGATTCGAGCACGGCCGAGGCGGTGACACGGTCCCGCAGCAGCGGCTCCGCGCGGGTGTCGAGATTCGCCGAGAGCAGGGGGAAGGGCACGGCGGCGGCGTAGCGGGCGAGGTTCTCCGGCCCGTTGTCGAACTCGTGGTTGCCGAGCGACATGGCCATGGTGCCCACCGCCCGCTGCACCGCCGCCTCCGCCAGGCCGCGGTGCAGGGTGTAGTAGAGGCTGCCCATGAACTGGTCGCCCGCGTCCAGCAGAAAGGGCGCGCGACCCTCGGCCAGCGCGGCCGCCCGCGCCTCGCTGATCGCGCCCGCCAACCGCGCGGCGCCGCCCGCGCAGGGCCCGCTCTCGCGGCAGAGGCTCCCGCCCTCGGCCACGCCCTCGTGCTTGGAGTGGAAGTCGTTGAGGTGGAGGAGGGCGATCCGCGCGCCCGCGGCCGCGGCGGCGCGGCGCAGGGAGGGCGCCGCGAGGGAGATCCCCGCCGCCGCGCGCAGCAGGCCGCGCCGGGAGAGGTGGTGCTGTGCCGTTCGCTGCCGCATGGAAACCCCTTCTCACCGGCCTTCCGGAAGGCGCGGCCGCATCCAGATGTGGCGCGGCCACACCCGGGCGCCGGATTTCCCGGCGCCCGGCGCCGGGCTGGAATGTGCCTTGCACGGGCGCCGGCGCGGGTTCAAACGGCCCGCTCCCGTCTCGCTCGTCAAGAGCGCGGCGCGGAGTCGCAGATCGCGTCCCCCGGCCCGGTCCACCCCGGCCCGGAGTGGCCCCGCCCGCGCGCGGCCCGCGCGGAACCAGCGCGCCCCTCTCACCAGGGGCGGAGCGGCGAACGCATGTCCGTCTACCTGCCCATCGCCGAGATGTCGGTGGATGCCCTGCTGCTGCTGGGCATCGGCCTGGGCGTGGGATGGCTGTCCGGTCTCTTCGGCGTGGGCGGCGGCTTCCTGCTGACGCCGCTGCTGATCCTCATCGGCATCCCCGCCACTGTGGCCGTGGCCTCGGGCGCGAACCAGACGCTCGGCGCCTCCGTCTCCGGCCTCATCGCCCAGTGGCGGCGGGGGAACGTGGACCCCCGCATGGGGGTGGTGCTGCTGGTCGCCGGCCTCGCCGGCTCCTTCGCCGGCACGCAGCTCTTCGTGCTGCTGCGGCGGCTCGGGCAGGTGGATCTCGCCGTCTCGCTCTTCTACGTCGTCGTGCTCGGCACGGTGGGCGCGCTGATGGTGCGCGAGAGCCTGCGCGCCATCCTCCGCCGCCGCCGGCTGGCGCCGGCGCGCACGCACCAGCATTCCTGGCTGCACGGCCTGCCCTTCAAGATGCGCTTCCGGCGCTCGCGCCTCTACATCTCGGTCATCCCGCCCGCGCTAGTGGGCTTCGGCATCGGCATCCTCTCGGCCGTCATGGGCGTGGGCGGCGGCTTCATGCTCGTGCCCGCCATGATCTACGTGCTGGGCATGCCGACGACGACGACGATCGGCACCTCGCTCTTCCAGGTCACCTTCGTCAGCGCCAACGTCACCCTCCTCCAGGCCCTGCAGACAGGGTCGGTGGACATCGTGCTCACCCTGCTGCTGCTGGCGGGCGGGGTGGCCGGGGCGCAATTCGGCGCGGCCATGGGCACGCGGCTGCGGGGGGAGGAGACGCGGGCGCTGCTCGGGCTGCTCGTGCTCTCCGTCGCACTACGGCTGCTCTGGGACCTGCTGGAGACGCCCGGCAGCCTCTACTTTCTCGGCCCGGCGACATGACCTCGCCGGGGCTCGCGCCGGGGGGGCGGCACGGCCGCCGGCCGCCCGTGCCGCGCCGGCCGGCCCTGCGCCTGCTGCTGGTCCTCTCCGCCCTCCTCCTCGCCTGGCCCGCGCCGCCCGCCAGGGCCCAACGCAACGACGCGGCGCCCCAGCCCGGCCCCGCTCTGGCCGCCGAGCTCGCCCAGCCCCGCATCGCCGTGGACACCGCCTTCACCGGCACCGACCTGCTCGTTTTCGGCGCGACCGACCGGCTGATCGGCCCGACGGGGGACAACGTGGTCGTGCTCGGCCTCGGCGCGGCGCGGGAGGTGGTGGTGCGCCGCCGCGTGAAGCGGCTCGGCATCTGGGTGAATGGGCCCTCCGCGCGCTTCCGGGAGGTGCCGAGCTACTACGCCCTCGTCTCCACCGCGCCGGTGGCCGGGCTGCTGGAGGAGCCCGCCCGGCGCGAGCGGCGGCTCGGGCTGGAGTTGCTCACCGCCCGCCTGCCCGGCCCGCGCGACCCCGAGTTCCGCCGGGCGCTGATCGAGCTCAAGCAGGGCTCGGAGCAGTGGAACGAGGAGGAGAGCCGGGTGGAGGTGTCGGGCGGGCGGCTCTTCCATGCCCGCCTGCCCCTACCCTCCACCATCGCCACGGGCGACTACACGGTGCAGGTGATGCTCGTGCGCGCCGGGCGGATCATCGCGCGGCAGGAACTCTCCTTCCGGGTGGACCGGGTGGGGGCCACGGCGCGGATCGCCTCTGTTTCACGCAACCACCCCTTGCTGTATGGCCTGGCTTGCATCGCCCTGGCGGCGCTGGCGGGATGGTTCGGCAGCGTCGTCTTCCGCCGGGGCTGAGGGAAGGACAGGGATCGCCGCATGCCGCAGGACCGCGTCTTCCTCGTGGTGGTGGATGACAGCCCGGAAAAGGCCGTCGCGCTGCGCTACGCCTGCCTGCGCGTCCGCAAGTCCGGCGGCCGCGTCGCCCTGCTGCGGATCACCGAGCCGCCGGAGATGCAGGAATGGGCGGGGATCGCCGCGCTGATGCAGGAGGAGCGGCGCCAGGAGGCCGAGCAGCTCCTCTCCGCCCTCGCCGCGGAGGTGGAGGAGATGACGGGCGCCCTGCCCTTCCAGCTGATCCGGGAGGGCGACCCGGTGGAGGAGGTGCTGGAGGTCCTGGCCGAGGACCCCCGGATCTCCATCCTCGTCCTCGCCACCGCCACCGAGGGCGGGCCCGGGCCCCTGACCACGGCGCTGACGGGCCGCCATGCCGGGGCGCTGCGCTGCCCGATAACACTGGTGCCCGGCGGCATGACCGATGCGGAGCTGGACCGGGTGACCTGAGCGCCTGCGCGGGAGGGCGCCGCCACGACGGGGCCGGCCCCGAGCCCGCCGCAGCCCACCCCCGCGCGGTGAATGGTTGCGCCCCCGCGCCCCCTGCCCCACATGCCGGCCAGGACGGCGGCGCGGCCGCCGCGAAGGGGAATTCCCGCATGTTCATCGAGACCGAGGCGACGCCCAACCCCGCGACCCTCAAGTTCCTTCCCGGTCAGCCCGTGATGGGCGACCGCGGCACCGCCGACTTCGTCTCCCCCGAGACCGCCGCCCGCTCCCCCCTGGCCGAGCGCCTCTTCCAGCTCGACGGCGTGGCCCGCGTCTTTCTCGGCGCCGACTTCGTGACGGTGACGAAGACGAATGGCGCCGACTGGGGCGATCTCCGCCCGCAGGTGCTCGGCGCGCTGATGGAGCACGCCATGGCGGGCCGCCCCATCCTGGCCGGCGACGAGGCCGAGGACGACGCGGAGGACACCGATCCCGCCGATGCCGAGGTGGTGGCCCAGATCAAGGAGCTGCTGGACACCCGTGTGCGCCCGGCCGTGGCGGGGGATGGCGGCGACATCGTCTTCCGCGGCTTCCGCGACGGCATCGTGCGGCTGCGCATGCAGGGCGCCTGCTCCGGCTGCCCCTCCTCCCGCGCAACGCTGAAGCACGGGGTGGAGAACATGCTGCGCCACTACGTGCCGGAGGTGGTGGCGGTGGAGCAGGTCGAGGCCTGACATTCACCGGGCCGATGGAGGCTATGCCGCCAGGGGATTGGCCGTGCGTCGCCGGGGCGGCAAGTATCGGAACCAAGGAGATGCCCCTATGCCCGATACGAATGTGACGAGCACCGAGCGCCTGGACGACACGGCGCTCGACCGCCTCTTCCGCCGCGCCCGCACTGCCAATGCCTGGCAGGACCGCCCCGTCGCCAACGAGACGCTGCGCCAGCTTTACGAGCTCGTCTCCCTCGGCCCGACCAGCGCCAACCAGCTTCCCGGCCGCTTCGTCTTCGTGCGCAGCACGGAGGGGAGGGAGAAGCTGCTGCAGGCCGTCTCGGCCGGTAACCTAGAGAAGACGCGTACGGCGCCGGTGACGGCCATCATCGCCTACGACCCGCATTTCTACGAGCAGCTTCCCCGGCTGTTCCCGCATGCCGATGCGAAGTCCTGGTTCACGGGCAAGCCGGAATTCGCCGAGCGCAGCGCCCTCGTAAACTCCACGCTGCAAGCCGCCTATCTCATCCTTGCGGCCCGCTCGCTCGGGCTGGATGCGGGGCCGATGGGCGGCTTCGATGCCAAGAGGACGGACGAGTTGTTCCTCGCCGAGAGCGGGTGGAAGTCCACCATGCTTATCAATCTCGGCTACGGCGATCACTCCAAGACCTTCGGCCGCCTGCCGCGCCTCGGCTTCGACGAGGCCGCTGTCCTCGCCTGAACACGCTTTCCCCGGGGCGGGGTTCCGCCCCGGAGGATTGCCGGGTCCTAGAAGTCGAAGCGGAGCGAGAGATAAACCCTCCGTTCGGCCTCGGCCCCGATCCCCTGCCGCTGCTGCTGCCGCTCGTGCAGCAGGTTCGAACCCTGGATCGCCGCGGTGACGCCCTCGGGCAGCTTGTAGCCCAGCCGTGCCGCGACCGAGGCGTAGTCGCCGACGCGCACGGGAAGGATGCCCCGTTCCGTCACGCGATAGCCCTCGAGCGAGGTGGCTTAGTGGGCGAAGAGATCCGCCCGCAGCGGCCCCTGTCCCCAGCCCAGCCGGGCCGAAACGAGATTGCGCGGCGAGGCGTGGCCGAAATTGACGAGGCTGGACCGGTCGCCTTCCTCCACCGCCGCGAGGTGGTATTCGGCGCCCCAATCGAAGTTCCCGCCCGGGCGGCCGACGGCGGAAACTTTCACCCCGTAGGCCTGAGAGCTGTCGAGGTTGTAGGGAATGGTAGCCGAGGGCAGGCCGACGGTCGGGAAGGCGGCCAGCGAGGCGCTGACGTTGCGGTTGGTTTGGTAGAAGCCGGTGACACCCACGCGGCCGTCGATCGCCCTCACCTGCCGGCTGTAGCCGATCTCGTAATTGTCCGCCGTGTTCGGCTTTAGCAGTGGCGAGCCGGTGGTGGCGAGGCCGAAGCTGGGCACCACGACGCGCGCGCCCATGTCGAAGAAGCCGGGAACGCCGACACCGCGCGAGGCTGAGAGGCGAACCGTCTCGATGTCGGTCGCGCTCCAGACCAGGCCCGCATTCCAGGAGAGAGCGCCGTAGTCCCGGTCGTAGTCACGATCGCGCCTGTCCTTTCGAGGCTGGGCGTGACGGCCCAGTTCCACATCACCCAGGCAGCGGCGACGTCGTAGCCGCCCTCCAGCCCGCGCAGCGGCGAGGTATCGATGAAGGAACGCAGCGTGTGCGCGGCGTTGAGCCTCACGTGTCGCTCAGCTGCGCGATCGTCACCCCCTGGCTGACCAGCGGTGTGCCGACGAGCTTCGTGTCCAGCGCGTTGTGGTAGACTGAGGCGCCGATCGGGCCGGCGCCCGTCTCGACCGTCATGCGCTCCCGGAGGCTCCAGGTCCTGACGTCCCAGGGCAGCAGCAGTCCGGGAAGCTGAAACTCGGTGCCGATTGAGCGGAAGTAGGACGCATCGCACCCGGCCCAGACCGCGTCGCTGATCCGGAAGGAGGCGTCCGCCGCGAACTGGCCGTGCGAGACGTCGCGCCCCGCGCCAACGCCGAATTCGGAGGGTTCGTAGCCCCTGCATCGACATTGCCATGGCGGAAACCCACGGGCAGGCCAGTGCGGCGCAGCTCATGCGCGACGCCGATCTCGCCCTCTACCAGGCGAAGGAGAACGGGCGGGGGGGCTACTCCTTCTTCTCGCCCGAGATGAACCGCAAGCTCGTGGAGCGCCGGGCGCTGGAGGCGGATCTCCGGCACGCGCTGGAGAAGGGCAGCTTCTATCTCGCCTACCAGCCGCAGGTGGACCTGGAGACCGGGGCGATCACCGGGGCGGAGGCGCTGCTGCGCTGGGAGCGGCCCGGCATCGGCAACATGCCGCCCGACCGCTTCCTCTCCGTGGCGGAGGAAACCGGCTTGATCGGGCAGATCGGCGCCTGGACCCCGATGCAGGCCTGCCACGAGGCCGTTTCCTGGCCGGAGGGGATGAGCGTGGCCGTCAACGTTTCCCCCGTGCAGTTCCGCCAGGGCGGGCTGTACGACGCCGTGGTGGCCGCACTGGGGAGCAGCGGCCTTGCGCCGGGATGCCTGGAGATCGAGATCACCGAGGGCGTGCTCCTCAACGACACCGATGAGACGCTCGCCATCCTCCGCCGGCTGCGGGGCTTGGGCATCCGGATCGCGATGGATGACTTCGGCACGGGCTATTCCAGCCTGGGCTACCTGCAGAAGTTCCCGTTCGACAAGGTGAAGATCGACCGCTCCTTCGTCAGCCATCTCGGCGAGGATCGCAGCGCGGAGGCGATCGTGCGGGCCGTGGTGGGCATGAGCCACGCGCTCGGCGTGCGCACGATCGCCGAAGGGGTCGAGAACCAGGCGCAGGCGGAGCTGCTGCGCGACAAGGGCTGCGAGGCGGTGCAGGGCTTCCTGTTCGGCAGGCCCATGTCGGCCAGAAACCTCGCCGAGCAGATGGCCGCTCCCCGAGCCTAGCCCCGCCTCACCTGCCGGACGAGCGCCGCGACGTGCTCGATCGGCGTGTCCGGCGTGATGCCGTGGCCGAGGTTGAAGACGAAGGGGCGGCCGCGCATCGCGTCGAGGATCCCCGCCGTGGCCGCCTCCAGCGCCTCGCCGCCGGCCACCAGGGTGCGGGCGTCGAGATTGCCCTGGAGGGTGACGCCCCGCGGCAGCACGCCGCGCAGGTCCACCGTCTCGTCCAGCCCCACTGCATTCACCCCGGCCGCCGCCGCATAGGCCGGGATACCGGGGCCGGCGAGGCGGGGGAAACCGATCAGGGGGTAGTCGGCCCCTAGCCGGGCGCGAAGGCGGGCCGTGAGGGCCGCCGTGGGCCTGATGACCCAGTGCTCGAACCCCTCGGGCGGGAGCAGCCCGGCCCAGGAGTCGAAAAGCATGAGCGCCTCCGCCCCCGCCTCGGCCTGGGCCACGAGATAGGCCTCGGCCGCGTCCAGCAGGCTGGCGAAGAGGGTCTCCAGCAGGGCGGGGTCCCTCTCGGCCATGCGGCGGGCCTCCGGGAAGCCGTGGCCGCCGCGGCCGTCGATCATGTAGCAGGCCACCGTCCAGGGGGCGCCGGCGAAGCCGATGAGGGCGGTACCGGGATGGTCGCGCTCCAGGCCTGCCCGGATGCGGGCGACCGTCTCCATGATCGGCGCGGCGCGCCGGGCCGCCCCTTCCGGGCGGAGAGCGGCGATGGCGACCGCGTCGCGCACGGGGTCCAGGATGGGCCCCACCCCCTCGGCGCCGCCGCGGCCGTAATGCAGGGGCTGGCCCATGGCCCAGGGCAGCATGGGCAGGTCGGTGAAGAGGATCGCCGCGTCCATGGGGAAGCGGCGCAGGGGCTGGAACGTGACCTCGGCCGAGAGCTCGGGGTTCAGGCAGAGCTCCAGGAAGCCGCCCGCCTTCTCCTTCGTCGCGCGGTATTCCGGCAGGTACCGCCCGGCCTGGCGCATGAGCCAGATCGGGGGCGGCCAGACGGCCTCGCCGGCCAGGGCGCGGAGGAAGGGCTTGTCCACGGCGTTCATCGCACTCCTTTCACTCTAATCTTTGTTCTTAGGAAAGAAGGGGTGGTTGGTTGATGCCTGTGAGTCCTGTGGACGCAACCGGCGGCACGCGTCGTCCGCAGGGTTTTCCACAGGCTGGGAGGCGATGCGACTCGCCAGTCGAAGCCGAGTCGGTGACTCGCCCCGCAGGACTCAGAAGCGGGCGGGGGATTCCATCCCGGGTGGCGTGAGTCGTGACTCGCCCTCCCCGTGACTCATGCGGGGGTGCGGGGAAGCTGGAACTATCCCCAGGACTCACCTTCGTGAGTCGCCTCCTCCCCAGGAGCGGCGGCTTTGGGCTAGGCTCCGGGCGATGCCCCGCACGACCAATCTCCACCTCGTCTCCGACAGCACGGGCGAGACGCTGAACTCCATGGCCCGGGCGACGCTCGCGCGCTTCGAGGAGCCGCACGTGATCCAGCACCGCTGGTTCCTCGTCCGCTCGCGCTTCCAGTTGGAGCAGGTGCTGGAGGGGATCCAGGCGGAGCCGGGGCCGGTGCTCTTCACCCTGGCCGACAAGTCGCTCCGCCACAGCCTGGAGGAGTTCTGCGGGCGGCTGGGCGTGACCTCCCTCTCCGTTCTCGACCAGACGCTCGACCTCCTGCAGCGCGAGATCGGCGCGGCCGCGAAGGAGAAGCGCGCGGCCCAGCACGTGCTGGACGCCGACTACTTCCGCCGCATCGACGCCATGCACTACGTGCTGGCCCATGACGACGGCCAGGGCACGGCCGGCATCGCCGAGGCCGATGCCTGCCTCGTCGGCGTCTCGCGCAGCAGCAAGACGCCGACCTGCTTCTACCTCGCCAACCGCGGCATCAAGGCGGCCAACGTGCCGATCGTGCCGGGCGCGCCCCTGCCGGCGGAGCTGGACAACCCCCCCTGCCCCGTCGTCGGGCTGACAATCGAGGTGAATGCGCTGCTGGAGATCCGCCGGCACCGGCTGAAGCTCATCGGCACCGGCGGCGTCCGCCAGGACACGACGGACTACGTGGATCCGGAGGCGGTGAAGGCCGAGATCCTCGCCGCCCGCCGCCTCTGCACCGCGCGCGGCTGGCCAGTGATCGACGTGACGCGCCGGAGCATCGAGGAGACGGCCGCAACCGTCCTGCAACTGATGGAGGCCTGGCACGCGCGCTCGGCGCCGCCGGGCACGCCCCACGGGGCCAACCAGGGGCCGCCGGCCCGATGAGCGCGGGGGCGTTCCAGGCGGGGGACCCGCCTCTGGTGCTCGCCAGCGCCTCCTCCGCACGGCGGGCGGTGATGGAGGCGGCGGGGCTGCGCTTCGAGGCCCTGGCGGCCGCGGTGGACGAGGCCGCGATCAAGGAGAGCGCCCGGGCCGAGGGCATCCCTGCCGCCGATGCCGCGATGATGCTGGCCGAGGCAAAGGCCCGCCGCATCGCCGCGCGGCGGCCGGAGGCGCTGGTGATCGGCTGCGACCAGATCCTCGTGCTGGAGGACCGCTGGTTCGACAAGCCCGCCAGCCCCGCCGAGGCGCGCGCCCATCTCGAAGCCCTGCGGGGCCGTACGCACCGGCTCGTGACCGCCGTGCTCTGCTGGCGGGGCGGGCAGCGGGTCTGGCAGCACGTCGCGACGCCGCGCCTGACCATGCGCCCGGTCTCGGACGCCTTCCTGGACGCCTATCTTCCCCTGGAGGGGGAAGCGGTGACCTCCACCGTCGGCGCCTACCGGCTGGAGGGGCCGGGCATCCACCTCTTCGACGCGGTGGAGGGGGAGCAGGCGGCGATCCTCGGCCTGCCCCTGCTGCCGCTGCTCGGCTTCCTCCGCCAGCACGGGGTGCTGCTGCGCTGACCCCGGTCCGCCGGCCCCGGGCGGGGCGGCGTCAGCGCGCCCCGTTCTCGCCCTTCAGCGTCGCCAGCTCCTGCCGGAGAGCGGCGATTTCGTCGCGCATCGACTGCACCTCGTCCGGCGGGCTCGCCTGGGCGGTGCTGGCGCCCGCGCCGCGCGGGAAGGGGGAGAAGAGGGTCATGGCGCGCTCCAGCATCGCCAGGTTCTGCTTGCCCATCTCCTCGAAGGAGGCGAAGGCGTTGAAGCCCCCGATGGCACCGCCCATCGCCTCCTGCGCCGCGCGGCGCATGCCCTCCTGCTGGCGGGCGAAGGTGCCCATCGTCGCCTCGAGATAGCGGGGCACGACGGATTGCAGGCTATCCCCGTAGAGGCCGATGAGCTGGCGGAGGAAGGGGATCGGCAGGAGGTTCTGCCCCTTGCTCTCCTCCTCCACGATGATCTGGGTGAGGACGGAGCGCGTGATGTCCTCGCCCGACTTGGCGTCGGAGACGGTGAAGTCCCGTCCCTGGCGCACCATACCCGCCAAGTCCTCCAGCGTGACGTAGGAGGAGGTCTCGGTGTTGTAGAGCCGCCGGTTAGCGTATTTTTTCACCACCACGGGCGGGCGCGCCGGGGTGTCGGGCGTCTGGCCCTGCGGGGCGACGGTTTCGGCCATGCGCGGTTGTCCTCCTTGGGGCTCGGCCCCGATCGTCGTCCTGCTTGCGCCCGGGGCGGGTTGCCGCCTTGATGCCGGGCCGGGTCCTGATGGTAGACCCGCCATGCCGCACTGCGGAAGCCGCTTCGCGGCGAAAGCGATACGCACCCGTCACGGAGGCAATGCCGGCGACGGGCCGCGGTTTCGGGGATGCCAGCCGGGGAATGGATGAAGGTTTCAGGGAGCAGCGAGGCGGAGGCGGAGGACGTGCCGGACCTGGCGCGCCTCGCCGCGGACTGGATCGCCCTCTGGCAGGGCGAGATGGCGGCCATGGCGGCGGATCCCGAGCTGCTGGCCGGCTGGTCCGCCCTAGCAGCGCAGTGGATGCGCGCCTGGGCGGCCCCGGCCCCCGGCCCCGCGTACGGCTGGCCCTCCCCCTTCGGCCAGCCCTTTGCCCAGGGCCTGGCACAGGCTTTCACCCCAGCGCACCCCTGGCCCTGGCCGCCTGCTCCCCCGGGATGGGGAGCCCTGCCCGCCATGCCACCGGCAATGCCGTCCTGGCCGGTGCCGCCCGCCGCCCCGCCTCCGGCCTCCTGGCCCGGGGCCGGCCCCGTCTGGCCGCCGGGCTCGCCCTTCCCCTATCCCTTCCCCGTCCCGCCGGGCTGGCCGGTCGCGCCCGGGGGACCAGGCGCTGCGCCGCATGAGCCCGCGCCGCGGCCCGCGCCCCCTGCCGGCGCATCTGAACCTGGCGATGGGCCGGGCCCTACTCGCCCTGGCCTCGATCCCGGGGGGGCCGGTGCCGCCCTCGCCCGGCTCGACGCCTTGGAGCGCGAGCTGGCCGGGCTTCGCGCCGCGCTTGCCGGCGGGGAGGGCCGAGCGCGACCGGATCCTGGCAAGCCCCGCGGCTGCTGATCCCGAGCGGCTGCGCGCCGCGGTTTGGCGCCAGCTCTGGCGGGAGGACGCCGCCCTCATCCGCGGCATCGCCGCCTATCGGGAGCATCCCTGGCGGCGCGAGCCGGCCGACCCCCCTTCCCTCTGGTCCGAGGGCCCTGCCCGGCTGCTGGACTACGGGGGGGTGGGGCCGGCGGCCCTCTTCGTGCCGTCGCTGGTCAATCGCGCCTCGGTGCTGGACCTCATGCCCGGGCATTCCATGCTCCGCTGGCTGGCGGGGCAGGGGGTGCGGGTGCTGCTGCTGGACTGGGGCACCCCCGGCCCGGCCGAGCGCGCCTTTACCCTCACGGACTTCATCGCCGGCCGGCTGGAGCGCGCCCTCGGGGCCGCGACCGGGGCGGCAGGCGGCCCCGTGGCCCTGGTGGGCTACTGCATGGGCGGGTTGCTCACCCTCGCCTCGGCCCTGCGGCGCCCGGAGGCGGTGCGCGGCCTCGCCCTGCTCGCGACGCCGTGGGACTTCCATGCCGGCGGGGAAGGGGCCGCCACCCGCGCCCGCTCCGCCGCCTCCCTCCTGCCGGTGCTCGAACCTGTGATGGAGGGGCTAGGCGCCCTGCCCGTGGATCATCTCCAGCTCCTCTTCGCCGGGCTCGATCCCTTCGGCATCGCGCGCAAGTTCCGTGCCTTTGGCCGGCTCGACCCCACCTCCCCCCGCGCCGCGCATTTCGTGGCGCTGGAGGATTGGCTGAACGACGGCATCCCCCTGCCCGCCCCCGTGGCGCGGGAGTGCCTCGGCGGCTGGTACGGCGCCAACACGCCGGTGCAGGGGGAGTGGCGCGTCGCGGGCGCGCCGGTGGAGCCCGCGGCCTGGCGCGGGCCCTCCTTCCTGGCGGTCCCGCGCGGCGACCGGATCGTGCCGCCCGAGAGCGCCCGCGCCCTCGCCGCGCGCCTGCCGGGCGCCGCGGTGCTGGACGTGTCCGCCGGGCATATCGGCATGGCCGCGGGGATGAAGGCCGAGGCGGTGCTCTGGGCGCCGCTGCGCGACTGGCTGCGGGACCCCGGGCCGACAGGCCCCGGGTCGGCATCCTGAACCAGGGCTTCTCCGGGCCGGGGGCAGGCCACACATTGCATGGCGAGTTGCACATCGCGCGCCCCGCGCGCAGCATCTCCTCCAAGCAAACGCCAGAGGACCGGCTCCATGGAAGAAATCGTCATCGCCTCCGCCGCGCGCACCCCGGTGGGCAGCTTCAACGGCGCCTTCTCAAGCCTGCCGGCGCACCAGCTCGGCGCCATCGCCATCAAGGCGGCGCTGGAGCGAGCGGGCGTCTCGGCCGAGGAAGTGGACGAGGTGATCCTCGGGCAGGTCCTCGCCGCCGGCGCCGGGCAGAACCCCGCCCGCCAGGCCTCGGTCCTCGCCGGCATCCCGGTGGAGCGCACGGCCTTCGGGATCAACCAGCTCTGCGGCTCCGGCCTGCGCTCCGTGGCGCTGGCGGCGCAGCAGATCGCGACGGGGGATGCGAGCATCGTCCTTGCCGGCGGGCAGGAGAGCATGACACAGGCTCCCCACGCGGCCGGGCTCCGCGCGGGGCAGAAGATGGGCGACCTCGCCATGGTCGACACCATGATCAAGGACGGGCTGTGGGACGCCTTCCACGGCTATCACATGGGCAACACCGCCGAGAACGTGGCCGAGAAGTTCCAGATCACCCGCGAGCAGCAGGATGAGTTCGCCGCCGCCTCCCAGCGCAAGGCGGGTGAGGCGATGAGGGCCGGCCGCTTCCGCGACGAGATCGTCCCCGTGACGGTGAAGGGCCGCAAGGGCGACACGCTCGTGGAGAACGACGAGTACCCTAAGCCCGAGACGACGCTGGAGATCCTCCAGAAGCTCCGCCCCGCCTTCTCCAAGACCGGCTCGGTCACCGCCGGCAACGCCTCCGGCATCAACGACGGCGCGGCGGCGATCCTGGTGATGAAGGGCTCGGAGGCCGCGAGGCGCGGCGTCACCCCCCTCGCCCGCGTCGTCTCCTGGGCAACGGCGGGGGTGGACCCCTCCATCATGGGCACCGGCCCCATCCCGGCCTCGCGCAAGGCGCTGCAGAAGGCAGGCTGGAATATCCAGGACCTCGACGTAATCGAGGCGAACGAGGCCTTCGCGGCTCAGGCCTGCGCGGTGAACAAGGATCTCGGCTGGGATCCGTCCAAGGTGAACGTCAATGGCGGCGCCATCGCGCTCGGCCATCCGATCGGCGCCTCGGGCGCGCGGGTGCTGACCACTCTGCTCTACGAGATGAAGCGCCAGGGCGCGAAGAAGGGCCTCGCCACCCTCTGCATCGGCGGCGGCATGGGCGTGGCCATGTGCGTCGAGGCTCCCTGAACGGGGGCGGGCCGGGGGTTCGCCCCCGGTCCTCCACATCACGCCGGGAATTGATCCAGATCATTGATTCCCGGCCGCGTGGGCTCTAACCCCCTCGGCGAAACACGATTGCCGCCCCCATATGACCGCCACCATGCCCGACTACGACGCCCTGCTTGCCGGCCATCTCGACGCGCTGCGCGCCGAGGGCCGCTACCGCCACTTCCTGACGCTGCAACGCCAGGCCGGAGCCTTCCCCAAAGCCCTGCGCGCGGACGGCCGGCCGGTGACGGTGTGGTGCAGCAACGATTATCTCGGCATGGGCCAGCACGCGAAGGTGCAGGACGCCATGATCGCCGCCATCCGCGAGGACGGCTGCGGCGCGGGCGGCACGCGCAACATCTCGGGCACCGGGCGGCACCACGTCGCGCTCGAGGCCGAGCTCGCCTCGCTCCACGGAAAGGAGGCGGCGCTCGTCTTCAACTCGGGCTTCACGGCGAATGAGGCGGCGCTCTCCACCCTCGCCACCCTGCTCGGCGCGACCATCCTCTCGGATGCGGACAACCACGCCTCGATGATCGCGGGCATCCGCAACGGGCGCGGGCCGAAGCGCATCTTCCGCCACAACGACGTGGCGCATCTGGCCGAGCTGCTGGCCGGGCTTCCGCCCGACGCGCCGAAGGTGGTCGCCTTCGAATCCGTCTACTCCATGAACGGCGACATCGCCCCCATCCGCGCCATCGCGGATCTCGCCCGCCGCCACGGCGCCCTGACCTATATCGACGAGGTCCATGCCGTCGGCCTCTACGGCCCCGGCGGCGCGGGCGTGGCCGCGCGGGACGGCGTCGAGATCGATGTGGTCGAGGGTACGCTGGGCAAGGCCTATGGCGTGGGCGGCGGCTACGTGGCCGGCAGCCGCACCCTGATCGACGCCATCCGCTCCTTCGCGCCGGGCTTCATTTTCTCCACCACCGTGACCCCCGCCGTCGCGGCGGGCGCTCTGGCCAGCGTGCGGCACCTCCGCGCCTCGGACACGGAGCGCGCCGCCCATCAGGAGCGCGCCCGCGCCACCCGCGCCGCCCTGCGCGGCGAGGGCCTGCCGGTGCTGGAGGCGCCGAGCCACATCGTGCCCGTGATGGTGAACGACGCCGTCCTCTGCCGGCAGGCGAGCGAGATGCTGCTGGAGGAGCACGGGATCTACATCCAGCCCATCAACTTCCCCACCGTGCCGCGCGGGCTGGAGCGCCTTCGCATCACCCCGACGCCGCTGCACGGGGACGCGGACATCGCCCATCTCGCGGGGGCGATGTCGGCGGTTTGGGACCGGCTGGAATTGGCGCGGCAGAAGCGGGCGGCCTGAACCGGGGGGCGCTCGCGCCTCAGAACGCCACCCGCGCCCGCAGCGCGAAGAGCGTCACCGGCCCACGGTCCCGGTTGTAGGCCGGGTTCACCACGTGCTGGACATCGACGGCGAGGTTCATCCCCGGGGCGACACTCGCGTCGTAGAAGGCCTCGGCCACGTATTCCGGCCCGCCGCGCAGGGCGCCATCCCCCGTGATGAAGCCGATGCCTCCTGCTTCGAGGTAGCGGCGGCGGCCGGTGGAGGCTCAGCCGACATTGCCGGCCAGCCCGACCGTGTCCTCCCCCCGGCCCCAGCGCCCGCCCTTGAGGGAGAGGCCGGCGGAGACGGCGCGGTCCATTTCGGTGAACATCCAGTTCTGGGTGCGCCCGTCATTCCAGGAGAAGCGGGCGAAGGCGCCGAGGCCGTCGGCGATCTCCTGCTCCAGGTTGAGGGCGGCCATGCGCTTCAGCCGGTAGCCGCTGGGGTTCTTGTCGAAGCTCTCGGGATTCCCGGGGTCGATCTCGCCCCACTGGGACTGCCGCGTGCGGGAGAGGCCGAGGATGAGGCGCACGGCACCCGGGCGCCCGCCGAGGCTGGTGAAGCGGTCCACTTCTCCCAGCAGCTGGTAGGCCCGGGTGGGGGTGGGGTCGAGAAAGAGGCCGTTGACGCGACGGGAAACCTGGAAGGCGCCGGTGCGGAGGCCCCATCTGCCGTCGTCCCACTCGGCCGCGGCGCCGATCGTCCAGCCCCGCGCATCGGCGGCGTAGTCCACCGCCCCCGCGCCGACGAGCGCCCAGTTCAGGAACTGCGTGCGGGCGTCATGCGCATAGCTGTTGCGGCCGAAGATGTCCCAGACGGACATCTTGCCGGCCGTGATCGTCAGCCGCTCCCGCGCCACGGGCTCGTTAAAGCGGAGCGGATCGTCCTCCGCCTCGATCGTGTCGGCCGAGAACCCGACCGTCTGGCGGAAGAAGGCGCGGGGGACGAAGAAGGTCGGCTCGGTGGAGCCGAGGCGGAAGGCCTCGTTGTTCGGGAAGGCGGCGATGCCCGTGGAGTTCGAGAGGCCGTAGCCGCGGGTGACGGAGAGATCCACCACCGCCTCCGCGCCGCGCCAGAGACGGCGGCCGAGGACGAGGTCGGTGGAAAGGGTGTTCGCCGCCGAGGCCTCGGGCTTCACGCTGCCCGGGCCCTGATAGGGGGAGCGGAAGCGCGGATGCCCCTGGAGGACGAGGGTGGCCTGGCCATGGACGAGCCAGCCCTTCGCCTCCAGCGCGCGCAGCCGGGCGGCGGTCTCGGGGAAGAGGGAAGGGGCATCCGTATCGTCGGTGCTGGGCGTGCCGCCCCCCTGGGCGGCAGCCCTCTGCGCGGCAGGGCCGGCGAGGGCGAGGAGGACCAGGGCGAGCCGGAGGAGCCGGCCGCGCCGTCCCGCCCTCGCCGTCTGCAATGGCTGCACAGCTGTTCACCTTTTAAGGTGTTGATGGATTAGGCAGCGAAAACAATAAATCGCTTTGACAGGACGGCGTGGCGCCACCGGCCAACAAGGCCGGGGCGGATTGACCTTTGCCCCGCGCCCGCACAGATCGCCTCACCATGCGCGCCCCCTTCCTCGCCTCCATCCTCCTCCTCTCCGCGCCGGCCCTGGCCCAGGCGCCGGTCCCCAGCACCCCTCCGAGCGCTCCCAGTACCACGGTGGCGGAGGAAGGCTTCCGCATCCTCAACCGCACGGGGCAGGAGGCCTCGGCCCTGCATGCCGTGCGGAGCGGCCGGGCGGACTGGGGCAACAACCTCCTCCCCCGCCCCCTCGCGGCGGATGCGGGCTATCGCCTGCGCCCCAACCCCCAGGCCGGCTGCCGCTTCGACGTGAAGCTCGTGTTGGCCGACGGGCGCGAGGCGGTGCGGCGGGATCAGGACATCTGCGCGCAGCGGGAGATCGCGCTCGATGCGGGCACGGTGGTCGCGGCCGGCGCCGCCGCGCGCCCCTCGCCCGAGCGGCCGACCGCGCCCGGCGCCCTGCCGCGCCCCGGCGTGCGGGCCGCTACCGGCACGGGCTTCCTCGTGGCAGGGGAGCGGGTGCTAACCAATCGCCACGTGGTCGACGGCTGCGACCGCGTGCTCGTCCGCGCGCCGGACGGGCGCAACCACGCCGCCGTGCCGCCCGCCCGCACGGATGCGAAGCTCGACCTCGCCCTCCTCACCGTGCCCGGCCTCAGCGGCCCCGTCCTTTCCTTCCGCCAGGACCCGCCGCTCCGGCGCGGGGAGGGGGTGGTGGCCTATGGCTTCCCCCTCACCGGCCTGCTGTCCTCCGACGCGAAGCTGACGCGCGGCGAGGTGAACGGACTGGCCGGGCTGCGCGACAACCAGGACCAGATCCAGATCAGCGCCCCCGTGCAGCCCGGCAATTCCGGCGGGCCGCTCCTGGACATGCAGGGCAATGTCGTCGGCGTCGTCGTGTCGAAGCTGAACGCCCAGGCGGTGGCGGGCCGCACGGGCGACATCGCGCAGAACATCAACTTCGCCGTGAAGGGCGAGCGCGCGGCCGCCTTCCTCCGCGCGGCGGGCGTCACCCCGGCCGCGGCCCGCAGCACGGGGCCGGAGCGCAGCGCGGCGGATGTGGGCGAGATCGCGGAGCGCGCGACCGTTTTCATCCGCTGCGAGAAGTAGCGCGGGAGGTCCTGCGCGGGGCGCCCGCCCGCACCGGCGCCACCTTCCCGCCCCTGGCGCGTTCAGAGGCGAGGCCGGCGGGACGCGTGCTGGCCCCCTTCCGGCGTAGGAGCACGACGTGGATCAGGCCCTGGCGGCCGGAGCCGCCCCCCCGTTCGGGTTGCAAGCCTCCCCCGGCCAGGCTTTCGAGCATACGGGCCGGAGGCAGGCGCGGAAAACGGTGCTGGAGGCCCTGGCGGCGGGCTGGCTCGCGGTCGTTGTCGGCGAGGAGGGGGCGGGCAAGACCCTGCTGCTGCGGGACCTGGAACGCCAGCTTCGCGCCGGCGGCCTCAAGGTCCGGCTCGGCGGGCCGGGCGATGCGATCGACCCCGTGGGGCCCGACACCGTGCGCCTGGTGGACGATGCCGACATGCTGGACGACGCGGCGCTCCGCAGCCTCGCCCTGGCCGGCGGCGTGACGGTGTTCGCCGTCCTGCCGCAATCGGCGGGGCGCGTGATGGGCTTGCCGGTCCGGATCGCCCTCGCGCGGCTGTTGCCGCTCTCCCCCGAGGAGGTGGGGGAGTTCGTCTCCGCCACCCTGACCGCGGCGGGCCGCCCGGCGGACCTCTTCAGCGAGCGGTCGGTCGCCGCTCTGGCCTCCTTCTCGGAGGGCCTGCCCGGCTCCCTCCTGGCACTGTGCCAGGCCTCGCTGCTCCGCGCCCGGCGGGAAGGGGCACCGCAGGTGGGGGCCCGGCACGTCGTGCTGGCGGCCCAGGCCCTGCGCTCGGGCGGCGGATCGGAGAACGGCGCCGAGGACGATGCCGCGCCGCGAATCTTCGCGGCGCCCCGGCCGGACATGCGGCGCTGGCTCCGGCCGGCCCTTCTCGCCCTGCCGGTCCTTCTCGCCCTGGCCCTGCTAGGTTGGTACCTGTCCGGAAGCCTGCGGCCCGACCCCGGCGAGGAGCGCCCGGCGGTGGCCGCAGGCGGAGCCCTGGCCCCTGTCGCGCCACCCAGGGAACCCCAGGCCGCGACCGCACCGGCCGCGCCGGTTCCACTCACCCCGGTCCCGCCCGCCCCCGCACCGGACGCAGATCGTGCCAGGAGGGCCATTCCCCCCGCCGGCCTCGCGCCCCGCACGGAGCGAGTAGCGCCGCGGCCGGAGGCAGCGAGGCCTCCGGCGGAGCCCGGGACGTTCCGCGGAAGCACCTTCAACGTGACGCTCGCCCGCGGCGGCGGTCTCCGGCTGACGGTCACGCGCTCCAGCCCTGCCGATGCGGTGCTGGTGCGGTTCCAGGCCTACGGCGGGCTGATCGGCGCGGGGCAGCTCGCCGGCCGCCTTACCCACGATGGCCAGCTCACCGCCTCCGGCACGCTGATGATGGGCCAGAACCCGTTCACCACGGAGCTGGAGGGCACGATCTCGGGCGATCGCCTGACCGGCTCGGTTCGCTACATCAGGGCCGCGGCACCCGGCGCGCAGCCGAGCAGCACCCGCGGCACCTTCCGGCTTACCCGCGACTGAGCCGGAGAGCGCCGGAAGGGGAGGCGGGGCGGCGCCTCCTCTCGAGGCGTCAGTGCGCCTCGGCCCAGGAGTGGCCCGTGCCGATCTCCACCGCCAGCGGTACGGCGAGGGTGGCGACGCCCTCCATCACCTCCCGCACCACGGGCTTGGTGCTCTCCACCTCCGCCTTCGGCACCTCGAAGAGCAGCTCGTCATGCACCTGCAGGAGCATGCGGGCGGCGAGCCCGGCCTCGCGGAGCGCGGCGGGCAGGCGCACCATGGCGCGCTTGATGATCTCGGCCGCCCCGCCCTGGAAGGGAGCGTTGATCGCCGCGCGCTCGGCATTGCCGCGGCGGGACTGGTCGCGCGCCCCGATCTCGGGGATCCAGAGCTTCCGGCCGAAGGGGGTGAGGACGTAGCCGTTGGTGCGGGCGTCCTCCTTGAAGCGCTCCATCGCGTCGCGGATGCCGGGATACTGGGCGAAATAGGCGTCGATGATCCCGCGTGCCTCCGCGGGGCCGATGCCCAGCCGGCCGGCAAGGCCGAAGGCGGACATGCCGTAGATGATGCCGAAGTTGATCGTCTTCGCCCGGCGCCGGGCCTCGCGGTCCACCTTGTCCGGCGGGATGCGGAAGATGTCGGCGGCCGTGCGGGCGTGGATGTCCTGCCCCGTCGTGAAGGCCTCCAGCAGGCTCGGCACCCCCGCGACGTGGGCGAGCAGCCGCAGCTCGATCTGCGAGTAGTCGGCGGCGAGAAGGAGATTCCCCTCCTCGGCCACGAAGGCGCGGCGGATGCGCGCGCCCTCCTCCGTGCGGATCGGGATGTTCTGGAGGTTTGGCTCGGTGGAGGAGAGGCGGCCGGTGCTGGTGATGGCCATGGAGAAGTCGGTATGCACGCGGCCATCGGCGGCGAGTTGCGCCTGCAGCCCCTCCACATAGGTCGAGTTCAGCTTCGAGAGCTGGCGCCAGTCCAGCACCTTGCGCGGCAGCGGGTGGCCGGTGGAGGCCGCCAGTTCCTCCAGCGTCGCGGCATCGGTGGAGTAGGCGCCGGACTTGCCCTTCTTGCCGCCCTGGAGCCCGAGCTTGCCGAAGAGGATGTCGCCGAGCTGCTTCGGCGAGCCCACCGCGAAGGGCTCGCCCGCGATCTCGTGGATCTCCTTCTCCAGCGCGGCCATCCGCTCGGTGAACTCGGCGCCCGTCTGCTTCAGCGCGGGGCCGTCCACCTTTACCCCCGCCATTTCCATGTCGCGCAGCACGGTGATCATCCGGCGCTCGACATTCTCGTAGAGGGCGAGGGCCTTCTCCTCGCGCAGCTTTGGGCGCAGCGCGTGCCAGAGGCGCAGCGTCACATCCGCGTCCTCGGCGGCATACGCGGTGGCTTGGTCGAGCGGGACCTGGGCGAAGGGCTTGCGCCCGCGGCCGGTGCCCGTGACCTCGTCATAGGTGATCGGCTGGTGGGAGAGGTGGCGGCGGGAGAGCTCGTCCATGCCGTGGCCGTGGCGGCCGGCATCCATGCTGTAGGAAATCATCATGGTGTCATCCACCGGCGACACCTCCAGCCCCCCGTTCGGCTCCCGGTTCAGCACCTCTAGGTCGTACTTCGCGTTGTGCAGCACCTTCAGCACGGAGGGGTCGGCCAGCAGCGGGCGCAGCACCTCCATCGCGGCATCGAAGGGGAGCTGCGCCGGGGCGGGGGTAAGCATGTCCACCCCCTCGTGCCGCAGGGGCAGATAGGCCGCGCGGCCGGGCGCGACCGCCATGCAGATGCCGACGAGCGAGGCGTTGAGCGCGTCGAGGCTCGTCGTCTCCGTGTCCAGCGCCATCACCCCCGCCTCACGCGCGGCCGCGGCGAAGGCGTGCAGGGCGTCGATGGTGGTGATGGTCTCATAAGGGCCGAAGGGCGCGCCCTCGGCGGGCAGGGTGAGCGCGGCCGGGGCCGGGGCGGGGCCGGCGGGGCGGGATTTCGGCACCTCGCCCGTGGCGTCCAGCCCCAGCCGGTGCTGCACGCTGCGGAAGCCGTGCAGCTTCAGGAAGGCCTGCAGCTTGCCCGCATCCGGGGCGCGGGTGGCCAGCTCTTCCATCGGGCAGGGGAAGGGGGCGTTGCGGTCCAGCTCCACCAGCCGGCGGGAGATGCGGGCCTTCTCGGCGTTCTCCTCCAGCGCCTGGCGGCGCTTGGGCTGCTTGATCTCGGAGAGGCGGGAGAGAAGCGTCTCCACGTCCCCGAACTGCTCGATCAGCCCGGCGGCGGTCTTGATGCCGATGCCGGGGACGCCGGGGACGTTGTCGGTGGAATCGCCGGCCAGGGCCTGCACCTCCACCACCTTCTCCGGCGGCACGCCGAACTTTTCCACCACGTCGGCGGCGTGGATCGGCTTCTGCTTGATGGGGTCCAGCATGCGGATGTGGTCATCCACGAGCTGCATCATGTCCTTGTCGGAGGAGACGATCGTCACCTGCCCGCCGTCCCGCGCGAAGGCGGTGGCGTAGGTGGCGATGAGGTCGTCGGCCTCGTAGCCGTCTAGCTCCAGCCGGGCGACGCAGAAGGCGTCGGTCGCCTCGCGGATGAGGCCGAACTGCGGGGCCAGTTCGGGCGGGGCCTCCGGGCGCTGGGCCTTGTACTCGGGGTAGAACTCGGTGCGGAAGGTGGAGCGCGAGGCGTCGAACACCACCGCGATATGACTGCCCGCATGCTTGGAGAGAAAGTTCGCCAGCATCTGGGTGAAGCCGAAGACGGCGTTCACCGGCACGCCTGCCGGGTTGGTCATGGGCGGCAGGGCGTGGAAGGCGCGGAAGATGTAGCCGGAGCCGTCCACGAGGATGAGGTGGCGCTCGGTGTTCACCTCGGCGGTGACGGCGTCATCGGCGGGCGCCTTGTCGAGGGCCTCGTCGGCGTTTGGCATGGGCGTCCCCGTCCGCCGGGGCGCACCCCGGAACTGAAAACTAGGTGGTGTCCGGGGAAGGGTGCTCTCCCCCAGCCTCTCAGTGGTGGTCGTCGTCCCCCGCCCCGGGGGCGAGGTGGTAGGTGCGGGAGCAGTAGGGGCAGGTGATCTCGTCCCCCTCGACCCGCAGCCAGATCAGGGGATGGCCGCCGAGGCCGCCGCCGTCGCAGGGAACGTGGCGGGAGGTGACCTGGATCACCTCCTGCGCCGTGACGCCCTCGACGCGGTTGGGGGTGTAGCCGGTGAAGTCAGGGTCGCGCATCGGGGCCTTGGGCTGCTCTGGGGATGTGCCCGCAAGATAGGGGCGGGGCGGTCATCCGGCCAGGGCGGGGCGTCAGCCGCCCTGATGCCGGCCGGCCGCCCGGGGCGCGTCGAAGACCACGGGCCGGGTCGGCGTGCCGTCATTCGTGATGGCGTGCTCGTCATAGGCGGGGATGCCGGCGGGCAGGAGGGTGTCGTGCCGCGCGGCGCCGATGAAGATGTGCTTCGCGTTCTCCGGCGTGATGGCGAACCGGCCGGGATCGTCGGAGGTGCCCGCATAGACGCCGCAGGAGGTCGGGAAGCGCTCGAAGGTCATGAAGATCTTCGTGCCGCAGGCCGCGCAGAAATGGATGTGGACGATCTTGCCGCTGCCCGCCGAGCGGTGCTCGTAGACCGCGGGGCTGCCGGCGGTGACGCGGATATTCTCCCGCCGGAAAATCGGCTCGACCATATAGGCCGTTCCCGTGGCGCGCTGGCAGAAGCGGCAGTGGCAGGTGGTCACGCGCAGCGGCTCGGCCAGGGCCTCGTAGCGCAAGGCCCCGCAGAGGCAGCCGCCGGGATGGACGCTCATGGCTCGCCTCCCCAACTCGTTGCGCGAGCCCAAGGGAGGCGGGCGGCGCCTGTCATCCTCCGTCCAGCACCGCCCAGACGGGGTCCTTCAGCTTCGCCACGAAGGCCGCGTGGCGCTCCAGCTCCTCCGGGGAGGGGGCGATGGGGCGCGGGGTGCGCGGGGCGGCGGGGCCGGAGGCGGCGAGGCGGGGGCCGCGCCCGCCGATATTCGGCGCCAGCGCCAGGCCGGGCTGCTTGCCGCCCATCAGCTCGAGATAGACCTGGCCGAGGAGCTGAACGTCGAGCAGCGCGTTGTGGGTGGTGCGGGCCGAGAGGTCGATGCCGAAGCGGCGGCAGAGCGCGTCGAGGCTGTTGGGCAGGCCGGGGAAGCGCTTCTTCGCCATCTCCAGCGTGTCCACCATGCGGCTGCGCGGGATGCGCGGGGTGCCGCAGCGGTCGAACTCGTGGTCGAGGAAGTTGAAGTCGAAGGGCGCGTTGTGGGCTATGACGGGATCCTCTCCCAGGAAGCCCAGCAGCTCCGGCAGGAGCTCGGCGAAGAGCGGTTTGTCCGCCAGGTCGGCGGCGGTGAAGCCGTGGACCTTCGAGGCCTCGGGCGGGATGTCGCGCTGAGGGTTGATGAGGCGGTGGAAGGACCGGCCGGTGGGCATGAGGTTCACCACCTCGATCGCGGCCACCTCCAGCACGCGGTCGCCTGTCGCGGGATCGAGGCCGGTGGTCTCGGTGTCGAGGATGAGGGCACGGGTCATGGGCGCAGGATAGGCGATCAGGGACCGCGGCCCCAGGGGGGCGAGAGACTGAGGAGAGGGGAGATGGCGGGCCGGGATTGGACGGGCCGGCGGGTGCTCGTTACGTCTCCTCCCCAAGCCGCTCTGAAGGAGCGGCAGCAATTCGAGGGGACTTCGCATGACTTCCCTCCCAACCGCCGCGGGAACCACCTGCCGCCGCGCGCATCGTGCAGAACGGCATGTCGGCCGCGCTCGGCGTGCCCGTGGTGGTGGAGAACCGGGGCGGCGCGGGCGGCAGTATCGGCACGGAATACGTGCTGCGCGCGGCCGGACGGCTACACGCTGCTGGTGGCGAACAGCAGCGCCATGGCGATCAATTCCCACATCTTCCCAGGGATGACGATCAACCCGCTCGACCTCGTCTCGGTCGGGCTGACGCTGCAGAGCGCCCTCGTCCTCTGCATCCACTCCTCCGTGCCGGCGCGCACGGCACCGGAGCTGGTCGCCTGGACAAGGCGCAGAACGGCCCGGTGCAGTACGGCACGCCGGCCGCCGGCAGCATGTCCCACTGCGCGTTGGAGCTGTTCCGCGAGCGCGTGGGCAACCCGGCGATGCAGGACCCCATCGCCGGGCGCTTCAGCGCGATGTTCGATGCCGCCTCGGTCGTCGCTCGCTTCGTGAAGGCGGGGCAGGTTCGCGCCATCGCCGTCACCGGCAAGGAGCGGCGGGTACCAGCCTTCCCCGACGTGGCGACGGTGGGGGAGCAGGGCCTGAACGACCTCATCATTACGAGCTGGAGCGGCATCTTCGCATCCAAGTGCACGCCGGTCGAGGTGGTTCAGCGGGTGAACGCGGCGCTGAACCAGGCGCTCCGCGACCCCGCGGTGCGGGAGCGCATCTCGGGCCAGGGCAACGAGCCCGGGGACGGCACGCCGGAGGCCTTCGACACGCTGGTGCGCGGTGACCACGCGCGCTGGGGCCGCGTGGTGAAGGAGAAGAACATCGTCGCGCGCTGAGCAGCGCGGCGGGCTCTGGGGGAGCTGGGGCGGGGGCCGGACAGGACTGCCCGGCCGCCGCCGCAGCCCCGCCAACCGGGGTTCCTCCTGGGAGCCCCGGAAAGACGGGAGGCCGGTCGGATCAGTCGCGGCCGGTCACGGGCACGCGGATCGAGGAGTGATCTAGGGCCACCCGCGCCGCGACATTGGCGGCCGTCAGGCCGGCCAGGACAATCAGGAACATGGTCGTAAGCACTGTCTTAACCTCTTGTTTCCCCTCACCGGAGGGCGACAGAGAGGTGGTGATGGGGGGGCCTCCGGGCCAGTCGCGCCGGCGCATGGCTGGCCCCTGCCGGGCGCTTGCCCCTCAGCCTTGATGCGCCACCAGCCGCCGCACGGCGCGCTGCGCATGGTGTCGGGAAAGGCCGGTATGGACGAGGTGGTCCGCCCGGCGTCGCCGCAGGCTGTCCGCCACCTGGCGGGCGAGGATGGCGCGCAGCCGCTCCTCCGTCATGCCGCGCCGGCGGAGCACGCGGGTGCGCTGGGTGGCGGCAGGTGCGGTGACGACGATCACCTTGTCCACCCGGCGCTCGCCCCCGGTCTCGAAGAGAAGCGGGATGTCCAGCACCGCCAGCGGCGCGCCGCGGCGGCGGGCGGCGGCGAGGAAGCGGCGCTCCTCCCGCCGCACGAGGGGGTGGACGATCGCCTCCAATCGGTTGAGGGCGGCGTCATGGCCGATCACGGCGCGGCGCAGCGCCTCCCGGTCCACCGCCGGGCCGCGCGGCGTCCCGCGCGTGGTGCCGGGAAAGGCGGCCTCGATCGGGCGCACGGCGGCGCCACCCGGGCCCTGCAGCCGGTGCACGGCGGCGTCGGCGTCGAAGACGGGGATGCGGAGGCGGCGGAAGGTGTTGGCGGCGGTGGACTTGCCCATGCCGATCCCGCCGGTAAGCCCCCAGACCTTCATGCGGCCGTCCTCGGGATGTCGAAGGCGACGAAGGCGCGCAGCTGCGCGTCCACCGCGGGCATGGTGCCGAACCAGGCCTGGAAGCCGCGGCGGCCCTGGTGCAGCAGCATCCCCAGCCCGTCTACCGCGGCCAAGCCCCGGGCGCGGGCGGCGGCCAGCAGCGGCGTCTCCAGCGGGACATAGACGATGTCCGCCACCACGGCCGAGCCGGGCAGGGGAGCGAGGTCGAGGGTAAGGGGGGGCTGGCCCTGCATTCCCTGGCTCGTGGTGTTCACCAGCAGCGCCGCATCCTCCAGCGGCGGGGCGGCAGCGACCTCCACGCGGTAGCCATGGGCGGAGAGCTCGGCCGCCAGCGCCTCGGCGCGGGCCGGGCTGCGGTTGACGAGAGTGAGGCGGGGGCAGCCGGCCGAGAGCAGCGCGTGGGCCACGGCGCGGGCGCCGCCCCCGGCGCCGAGCACCACGGCTGGCCCGGCCTCCGCCCGCCATCCCGGCGCTCCCTCCCGGATGCTCTCCAGGAAGCCCCAGCCATCGGTGTTCCAGCCCTCGATGCGGCCGTCCTCGTGGAAGACGAGCGTGTTCACGGCCCCGATACGGCGGGCGCCCTCCTCCAGGAGGTCGCAGGCGGCCAGCGCTGTCTCTTTGTGCGGGATGGTCACATTGGCGCCGCGAAAGCCGAGATCGGCCAGGCCGCGGATGGCGCCCGTGAAGCGCTCCGGCCGGACGGGGAGGGGGATGTAGGCGCCGTCAATCCCGTGCCGCTCCAGCCAGAAGCCGTGCAGGCGTGGAGAGCGGGAATGGCTCACGGGCCAGCCAAGGATGCCCGCGGTGAGGGTCTTGCCGGTGAGGGTGCGGGGGAACGCCATGGAGCCGGCATAGCCCATGCGGGCCGCCGCGTCAGGGCGCGCATCCATCCCGGCCCCCGGGCGCTGAATGGGGAAACGCTTGGATTAAAAATCCTCCATGTCATCGATCCATCACCACCCCCTCCGCTGGGACGGCTGGGTTCCATCCGTCCTCGGCCTGATCGGCGCGGTGGCGGTCGGCCTCTCCGCCACGGGCTGGGTGGCCCTGCCGGTCTTTGCCCTGCTGCTACTGGCCGTCCGGGCGGCGGTGCACCACGCGGAGACAGTCGCGGCGCGGGTGGGGGAACCCTTCGGGACCCTCGTGCTGGCGCTCGCGGTCACGGTGATCGAGGTGGCGCTGGTCGCCTCCGTGATGGTCACGGCCGACCCGCCGAAGCCGACCCTGGTGCGGGACACCATCCACGCGGTGGTGATGCTGGTCGCCGCGGGGCTGACGGGGCTCTGCATCGTGCTGGCCGCGCTCCGCCACCGCGAGCCCGGCTTCAATGCGGACGGGGCGACGGCGCTCCTCTCGGTGGTGGCGGCCATGGGGACGCTCGTGCTGGTCCTGCCCAACCACGTCCGGGCCGCATCGGGCGGGGAGTACGCGCCGGTGCAGGTGGCGGTGGTCGCGGGGCTCTGCCTGGCGCTGTGGCTCGTCTTCGTCCTCGTGCAGACCGTGCTGCACCGGACCTATTTCGTGCCCGCAGACGACCGGGCGCTGATCGAGGGCACGGGGGAGGCGCTGGAGGCGCTCGACATCCGCCCGAGCGGGCGGGAGGCGGGGCTTGCGGGCGGCCTGCTGCTACTCGCCCTCATCGCCGTGGTGCTGCTGGCCAAGACCGTGGCCCCCGCCATCGGGCAGACCGTGGCCGCGGCCGGCCTGCCGGTGAGCGTGGAGGGGGTGATCGTCGCTGCCATCGTGCTGATGCCCGAGACCGCCACCGCGCTCCGCGCCGCCATGGCGGACCGTCTGCAGGCGAGCCTGAACCTCGCCCTCGGCAGCGCCATCGCGACCATCGGCCTCTCCGTGCCGATCCTGGCCGGGCTGGCCGCCTGGCTGGGGCAGCCGCTCGACCTCGGCATCCCGCCGGCCGACACCGTGCTGCTGGTGCTGACCTTCGTGACGGGGATGCTCGCCCTGTCCGGGCGTATCACGAACCTGCTCCAGGGCTGCGTGCTGCTGGTGGTTTTCGCGGCCTGGCTGCTCGTGGTGCTCGTGCCCTGAGCCCGTGCTTGCCCCCTCTGGCTGCCCCCTCTGGCGTGATCGCCCAGGGAATGCCACCAAAGCCCCGGACGCGATCACGGATGGACGGCCATGGCGAATACCCTGCGGGTGGCGGTGCAGATGGACCCGATGGAGAGCATCGGGATCGAGGGGGACAGCACCTTCGCCCTTATGCTGGAGGCGCAGGCGCGGGGCCACGCGCTGTGGCACTACCACGTGCGCGACCTCGCGCTGCACGGCGGGCGGGTGACGGCCTGGGCGCATCCGGTGGAGGTGCGGCGGGTGAAGGGAGACCACTTCACCTTCGGCGAGCGGGTGGAGCTGGACCTCGGCCGCGACGCCGACGTGGTGCTGATGCGCCAGGACCCGCCCTTCGACATGGCCTATATCACGGCCACCCACATCCTGGAGCACATCCATCCCCGGACGCTGGTGGTGAACGACCCCGCCAGCGTGCGGAACGCGCCGGAGAAGCTCTTCGTCACCCACTTCCCCGACCTCATGCCCGAGACGCTGGTGACGGCTGACCGGACGATGATCATGCGCTTCCGCGAGAAGCACGGCGACATCATCGTCAAGCCGCTTTTCGGCAATGGCGGCGCCGGCGTGTTCCACCTGCGCCCCGACGATCCCAACCTCAACTCGCTGATCGAGATGTTCACCGAGCGCTCGCGCGAGCCGCTGGTGATCCAGAAATACGTCCCCGCCGTGCGGCAGGGCGACAAGCGCATCATCCTCGTGGACGGCGAGGCGATGGGCGCGATCAACCGCGTGCCGGCCGAGGGCGAGGCGCGGTCCAACATGCATGTCGGCGGGAAGGCGGTGCAGACCACGCTAACGGACCGCGAGCGCGAGATCTGCGCCGCCATCGGGCCGGAGCTGAAGAAGCGCGGCATGATCTTCGTCGGCATCGACGTGATCGGCGGCTACCTCACCGAGATCAACGTCACCTCCCCCACGGGCTTGCAGGAGGTGGCGCGCTTCGACGGTGTGCATCTGGAGAAGGCGATCTGGGACGCGATCGAGGCCAAGCGGTAAGGCGCGCGGCATGTCGGACGGGGATCTGAAGGGCGGCGCCTGGCGGGTGGCGCCCTCGCACTACGCGGCCCGTCGCGAGGTGCCCTTCGCGCTCCCGGCGCGGCCCCTCTCGCGCTACCTGACGATGTGGGCCGGCTGCCGCATCGCGCTGGATGCGTGGTTGCCCGAGGGCGCCACTGGTCCCGTGCCGGCGGTGCTGATCCTCACCCCCTACTACCGCCGCTTCGCCGTGGCGCCGGGCAGCGAGGCGGACGCCATCCCGAATGCCGGGAAGTTCATCCGCTACCTCGTCCCGCGCGGCTATGCCGTGGTGGTGGTGGACGTGCGCGGCACGGGCGCCAGCTTCGGCACGCGGGACAGCTTCCGCTCGCCGAGGGAACGCGAGGACAGCCGGGAGATCACCGACTGGATCGTGGCGCAGGACTGGTCCGACGGGCGCGTGGGCGCGACGGGCATCTCCTATCCCGGCGCGGCCTCGGACTTCCTCGCCAGCACGGGGCACCCGGCGGTGCGCGCCATCGCGCCGCTCTTCGCCGTCTGGGACACCTACACGGACAACTACTATCCCGGCGGCATCCTGCTGAAGGAGCTGGCGCGCAGCTACGACGCGCTGATGGTCGCCATGGACCACGACCGGCGCGACCTGCTGAAGAACTACGTCTACTACGCGCATCCCGACCTGCGCGGCCCGCATCCCGTGGACGAGGACCCCGATGGCGCGCTGCTGGCGGAGGCCATCCGCGAGCATCTCGGCAACTTCCGGCAGCCCGACTTCATGGGCGAGTTCCGCTTCCGCGAGGAGGCGCTGCCATACGACCCCTCCTTCTCCTCCGCCTCCTTCAGCCCCTATTCCGTCAGCCCCGGCATCCGGCCCGACGTGGCGGTGATGGCGGTCTCGGGCTGGATGGACGGGGCGGGATACGCGAACGGAGCGATCTCGCGCTTTCTCACCCTGCGCGAGAACCCCGTCCACCTCCTGCTCGGCCCCTGGGACCACGGTGCCCGCTGCAACGTCTCGCCCTGGCGCGGCGGGGTGACGCCGGATTTCGACCTGCTCGGCGCCCTGCTGCGCTTCCTCGACGAGTACCTGATGGGCCGCGACACGGGGCTGTGGGACGAGGCCCGGGTGCACTTCTTCGCCCTGCACGCGGAGGAGTGGCGCGCGGCGGAGTCCTGGCCTCCGGTGGAGGCGACGGAGCGCCTGTTCCTCGGCGCGGAGGGCGCCCTGTCGGGCGATGCCTCACGGGCCGGAACGGCGGAGACGCGCGCCGACTTCGCCGCGGGCACGGGCCACGGCACGCGCTACGAGCGCATCGCCGGCATCAACAGCACGATCTACTACGCCGATTGGGCGGAGCGCTCCGCCGCCATGCTCTCCTGGACCTCCGGGCCGCTGGCCGAGGCGCGGGAGATGGCGGGGCACGCTGTCGCGGAGCTGCTGCTCGCCTCCAGCGAGCCGGACGCGGCGATTTTTGTCTATCTCTCCGAGATCGAGGCCGATGGCACGCTCCGCTACGTCACGGAGGGGCTGCTGCGCGCGCTCCACCGGAAGGAGAGCCCGGCGCCGGAAACCTACCGCACCACCTGGCCCTTCCGCTCCTTCCGGCGGGAGGACGCGGCGCCGATGGTGCCGGGGGAGGCCGTGCGCATCCGCATCCCGTTGCTGCCCACCGCTTGGCGCTTCGGGGCGGGCAGCCGCATCCGGCTCTCCATCGCGGGCGCGGATGCCGACCACTGCATGCAGGTGCCGCACGGGCGCCCGCCCGTGCTGACGGTCTTGCCGGGATCCCTGATAGAGCTGCCGCTGGCCTGAGGATGGGTGCCGGGGCGGCCGCTACCGCCCCAGCCCCTCCCAGAACTCCTTCACGCGGGAGAAGAAGCCCTCGCTCTCCGGGCTGGTCCTGCTGTTCGCCTCCGCCTCGGCCTCGAACTGCTCCAGCAGTTCGCGCTGCCTGGAGGTGAGGTTCTGCGGCGTCTCGACGGAAACCTGGACATACATGTCGCCCCGCGCGGCCGAGCGCAGCACGGAGAAGCCCTTTCCGCGCAGGCGGAACTGGTCGCCCGCCTGGGTGCCCGTGGGGATTGAGACGCGGGCGCGGCCGCCGTCGATGCTCGGCACCTCCACCGTGCCGCCGAGCGCGGCCTGGGTCATGCGGAGCGGCACGCGGATGAAGATGTTGTTCCCCTCCCGCTGGAAGATCGGGTGGGGGCGGATGCCGACATCGACGTAGAGGTCGCCCGCCGGCGCCCCGCGCAGCCCTGCCTCGCCCTCGCCGGCCAGGCGGATGCGCGTGCCCTCCTCGACGCCCGCGGGGATCGTCACGGCCAGGTTGCGGTCGCGCTGCACGCGCCCCGCGCCGTTGCAGACCTTGCAGGGGTTCTTGATGATCCGCCCGGCGCCGTTGCAGGTGGGGCAGGTCCGCTCCACCAGGAAGAAGCCGGACTGGGCGCGCACCTTGCCCGCGCCCTTGCACGTGCCGCAGGTGTCGGTCTGCGCCGTGCCGCCTTCCGCGCCGCTGCCGGAGCAGTGGTCGCAGGTGATGGAGGAGGGGACGCGGATGGTCGTCTTCGTGCCGGCGAAAGCCTCCTCGAGGCTGATCGTCACCTCGGTGCGAAGGTCGGAGCCGCGGCCGCTGGGCTGGCCCCCGCCCCGGCCGGTGCGGCCGCCGAAGTTCCCGAACATCTGCTCAAAGATGTCCTCGAAGCCGCCGCCCGCGAAGCCGCCGCCGAAGGGGTTGCCGCCCCCGCCCCCGCTGCCCTCGAAGGCGGCATGGCCGTAGCGGTCATAGGCGGCCCGCTTCTCGGCGTCCTTCAGGACGTCATAGGCCTCGTTGCATTCCTTGAACTTCGCCTCCGCCGCCTTATCCCCGGGATTGCGGTCGGGGTGGTGCTGCATGGCGAGCTTGCGGAACGCCTTCTTCAGCGCGTCCTCGTTCGCGTCCCTCGGGACGCCCAGCACCTCGTAATAATCACGCTTGGCCATCTTGGTTCCCGTGCGGGGCGCATCCGCGCCCTGAGGGGTTGCATCTCAGGGGTGTGCCGCAAAGAGAAGGCGCCCGGCCCGCTCTTCGCGATGCCGGGCGCCCTGTTCCCTTTACTGCAAGGCGATCAGCCCTGCTTCTTCTTCGAGGGGTCGACATCCTCGAACTCGGCGTCGACCACCTTGCTGCCACCCGGCCCGGCGCCCGGGGCAGCGCCGGGGTTGGACCCGGCCTCGCCCTCGGGGCCCGCCTTCGCCGCGGCCTCGGCCTGCGCCTTGTAGAGCGCCTCGCCGATCTTCATGGAGGCGGTGGAGAGACGCTCCCCGGCCGCCTTCATGGCCTCGGCATCCTCGCCCTCCAGCGCGGAGCGCGCGGCGGAGAGGGCGGCCTCGACCTCACCCTTCTCGGCATCGGCGAGCTTGTCGCCGTTGTCCTTCAGGGCCTTGTCGGTGGAGTGGACGAGCGCCTCGAGGTTGTTCTTCGCCTCGACGCTCTCGCGGCGGCGCTTGTCGGCCTCGGCATTCGCCTCGGCGTCGCGCACCATCCGCTCGATATCGGCGTCGGACAGGCCGGAGCGGGCCTGGATCTTGATCTGCTGCTCCTTTCCCGTCGCCTTGTCCTTCGCGCTCACGGAGACGATGCCGTTCGCGTCGATGTCGAAGGTCACCTCGATCTGCGGCACGCCGCGCGGCGCGGGCGGGATGCCCTGCAGGTCGAAGTTGCCGAGCAGCTTGTTGTCCGCCGCCATCTCCCGCTCGCCCTGGAAGACCTTGATCGTCACGGCCGTCTGGTTGTCGTCAGCGGTCGAGAAGGTCTGGGACTTCTTGGTCGGGATGGTGGTGTTGCGGTCGATCAGCCGGGTGAACACACCGCCCAGCGTCTCAATACCGAGGGAGAGCGGCGTCACATCGAGCAGCAGGACGTCCTTCACCTCGCCCTTGAGCACCGCGCCCTGGATGGCGGCGCCGATGGCGACGACCTCGTCCGGGTTCACGTTGCGGGCGGGCTCGCGGCCGAAGAACTGCTTCACCGCCTCGATGACCTTGGGCATGCGGGTCATGCCACCGACCAGGATCACCTCGTCGATCTCGCCGGCGGTCAGGCCGGCATCCTTCAGGGCCGCGCGGCAGGGCTCGAGCGTGCGCTGCACGAGATCGTCCACCAGCGCCTCGAGCTTCGCGCGCGTCAGCTGCAGCACGAGGTGCTTCGGCCCGCTGGCGTCGGCGGTGATGAACGGCAGGTTGATCTCGGTCTGCTTGGCCGAGGACAGCTCGATCTTCGCCTTCTCGGCGGCCTCCTTGAGGCGCTGCAGGGCGAGCTTGTCGCCGCGGAGGTCGATGCCGTTCTCGCGCTTGAACTCGTCCGCGAGGTAGTCGATCACCCGCTGGTCGAAGTCCTCGCCGCCGAGGAAGGTGTCGCCGTTGGTGGACTTCACCTCGAAGACGCCGTCGCCGATCTCGAGGATGGACACGTCGAAGGTGCCGCCGCCGAGGTCGTAGACCGCGATGGTGCCGCCGTTCTTCTTGTCCATGCCATAGGCCAGCGCGGCGGCCGTCGGCTCGTTGATGATGCGCAGCACCTCGAGGCCCGCGATCTTGCCGGCCTCCTTGGTGGCCTGGCGCTGGGCGTCGTTGAAGTAGGCGGGGACGGTGATGACGGCCTGCGTCACCTTGTCGCCGAGATAGGCCTCGGCCGTCTCCTTCATCTTGCCGAGCACGTAGGCAGAGATCTGCTGCGGCGCCTGCTTCTGCCCGCCGGCCTCGACCCAGGCGTCGCCATTGTCGGCGCGCGCGATCTTGTAGGGGACGAGCGAGACGTCCTTCTGCACCATTGGGTCATCGAAGCGGCGGCCGATCAGGCGCTTGACGGCGTAGAGGGTGTCGGTCGGGTTGGTCACCGCCTGGCGCTTCGCGGCCTGGCCAACGAGGCGCTCGCCGTTCTTGGCGAAGGCGACCATGGAGGGGGTGGTCCGGGCGCCCTCGGCGTTCTCGATGACCTTGGTGTCGCCGCCTTCCATGATGGCGACGCAGGAATTGGTGGTGCCGAGGTCGATACCGATGACCTTGCTCATCCGTTAACTCCTTCTAGCGGCGGCCGGGGCACGGCCCGTGATCAGGCACCGTGCGCGGCCCCATTGTTCAGTCGGATGGGGGTTGGGGGACGGGGCTCGCCCGTCAACCCTCGATGTATTCAGGGGCGGGCGGCGCGACAAGACCCTGCCGCGCCGGATTTCGAGAGTATCAGCCCGCCTTGCCCGCCACCACCACCATGGCCGGCTTCAGCAGCCGCCCGTTGATGGTCCAGGCCGGGGTCCAGGCCGTGATGACGGTGCCGGGCTCCACCCCCTCAGGGGCCGGCTGCTCGGCCATCGCCTGGTGCAGCTCGGGGTCGAAGGCCTTGCCCTTGGGGTCCTCGGCCTTCACGCCGTGGCGCTCCAGCATAGCGAGGAAGGCGCGCTCCACCCCCTCGAAGCCGCCGCGCAGCTTGGCGACGGGGCTCTCGTCACCCTCGGGGGTGGCGGGCAGGGCGTCGAGGCCGCGGCGGAGGTTCTCGGCCGTGTCCGCCACGTCGCGGGCGAATTTCGTCACGGCGTAGTTCCGGGCGTCCTCCAGTTCCCGCTTGTGGCGGTTGCGGAGGTTCTGCATCTCGGCCTCGGCCCGCAGCCACTTGTCCCGCATCTCGGCGAGCTGGGCGGCGAGGTCGTCCGCCGGCGAGGGGGAGTCGGTGCCGAAGGCGCCAGAGTTGGGGGCATCCGGCGCGGTGCCGGCCCCGGGCTGCGCCTCGGCGTCGGACGGCTTGTTGGAATTGGGGCTGTCGCTCATTCGGCTGGTTCTGATCTTTCCTTGCCCCCGGGAAGGGGCCTTCGCGCTTCACCTAGGCGGCAGGGGGCGGCGGGGCAAGCAGGGGAGCGCCGCCGTGCGCGTTGCGCCGCAGCATCGCATGGTCTCCCATGGGGCCATGCCAGTCAGCCCCGCCTTCCCGACGTGCCGTTCCCCCCTGCCGGGCCGGCGCGCGTGAGCGGAGAGGCGCCGCGGCCGGCCGTGCCGCTCCTGCTGCTGGCGCTGATCACCTTCAGCGGCACGGTCGGCATGTATCTCTTCGTGCCCGCCCTCCCCGATGCCGGGGCGGCGCTGGGCGCCACCACGGGGGCGATGCAGCTCACCGTCAGCCTCTACGTCCTGGGACTGGCGCTCGGGCAGCCGGTCTACGGGCCGCTGTCGGACCGTTTCGGGCGCCGCCCGGTGCTGGTGGGGGGGCTCGTGCTCTACACCCTGGCGGGGCTGCTCGCCTGCCTCGCGCCGAGCGCGGAGGTGCTGATCCTCGCGCGGCTGTTCCAGGCACTCGGGGGCTGCGCCGGGCTGGTGCTCGGCCGGGCCATCGTGCGTGACACCGCCGAGGCGAGGCAGGCGGCCCAGCGCCTTGCCCTGCTCAACCTGATGGTCACGCTCGGGCCGGGGCTGGCGCCGGTGGTCGGAAGCGCCGTGCTTGCCCTCGCGGGCTGGCGCGCGGTGCTCCTGCTGCTCTGCCTGCTCGGAGTGGCGAATCTTCTTCTCACCTGGCGCCTTCTGCCGGAAACGGGGCGCCGGGCCGCGCCGCCCGACATGCCGACGCTGCTGCGGGACTACCTCCGGCTGCTCGGCTCGCCGGTCTTCCTCGGCTACGCGGTCTGCGGCGGCTGCATGACGACGGCCTCCTACGCCTTCTTCGGCTCCGCCCCTTTCATCTTCCGCGAGCTCGGGCGGCCCGAGCACGAGGCCGGGATCGCCCTGGGGCTGCTCGTCATCGGCATCTCCATCGGCAACTGGCTGGCCAGCCGCCTTATCGCGCGGGTGCCGATCGACCGGGTGCTCGTGCTGGCGGGGGCGCTCAGCCTCGGCTCCACCCTCCTCCTGCTCGGGGTGGTGCTGGCGGGGTGGCTGACGGTTCCCTGGGCGATGGGCTGCATGTTCGCCTTCACGCTCGCCGTGGGGGTGGGTGGGCCGCCGGCGCTGGCCCAGGCAATCAGCCTCAACCCCCGCCTGGTCGGCTCGGCCTCCGGCCTCTACGGCGCGATCCAGATGGGGGTGGGGGCGGTGTGCTCGGGGCTGGCCGGGCTCGGGCGGGACCCGGCCCTGGCGGCGGCACTCGTGCTGGCCGGGGCGGCGCTCACGGGGCAGGTGGCACTGCGCGTGGCGCTGCGGGGCCGGCGCCGGGCGGGCGGTGCTGGCGGGGACTGAACCGGAAAAAAACGGCGGGGAGGGGAGGGCTTCACCGAACCCGCCCTTGACCCCGCCCCCCGCGATGGCATCTCGCTCCGGCATGAGCACCCGCACCGCCGACCTGCCCACCGACCCGGCCGGGCCATCCCTGCCGACCGCGCCGGAGGGCCGGCGGAAGCTGGCCGTCGTTCTATTCAACCTCGGCGGGCCCGATAGCCCGGAGGCGGTGCGGCCCTTCCTCGCCAACCTCTTCACCGACCCCGCTATCCTGCGCCTGCCCGGCTTCATCCGGCAGCCGCTCGGGCGCTTCATCGCCGCGCGGCGGACGAAGGAGGCCTCGGCCAACTACGCCATCCTCGGCGGCAAGTCCCCCCTGCGGGAGCTGACGGAGGAGCAGGGCCGGGCGCTGGAGAAGGTTCTCTCGGCCGAGGGCGTGCAGGCCCGCTGCTTCGTGGCCATGCGCTACTGGCACCCCTTCACCGAGGAGGCGCTGCGCGACGTGATGGCCTGGAGGCCGGACGAGGTGCTGCTCCTGCCGCTCTACCCCCAGTTCAGCACAACGACGACGGGCAGTAGCCTCACCGCCTGGCACGAGGCCGCGCGTCGGGCCGGCTTCTCCGCCCCAACCACGACGCTTTGCTGCTGGCACTCGGACGAGGGCTTCGCCGAGGCCACCGCCGCCATCGTCCGCCGCGCCTGGGACGAGGCGCGCGCTCAGGTGCCGGAGGGGGTGACGCTGCGCCTGCTCTTCAGCGCCCACGGTCTGCCCGAGACGATCGTGAAGCAGGGGGACCCCTACCAGTGGCAGGTCGAGCGCAGCGTCGCCGCCGTGCTGGAGGCGCTGGCCATGTCGGGCCTCGACCACGCGCTCTGCTACCAGTCCCGCGTCACGCCGCAGAAATGGCTCGGGCCGAGTGCGGAGGAGGAGGTGGCGCGCGCGGGCGCCGAGGGAGTGGCGCTGCTCGTCTGCCCCATCGCCTTCGTCTCCGAGCACTCCGAGACGCTGGTGGAACTGGACGTGGAGTATCGCGAGCTGGCCCATGAGAAGGGCGTGCCCGCCTATTTCCGCGTGCCCGCCCAGAACTCCGACCCGGCCTTCATCCGCGCCCTCGCCGCGCTGGTCGGGGCGGCGCGGGAGGAGACGCGCGGCTCGCGCGATGCCGCGGGCGGCAAGCTCTGCTCCTTTGCCGGCGGGCGGCAGTGCCCGAAGGCGCACAAGGACTGCCCGCACGGCGCGGCCCAGCCGATCCGGGTGACCGCGTGATGCGCCCCCCGATGCGGCCGGCCGCGGTTCTCTTCGATTGCGACGGTGTCCTGGTGGACAGCGAGGCCGTGGCGAACGGCGCCATCGCTGACGACCTGACCGAGCGCGGCTGGCCCATGTCGCTCGACGCCGCCAAGCTCGCCTTCATGGGCACGGCGCTGCCCGACATGGTCCCGCGCATCGAGACCCATCTCGGGCAGAAGCTCCCGCCGGACTGGCCGCAGAGCATCGTGGCCCGCATCATCGCCCGCTACGACGCGGGGGTGCTGACCCTCATTCCCGGGGCGCAGGAAGCGGTGGAGGCCGTGGCGGCGGCGGGGCTGCCCATGGCGGTGGCCTCCAATTCCGGGCGCCAGGAATTGCGGAACAAGGCTGGGATCTTCTCCTTCTTCAGCCACTTCGAGGGCCGCCTCCTCTGCTTCGAGGATGTGGAGCGGCCCAAGCCGCATCCCGACCTCTACCTCGCCGCCGCCCGCCTCTGCGGCGCCGACCCCCGCGACTGCGTGGTGATCGAGGACAGCGTGACCGGCGCCCGCGCCGGGGTGGCGGCGGGCTGCCGCGTGCTCGGCTTCGCGCATGAGACGCCAGCGGTGGACCTGCTGGAAGCGGGCGTGGCCGAGGTGTTCACCAGCCACGCCGCCCTGCCCGGGTTGCTGGGCATCGCCCCCGCGGGGGTGGCGCGGTGACTATCCCCTGGCTGGCCGGCCTCTATCCCTGGAGCAAGGCCCTCCACCTCATCGCGGTGATCGCCTGGATGGCGGGCATGTTCTACCTGCCCCGTCTCTTCGTCTATCACTCCACCGTGCCGGCCGGGGGCGAGGCCTCGGAGATGTTCAAGGTGATGGAGCGCCGTCTGCTGCGCGCCATCATGAACCCCGCCATGGGCGCGGCCTGGCTGCTGGGCATCACGCTGGTCCTGACGCCGGGCGTGGTCGACTGGAGCGCCGGCTGGTGGCACGGGAAGATAGCCGGCTTCCTAGGGATGAGCGCCTTCCACGGCCATCTTGCGGCCGCCCGGAAGGGGTTCGAGCGGGACGAGCGGCCGCGTAGCGAGCGCTACTGGCGCATGGCGAATGAGGTGCCCACGCTGCTGCTCGTGCTGATCGTCGTCATGGTGATCGTGAAGCCGTTCTGAGCCGGCGGGAGGGGAAAACCGCCGCGCGGCCTTGATCCTCCGGCAGGTTTCACCATTTTCCAGGTTGACGCGCGGCTGACCGCCCTTTTAGGGTCCTTCCCGGTGCAGCGTCCCGGTATCCGGAAGCCGCCGCTCCCCCCGTGCATCGCCATTCGGAATCCCGCCGCCCGGCGGAGGCGCTGGTCCCCTCCAGCCCGATCCAGGTTCCGCGCACCCTCCCCTTCGGCCAGTGGTTCACCCCTGGCGATCGAGACCACCTGAATGCACCTTTCCGAACTGAAGGCCAAAGCCCCGGGCGATCTTCTCGCCTTTGCGGAGGAGGTCGGCGTTGAGAACGCCTCCTCGCTCCGCAAGCAGGACATGCTCTTCGCCATCCTCAAGCAGCTCGCCGAGAACGACCAGGCGATCTACGGGGACGGCACGCTGGAGATCCTGTCCGACGGCTTCGGCTACCTGCGCAACCCGCAGTCTAATTTTCTGCCTGGCCCGGACGACATCTACGTCTCCCCCGCCCAGGTCCGCCGCTTCGCGCTGCGCACCGGCGACACGGTGGAGGGCCAGATCCGCGCGCCGAAGGACGGGGAGCGCTACTTCGCGCTGCTGAAGGTCAATACGGTGAACTTCGAGCCGCCCGAGGCCGTGCGGCACCGCGTGAACTTCGACAACCTCACCCCGCTCTACCCCACCCGCCGTCTGCGGATGGAGAACCCGGAGCTGGAAGCCGCGCCCGCCGACAAGAAGGGCCCGCTGAAGGACAACACCCACCGGGTGATCGACCTCGTCTCGCCGATCGGCATGGGGCAGCGCGCGCTGATCGTTGCGCCGCCGCGCACGGGGAAGACGGTGATGCTGCAGAACATCGCCAAGTCCATCTCCGCCAACAACCCCGAGGTTTTCCTCATGGTGCTGCTCATCGACGAGCGGCCGGAGGAGGTGACGGACATGGCGCGCACCGTGCGCGGCGAGGTGGTGGCCTCCACCTTCGACGAGCCGGCGACCCGCCACGTGCAGGTGACGGAGATGGTGCTCGAGAAGGCCAAGCGCCTGGTCGAGCACAAGCGGGACGTGGTGATCCTGCTGGATTCCATCACGCGCCTCGGCCGCGCCTACAACTCCGTGGTGCCCTCCTCGGGCAAGGTGCTGACGGGCGGCGTGGACGCGAACGCGCTGCAGCGGCCGAAGCGCTTCTTCGGCGCGGCGCGCAACATTGAGGAGGGCGGCTCGCTCACCATCATCGCGACCGCGCTGATCGATACCGGCAGCCGCATGGACGAGGTGATCTTCGAGGAGTTCAAGGGCACTGGTAACTCGGAAATCGTCCTCGACCGCAAGCTCTCGGACAAGCGCGTCTTCCCCGCGATCGACATCACCAAGTCCGGGACCCGCAAGGAAGAGGTCCTCGTGGATCGCGGCGAGCTGTCGAAGATGTGGGTGCTGCGCCGCATCCTGAACCCGATGGGCACGCAGGACGCGATGGAGTTCCTGCTGGACAAGCTGAAGTACAGCAAGACGAACCAGGACTTTTTCGACGCGATGAACACCTGAGGGCACCCATCGCCTCGGCGATGCCCGAATGAGAAAGGGCCTGCCCCGTCGCCGGGGCAGGCCCTTCGTCTGTCAGGCCTCCGGGATCATCCTCCGGGGGGCCAGCCGGTCAGCGGCCGAGCTGGGACGGCGCCTGGGTGCCCGGAACGCCGGCCTGCGGGCTGGGCGGGAGCCCGGCGGAGCCCGACGGGCTGGCGGGGGAGGCGGAGGCGCCGGGCACGCCCGCGCCCTGGTCGCGCGTCACGCCGCCCGGGGCGGCCGGCGTCGGCGCCGTGGAAACGGGAGCCTGCGGGGCCGGGGACTGGGCGAGGGCGGGCCCGCCGATGAGGCCGGCGGCGAGGGCGAGGATGAGGCTGCTCTTCTTCATTAGTGATCTCCTGAACCTGTTGGTCTGCCGGTGAGCAACGCGGCCCTGTCGGGGCGGTTGCGTGCAAGGCTTCATAGGTTGCTCCGTCCGGCAGGGCGCGAGAGGCCGCCACAGGGCCGCCCGGGACGGGCCGAACGGGATGAGCCGTGCCATGCTGCCCGCTCGACGCGGTGCCGCGTCATCGGGAGCGCTGCGCGTGCTGGAATCGACCTCGGAACTGCCGGAAGGGACATCGCTGCGGGAAGTGGCGCTGCTGGAGCGCGCAGCGCTGAACGCCGTACCCGCGCCTCGCGTGGCCTGGGACGGGTCCTTCGTCCTGCGCGCTTTCCTGAACGGCACGGGGCGGGCGAATGCTGCGTGCTCGCTGGACCCCTCGGCGGACGAGGAACTCGAGGCGAGGGTGGAGCGGATCGAGGCGCATTACGCCCGATTGTCCATGCCCTGCCGCTTCCGCTCGACGCCACTCGACCCCTATGGCCTGATCTCTCTCCTGGCAGCCCGGCGGTACCGGGAGGCCGAGGGCGCGCTCGTGATGACGGGGCACCTGAACCCCGCCGAGGAGCAGGCGGCGCACTGGTGCGACGGCCCGGATGCCGAGTGGCTCTCGGTGCTCTCCACGGCCGAGTACCAGGGAGAGGTGAGGCGGGCCGAGAAGGAGCGCGCAGTGCCGCTGCTGGCACGCCCTGCCGCCTGGCTCATCCTGCGCGAGGGCGGGGTGGCGGCGGCCTGCGGCCATGCCGTCGCGGATGGTGTCCTGTGCGGGCTCTTCGACCTGGCCGTGCGGCCGGAGTTCCGGCGCCGGGGCCTGGGCCGGCGCCTTCTCCATGCGCTTGCCGGCTGGGGTGCGGGGCAGGGGACGTCCCTCTGCTGGCTGCAAGTGGCGCCAGGAAACGCCGCGGCCCGCCAAGTCTACGCAGCGGCCGGCCTCACCGAAGCCTATCGCTACCGCTACTTCCTGCGCGGTTGAGAAGTGTGCAGTGACCGGAAAAAATCCAGCCACTGCTGAGGCCGCATTGGAGCGGAAAAACTACGGGATAAGCAGGCTGCTGCCCGTTGTTTTTCTTGATTCCAGGTCTCTATGCGCGTCGGCCGCGTCGCGCAGCGCGTAGGTCTGGTTTACCTTGATCTTCACTTTGCCGCTGCGCACGACCGAGAACAGGTCCTCGGACATTGCAAGGAGATCCTCCCGCTTGGCGGTGTGAGTGGCCAGCGTGGGCCGGGTGACGAAGAGGCTGCCCTTGGCGGCGAGGATGCCGAGGTCCACCCCCGTCACGGGACCGGAGGCGTTGCCGAAGGAGACGAGCAGGCCGAAGGGGGCGAGGCAGTCGAGCGAGGCCGCGAAGGTGTCCCGCCCAACGCTGTCGTAGACCACGGGAAGGCGGGCGCCGCAGGTGATCTCGCTCACTCTCGCCGGCAGGTCCTCGCCCTGGAGGATGACGTGGTCGCAGCCATGGGCGCGGGCGAGCTCGGCCTTGGCCTCGTTGCCGACCGTGCCGATGACCGTCGCGCCGATCGCCTTCGCCCACTGGCAGAGGATCAGCCCGACCCCGCCGGCCGCGGCATGGACGAGGATCGTCTCCCCAGCCTGGAGCTTGTAGGTTCGCCGGAGGAGGTACTGGGCCGTCAATCCCTGCAGCATCATGGCCGCGGCGGTCTCCGACGGGATGTCGTCCGGCAGCTTCACCAGCACCTTAGCGGGGATGGTCCGCGCCTCTGCATAGGCGCCGATCGGGCCCATGGCATAGGCCACGCGGTCCCCCGGCTTCAGGTCCTCGACGCCCTCGCCTACCGCCTCGATCGTGCCGGCGGCCTCCATTCCGATCACGGCGGGAAGGGAAGGGGCCTTGTAGAGGCCGGTGCGGAAGTAGATGTCGATGAAGTTCAGCCCGACCGCGCTGTGCCGAACCAGCGCCTCGCCCGGCTTCGGGCTGGGGAGCGGCACCTCCTCCCAGACCAGCATCTCGGGGCCGCCCGGTTCGTGCAGGCGAATGGCATGGTTCATAGGCGGTTTCCTATCGCGGTTCGGGCGCACGCGGAGCGCGGGCCGTTCGCGGGGACGAGGGTTGGTCGTCTAAAAGGTCGCCGCCGCCCGGATCGGCGCGGCGGGTTCGGCGCTCAAGGGCGAGGAGCCAGCGCTTGGTCGCGATGCCGCCCTCCCCCGTGTAGCCGCCGATCGTGCCGCCCGCCCCGATGACGCGGTGGCACGGGATGATGATCGGGATCGGGTTGGCGCCGTTGGCTCCGCCGACCGCGCGCGAGGCAGTACCGAGGACCCGGGCGAGATCGGCATAGGACCGGGTCTCGCCATGAGGGATCGCGCGCAGGGCTTCCCAGACCCGGAGCCGGAAGGGACTTCCCATCGGCTTCAGGGGAAGGTCGAAATCGGTTCGCAGCCCGTCGAAGTAGTCCTGCAACTGGTCTGCCGCACGCCGGAGCAACGCGGTCTCCTCGCGGTCGCGGCCCTGCCCCCAATCGAGGGCGACGATGGCGCCGTCCTCCTCCGAAACGGTGAGGGCGCCGAGGGGGGTGTGAAGAAAGGTCTGGGGCATGGCTGAGCCTGAGCCATTCGTCGGGCGAGCCGGGCCCCGCGTCAAGCGCCTTCGCTCGGCTGCCATGCTGCCCCGCGGTACAGGTGCGGCTCTCGCCTCCGGTCGGTCCCGCCTCTACATGCGCAGCGGGCCGCCCTGGGCCCGATAGCGAGGATGCCCGAGCTTGTCCGATCCCGACCGCGCCGTTTCACGTGAAACTGAGGCGGACCCGCCGCTTTGGTTCCAGGCCCATGTCTTCGCCTGCACCAACCGCCGGCCCGATGGCCATCGGCGCGGCTCCTGCGCCGTGCGGGGAGGTGAGCCGCTGAGGGACTACATGAAGGCACGAGCCAAGGAGCTGGGCCTCAAGGGGGTTCGCGTGAACAGCGCCGGCTGTCTTGACCGCTGCGAGTTCGGGCCCGTGATCGTCATCTATCCCGAAGGTGTCTGGTACCGCGCGGATACGCGGGAGGACATCGACGAGATCTTGACCATTCATGTCCGCGACAAGGGGCGGGTGCGCCGGTTGATGCTGACGGAGAGGGACGTCCCGCCCCCGAAGGGCTGATCCCGCCATGGACACGATCTTCGCCCTCGCGACCGCGCCGGGCCGGGCCGCTATCGCCGTGCTGCGCCTCTCCGGTCCTAGGAGCCGGGAGATGCTGGCCGGGCTCTGCGGGAGACTGCCCACCCCGCGCCAGGCCTCCTTGCGCCGCTTGCGGGACGGCGAGGCCGCCGTGCTCGACGAAGCCCTGGTACTATGGTTCCCCGGCCCGGCCTCCTACACCGGGGAGGACTCGGCCGAGCTGCACCTGCACGGCGGCGCGGCGGTGGTGGAGGGCGTGGGGGCCGCGCTCGTCGCGCTCGGCGCCCGCCCTGCCGAGGCCGGGGAGTTCACCCGCCGCGCCGTGCTGAACGGCCGCATGGACCTGACCGCGGCCGAGGGCGTGATCGACCTGATCGAGGCCGAGACGACAGCCCAGTGTCGCCAAGCCTTGCGCCTCGCGGGCGGCGGGCTGGCAGCGCTCTCCGAGTCCTGGTCTGACCGGCTGGCCGGCCTCCTGGCCCGGCAGGAGGCCCTGATCGAGTTCGAGGATGAGGGCCTCCCCGGCGCCCTGGAGGGAGAGGTCGCGGCGGGGATCGACGCCCTGGCGGGGGAGATGGCGGCGCGGCTCGCAGGCGATGTCGGGGGAGAAAGGGTGCGCGAGGGGCTGAGCATCGCTATCCTCGGCCCGCCGAACGCCGGGAAGTCCTCCTTGCTGAACGCCCTGGCCGGACGGGAAGCGGCGATCGTCTCCGCCCGGGCCGGGACGACGCGCGACGTGGTCGAGGTCCGCATGGTGCTGGCGGGCCTGCCCGTAGTGCTCGCCGACACGGCGGGCCTGCGCGAGGCGGCGGACGAGGTGGAGGCGGAAGGGGTTCGCCGTGCCCTCGGCCGGGGCGAGGAGGCTGATCTTGTCCTCGCCCTCCTCCCCTGCGACGCGCCGCCCGATCCCGCCACCCTCGCCCTTCTCGCGCGCCGCCCCTGCCTGATGGTGGCGAGCAAGGCGGATCTCGGCGGGGCAGGGAGCGGCCGAATGCCCGCGGGAGGCCTCGCTGTCTCGGCACGTACCGGGGCGGGGATGGATGAGCTGCGGCGGGCCCTGGAGGCGGAGGTGGTGCGCCTGGCACCAGGGGCGGGCGAGACCCTGCTCACGCGCCCCCGGCACCGCGCCGCGATCCGCGACGCGCTGGACTCGCTGGGGGAGGCCTCGAAGGCTCCGCTACCCGAGTTGCGGGCCGATGCCCTGCGCGAGGCCCTGCGCGCCCTCGGGCGGCTGACCGGGCGCGTCGGAGCGGAGGAAATACTCGACCGCGTCTTCGCCGAGTTCTGCATCGGGAAGTGACCCGCAGGCGGCGCGGCGGTATAGGCGCGCCATGGATTGGCGCTTCGATGTCGTGGTGGTCGGGGGCGGGCATGCCGGGGCGGAAGCGGCCGCGGCCGCCGCCCGCTGCGGTGCCCGCACCCTGTTGCTGACGCACCGGCTGGACGCGTTGGGCGAGATGTCCTGCAACCCCGCGATCGGCGGCGTGGGCAAGGGGCATCTCGTGCGCGAGGTGGACGCGCTGGACGGGCTGATGGGCCGCGCGGCCGATGCGGCCGGCATCCACTTCAAGCTGCTGAACCGGAGCAAGGGACCCGCCGTGCGCGGCCCCCGGGCGCAGGCCGATCGCGGCCTGTACCGCGGCGCCATCCGCGCACTGCTGGAGGAGACGCCTGGCCTCACCCTGCGGGCCGGGGTGGTCGAGGGGCTGGAGCGCGGCGCGGATGGCGGGATCGACGCCGTTATCACCGGTGACGGTGTCCGCATCGCCTGCGGGGCGGTGGTGGTGACGGCCGGCACCTTCCTACGCGGCGAGATCCATCTCGGCCCGGAGCGGCAGCCGGCAGGCCGTCATGGCGACCCCGCCTCCCTCGGCCTCGCCCTCTCCCTGGCCGGCCTCGGCCTGCCCGTGCGGCGGCTGAAGACGGGCACGCCACCGCGGCTGGATGGGCGGACGATTGACTGGGCCGCGGTGGAGCCCCAGCCGGGCGACGACCCCGCCGAGCCGCTCTCCTGGATGACGGAGCGGATCACGGGCCCGCAGGTGAGCTGCGGCATCACCGCGACCACCCCCGGGACCCACGCCATCATCCGCGCCAATCTCGGCCGCGCGCCCGTCCATTCCGGGCAGATTCAGGGACCGGGCCCGCGCTACTGCCCCTCCATCGAGGACAAGGTGGTGCGCTTCGCCGAGCGCGAGCGCCATCAGATCTTCCTGGAGCCGGAAGGGCTGGACGACCCGACCGTCTACCCTAACGGCATCTCCACGAGCCTGCCCCGCGACGTGCAGGACGCCGTGATCGCCAGCATCCCCGGTCTCTCCCGAGCCCGCATCCTGCGCCACGGCTACGCCATCGAGTACGACCACCTGGACCCCCGCGCGTTGCGCCCGGGGCTGGAGGTGAGGGAGGTGCCGCGCCTCTTCCTCGCCGGGCAGGTGAACGGCACCACGGGCTACGAGGAGGCAGCCGCCCAGGGATTGCTGGCCGGCATCAACGCCGCGCACCGTGCCGGGGGCGGGCGGGAGCCGCGCGTCCTGCTGCGGACCGAGGCCTATGCCGGCGTGCTCGTGGACGACCTAATCACCCAGGGCGTGACCGAGCCCTACCGCATGCTCACCGCCCGCGCCGAGCACCGGCTGCGCCTCCGGGCCGATAATGCCGGCCTGCGCCTGACGGAGAAGGGCATCGACTGGGGCTGTGTCGGCTCCGAGCGCGCCGCCCGCCACCGCGCCTTCGCCCGCGCGGTCGAGGACGCGCTCGCCCGCGCCCGGGCCGAGCTCGCCACGCCGGCCGCCCTGGCGCTGGCCGGCATCCCCGTGAACCAGGACGGGATCCCCCGCTCGCTGCTTGAGGTGATGGCCCTGCCCGCCGCCGCCGGCTTGGCGCTGGAGGCGGCGTTTCCCTGGCTGCGGGACCTTCCCCGGGGCGTGCGGGAGCAGCTGGAGACGGAGGCTCTCTACGCGCCCTACCTGTCCCGCCAAGCGGCCGAGTTCGCCGCGCTGGAGCGGGAGGAGCGACTGCCCATCCCCGAGGACGTGGACTTCGCCTCCATCGCCGGCCTCTCGACCGAGATGCGCCAGCGCCTCGCCTCTGCCCGGCCCGCGACGCTCGGCTCGGCCGGGCGCGTGCCCGGCATCACTCCGGCCGCGCTCGTCGCCCTGGCCGGCCACCTTCGGCGCGCGCATTCCGCCGCGCGGGCGGGGGCGGCGTGAGGGCACCGCTCGCCACTGTTTCACGTGAAACCGAGGCGCGGCTCGACGGCTTCCTCGCTCTTCTGCTGCGCTGGAACGCGCGGATCAACCTCGTCGCCGAGCGGGATGCCGAGCGGCTGCGCGCGCGTCATATCGCCGATTCGCTCCAGCTCCTGCCACTACTGCCGGAGGGGGAGGGACCGGCGGCCGATCTCGGCACAGGCGGCGGCTTCCCCGGCCTGATCCTCGCCATCGCCGACACCGGACGCCCCTGGCACCTTATCGAGTCCGACCGCCGTAAGGCCGCCTTCCTTCTCGCCGCCTCGGCGGAGCTGGGGCTCTCCCACGTGTGCGTGCATGCCGAGCGGATCGAGGCCGTCTCCCTGCCGCCCCTCGCCCTCGTCACCGCCCGCGCCCTCGCGCCGCTTACCACCCTGCTCGGCCACGCCGCCCGGCTCCTCCGGCCCGACGGCACCGCGGTTCTCCCCAAAGGGCGGACGGCGGAGGCGGAATTGACCGCGGCCGGCGCGGACTGGACAATGAGCACCGAGCGCTTCGAGAGCCGCACCGAGCCGGGCGCCACCATCCTTAAGATCACCGGAATACGCCGTGTCGGCCCCTGACCGTCCCACCTCCGCGCGCTCGGCCAAAGACGCCGGCCCGCGCCGCATCGCCCTCGCCAACCAGAAGGGCGGCGTGGGCAAGACCACGACCGCCATCAACTTGGCCACCGCCCTCGCGACGGCCAAGCGCGTACTGCTGCTCGACATGGATCCCCAGGGCAATGCGTCCACCGGTCTCGGCGTGCCGCGGAACGAGCGGGGGGCGGGAAGCTATGCCCTGCTGGTCGGTGACCAGCCGCTGGCCGACCTTATCCGGCCGAGCAAGATCCCGGGGCTCGACCTCCTGCCCGCCGACAACGACCTCGCCGGCGCCGAAATCGAGATGGTCGGGATGGAGAACCGGGAGCACCGGCTCGCCCGGGCGCTGGAGCGCGATGCCGGGGCGCTGGCCCGCTACGACTACCTCCTTATCGACTGCCCGCCCTCGCTCGGCCTGCTCACGCTCAACGCGCTGGTCGCCTCGCAATCCGTGATGGTGCCGCTGCAGACGGAGTTCTTCGCGCTGGAGGGCATCTCGCAGATGGCACGCACGGTGGAGCGGGTGAAGCGCCTGAACCCCGCGCTCGCTCTGGACGGAATCGTGCTGACCATGTTCGATCGCCGCAACAACCTCTCCGAGCTTGTCGCGCGCGACGTGCGCAGCTTCTTCAAGGACCGGGTGTACGACACCGTGATCCCCCGCAACATCCGCGTCTCCGAGGCGCCCTCGCACGGCCTTCCCGTGCTCCTCTACGACGTCCGTTCCTCCGGCGCGCAGGCCTATATCAAGCTCGCGGCCGAGCTGCTGAAGCGCGACCGCGCCCGCACGCGCGCTGCCAAGGATAGCGCCGCATGAGCCGCAAGCCGCTCCGCCTCGGCATGGGCCTCTCCGCGCTGCTGGGTGATGAACAGGGCCCGGCCACGGCCGTCACGCCCCAGTCTCTCCCCATCGACGCGCTGGAGCCCGGCCCCTTCCAGCCCCGCGGCCCGATGGACGAGGAGGCGCTTTCGGAACTCACGGCCTCCGTGCGCGAGCACGGGGTGCTGCAGCCGATCCTCGTGCGCCCGAAGCCCGGGGCGAAGGGCGCCTACCAGATCATCGGCGGCGAGCGCCGCTGGCGCGCGGCCCAGGGCGCCCGTCTGCACGAGGTGCCCGTGGTCGTCCGCGAGATGGACGATCGCGCCGCCATGGCGGCCGGGCTCGTCGAGAATCTCCAGCGCGAGGACCTGAACGCGCTGGAGGAGGCGGAGGGCTACCGCCGGCTGACCGACGAGTTCGGGCTGAAGCCCGAAGCCCTGGGCAATGCCGTGGGCAAGAGCCGCAGCCACGTCGCCAACACCATGCGGCTCCTCGGCCTGCCGCCGGGGGTTCGGCAGATGCTCGGGCGCGGCAGCCTGACCGCCGGCCATGCCCGCGCCCTGCTGACCGCCCCGGACCCCGTGCGGCTGGCCGAGCTGGTCGTCACGCGCGGGCTGAACGTGCGGCAGACCGAGGCGCTCGCCGCCTCCGCCGAGCGCCCCCGCGCGGCCCGCCGCGCGCAGGACGCCGAGACCCGGGCCCTGGAGCGCGAGCTGTCCGAACGGCTGGGTCTCAGGGTGTCGATCGAGCACCGGGGCAAGTCGGGCAAGGTCACGATCGCCTATCGCGATCTCGACCAGCTCGACGGCGTCGTCCGGCTGCTCCAGGGATAGAGGCCGCCGGGGGGCACACCCCCGGCGGCAGGGGGCGCGCTACAGCGTCTCCAGGATGAAGCGGCCGTTGGTGTAGACGCAGATGTCGCCGGCGATCGTCATTGAGCGCCGCGCGATCTCCTCCGCCGTGAGCCCGTCCACCGTCATCAGCGCCCGCGCGGCGGCGAGCGCGTAGTTGCCGCCCGAGCCGATGCCGATGACGCCGTCCTCCGGCTCCATCACATCGCCCTGGCCGGTGATGAGGAGCGAGCGGTCCTTGTCGGCGACCGCGAGCAGCGCCTCCAGCCGGCGGAGGTAGCGGTCCGTGCGCCAGTCCTTCGCCAGCTCGACGGCCGCGCGCTCGAGCTGGTCGGGGAAGCGCTCCAGCTTCGCCTCCAGCCGCTCGAGCAGGGTAAAGGCGTCCGCGGTCGCGCCGGCGAAGCCGGTGAGCACCTTGCCGCTCGCGATCCGCCGAACCTTGCGGGCGTTGTTCTTCACCACGGTCTGGCCCATGGAGACCTGGCCGTCGCCGGCCATGGCCACCTGGCCGTCCTTACGCACGCAGAGAATGGTGGTCCCATGCCACCCGAGGAGATCGTGTTGTGTGGTATTCATGATGGGAGCGATGTGGCGATTCCGGATGCGCCGTGCAATCCGGGCGCTTCCCGGGATGGTGCACCCAACCCATCTGCGCCGGGGCAGGGGGTTCTGAAGAAGGCATGAGCGCAGCGGGTATCTCCGCCATCGGACCTGGGGCGCCCCGCGTGCCGCGCCTCCCGCGCGCGGCCCGGCGGCGGCGCGCGCGGCGCGGGGGCTGGCGCGGCCTTGCCCTCGGCCTCTCACTCCTGCTGCACCTCGCCGCTGGCTGGTGGCTGCTCGTCGGCTTCGAGCACCGCCCGGTGCGCGAGCCGGCGGAGGCCTCGGCGATGGACGTGCTCTTCGACGGTGGAGCGCCGGAGGAGGGCCCGTCTCCCCCGCCGGAAGCCGCCTCCGCGCCGCTCGACCCGCCGAGCGAGGCCGCCCTGCCGGAGCCGCCCGCCCCGATGCCGCGCCTCGCCGAGCCGCCCGCCGCGCCTCCCCTTCCGGCGCCGCCCGCCGCTGCTCCGCCCGTCACAGTTCCGCCCGCGCCGGTGCCGCCCTCGCCGGCTCTCGCCGAGGCGCCTCCGTCGCCGGCTCCGCCCCTGCCGCGCGCGGCACCCTCCCTGCCGGTTCCTATCGCGCCCGCCCCATCCGACCTCGCGCCTCCTCCGGCCGAGGCGCCCGCGCAGCGAGCCGAGACCGCCGCCCTGCCGCTGCCCCCTCCGCCTCCGGAGCCGCCCCCGCCCGAGCCGGCACCGCAGGCCCAGGCCGCGCCCAGCCCCTCCCCGCCACGCCCGCGGGTCACCCCGGCCAACCCCTTTGCCGGTGCGCTCGACCTCAGCCAGGGGCCGCCGATCAGCCTTGGCCGCCCCGCGACGCCGTCCCCCTCCGCCTCGTCCTCCCCCCAGCGCAACCGCGACTCGACTTCCAGCTCGGCGGCGGAGGCTGATGCGCCGAACGCGCAGCTCCGCATCCGCGGCGCCCAACTCGGGGCGGATTGGCGCTCGGCCTTCATGGCCTGGCTGCGGCAGCACGGCTACTATCCCCGCCAGGCTGCCGAGGCGGGGGAGGACGGCACCGCCGTAGTCCGCTTCAGCGTGGACCGCAGAGGGCAGGTCAGCGGCGTGCAGCTCATCGGCCGCTCGGGCTCCATCTGGCTCGATGCCGGGGCGCAGGCCCTGCTGCGCGGCCGCAGCGTGCCGCCTTTCCCGCCCGGCACGCGGGAGGACAGTGCCGAGATCGACCTGACGATCAACTACATCCTTCGCCGCCGCTGAGGCACGCGGTAGGCGCCGGGCCGGCAGCAATACGCTTGGTTCCCCCCGGGCCCGCCCCGGTCTAAACGACCGGCATGGACGCCTTTCCCCGCCGCGCCGAGATTGCCCGCGAGACCTCCGAGACCCGCATCCAGCTCCGGCTGAATCTGGACGGCACGGGCCGCGCGGAGATCGCGACCGGCATCGGCTTCCTCGACCACATGCTGACGGCGCTCGCCCGCCACGCCATGATCGACCTCGCCGTGAGGGCGGAGGGCGACCTGCATATCGACTTCCACCACACTACCGAGGATGTGGGCATCGTGCTGGGCCAGGCGATCCGCCGCGCCCTGGCCGACAAGCGTGGCATCCGCCGCTACGGCCAGGCGCTGGTGCCGATGGACGAGGCCCTGGCCGAATGCGCCATCGACATCTCCGGCCGCCCCTTCCTCGCCTGGGCCGCGAGCTTCCCGCGCGACAAGGTGGGGGAGATGGACACGGAGCTGTTCGAGGAGTTCTTCCGCGCGCTCGCCATGAACTCGGCCATGACGGTCCATCTGACGCAGCGCGCCGGCACCAACGCCCACCACATCGCCGAGGGCCTGTTCAAGGCCTTCGCCCGCGCCCTGCGGATGGCGGTCGAGGCCGATCCGCGCGCGGAGGGAACCATCCCGTCCACCAAGGGGGTGCTGGAGGCTTGATGCGCGTCTTCACCGTCCATGCCCGCGGGGGCGACAAGCCCCGCACCGAGCTGGTGCGGGAGGGCTTCTCCTTCCCGGCCTCTCTCTTCGGCCCGCTGTGGCTTCTCTGGCACGGCCTGTGGCTGGCGCTGCTCGGCTACCTCCTCCTCGGCGCGGCACTCGCCTTCCTGCCGGAGCCTTGGGAGGGCTGGGCGGGGCTCGCGATGCAGCTCCTCCTCGGCTTCCACGCCCGCGACCTCCAGCGCTGGACCCTCCGCCGGGGCGGCCTCGTGGAGACGGGCGCCGTCGCCGCGCCGGACGAGGAGCTGGCCCTGCTGCGCCTGCTCAGGGCGCGCCCGGACCTCGCGCGCGGAGCGATGGCGTGAGGCTCGCGGTCGTCGATCCCGGATCGGGCAACCTCGCCTCCGTCCGCCGCGCCTTCGAGCGGGCGGCGCGGGAGGAGGGCGTGGCACTGGACCTCGCCGTGACCACCGAGGCGGAGGAGGTGCTGGCGGCGGACCGGGTGGTGCTGCCCGGCCAGGGCGCCTTCGCGGCCTGTACCCGCGGCCTCGCTGCCCTGCCCGGGGTGGCGGAGGCGCTGCACGAATCCGCCATCCGGCGCGGCCGCCCCTTCCTCGGCATCTGCGTCGGCATGCAGATGATGGCCGAGCGCGGGCTGGAGCACGGCGTGACCCCCGGCCTGGGCTGGATCCGGGGCGAGATCGCGCCGATGGACCCGAGGGACGGACAGGGCGCGCCGCTTCCGCTTCCGCAGATGGGCTGGAACGCGCTGGAGGCGCATGGCGCGCACCCGCTGCTCGCCGGCCTGCCCAAGGGGGCGCACGCCTATTTCGTTCACTCCTACGCCCTACGCGGCGGGCGGGAGGAGGAGTTGCTGGCCAGCGCGCGCTACGGCGGGGATGTCGCGGCCATCGTGGGCCGGGACAACCTGGCCGGCACCCAGTTCCATGCAGAGAAGTCCGGCCCCGTGGGGCTGCGGATCCTGCGGAACTTCCTCCGCTGGTCGCCATGAACGAGGTGAAACACTCGCTCTCGGTCGAGAGGGCCGAGGCGCTCTCCGAGGCCGAGATGGCCGATCTCTGCGAGGCGACGGATGCCGCCATTATCGAGGGCGGCGGGTTCGGCTGGCTGGCGCCCCAGGGCCGCGCGGCGCTGACCCGCCACTTCGGCGGCGTGCTGCTGGTGCCCGAGCGAGAGCTCTTCGTCGCCCGGCTGGACGGGCATGTCGTCGGCTCCGCCCAGCTCGTCCGCCCTGCCCGCAACAACGAGGCCCAGGCCTGGGCAGCCCAGCTCACCCACGCCTACATCGCCCCCTATGCCCGCGGCCACGGCCTCGCGCGCATGCTGGTTCGGCGGGTGGAGGAGCGTGCGGCGGCGCTGGGCCACCGCGTGCTGAACCTTGACGTCAGGGAGACACAGGCCACCGCGATCGCGCTCTTCGAGAGGCTGGGCTACATCCGCTGGGGCACGCACCCCGCCTATGCGCGGATCAACGGCCGCACGGTTGCCGGACACCACTACTACAAGACGCTGGAGCCGGCGCGGGGCCGCCCGACCGAGGCGCTTTTCCCGCAGGACCCCTGATGAGCTTCATTCCTTATCCCGCCATCGACCTGAAGGGAGGGCAAGTCGTGCGCCTGAAGCGCGGCGACATGGCCCAGGCCACGGTCTATGGTGACCCCGCCACCCAGGCCGCCGCCTTCGACAAGGCCGGCTTTCCCTGGCTGCATGTGGTCGATCTCGACGGCGCCTTCGCCGGCCGCCCCGCCAATGCGGAGGCCGTGCGCGCCATCCTGTCCGCCACCCCCCGCCCGGTGCAGCTCGGCGGCGGCATCCGCGACATGGTGACGGTAGAGGCCTGGCTCTCCGCCGGCATCGCCCGCGTCATCCTCGGCTCCGCCGCAGCCAAGAACCCCGATTTCGCGCGGGAGGCCTGCCGCGCCTTTCCGGATCAGGTGGCGATCGGCATCGATGCGCGGGACGGCTTCGTGGCGACCGAGGGCTGGGCCGAGACGGGCACGCTGACCGCGCTCGACCTCGCGCTGAGGCTGGAGGATGCGGGCGCCGCCGCCATCATCCACACCGATATCGACCGGGACGGGATGCTGGGCGGGGTGAACGTGGCGGCGACGGCCGCGCTGGCCGGGCGTCTCTCCACCCCCGTCATCGCCAGCGGTGGCGTTGCTGGGCGTGCGGATCTGGACGCCCTGCGCGCCACGGGAACGATCGCGGGGGTGATCATCGGCCGCGCCCTTTATGACGGGCGGCTGACGCCCGCCGAAGTGCTGGGCGCCTGAGGGGGAGAGGGCGGCCATGAAGGCGGTGGCGCTGAACAGGGGCAGCCTGTCCCGCCTGAGGCCTCCTGTCCGCGTCCCGCGCTACGACCCCGCCGGGGTGAGGGCGGGGGTGGTGCATCTCGGCCTCAGCGCCTTCCACCGGGCCCATATGGCCCGCTACACGCACGAGCTGATGGAGGCCGATCCCGGCGCGCTGGGCTGGGGCACGGCCGGGGCGGGTCTGCTGCCCGCCGACCGGCGGATGCAGGAGAGCCTCGTCCCGCAGGACGGGCTTTACACGCTGGTCGAGCGCGACGGGGTGGGCGAGACGGTCTCCGTCATCGGCTCCGTCGCCGAAGTCATCCATGCCGGCGAATCCACGGCGGCGCTGCTCGCGCGCATCGACGACCCGGCGATCCGCATCCTCAGCCTGACCGTTAGCGAGAACGGCTACTGCCTGAACCCCGCCACGCGCCAGCTCGACCCGGAGCACCCGATGGTCCGCGCCGATCTCGCCGCGCCGGACCGGCCGCGCAGCGCGGTGGGCGTGATCGTGGAGGCCTACCGGCGGCGCATGGCGGCGGGGGGCGGCCCCTTCACCGCGCTCACCTGCGACAACATCCAGAACAACGGCGACGTGCTGCGCGAAGCCGTGCTGGCGCTCGCCGGGCTGCGGGATGCCGGGCTGGCGCGCTGGATCGCGGCTCATGGCGCCTTCCCCAACAGCATGGTGGACCGGATCACGCCCGCCACCCGGCCCGACCATGTCGAGCATCTCGAGCACCACTACGGCATCCGGGACCGCTGGCCCGTCTTCTGCGAGAGCTTCACCCAATGGGTAATCGAGGACCGCTTCGCCGCCGGCCGCCCGGAATGGGAGCGGGTGGGAGCGCAGATCGTCCCCGATGTCGTGCCCTATGAGATGATGAAGTTGCGGCTGCTGAACGGCAGCCATCTCGCCATCGCCGTGCTGGGACGGCTAATGGGCTACCGCTTCGTGCATGAGGTGATGGCCGATCCGCGCATGCGCGCCTACATGGCCGCGCTGATGGACCGCGAGACCGGCCCCACCCTGGCCCCGGTGCCGGGCGTGGACCTCGCCGTCTATAAGCGGACCCTGGTCGAGCGCTTCGCCAACCCCGCTATCGAGGACACGGTGGAGCGCATCAACACCGATGCGCCGATCAACCTGCTGGTGATGCCGATCGAGGCAGGCCTCGCCATCGGCGGGGAGGTCGAGCTCCTCGCCCTCGCCCTCGCTGCTTGGATGCGCCGCCTGCGTGGCGTGGACGACAAGGGCGCGCCGATCGAGATCCGCCACCCGCTCGCCCCCCTGTTGCAGCAGAAGGCGGAGGAAGGCGGGCGCGACCCCATGCCGCTGCTCTCGATCGAGACCCTCTTCGGCGGGCTGGGCCGGGAGGAGCGCTTCGTCGTGCCGCTGCGGCGCTGGCTGGCCTCCCTCTACGATATCGGCGCGGAGGGAACGCTGGAACGCGCGATGAGGGAGCTGGTGGCGGGGTAGCACCCGCACGGGAGTCGTCCGGGGTCCCGGTTTCCTGCCCGCAGGGTGCCGGGAAGAGGGCAGCGCCTTCTTCCCGGGAGAGCCCGACCCTAGCGGTTGGTGCGCTCGAAATTCCGCAGCACCTGGTTCCCGCGCGTGTTGGCGTTGGCGAGGGCCTGCTGGGCACTCACCCCACCCTGGAAGGCGCGCTCCATCTCCTCCTGGATGATGTTGCGGATCTCGACGAAGCCGCCGAGGCGGATGCCGCGGCTGTTCGCGGTGGGATCGCCGCCGCGCAGCATCTGCTCGATCGGCACGTCCGCCCCGGCGTTGCGGGCGTAGTAGTTCTGCGAGCGGCTCAGCTCATAGGCCGAGCGGGTGACGGGGACGTAGCCGGTGTCCTGGTGCCACTTGGCCATGACGGCGGGGCTGGAGATGTATTGGAAGAACTCGGCGACGCCGCGCAGCTCCTCGGCGCTGCGGGTGGCGTTCGGCCCGCGGTTCATGGTCCAGAGGGCGGCGCCGCCGATGATGGAGTTCCGCGGCGTGGTGCCCTCATAGTAGGGGAGCATGGCCGCGCCCCAGCCGAAGCGCGCCTCGCGCTCGATCCGCCCGCGCAGGCCCGATGAGCCGAAGCCGATCGCGCACTCGCCTGCGGGAAAGAGCGGGTCGCCCGCGGCGTCGCGGCCGGCATAGCGGAACAGCCCCTCCTTCTGCCAACGGACGAGGTTCTCCATGTGCTTGACCATCAGCGGGTTGGTCAGGTTCAGCTCGGTGTTGAGTCCCTCGAAGCCGTTGCTGCGGGATGCCAGCGGGACATCGTGGATGGCCAGGAGCTGCTCCACCATAAGCCAGCTCGGCCAGGCCGTGGTCATGGGGCAGGCAATGCCCGCCTCCTTCAGCTTGCGCGCGGCGCCCTCGACTCCCTCCCAGGTGGCGGGGAAGGCATTGGGGTCCAGCCCGGCACGCTGGAACATGTCCTTGTTGTAGAAGGCGATGGCCGTGCTGCTGTTGAACGGCATGGCCATGAGCTTGCCATCGGCCGAGCTGTAATAGCCCGCCACCGGCCCGATGAAGTCGCGGGGGTCGATCGCCACGCCCGTCTCGGCGGTGATCTCATGGAGCGGCTTCACCGCGCGCCCTGCGGACATCATCGTGCCCGTGCCGACCTCGAACATCTGGACGATGTGCGGCGCGGTGCTGGAGCGGAAGGCCGCGATGGCGGCCACCATCGTCTCGGGATAGCTGCCCCGGAAGGTCGGGGTGACTTTGTAGCGGGGCTGGCTCGCGTTGAACTCCGCCACGATCTGCTCGAGCTGCCCGCCGGCAGGCTGGCTGAGCCCGTGCCAGAACTGAAGCTCGACCGGCTGCTGGGCGCGGACGGCGAGGGGCACGGAGGCGAGCGTTGCCAGCGCGAGTGCGCCAGCAGCAAGGTGACGACGCCGCATGATGAGGGACCTCCCGGGGTGCTTGATGCCGCTGGCTGCCAGCGGCCGTTCTTGCGGGAAGCCTACAGTCGCGCGGCGGTCCTATGGAAGGTCCAAAGCCGGTTGTGGAGGGCCGGGCACGCCGCGCCCCTATCCCGAGGCCAGCTCCGATAGGCAGCGGGCCTCAGTGCGGCTCTCCGTGCCCGAGGCGCGGGCCGCGGCCCAGGCGACGCGCGGCGCCGCAGAATCGCGGTAGAGAACGATGTCCAGCGCGCAATGGGCGCCCTGGTAGAGCCAGATCTCGGCATTCCCCTCGGGCCGGCGGCGCACCGGCTGGCCGAGCGCGCCGAGCACGCCTTCCGGGCTCTGGCCGAGCAGCGAGGCCACGCTCCCCGGGGCCGGGCGGCGCGCGGCCGGGCCAGCGGGATGCGGTGCGAGGGAGGGGGCGGGCGAGGGCGCGCCGAGGCCCGTGATGCTGGCGCGGTGGCTCTCCAGCACCTCCTCCAGCACCTGGCTGGCCGCGTGGTCAGGCCCCGCGTTGCAGCCGGCCAGGACGAGGGGCAGGAGGGCGGCGAGGAGCCAGGTCAGGGGAGAGGGGCTCAAGGGCCCCAGGGGTGCCGCAGTCATCGCCGGCGCCATGGCTCGCCAGGAGAGAGGAGAACAGGCGCACGGGCAGGCCGCGCGCCTGCGGGAGATCAGTCCTCGTAGGGCGCCGCGTACTGCGGCGCGGCCCCGTGTGGGGCCGGGGCGAAGGAGGCCTGGCCCTCGGTCAGCATCTCCATCCGGCCGGAGAGCTGGCCGCCCTCCTCCACCGAGAGCTTGCGCGTGCGGGCCACGCCGAGGACGCGGCCGGTGGCGCGGATGATGAGGGAGCCGCGGGCGGTCAGCGTGCCGTCGAACACGCCGGCGATCTCGGCGTCATCCACCTGCACCTCGCCCTTGAAGACGCCGGAGGGGGTGATCTGCAGTTCGGAGGCCTGGATCATCTGGCTCTCGACCGTGCCGTCCACCACCAGCCGCTCGGCATCCGTTACGGTGCCCTGGAGGGAGATGCCCTTGCCGACGACGAGGGTGCGGCGCTCCGCCCCCGCAGGGGCCGGGCGGCCGACCTGGCGGGTCGGCATGGTCACGCCGGGGGTGGGGGCCGCGCCCTGCGGGGCTGTGGGCTTGGGCGGCAGGCTCATAACGGGTTCCTTGGGAGCGGCTGGACCCGGGGTGGGCCGGAAGGGGGGCATGGCCAGGTCGGGATCGCGTGAGACGGGCACCGTCGCGGGCTCGGGCTCGGTCGGCCCCTGCTCGGCAGGACGGCGGCGGAAGACGGACATGGCAGTTCCCCCTGCGCATTGCGGTAACGGCATCGCCCGGCCGTTGGCTGGGCATGGGCGTCGGCCCCGGCAATGGCGGGAACCCCCCGGCCCCTCGCCTGCCGGATGCGGGCTATCACGGGCGGGAGATGCCGCACAACGCCCCGCAGCGCGCGGGGCGGATAATTCCGTCGCCGCGCCGGTTCCCCGCGGCGCCGCGCGTGGTATGGCGGCGCGCGGACGCGCCGGCCCCTTCCTGGGCCCGCGCCGATCGGGACGGACCGGGCGCGGCCCGGGCGGCAAGGGAAGACGGTGATGGCGGAGCGGCAGGCGCTGGACATCCTGGGGATCGGCAACGCCATCGTGGACGTGGTGGCCTCCGCCACCGAGGCGACGCTGGTGGAATGGGGCATGGCCAAGGGCGGCATGGCCCTGATCGACACCGCCCGCGCCGAGGCGATCCATGGATGGATCAGGGCCGAGATGGGCGAGGGCGTGCAGACGGGCGGCGGCTCGGCCGCCAATACCTGCGCCGCGGCCGCCATGCTGGGGGCGAAGGTCGGCTATCTCGGCAAGGTGGCCGACGATGCGCCCGGCCGCGTCTTCGCCGAAGACCTGAAGGGGCTGGGCATCCACTTCCCCACTGCCCCGCTCAAGGGCGGCGACCCGACGGCGCGCTGCCTCATCCTCGTCACCCCCGACGGGCAGCGGACGATGAACACCTATCTCGGCGCCTGCGTGACCTTCGGGGAGGCGGATGTGGACGAGGGCGCGGTGGCCTCCGCGGCCGTCACCTATCTCGAGGGCTACCTCTTCGATCCCCCGGCGGCCCAGGCGGCCTTCCGCCGCGCGTCCGGCATCGCGCACAGCGCCGGGCGCTCGGTGGCGATCACCCTGTCGGACAGCTTCTGTGTCGGCCGCCACCGCACGGCCTTCCTCGACTTCATCGCGGCGGATGCGGACATCGTCTTCGCCAATGAGGACGAGGCGCTCTCCCTCTTCGAGGTCGGCGAGGTGGACGCCGCCACCCAGGCCTTCCTCGCGACCGGCAAGCTCGTCGCCCTCACGCGCAGCGAGAAAGGCAGCCGCATCATCACCCCCGCGGGCGAGGTGATCGAGGTGCCGGCCGTGCCGACCACGTTGATCGACAGCACCGGGGCGGGCGACGCCTATGCCGCCGGCTTCCTTGCCGCCCATGCGCGCGGCCTGCCGCTCGCCGAGTGCGGGCGCTGGGGCGGCGTGGCGGCGAGCGAGGTGATCTCCCATTTCGGCGCGCGGCCGCAGGCAGATCTGCGGAAGCTGGTCGCCGCCTGAGGAGGGCTGGGGGAGGGAAACCTCTCACCATCTTTCACGGGCCCGGCCGGAAGCCGATCCCGCCCCGGCGCGTTCCCGACCCCGACGTCAGGAGAACGCCATGACCCGCAAGACCACCCTCACCGCGGCCCTCGCCGCCGCCATGCTCGCCTTTCCGGCCCTTGCCCAGCCCGCCGACCCCGCGCTGCGCGAGATGCGGCGGGAGCGCGCCAACCCCCCCATGCCCTCCGTGCCCGCGCAGAACCGCAACGCCGCCGCGACGGATGCGATGGGCGTGGAGAACGCGCGCGGGCTGCTGGCCGAATCCCGCGCGCTCCTCACCCGCCGCCGGGCCGGGCAGGCCGTTGAGGCGCTGGAGCGGGTGGAGACGCGGCTGCTGACGAATTCCGTGGTGGCCAGCGAGGCGGACCGGCCGCAATCCACCGCGGCGCTGAGCCAGATCACCGCCGCCCGCCGCCTGGCCGCGCAGGGCGACACGCGCTCGGCCCTGCACGCGCTGGATCGGGCCGAGGAGGCGCTGATCGCCACCCCGACCGGCCCCGGCGCCCAGCCCCTTCCGGGGACGGTGCCGACGGGGGTGGATACGCCTGCGCCCGTGCCCCCCTCCCAGCAGCGGGACCGGATGCTGCGCCAGGGCACCCGCCCGGCCGTGCCGCCCGCCCCGCCCTCGGGCATGGCCACCGAGACCATGCCTCGGGGCTGATCCCCGGCCACCCCTGGGCCACCTGTGGGCCGACCCGCACCGCGCGCATGGGCGGGCGGCGCGGGCGGGCGGCGGAAACCCTCGCAATCCGGTGGGCGGCACGCTATCTCTGCGCTGCAACACGCCGAACCGCCCGAAGACAGGCCCCGCCGCCCGAGCGCGCGGGGCCTTCCATATGGTTGGACCTTTGGGCGGGGCCGCCCCTCCGGTGGAGGGGCGAAACGGGCGCGGTGGACCCCCTCACGGGGCCGGCACCGCGCGCAGCCGGGGGGATGCCCCCGGCAGGAAAGGACATCGCGCGGTGACACAGAACATCCGCAACGTGGCGATCATCGCCCATGTCGACCACGGCAAGACGACGCTCGTGGACAACCTGCTGAAGCAGGCCGGCGCCTTCCGCGCCAACCAGCAGGTCGCCGAGCGCGCCATGGACCGCAACGACCTCGAGCGCGAGCGCGGCATAACCATCCTCGCCAAGTCCACCGCGGTGGAGTGGAAGGGGACGAAGATCAACATCGTGGACACGCCAGGCCACGCCGACTTCGGCGGCGAGGTCGAGCGCATCCTGTCCATGGTGGACGGCGCGATCGTGCTCTGTGATGCGGCCGAGGGCCCGCTGCCGCAGACAAAGTTCGTGCTGACCAAGGCGCTCGCCCGCGGCCTCAAGCCGATCGTGGTCATCAACAAGGTCGACCGCCAGGACGCCCGCGCGGACGAGGTGCTGAACGAGGTGTTCGACCTCTTCGCCGCCCTCGGCGCGACGGACGAGCAGCTGGACTTCCACACCATGTTCGCCTCCGGCCGCCAGGGCTGGGCCGATCTCTCGATGGATGGGCCGCGCAAGGACCTGTCCCCGATGTTCGACCTCATCCTGAGCCACGTCCCGGCGCCACAGGTCGACGTTAACGCGCCCTTCGCGATGAACGCCTCCATCCTCGAGGCCGACAGCTTCCTCGGGCGCATCCTGACAGGCCGTGTGGAGCAGGGCACGGCGCGGGTGAACATGCCCGTGCGCGTGCTGCGCCAGGACGGCACGGTGGTCGAGACCGGGCGCCTGACGAAGCTGATGACCTTCTCCGGCCTCGAGCGGGTGCCGGTGGACGAGGTGCAGGCGGGCGACATCATCGCCATCGCTGGCCTTTCCGACGCGACGATTCCCGACACCATCGCCTCCCCCGAGGTGACAGAGCCGCTGCCGGCCATCCCGGTCGATCCACCGACGCTGAGCATGACCTTCCGCATCAATGACGGCCCGCTCGGCGGCCGCGAGGGCAAGAAGGTCACGTCGCGCCAGATCCGCGACCGCCTGTTCAAGGAGATCGAGGGCAACGTCGCCATCAAGGTGAAGGTGTCCGAGGAAGTGGACGCCTTTGAGGTGGCGGGCCGCGGCGAGCTTCAACTCGGCGTGCTGATCGAGACGATGCGCCGCGAGGGCTTCGAGTTGACGATCGGCCGCCCGCGCGTGCTGACGCAGGTGAACCCGGAGACCGGCGAGAAGGAGGAGCCCTTCGAGGAGGTGCTCGTCGACGTGGACGAGAGCTACTCGGGCGTCGTCGTCGAGAAGATGTCGCTCCGCAAGGGCATGATGCAGGACATGCGTCCCTCGGGCGGCGGCAAGGTGCGGCTGACCTTCCACATCCCCTCGCGGGGCCTCATCGGCTACCATGGCGAGTTCATGACGGACACGCGCGGCACGGGCATGATGAATCGCCTCTTCATCGGCTATCAGCCCTGGGCCGGGCCGATTGAGGGGCGCATCAAGGGCAGCCTCATCTCCAACTCCGACGGCGAGGCGGTGCAGTACTCCCTCTTCGCCCTGCAGGAGCGCGGCGCGCTCTTCGTGGACCCCGGCGTGAAGGTCTATGTCGGCATGATCCTCGGCGAGCACTCGCGCGAGAACGATCTCGACGTGAACCCGATCAAGGAGAAGAAGCTCACCAACATCCGTGCGGCCGGCAAGGACGAGGCGCTTCTGCTGGTGCCGCCGCGCCGGATGAGCCTGGAGCAGGCCATCGCCTATATCGAGGAGGACGAGCTGGTGGAGGTGACGCCGAGCGCGATCCGTCTCCGCAAGCGCTACCTCGATCCGCACGAGCGCAAGAAGCATGCTCGCCGCGCAGAGAGCGAGGCGGCGTGAGCCAGGGGCCCGGGGAGAGATTCCCGGGCCTTTTTCTTTGTCCCCGGCGCCGCCGGGAGCGTCGGTCCCTACTCCGCTGCGACCACCGCCGGTTCGCGCGGCGCGGCCCAGAGTTCCGGCCGCAACTCCTCCTCCCGGTCGGGGAAGAACAGCGCGCAGCCCAGCGTCACCGCCCCGAAGGCGGCCAGCACGAGGATGACGGCGGCAAGGTTCCCGAAGACGTCGTGCAGGAGGCCGATGGCGGGCGAGGCCGCGGCGGCGCCGAGGAAGCCGACGAAGAAGCGCACGGAATAGAGCTTTGCCCGCAGGGCGGGCGCGACGTAGCGCGCCGTCATCGTCTCGTTAACCGTCACCTGCCCGAAGATGGCCGCCGCCGCGAGGGCGGCCACCGGCAGCACCGCCCATCCCTCGAGGAAGGAAAGGGCGATCAGCGCGGGGACGAGGGCGAGCGCCAGGGGTAGGAAGACGCGCCGGAGGGTGGTGCGGTCGATCAGCCGCCCCACGGTAAACTGGGTGAGGCCGCCGAAGAGGGTCGCGGCGAAGGCCAGCGTACCCACCAGGGGAAGAAGCCCGGGGCTGTCCGCCATGCGCTCCTGCATCAGCTTCGGGATCAGTAGGGTGAAGGCGTTGAAGACGAAGCCCGAGGACACCGCCATCAGCAGCAGGGAAATCACCGCCTGCCGCACGATCGCGCGCGGGATCTCGGGGAAGGGGCGGGCACCGCGCGCGTGCAGCCGGGCGTCATAGGGCGGCTCGCGCAGCCACATCGCGCCGAGGATGAGGGCCACCACCCCCGGCAGGATAAAGGCCCAGCGCCAGCCGGCGGAGGCGACGACCAGCGCGGTCAGCACGGGGGCGGAGGAGACGCCGAGGTTGCCGAAGACGCCGTTGTTGCCCATGGCGCGGCCCACCCGGTCCCCCGCCGCCTCCACCAGCATGGCCGTGCCAATAGGGTGGTAGATGGCGTTGAATAGCCCGGCCAGCGCGAGCGCCGCCGCCAGCCCCCAGGGGCCGGAGACCAGCCCGGCGAGGATCATCGAGGCGCCGACGCCGAGGCAGAAGATGATCATCAGCGCGTGCCGGCCGACCTTCTCGGCCAGCCACCCCATGGGCAGGGCGCCGATGCCGTAAAGCACGAACATGCCCGTCCCCAGCGCCAGCACCGGCCCGTATTCCGCGCCGAAGATCCCGGCATCGCTCGCCACCATGCCGAGCACGGCGGTGGCGAGGATGAGCAGCATGTAGTGGCAGACTGCATGGGCGGCGTTGATCAACCAGACCTGACGCGTGGCCGGATCCCTGGGCATCGGCGGGCCCTCCCTGTTTCGCCCCATCCTGGCCGAGGACGCGGCCGGGCCAAAGGGGTTCTCTCTCGCGAGTGCTTGACCGGCCCGCCCCGGGCCGGGAATCTTGCCCGCATGGAACAAGACGCGACACCCGACGTCCTCGTGATCGGCGGCGGCCCGGCGGGCTCGACCGCGGCGGCGCTCCTGGCGAAGGCCGGGCGGGACGTGGTGCTGGTGGAGAAGGAGGCGCATCCCCGCTTCCACATCGGCGAGAGCCTGCTGCCCCGGAACCTCGACATCCTGGAGCGGCTGGGGATGCTAGATGCCGTGCGGGAGATGGGCGTGCACAAGCCCGGCGCCGAGTTCGTCTCCGACCGCACGGGGCGTTCCTGCGCCTTCCCTTTCGCCCAGGCGCTGAACAAGGCGCGCACCCATTCCTGGCAGGTCCGGCGCTCGGACTTCGATGCGGCACTCTTCGCCAATGCCCGCCGCCTCGGCGCGACGGCGCTGGAAGAGACGCGGGTGACGGACATCGTCTTCGCCGCGCGCGGGGAGCGGGCGCGGGTGACGGCGCGCACGAAGGAGGGGGTGGACCTCGCCTTCCGCCCGCGTTTCGTGCTGGACGCCTCCGGCCGCGACACCTTCCTCGCGGGCAAGTTGCGGCTGAAGGAGAGCAACAAGTACAACAACACCGCCGCCATGTACGCGCACTTCACGGGCGTGGAGCGGCGCGAGGGGGAGCTGGACGGCTACATCTCCATCCACCTCGCCGAGGATGGCTGGTTCTGGCTCATCCCGCTGCCGGGCGAGGTGATGAGCGTCGGCTTCGTCGGCAACCAGTCCGCCTGGAAGGGCCGGAAGGGAAGCGCCAAGGAGCTGTTCCTGGAGCGAATCGCGAGCAGCCCGACGGTCTCCGCCCGCACGCGGGGTGCCGAGATCACCTCGGAGATCTACTCCACCGCCAACTACTCCTACCGCGCGACTTCCGGCAGCGGCGAGGGCTACCTGATGATCGGGGACGCCTTCGGCTTCGTGGACCCCATGTTCTCCACCGGCGTGCTGATGGCCATGACGGCGGGCGAGCTGGGCGCGAAGGCCGCGAGCACCTGGCTGGACGATCCCGTGCGCGGCGCCGCCGCCTGCCGCGCGACGAACAGGGAGTTGGCCCGGGCGATGGACCGCATCGGCTGGCTCATCTACCGCATCAACGACCCCGTCATGCGGAGCCTCTTCATGGCGCCGAGGAACACCCTGTGGATGCGGGACGGGATCATCAACATGCTGGCCGGCAACCTCGCCGGCGGGCGCTTCGGCGACCCGCGCGCGATCCTGCCGATCCTGTCCTTCAAGGCGGTGTTCCACGTCCTCTCATGGATGCACCGGCACGGGATGGGGCCGGCCATGCCGGAGGCGCGGCCCGCGACGGCGGCAGCGGAGTAACGCCGCCCTGGCGCCTCCAGCGCTCCTAGCGCTCCCGCTGCGTCTCCCCGATCGGCGGCACCTCGCCGGTCATCCCGGCCAGCACCTCGGCGACGTGGCGCACGCGCACGTCGCTCGCCTCCCGCTTCAGGCGGCCGGCCATGTTCAGCAGGCAGCCCATGTCGCCGGCCAGCAGCGTGTCCGCGCCCGTCCCGCGGATGTCGGCCACCTTGTCCGTCACCATGCGGGTCGAAATGTCGGGGTACTTCACGCAGAAGGTGCCGCCGAAGCCGCAGCAGAGCTCGGGCTCGGCCAGCTCCTTCACGGTGAGGCCGGGCACGCGGGCCAGCAGGCGCCGGGGCTGGGCGCGCACGCCCATCTCGCGCAGGCCGGAGCAGGAATCGTGGTAGGCGGCCACCCCGTCATAGGGCGCGCGCTCCGTCTCCATCCCCATCACGTCGACGAGGAAGGAGGTCAGCTCATGCGTGCGGGCGGCCAGCGCCTCGGCTCGGCCGCGATAGGCGGGGTCGTCGGCGAAGAGGCCGGGAAAGTGATGCGCGATCATGCCCGAGCAGGAGCCCGAGGGAGCCACGACGTAGTCGTAGCCCGAGAGGCTGTCGATCAGCGGGCGGGCGAGGTCCCGGGCCGTCACGCGGTCCCCCGTGTTATAGGCGGGTTGGCCGCAGCAGGTCTGGGCCGGCGGCACCTCCACCTGGCAGCCAGCCTCCTCCAGCAGCTTGATCGCCGCGAAGCCGACGGTGGGCCGGTAGAGGTCCACGAGGCAGGTGACGAAGAGGGCGACGCGGGGCTTCTGCGGGATCTCGGACATCCCACCCAAGATAGGCCGACCAGAAGCAACGCGCCACGGGCGCCGCTCCGGCGAGCAGGGGCGCCCGCGGCGGTGGCTCAGGCCCGCCGCTGACGCGGCGCGCGGGAGAGGGGCTGCATCGGCTCCACCCGGATATGCGCGTCCTCCCCGCCCGGCCGGCGGACGGCGGCGGCGAAATGGGCGGCGGCGTAGGGGGCGATCTCCACCTGGCTCTCGCGGCCCTGGATGCGGATACGCCCGATCTCGGCCCGGGACACATCGCCCCGCTTGCAGAGGAAGGGGAGCATCCAGCGCGGGTCGGCCTGACCGTCGCGCCCGACGCTGACGCGGAACCACACGCCCTCGGAGGGCGGGGGCGGCCCGCCGGCGCCGCGCGGGCCGTCGGCGAAGCCGCGATCGGGGCCGCGCCCGGCATCCCGCTCGGAGCCGGGCGCACGCCGGCCGCGATCGGCCATGGAGGAGAGCTCCTCGGGCGCCGGCAGGGGCGCGCGGATGAGCTTCACCAACGCGGCCGCGAGGGCGAGGGGATCGACGCCGGAGGGGGCGGCCCCGTCCTCGGAGCGGCTCCAGCCCGCGGGGTCGCCGCTCAGGCCGGTGAGGGTGCGGGCGATGGCCAGGTCCTCCTCGGCCGCCTCCTCGCCCAGGATCTCGGTCGCCCGCGCCGCGATGCGCTCGGCATCCCTGGCGCGCACGGCCTCGGCCGAGGGGGCGGGGCCCCATTCGGCCTCGATCTTCGCGGCGTGGAGCAGCCGCTCGGCGATGCGGCGGCGGGAGGGCGGGACGATGAGGAGGCTCACCCCCTTGCGCCCCGCGCGCCCCGTGCGGCCGGAGCGGTGCAGCAGCGTCTCCGGGTCCCGCGGCAGCTCGGCATGGATCACGAGGTCCAGCTCCGGCAGGTCGATGCCGCGCGCGGCCACGTCGGTGGCGACGCAGATGCGAGCATGGCCGTCGCGCAGGCTCTGGAGGGCGCGGGTGCGCTCGGCCTGGGACAGCTCACCGGAGAGGGCGACGGTGTGGAAGCCGCGCTCCGTCAGGTTGCCGTGCAGCCGGGCGACGGCGGCTCGGGTGGAGCAGAACACCATCGAGATCGGCGCCTCCTCCAGCCGCAGCGCGTTCACCACGGCGCGCTCCACATCGCCCGGGGCGACGAGGGCGGCGCGGTAGGCGATGTCGCCATGCGGCTCGTCGCCTGAGGTCGCCTCGATCCGCAGCGCGTCGCGCTGGAACTGCTTGGCCATCCTCGCGATCGGGGCGGGAACTGTGGCGGAGAAGAGAAGGGTGCGGCGCTCGGCCGGCAGGGCGCCGAGGATCGCCTCCAGCTCCTCGCGGAAGCCGAGGTCGAGCATTTCATCCGCCTCGTCCAGCACCACGGCGCGGATAGCGTCGGTCTTGAGGTTGCCGCGCTCGATATGGTCGCGTACGCGGCCGGGGGTGCCGACGGCGATATGCGCGCCGGATTGCAGCACGCGCCGCTCGGCGGCGGGATCCATGCCGCCGACGCAGGAGGCCACGCGGCCGCCAGCCGGGCCGTAAAGCCAGGTCAGCTCCGTCTTCACCTGGAGCGCGAGCTCGCGGGTGGGGGCGACGATAAGGGCGAGCGGCGCGCCGGGGACGGGCAGGCGCGGGGCCTCACCTAGCAGCTCCCCGGCCATGGCGAGGCCGTAGGCGACCGTCTTGCCCGAGCCCGTGCGGGCGGAGACGAGCAGGTCGCGCCCGGCCGTGCCCTCGGCGAGCACCGCGGCCTGGACGGGGGTGGGGTTGGCGTAGCCGCGCGTGGAGAGCGCGTCGCGCAGGGGTGGGGGAAGGGTGTCGAAGGCCATGTCCAGACGTCCGGAAGAGGGGCGCCTGGGCGCGGCGGCCCCTCTCCGTGAGGGGCTCGGCGCGGGGGATCGGCGCGTGGGGAGGGGCCGCCCGTGGCGACCCGGTGGCCTCCATATCGGGCAGGGAGGGGCCGTCCGCAACCGGCGGCTGCGCATCCCAGCCCTGCGCCGCCCCTCGGCGACGCCCCTTATCGACGGCGGAGGATCATCCCGAGGACCAGGGCGGTGGAGGCGATGCCGGCCGTCCGCATCGCGCCCGGCGTGTCCCCAGAAAAGGCGAGGACGAAGGTGGCGACCACCCCCGCCGCCCCGGCCAGCAACAGGGGGGTGGAGAGGGCGCCCATGGCTAGCGCGGGCTGGCCGGGCGGGCGATGGGGATGTCCCCCCGCTCCACCGGCTGCTCGGCGGTGGGGGCGCCGGGGGTCAGGGATTCCGCCGGGACCGCCGCCGCGCCCGGCACTGCCCCCGGGGGAAAGTAGGGATAGGCGCGGGGATAGACGAGCGCGCTCGGCGGCCCCGGCGGCTGGATCGGCCCCACGCGCCCGCAGCCGGCCAGGGGGACCAGGACGGCCAGCAGCGCCGGGAGTGCGGGTGATCCCCTCATGCCAGCCGCTCCATCCATTCCTTTGCCATGGCCGCCACATTGGCCGGCGCCGTTCCGCCATAGGAGGTGCGGGAGCGCACGGAGGCCGCGACGGAGAGCACGCCGAAGACAGCCTCGGTGATGCGCGGCTCCACCGCCTGCATCTCGCCGATGGTCAGCCCGGCGAGATCGACGTTCAGGCTCTCGGCCTTGGCCACCAGCCGGCCGGTGACGTGATGGGCGTCCCGGAAGGGGAGCTTCAGCTCGCGCACTAGCCAGTCCGCGAGGTCGGTCGCGGTCGAGAAGCCCGCGCCCGCCGCATCGGCCAGGCGCCCGACCACGGGCTGCATGTCCCGCACCATGCCGGCAGTGGCGGCCAGCGCGAGGGCAAGGTTCTCTGCGGCGTCGAAGATGCCCTCCTTGTCCTCCTGCATGTCCTTTCCGTAGGTCAGCGGCAGGCCCTTCATCACCGTGAGCAGCCCGACGAGGGCGCCCGCGATGCGGCCCGGCTTGGCGCGCACCAGCTCCGCCGCGTCGGGGTTGCGCTTCTGCGGCATGATGGAGGAGCCGGTGGTGAAGGCGTCCGTCAGCTTCACGAAGTTGAAGTAGGGGTTGGTCCAGATCACCACCTCCTCCGCGAAGCGGGAGAGATGGGTGGCGCAGATGGCGGCGGCCGAGAGGAACTCCAGCGCGAAGTCGCGGGAGGCGACGGAGTCCAGGCTGTTGCGCGTCGGCCCGTCGAAGCCCAGCGCCGCGGCCGTCATGTGGCGGTCGATGGGGAAGCCCGTGCCGCAGAGGGCGGCGGCGCCGAGCGGGCTCTCGTTCAGGCGCCGGCGGCAATCCGCCAGCCGCCCGCGGTCCCGCGAGAGCATCTCGACATAGGCGAGAAGGTGGTGGCCGAAGGTGGTGGGCTGGGCGGGCTGGAGATGGGTGAAGCCCGGCATCACCGTGCCTGCGTGCTCGGCCGCCTTCTCCACCAGGGCGCGCATGGTGTCGGCGAGCTGGGCGTCCAGCCCGTCGATCGCGTCCCGCGTCCAGAGGCGGACGTCGAGCGCCACCTGGTCGTTGCGGCTGCGCGCGGTGTGCAGGCGCTTGCCGGCCTCGCCGATGCGCTCGGTCAGCCGCGCCTCAATGTTCATGTGGATGTCCTCCAGCGCCTCGCTGAAGGGTAAGCCGTCCGCCTCGATCTCGGCGCCGATCGCCTCCAGCCCCTCGCGGATCGCGGCCTCGTCCTCGGCGGAGATGATCCCGACATGGGCGAGCATCGCGGCATGGGCGAGCGAGCCGCGGATGTCCTGGCGCCACATCTTGCGGTCGAAGCCGATCGAGGCATTGATCGCCTGCATGATGGCCGAGGGGCCGGCGGCGTAGCGGCCGCCCCATGCCGTGTTTACATGGGCGGAATTGGGCTTGGCGTGGTCGTCGGGCACGGGTGAGGGGGTCTCGATCAGTGGTGACACTTGGCCGCCGCGGCGCGCTGGGCCTTCTGGCCGGCGGGACACTAGGCGCGGGCCCCGCCGCGCGTCCAGCGCAGGCGCAGACGATCGGCACGCTGCGCGAGGACGGGCCGAAGCCGCTGCCCGCCTTTTCCCTGGTGGATCCCGGCGGGGAGAAGCGGGAGATCCCCATCTTCGCGGGCAAGGGAATCGTGCTGAACCTCTGGGCCACCTGGTGCCCGCCCTGCGTGGAGGAGCTGCCGGCGCTCGACCGCTTGGCCGCCCTCCTCGCACCCGAGGACATCCTTGTGATCCCTGCCTCCTCCGACCGCGGCGGCCGGGCGCAAGTGGAGCCCTTCTACGCCCGCACGGGGATCAAGAACCTCGGCATCTGGCTGGACCCGGTCTCCGCCGCCATGCGCGCCCTCGGCGCCCGGGGGCTGCCGACCACGATCCTGATCGACCGCGGGGGGCGGGAGCGCGGGCGGCTGGAGGGCGCCGCCGCCTGGGACGGGGAAGCGCTGGTGGCGGATGTGCGCCGGCTCTGTGGGGCCGCGTGAGGAGGGCCTTGCGGCCCCGCCCTATCGCAGGCTGAAGCGGATCGGCACGACGAGGCTCATCGTGCTGTCGAGATAGTCGTTCGGCAGGGGCGGCATGGTCACCCGCGCGATCATCGCCGCCGCCTCCTCGTCCAGTTCCTCGTCGCCGGAGCCGCGGGACAGCCGCGCGTTTATCACCCGCCCGTCGCGGGCGAGGACGAAGGCCATCGTCACCACCCCCTCCGCGCGCCGCGCCCGTGCCCCGGCGGGGTAGCGCTGGGCCCGCCGCAGCGCGGCCTGGATCAGCCCGACATAGCTCGGCGGGATGGAAGAGGCGCGCGCCGGGGCCGCCGATGCGGCGGCGGGGGCCGGAGAGGGCGCGGCCAGCGCGGCGGCGGCGGGTGGGACATGGGTGGGCGTGGTCTCGGCCACCGGCGCGCGGCGGGGCGGCGGCGGGGCGGGGCGGGGCGGCCGGGCAGCCTGCGGCGCAGGACCGGGCGGCGGTGGGGGCGCGGGGGCCGGGGGTGGCGGCAGGGGAACCGGCTCGGCCGCCTCGGCAACCTCGGCGGGCGCCTCCTCGGGCGGGGGAGGCGCCTCGGGCTCGGGCGGCGCCACGGATTCGGGCTGCAGCATCGCCATCGCCTCAGGCGGTGCGGGGGTCAGCGCCTCCGGCGGCGGCGGGGTGGCGGCTTCCAGGGGCACGGGCGGCGCGGCCTCGGGCGGGGCCGGGGTAGCGGCCAGGGCTTCGGGCACCGGGGCGGCGGGGGCCGGCTCGGTCACGGGCGCCGGCTCCTCGGTGGCGGCGGGCACGGGCTCGGGCGGGGCGACCGTCTCCAGCTCGATCGGCGGGACCGCGGCCTCCTGCGTGGGGGCAGGGATCAGCAGCGGCACGGCGGCGCCGAGATGCAGCAGGGCGGAGATCACCCAGGCCGCGGGGCCGAGCAGCCGGCGCCGGCCCGGCCGGGCCGCGGGCGCGACCTGGCCGGATGCGGCCCGCATCGCCGCGTCCACCACCGCGGCGGGCGGGGCGGCCCTCGCCCGCGGCGGGGGCAGGACGGCGCCGCGTGGCCGGTCGGCGAGGAGTGTGGCCATGCGTCCGCCCCTAGCGCGCCTGGACGGCGGGCGCGGCCGCGTCGGCCTCGGCGATGAGGGAGACCCTGGTGATCCCCGCGCGGGTCACGCGGCCCATAACGCGCAGCACGTCGCCATAGGGCACGGCGCGGTCGCCGCGGACATGGACGGGGGCCTCGGGATCGGCCTCGTGGAGGGCGGCTAGGCGCTCGGTCAGCGCCTCCTCCGTCACCTCGTCCTGGCGGATGTAGAGCTTGCCGCCGGGGGCGACGGTGAGCACCACGGGCGGGTTGGAGGAGGCGGTGCGGGCCGCCGCCGTGCGCGGCAGGTTCACCGGCACGCCGACCGTCATCATCGGCGCCGCCACCATGAAGATGATGAGCAGCACGAGCATGACGTCCACCAGCGGGGTGACGTTCATCTCCGCCATCGGGGCGGCGTCGTCCTCGTCACCGCCTGCGCCGCCGAGGGACATGGCCATGGCGCTGCTACTCCGCCGCCTGCAGGCTGCGGCCGGGGGCGGGCCGGCGCGACATGCCCACCGCCAGCTCCGCGATTGAGGCCTGGGCCGCCTGGCGGATGCGGGCGAAGCCGGTGGTGAAGCGGTTGTAGGCCATTACCGAGGGAATGGCGGCGACGAGGCCGATGGCGGTGGCGAAGAGCGCCTCCGCGATGCCCGGCGCCACCACGGCGAGGCTCGTGTCGCCGCTGGCCGCGATGCCGGAGAAGGAGTTCATGATGCCCCAGACCGTGCCGAACAGCCCGACGAAGGGCCCGACGGCGCCGATGGTGGCCAGCAGCGGCAGGCCGGGCTCGGCCGCGCGCAGCGCGGTAGTCAGGGGCGCGCGCATCGCCCGCTCCATCCGCTCGCGGTACTCGCCCCGGCTCTCGTCGGCGTCGCGGCCCTCGTGCCACTCGCGGGCGCCGGCGGCAACGACCTCAGCGGCCAGCCCGCCCTCGGGCGTCGTGCCCCCGGAAACCGCGGCGGCCAGGCGCCGCGCCTCGGCGCGCAGGCGGCGGGTGGCGGCGATCTTCTCGATGCTGATGCCCCAGCAGGCGACCGACGCCAGGGCGAGGAGGATCATCACCCCCTTCACGATCGGATCGGCCTGCATGAACAGGGCGAGGGGGGAGAGGTCGTGCTGGGCGGCGGGGTTCATCGGGGTCACTTCTCCAGCGCCACGCCCTGGGCGCGCGACGAGACGGTGAGGCGGGACAGGCAGGCGGCCGGGGCATCCGGCCCGCAGGCGAGCACGTCATTCAGCAGGAGGTGGCCCACGCCGTCGCAAGGCGTTCCGGCGAGGTCGAAGATGCGGGCCATCGTCTTCTCGGCCGGCAGAGGGCCGAGATCGAGGGCGAGGCGCCGGCTCACCACCCCGTCCTTGCCGAAGACCACGAGGTCGAGGCGGAGCGGATCCACCGGGGCGCCGGGGTTGCGCGCGAGCATCCACACCCGGCAGCCCTGGGACTGCGCCTCCAGCCGGTTCAGCTCGATCGTGACGGGCGCGGGCTGGGAGAGTGCCGGGCGGGAGAGCAGGGCCGCGGCGGCCAGCGCCGCGGCCACCAGCAGCACCGTCAGGAGGGCTGTCCGCGACTTCGGCAGGGGGCGGGCGACGGGCATGTCTCTGCGCATCCTTCGTCTCGCGGCGGGTTGCTCTGCGTGCGTCTCGCGGCATGGCGCCCCGGGCGGGGCCTCTCCCGGCCGGCGCGATCGGGGATTAGGGCCTCGGCGGGGGGCGCCGGGCCGCGTTGCGCCGGCCGGAGGTGGGCCCTCTACCGCGGATGCGAAGCGGATGCAACGAAGTTGAGAACCAATTGCATCTCATCCCGCGCCCAACTCCCCGTGATCCGCCCGGCGCCGCGCATCCCGCCCGGGGCTGGGACGTAGGAAGCGCTGCACGCCCACGGGAAAGGGAAGACCATGTCCGAGCAGCCGAAGATCGACATCGAGGGCGAGAGCGAGCCGGTGGTGGCCCTCGCCCTGCTGCGGATCATCATGGAGCACTCGAAGGAGGGTGTGGAGCACGACCGCGACTGGATCCTCTCCACCTATGCTGACTGCCTCGCCGTCGTGGGCGGGGCGGAGGTGTCCTACGAGGACGAGGATGACGAAGAGGACGAGGGCTAGCTCCCTCCGGGCGGCGGGGCGGCCACCGCCCGCCAGCCTGCGCCGCGCCCCGCGGCTTGGCGTTGCGGGGCGCGATGGGCGAGAATGGCCGCATCCCGCCCCCCCTCCCAGGACCCGCCTTGCCCCTTCGCAGCCCCGCGCCCGGTGCCGCCGGCCAGCCCGTCATCGTCTTCGACACGGAAACCACGGGGTGCACGGGCACGGACCGCGTCGTCTCTCTCGGCGCCGTGCGGCTGGACGCCGCGCTGGAGCCGGAGGCGACGCTGCACCTCGTCTTCGCCCCCGGCATCCGCTGCCACTTCGGCGCCTTCCGCGTCCACGGCCTCTCGGACGCTTATCTCGCCCGCCAGCCCTGCTTCGCCGAGCATGCGGATGAGGTGGCAGCCTTCTTCGGCGGCGCGCTCGGCTGTGCGCACAACATGGCCTTCGACCGCCGGATGCTCGGCGCCGAGTTCGACCGGCTGAAAATGCCCCGCCCCTGGTCCGGCGAGTTCTGCACGATGCTCGCCTGGCGCCGGCAGCGGCCGGGGGAGAAATCGGGCCTCGCCCACGCCTCCGCCGCCTGCGGCCTGGCGCGGGAGACGGCGCTGCACGGGGCGCTGGAGGATGCCTGGCTCGCCGCCAACCTGCTGCGCGCCCTCCACGGCCTGCCTCCCGCGCCGATGCGGCTGCACAGCTTCACCAATGACCGCGCAGGCGATATGGCGGCTTGACCAGGGAAAGGGGTCCGACGTGATCGACAAGATCGTCCGGGACATGGCCGCCGCCATGGAAGGCGTGCGGGACGGCAGCACCGTGCTGGTCGGCGGCTTCGGCGCGGCGGGCCAGCCCGACGACCTGATCGACGGGCTGATCGAGCAGGGGGCGAAGGACCTCACCATCGTCGCCAACAACGCGGGCACGGGGCGCACCGGGCTGGCCCGGCTGATGGAGCTGGGCCGGGTTCGCAAGATCATCTGCTCCTTCCCGCGCAGCGCGGGCTCGGTGGTGTTCGAGGAGCTGTACAAGGCCGGCAGGCTGGAGCTGGAGATCGTGCCCCAGGGCACGCTGGCCGAGCGGATGCGCGCCGCCGGCGCGGGCGTGCCCGCCTTCTACACCCCCACCGCCGCCGGCACAAAGCTCGCGCAGGGCAAGGAGGTGCGCGAGTTCGACGGTCGCCCGCATGTGTTGGAACTGGCCCTGCCCGGCGACGTCGCGCTGGTGGAGGCCTGGGAGGCCGACCGCTGGGGCAATCTCACCTACCGACGCAGCGGGCGGAACTTTAATCCCGTGATGGCGATGGCGGGGAAGCTTACCATTGTGCAGGCGCAGAGGATCGTGGATCTCGGCGCCATCGACGGCGAGCGCGTGGTCACGCCCGGAATCTTCGTGGACCGGGTCATCAACGTGAAGCGCGCTGCCCCCTGGGGCGAGGCGGACGCGGCGTGACGGAGGAACGAGCCATGCAACCCTGGTCCCGCACCCAGATGGCCGCCCGGGCCGCCCAGGACATCCCGGACGGCTGGTACTGCAACCTCGGCATCGGCATGCCGACCCTCATCGCCGACCACATCCCCGAGGGGCGCGAGGTGGTGCTGCACTCCGAGAACGGCATCCTCGGCATGGGCCCCGCGCCCGAGAAGAGCCAGGAGGACGCCTGGCTGATCAATGCGGGCAAGCAGCCCGTCACCCTCCACCCCGGCGGCAGCTACTTCCACCACGCCGACAGCTTCGCGATGATCCGCGGCGGCCATATCGACCTCTGCGTCCTCGGCGCCTTCGAGGTGGCGGCGAACGGCGACATCGCGAACTGGGCGACGAGCGAGAACGACAGCGCCCCCGCGGTGGGCGGCGCGATGGACCTCGCCGCCGGCGCGAAGCGCGTCTGGGTGATGATGGAGCACACCACCAAGGACGGCCGCCCAAAGCTCGTCGAGCGCTGTTCTTACCCGCTGACGGCCATGCAGGCGGTGGCGCGCGTCTACACCAACCTTGCCGTGCTGGACGTGACGGAAGAGGGCTTCGCCGTGCGCGACCTCGCGCCGGGGGTGACGATGGAGGGGCTGCGCGCCGTCACCGCCGCGCCGCTGCGGGAACCCGGGGGCACCATCTGATACCGGTCCGCCTAGAAGCTGACCCGCATTTCATAGCCCGACTTCCTGCCTGCACTGCCTTCCGACAAACTGAGGGGGTCAGCTCCAATGCGGGGCGGTATGAGTGATGCTACACTCCCAGCGGTTTCGGCCGTCGGGCCCCTTGGCCCCTGCGCCGCCTTGTGGCCACCTGTTAGGGGCGGGCCTGCCGCACGGAACTCATTGAGGAGCTTGGTCCGGTGGCAGGATACGAAGCTCGCTGATGGCCATGGCCAGTCTTCGATGATCCGTCGAAAGACCGAGATCGCTCGGCGAGATGGCGTCCGGAAACGGTAGACGTACGCGCAAGAGTTCCGAGTCGCCGATGGCCTGTGCGCTCGCGAGACATGCCAATGGGAAAGCGATCCGGCGCCAGCCCGCAGCCTTCGTCTCAGGCTGGTTACCGAAAACCCACTCGGTTTCGCGGCAGGTGTTGCCGTGATGGAGAACGGCGGCAGTCACCTTCTGGGTCGCCTTCTGTGCGGACAGGAATGGGATTGCTCTGATCCAGAGATTAATCTCATCTCTGCCCTCATTTCGAACCGATGCTGGAAGACGAACCATAAGCGTTGCGGCTTTTCCGTCGTTCCAATGACCGGCAAGCTCGGGAGCAGACCATCCTGAGGAGAGGATCTCGCGGTTGATAACAGGAGCCGCGAGACCGAAGGAAATCTTGTCTCCCACACGAATGAGAGGAGAGGTGCTTGCAACCGCCACTTCGCTGATCCCGGAAGGCGCAATGGAATGCTTCAACCAGCCCGGCGCGAAAATCCGTAAACCGTCGATATCGGCCAGGAGGTCAGCCTGTGGATCCATGCCCAAGGCGGCGAGAGAGGTAGCGGAGGCCTTGGGATTCAAGACGTAGATTGCCTCCGAATCGGGCCTTCCTTCGAGGGAGGCCTGTTCATCCGCCGCCTGGGCCTGTTCGAGTGCCAACGGATCAATGCGGGCAAGATAAATCAGATTTGTGCGTAGATTATTCAGCGAAGCCCATCGCCCGATGACGTTCCAACCCGTCAGGGTGATTGGTTGGCGGAAAGGCACGAACACACCTGTAGGATCGTGCGGCCGTATCCCAAAACTCGCCCAATAGGGGTTGCCAGTTCCGGTTGGCACTCGAAATCTCAATTCGGTTGCCTAGCGACATCCAGGCCTTGCTAGTATCTACTGCCTGCAACGATACCGCCAGTCCCACTATGATGGCCGCATTACCGTCGCCCCAATGACGAGCGATCAGAGCGATGCTGAGGAAAACCAGAAAATAGCATACGGGCCAGAACATCCGCTCTGATGCCCGCAGCACATTGGCTTGATTAAACAGGGAACTCGGCAATGGCACCGTGAATACATCGGCTCCTCCGAGAACGACCCGGTTCGAGGCAGCGAAGGCTGTCAGCCCCGAAAGGATCAGCAGCTGAGGCAGCCGGCTCCATCTTGGGCGTAGGATGCCCGGACACGAGATCCACACCGCCAGACCCGTGAACAGCAGGATAATGGCGCTAGAACCAAGAAAACTGGATCCGGCATCACGGTCTGTGGCACCCGGTATGTCCGGCAGAAATCGGGACCAGAGGCCGTCCGAGTCGAAGAGAGCGAGTAAGTCCATGGCGTATATGCCAAAGCCGCCGCCGGCGTGCCCTGTCCGAATCATGAAGAAGCCGGCGGCCCAAAGACTCAGAATCACGCAAGCGGCTATCACGATAATTTCCGCAACAAATCGAGGGAGGGCCGAGTATCTTTCGCAATCAGTTTCGTCATCAGGCGGCGTGAAAAAATAGAAAACCAGAGCGCGGCGGCCATCGCGAAAAGGTAGGAGTGTACCAGGGCTGCAATGCAGAGCAGAACGCCCCAGACCAGTGGCCATCCCTTCCTGGGCTGAGAAATCGCCAACTACAGGGCGAGAAGCAAAAGCCAGTGCCCGATTAGCGCATAATACCCATATAGGCGCCAGATGAGCGGTGGTATTAAGCAAAATAGCAACGCCCCGAGAACGCGCACAGCAGTGGATTGGCTGATCGATCCAATCAGTAACCAGCCGGAAACACCTTGCAGAACAAAACGCGACAGGAGTCATAAACCATGATGTTGCTCTGCCCGCACAAAAGGCTGAAGCGTTCTGAAAAGAAAAGCGAAGATCGGGATGGAGTCCGAAAAGAAAATAGATGAAGGCAGGTCGAGGCCGTAATTTGGATTTGCTGCCAGCGGCCATGCCCGAGGAGAACTCCGGAAGAAAGATCAGCCTAGGAAGCTGGTTGCGGGATCCCCATCTCTCAGCCAGCTGACATTTTTTGGATTCAGAGGACCGGTCCCGACTATAGCAAGGAAAACGCCTGAGCCGCACAGGCCCGCGAGAAAGAGGCCCATCCAGTACAACCAGCGACGATTTGCGTGGGTAAGCGACATGCTTCGGTAGATCGCCAATCAATAAACGAAAGCTGTCTCGAGCTTGTAGGCGTGAACTTGAGCGACTGCTACCCCGATCAACCGTGGTCTAATCGTGCTCTGGAATGACCTGCTCTGAAAACTTGGTGCCGACATTGAGGACCGACGCGGAGTAGACCTGAAGCGGACTACGACGGGTGTGCACGAAGCGATGTATGTCAACAGTCTGGATCATGTTGGTGTGGTTCAGCAGGTTACAAAGAGCGTCGGAGCGGCCGGTTTGCCAAGCCGAGGCTTCCGCGTTGGAATGCGTGCCATGATTGAGCCTTGGCGCCTCACCGCAAGCGATATCGCCTCCCGCATCCGCGCGCGCGAACTCTCCGCCGAGGAGGTGGCGCGCGACGCCCTCGCCCGGCTCGAAGCCGCCAACCCCGCCATCAACGCCGTCGTGCAGTTCATGCCGGAGGAGGCCCTGGCCGCCGCCCGCGCCGTGGATGCGGCCATCTCGCGCGGGGAGGATCCCGGCCCCCTGGCCGGCGTGCCCGTGACCACGAAGGTGAACGTGGACCAGCGCGGCCACGCCACCACCAACGGGCTGCGGATCCAGAAGGATCTGGTCGCGGCGGCCGACAATCCCGTGGTGTCCAACCTGCGAAAAGCCGGCGCGGTGATCATCGGCCGCACCAACACCCCGGCCTTCTCGCTCCACTGGTTCACGCGCAACTCGCTGCACGGCCACACGCGCAACCCGCGCAACCCCGCCCTTACCCCGGGTGGCTCCTCCGGCGGGGCGGCGGCGGCCGTCGCGGCGGGGATCGGGGCGATCGGGCACGGGACGGATATCGGCGGCTCCGTCCGCTACCCCGCCTATGCCTGCGGCATCCATGGGCTGCGGCCCACCATCGGGCGCATCCCCGCCTGGAACCCCTCCCTGCCGGACCGGGCGATCGGCGCGCAGCTCATGGCCGTTTCCGGGCCGCTCGCCCGCAGCGTGGCCGATCTCCGCCTCGCCCTGCACGCCATGGCCGCGCCGGACGCGCGCGACCCCTGGTGGACCCCCGCCCCACTGGAAGGGCCGGCCTTCCCGCGCCGCGCTGCGCTCTGCGTCCGGCCGGAGGGGATGAACACCCTGCCCGAGGTCGAGGCCGCGCTCCGCGCCGCCGCCCGCCGCCTTCAGGATGCCGGCTGGACGGTGGCCGAAACCCCCATCCCCCCCTTACGCGAGCCGGCGCGGCTGCAGGCGATGCTCTGGCTGGCCGAGAGCCGGCGGGGCCTCAACCGCGCCCTGGCCGCCGAGAACGATCCCGACGCCAACTTTGTCTTCGCCCAGATGGAGCGCCTCTGCCCCGCCCCGGACCTGGACGCCTTCACCGACGCGCTCCAGGCCCGCATCGGCTACGCCCGGGAGTGGAACCTCTTCCTCGAGCGCTATCCCGTGGCGCTCATGCCCGTCTCGGCCGAGCCGCCCTTCCCCGACCTGCTGGACCTCGAATCCCCCGAGGCCTTCAACCGCGTGGTGGAGGCCCTGCTGCCCCAGCTCGGCCTGCCGCTGATGAGCCTGCCCGGCCTGACCGTGACCACCGACCTCTCCGGCCTCGCGCCGCTCGGCGTGCAGCTCGTCGGCGGGCGCTACCGGGAGGACGTGCTGCTCGCGGCCGGGGAGATCATCGCGGCGCCGGTCGATGTTGCGGAACCCACCTGACCCCCGGTGAAACTGCCGGTCCGCCTCCTATATTACATCCCTGTGAGAAATACCCTCGGGAGGATCACCCCCATGCGCCGCCGCGCCCGTCTCCTGGCCGCCTTCGCCATCCTGGCGCTCGCGCTCGGCCCCGCTATCGCCGAGGCCCGGCCGGGTGGCGGCTCCTCCTCGGGCAGCCGGGGGAGCCGCACCTATAGCGCCCCGCCCACCACCCGGACGGCACCGGGCACCGCCACGCCGTTCAACCGCAGCGAGGCGCCCCGCCAGGCCCCGGGCACGACAGCGCCCGGCTACGCCCAGCCGCGCCCGGCGCCCTCCTACACCACGCCCAACCGGGGCGGGCTGTTCGGCGGCGGCTTCATGTCCGGGCTGATGGGCGGCCTGCTCGGCGCTGGCATCGCGGGCATGCTGTTCGGCAACGGCGCCTTCGGCGGCATGTCGGGCGGCGCCGGCTTCCTCGGCTTCCTGCTGCAGCTCGGCATCATTGCCGGCCTGATCTGGCTCGTGATGCGGGTCCTGCGGGGTCGCCGCGCCGCGCCAATGGGCCAGCCGGCCATGGCGGGCGCGGGTGGTCCCATGGGCGGCCCGGTGAATGGCCGCTTCGCGCGCGAGATGGACGGCACCGCCGGTGGCGGCGCTGGCCGCGTGGCCGCGCGCCCGGTCCAGATCGGACCGGACGATTTCGCGGCCTTCGAGAACAGCCTCGTCCGCATCAACGAGGCTTGGTCGCGCCGTGACATGGCCGCGCTCGGGCGTCTGGCCACGCCGGAGATGGCCCGCTACTTCGCGGGCGACCTGCGCGACCTGGAGGCGCGCGGCTGGCACAACGAAACGCGCGACGTGCGGCTTGAGGCCGGCGACCTCTCCGAGGCCTGGGCCGAGGACGGGCTGGAATACGCCACCGTCGCCATGCGCTTCAGCCTGGTCGACGTGACGCGCGACGCCCGCGGGCAGGTGGTCGAGGGCGACCCGAATGCCCGGCAGACCACGACCGAGGTCTGGACCTTCGTGCGCCGCCCGCGCGAGCCCTGGCTCCTCTCTGCCATCCAGCAGACTGGCTGAGGGCGGAACAGCTCGTACCGAACGGGGAAGGGGGCCGGATTCCGGCCCCCTTTTCCATGTTGTCCGGGCGCGAGGAGGCCCCGCCTCACGCCCTCTGTAAGGCCGGCGTTCCGCGTGCCGGTGCGGGGGTGCTGCCCGGGCGTCGCGGCTGGTTGACCATCTCCAGTGCCGCCGGCGGCCCGAGCAGGATCTCCACCAGCCGTAGCATGTCGGGGCGGGTCAGCCCGTTGCCGTCCGCACTCCCCTTCACGATGGCGGCCGCCGCGGCGCGCAGCGCGGCGTCATATCTCTCCGCCCCGCCGAGCCGGCGCCCGCTCGCCTCAATCCGGCGCAGGGTGCGCGCGGCGCCCTCCATGCCGGCGACGATCGCGTCGGCCTCCCCCGGCGCCGCCGCCGCCAGCCCCTGCGGCGCTTCCAGGAGGTTGATGTTGAGCAGCCGGTTGAAGCTGCTCCGACACGCCTCGTCCGCCGCCTTGCGGATCGCCCGCACCCGTTCCCGCCGCGCCGGCAGGTTGAGGAAGCTGGAGGTCTCGAAATCCTCCACCAGGGTGCAGACCGCCAGGGCGGAGGCGGCGACGCTCGCGGCGTCCCCGAACTCCTCCGGGAACAGCGCGGCAGTGTCCTTCGCTTGGAGGAGATCGTCCACGGCGCGCTGCGCGACGCCCAGTGCCGCCGCGGAACCGGAGGGGGCGAGCCGCGCGGCGATGGCCGCGACGCTGGCCGGCCGCGCCGCCGCGGCCATGAGGGTGCGGAGCACCACCTCAAAGGCCAGGCCGCCCTCAGCCGCGACCGGCTCCAGCGCCTTGCGGATCAGCTCTTCCGGCGGGCCCTCCGCGGCGGCTTCCAGGGCGGGCCAGCTCGTCCCGGCATGGCGCCAAGCGGTGGTGCAGAGGGCGCGGAGGGGCGGGTAGTCGCGATCGGCCAGGCCCGTGTTCCGCCAGCCCGCAGGCACGGCTTCCGGCAGCAGCCGGGCAGCCGCGGACCAGAGTTCGGCCCCGATCGCGCCGAGCCCGACCTTGTCCTCCCCCCTCCGCCCGGCGCAGCGGGCGATGATTGCCTCCGCCGAGGGGCCGAGCGCGGCGCGGACCGCCGCCGCCAGGGGGGTGAGGGCGGTGCGGGGCAGGAGCGGCAGACCGGGCTGCCACTTCGCGGGAGAGACGATCACCCCGTCCAGCGGGAGGAACAGCACGCGGGGGAAGCCGATCCGGCGGGGCAGGCGCAGCTCGCGCAGGCGCGGGCGCACGCGCTCGAGGATGCCGTCGGCTTCCGCGCGGTCCGCCAGCTCGTCGATCAGGGCAACCACCCGCTCGAGCTGGGCCTGGGTGGCGCCCGCCACCGCGCCGCCCAGCAGGCGAAGCTCCGCCGGCGCGGCAAGGTTGCTGCGCGCGCTCATATGAATTCCCTCACGAGCATTTCGTTCCGCGCGATCACCTCGAGCGTGCGGCCTGTGCGCCAGTCCTCCAGCCGGAAGACGAAGCGGCTACGCATCCGGTGCGTGCTGGCGTGGATCTCCTCCTCCGCCGTGCTGCCGGTCCAGCGGCTGATCTCGATGGGCATGGTCGGGACGATGACGGCCATCTCGCGGATCGCCGCCGCGCGCCCGACCACCTCCGCATGTTTCCAGATCGAGAGGATCACCGACCAGCCGTCCAGCAGCCAGGCGAGCCGGGCCGCTTCCTCGCGGATCTCGCGGCTGTCGGCGTTCCAGCGCTGCATCAGCGCGCTGAGATCGTCGGTGAGGAGGAAGAGGCGGTCTGTTACGATGCGGCCGGCATCGAGGGTGAGGCGAGCGCAGCGCGCGATGAGGCCCGCCGAGCCGGCCTGCTGCGCGTCCGTGACCGATTCGGCCCAGCTGGAGACATCGGCCGCGAGCCGCTCCAGCTCGTCCAGCTCGTTCTGGTGGCGCGCCGCGGTGGGATTGCCGCGAAGGCCGACCGACATGAAGGCCTCCGTCAGCCCGTCCAGGGCGGAGATGACGTCGGCGAGGGGAAGCCCCGTCCGCTGCGAGACCCGCATCACGGCCCGCTCGCCGCGCCGCTTCACGCTCACCGGGGCATCGGCCTCGGGCGGAACGGCGTGCTCGCCCGGCGCCTCCGTCTGGCGGATGAGGAGCATCAGCAGGCGGTAGTTCGTCAGCAGCCGCTGGTTGGCCAGGGCCTTCTCCGCTGCCCCGGCGGCGGCCGCCGCCGCGCGGCCGACCAGCCCCTCATGCGCCACGGCGCGCGCGATGCGGAGGATGTCGTCCGGCGTGATGACGGAAAGCTCTTCGATCATCTCGGTGACGAGGCGGTCGTGCAGCGTGGGGTTGCAGATCGCGTCCAGCGCTCGGAGCGGCATGACGTAGAAGCCGCGCACCCCCCCGGGGCTCGGCACGGAGAGCTCAAGCCCTCTTCTCTGCCCCGGCCGCACGCGGCTGCCGAGGAGGATGGGGGTGGTGAAGGGAACGGTAACCCCCCGCTCAAGGAAGGTCACCGGGCGGGCGTCTTCCACGGCGTAGCGGGAGAGATGCCGTTCGGTCTGGGCGGACATGGCACGAGTGTCGCGCCATCCCACGAAGAAAAGGTGAAGAAGACTAGCTTAGGCTATATCAGCCCCTTCAGCCGCAGCAGCCCGAAGGCGGCCATGCTCATCGCGTCGCGGATCACGCCGTCGCGCAACATCGACTCGATTTCGGCAAGGGCGAAGTCGCGGCAGACGAGGTCCTGTTCGGTCGTCTCGCGCGCCGTCTCGCCGCGGGTCAGCTCGGTGGCGAGGAAGACGTGGCCGCGCTGGTTGCAGTAGCCCGCGCCCTGAAACATCTCCCCAGCATAGGTCATGCGCCCGGCGACCAGCCCTGTCTCCTCGCGCAGCTCGCCAGCGGCGATGGCGGCGGGGTCCGTGCCCGGGCGCGTCTCCCACATGCCCATCACGAACTCCCAGAGGCGCTCCCCCACGGGGTAGCGGAACTGCTCCACCAGCGTCACGCGCCCGTCCTGCACGGGAACCACCACCACGAAGTCCGAGCGCTCGACGACGCCGTAGAGACCCTCCGATCCGTCCGGGCGGCGGATGATGTCCTCGCGCACGCGGGTCCAGGGATTCTCGTAGGCGACGCGCGTGGAAAGGGTCTCAATCGTCACGCCATTCCCCCGTTGATGGAGATTACCTGCCCCGTGATGTAGCCCGCGCGCTCGGAGGCGAGGAAGGCTACGAGATCCGCCACTTCCTCCGGCCGGCCGGCGCGGCGCGCGGGCACGGCGGCGCGGATCGCCTCCTTCGTGAAGCCCTCCGTCGCCGGGCTCTCGATGATGCCGGGCGCGACGGCGTTCACCGTCACTCCGCGCGGGGCGCATTCCATGGAGAGCGACCTCACCGCCCCGTGCAGCCCCGCCTTGGCGGCGGCGTAGTTCGCCTGCCCCCGGTTCCCCATCACGCCGGAGACGGAGGAGATGGCGAGGATGCGTCCGAAGCGCGTGCCGATCATCGGTAGCAGCAGCGGCCGGACGAGGTGGAAGAATCCGTTCAGCGAGACGTCGATTACCGAGTGCCACTGATGCGCCGACATGCCGGCCATCGGCGCGTCGTCATGCGTGCCGGCATTGTGTACCACCGCCTGCACGGGGCCGCCCTCCAGCAGGCGCGCCAGCGCGGCCTCGCAGGCGGCGGCGTCGGTGAGGTCGAAGGCCACGGCCTCGGCGCTGCCGCCCGCCGCGGCGATCCCTTCCGCCACGGCGCGGGCGCGGCCGGGATTGCCGCTGCCATGGACGATCACGTGGTGCCCGTCCCGCGCGAGTGCGCGGGAGATGGCGGCACCGATCGGGCTCGCGCCCCCGCTGACGATGGCGCGGATCATGGCGTCTCCTGCGGGGGCGCATTGCCCTGGGGCGAAATATCGCCCGGGATGATGATGGCTGCCCGGCCCGAGAGGAGCGTCTCTTCCCCCGCCATTACGCGGAACTCGTAGACGAAACCGCGCGCCGCGCGCGACAGCGCCCGCGCCTCCACGCGCAACGCCTCGGCGATGTCGTCCAGCCGCGGGACGTGCAGGGCGACGCCGCGGAGGCTGGCGAGATAGCCGGGCGGCTGCGCCTCGCCGCTCCCCGTCAACGCGCCATGCGCGGCCATCGCCTGCAACGCGTACTCCACCCCGCAGATGGCGGGCAGCACGCCGTCCCGCCGCAGCGGGTTGGCGGGGTCGCGATGCGACACGGCTGAGCAGAGGATGCCCTCCGCGTCGTGCGAGAGCACGCGGTCCAGCAGGCGCATCGCCCCGGCATGCGGAACCCGCGGCGTCACGCGGCGCCGGGCTCCACGCCCAGCACCACGGCGCCGCCGTCCAGCAGCGGGAGCCCGATCCGCGCTGCGCGGCCCGCCGCGAGGGCCTGCAGCAGGGGCAGGGCGCGGGCCGCGGGGTTGACGGCCATCAGCGACCCCAGCGCCCCGGCCGAGGCGGGCTCGGCGCGATCCGCCATCTCCACCGAGAGCACCGTGCCCGCATCGCCCGGCACGAGCACGAGGGCCGCGCCGAAGGTGGCGCCGGTGGGGCGGCGCCCGTCCAGCGGCGGGGTGAGAGGGGCGTCGGAGCAGCAGAAAAGCACGGGCACCCGCCGCGCCACCACGGCGGCCGCGGCCTGCACCAGCCCCGTGGCGAAGCTGTCATCATGCCCGCCGAGGCTGACTGAGGCGCGATGGGAGCCGGTGGCGATGCCCCAGTAGCCCGCGGCCGCGTTGTGGACGGAGTTGTGGAACTGGGTGGGCGAGATGGCGCCGCCGGGCGTGTGCAACGCCTCCAGGATGGAGCCCACCACCGGGCCGTCCCCGTTCGAGGAGGCGAAGACCGTCTCCATCCTGGCGGGGGGGAGGCCGGAGGCAGCGGCGGCCTCGGCGGCCACGGTCAGGGCGAGGCGCACCGCGGCGCTCGTCCGCCGCCGCTCGGTGGGCGGCAGGGTGGCGGGCGGCGGCAGGGCCACCTCCCCCGGCTCCCAGGGGGCCTCCCCGGCCAGCACGGCCCGGCTCGCCGCCCAGCCCGGCAGGCCGGGCCCAAGCAGGCCCACCCCGATGATCCCGCACCTCACGACGCGGCGCCCCCGACGCGCGGCCCCATCAGGCCCGGCCGATGACGAGGGCGAGGTTGCTGCCGCCGAAGCCGAAGGAGTTGCTCAGCACCCGCCGCACCGGTGCCGCGCGGTTCGCCACCGCAACGTCCACGCCGAAGCCGGGATCGGGCGTCTCGACCCCGAGGCAGCCCGGCACCAGCCCGTCGGCCACGCAGAGCGCCGCGATCACCGCCTCCAGCGCGCCCGAGGCGCCGAGGGTGTGGCCGGTCCAGCCCTTGGTGGAGGAGCAGGGCACGCGGTCCCCGAAGAGGGCGCGCACAGCATTGCCTTCCATCGCGTCGTTCGCGCGCGTGCCCGTGCCGTGGAGATTGATGTAGTCCACGCCGTGCTCCCCTGGACCCTCCCCGGCCGCCTCCAGCGCCGCGCGCATGGCGGCGATGGCGCCGAGGCCCTCGGGATGCGGGGAGGACATGTGGTGCCCGTCCGCGCTCGCCCCGGCGCCGAGCAGGGCGACCGTGCCCTCCGGCGCGTCCTCCGCCCGTATCAGCAGCGCGAGGCCCGCCGCCTCGCCGATCGAGATCCCGTCCCGGTCCGCCGCGCAGGGCCGGCAGGCGCCCCTGGAGAGGAGTTCGAGCGAGTTGAAGCCGTGCAGCGTCATCCGGCAGAGCGTGTCCACCCCGCCCACCACCGCGGCGTCGCAAAACCCCGCCGCGATCATCGACTGCGCCTCCAGGAAGGTGCGCGCGCCGGAGGTGCAGGCGGTGGAGACTGCCGCCGCCGGTCCGCGCAGCCTCAGCCGCGCCCGGAGGTAGCGGGGCAGGGCGTAGAGGTCGTGGGTGTGGGTGAAGTCGAATTCCGGCGGCAGGGAGCCGTCCGCGCCGCGCCGGGCATAGGCGGCCTCGGTCTCCGCAATGCCGGAGGTGCTGGTGCCCATCACCACGGCCACGCGATGCGCCCCGAAGCGCGCCGCCGCCTCCGCCACCGCGCCGGCGAAGCCGTCCTGCCGCAGGGCAAGCTCCGCGAGGCGTTGGTTGCGGCAGTCGTAGCGCGCGAGGCTCTCCGGCAGCGCCACCTCCTCCAGCCCCGGCACGCGGCCGACCCAGATGCCCTCCGGCATGCCGGGCAGGTCGCAGGGGGCCAGCCCGCCGCGCCGCGCGCGCAGCGCCTTCCGCGTGGCGGCGAGGCCCGTGCCCATGGCGCTGGTGGCCGTGAAGGCGGGCATGGCGAGGGGTGGAAGTGTCGGCGTCATCCCGACCTTGTATCGCACCGGGGAGGTTCCCTGTGCAGCCCTGTTGGGATGCCCGGGGGAGAGGCGCCGCGACCGGCCACTGTTTCCCGTGAAACCGGCCGCGATCCGGGGCGGCCTTTCCTCCCGCGCCCCGATCCCCGCTCAGCCGTGGCGGATGAGGTCGTGGACCATGAGCGGCCCGCCGAACTGCATCAGCATCCCGCCGGCATCGAGCCGCCCGAGAGGCAGGGGTGCGAAGCCGAGCCCCTTCACCAGCGCCGCCACCTCCGCGACCGCTCCCTCGTCATCGCCGGAGAGGAGGAGCGCGCGGTGCCCGCCGTCCCGGCGGGGGTCCTGCGCCAGCAGCGCAGCCGGGAGCGTGTTGAAGCCCTTCACCACCTGCGCGCCCGGCAGCTTCTCCGCCACCATGGCGGTGGAGGCGCGCCCGCCCAGGGCGCGCGGGGTGAAGGCGGGGAAGTCGATCGCGTTCGTGGCGTCCACGACGATCCGCCCGCCCCAATCGGCCACGCCCCGCACGGCCTCATCCACCGCGTCGTGCGGGACCGCGAGGATCACGAGGCCGGCCCCCAGCGCTTCGTCCAGCGCGACGGGACGGATGAGGGGGCCCAGCTCGCCCGCGAGCTCCGCGAGGGAGTCCGGCCCGCGGGAATTGGCCAGCAGCACCTCCACCCCGCTGCGCGCGAAGTTGGTCGCCAGGGCGCGTCCGATGGCGCCGGAACCGATGATGGCAGTGCTCATGGTGACGATCCTTTCGGTATGGGTCAGCGTGATTGGGAGAGGGGTTCAGGCTGCCGGGCGCGTGGCGGGCAGGGGGATGTATTCGGGATCTCCGGGCACGACGGGGAAGCGCCCCTCCTGCCAGTCACGCGCGGCCTGATCGGTCCCGGAAGGCCACGGGCCCGAAGCTGTCGAGGAAGATGAAGGGCGCCACGCTGCGCCGCTGGGCGGAGAGAAGGGCGCGGCGCAGCCGGGAGCCGTCGCCGAGGTCGCGCACCGAGGGCAGGACGAGCTGCTCGATGCCGGAGCGGGGGAGGCGAGGATCGTCACGCAGCTGTCCTTGCTGGGGCGGCGCCGGTCGGCCAGCGCCCTGTGCCGCCTATCTGGCGCCGGATGACCTGTCGGGAAAATCGGGATAATCTCGATCGGACCGTTCGAGAAAATAGCCATGTCGAACCCCGGCATCCCGACGCTGGACCAACTCCATGTCTTCCTGACCGTGGTGGAGACGGGCAGCTTCGCGGCCGCAGCGCGGCGTCTGAACCGTGCCACCTCCGTCATCAGCTATGCCGTAGGGAATCTCGAGGCCCAGCTCGGCCTGCTACTATTCGACCGGGAGTCCACCCGCCGGCCGCAGCTCACCGAGGCCGGACGCACCGTCCTCGCCGAGGCGCGCACCGTTGCCCACGGCGTTGATGCCCTGCGCGCCAAAGTCCGCGGCCTCCTCGCCGGGCTGGAGGCGGAGGTCCATCTCGCCATTGACGTGCTGCTGCCCACGGCGCGGGTGGTGGACGCGCTCCAGGCCTTCCAGGCCGAGTTCCCGACCGTCGCGCTGCGACTGCGCATGGAGGCCCTCGGCGCCGTCACGCAGCTCGTGCTCGGCCGCGCCGCGGTGATCGGCGTCAGCGGCCCGCTGGACCGGGTGGCCGAGGGCATCGAGCGCATCGCGGTGGGGGAGGTGGAGATGATCCCCGTGGCCGCCCCCGGCCATCCCCTGGCCGCGGGACCGGTGCCGGCCGGCACGGCGCGCGACCATGTCCAGCTCGTGCTGACCGACCGCTCGCCCCTCACCCAGGGGCAGGACTTTTCCGTCATCGGCGTCCGCACCTGGCGCCTGGCCGATCTCGGCGCCAAGCACGCCCTTCTCCTCGCCGGGATCGGGTGGGGCAACATGCCGGGCCCCATGGTGCGGCAGGACTTGGCAGCCGGGCGCCTCGTCCATCTCCGCGTGCCGGACTGCCCCGGCGGGAGCTACCGCTTCTCGGCCATCCACCGCACGGATACGCCACCCGGGCCGGCGGCGTCCTGGCTGATTCAGCGCTTCCTCAGGCAGGCTGGCGGCTGAGGGAGGCACGCCGGCAGCCGCCGTGCTTGCCGAATTTCTCGACCTTTTTCTTCGATCTTATTCGGCTGTTTCGAACGGAATGGGGGGGCCATTCTCCCGTCCAGGCAAGGCGTGCCGGAAGCCGGCACCAGCGACAGGAGGCCCCGATGGCCAAGGTTCTCGTCCTATATCACTCCGCCTACGGGCATATCGAGACGATGGCCGAGGCCGTCGCCGCCGGTGCCCGGGAAGCCGGCGCCGAGGTCGCCATCCGCCGCGTGCCCGAGACCGTGCCGGAGGAGATCGCGCGCAAGGCCCACTTCAAGCTCGACCAGTCCGCGCCGGTCGCGACGGTGGCGGAGCTGGAGGAATACGACGCGATCATCCTCGGCGCCGGCACGCGCTACGGCCGCCTCCCCTCGCAAATGGCGGCCTTCCTGGACCAGACGGGCGGCCTCTGGGCCCGCGGCGCGCTGAACGGCAAGGTCGGCGCCGCCTTCACTTCCACCGCCACCCAGCATGGCGGGCAGGAAACGACGCTCTTCTCCCTCATCACTAACCTGCTGCATTTCGGCATGGTCATCGTGGGCCTGCCCTACAGCTTCGCGGGGCAAATGGCGTTGGACGAGGTGACCGGCGGCAGCCCCTACGGCGCCAGCACCATCGCGGGCGGGGACGGCTCCCGCCAGCCTAGCGCGAACGAGCTGGGGGGCGCCCGCTTCCAGGGCCGCCAGGTGGCCGAGGTGGCGGGGAAGCTGTTCGGCTGAGGCCGGCGGCTACCCTCCCCGGGGAAGCCGGGAGAGCTCCGGCCCGGGGGAAAGGGCGGCCTCGCCGCGCGAGAGATATCCGCGCTCCGGCAGGAGATGGTGCCGCTCGAGGCTGGCCAGGACCTTCCCGATCGCCTCCCACGGGAGGCTGGACCCGGCATGCAGCCGCGGAGGCGGTGCGCTTCCCGCATCCCGGCCGAAGGCCATCGCATGGGCCAGCGCCTTGTTGGCGTTGGTGAAGACGTTGCCGTCCGGCAGCCCTGCGACCGCGGCGAGGCATCGGCCGAGAGGCGCGCGGAGAGGGCCTGCGCCGCCTCCGCGCGGCCGTCGCGCAGCGCATCGAGGATCGCCGCCAGCTCGTCTTGGAAGGCATTGGCCGTGCTGAGCAGGAAGCCGCCATACGGGCCGCCGAGCGCTGCGTGCCACCGCGCGTAATCCCCCTCCGCGCCGCGCAGCAGGACCAGCTCCGGCGGCAGGAGGCCGGAAAGGGCGACCTCGTCGGTTCCGCCGCTGTCCTTGTAAAAGAGGAAGTTCGGGAACCGCGCCGCGAGTTCCGCCACGGTCGCCGGCGCCATGCGGTTCCCGGTGACCTGCGGCAACTGGTAGAGCGCGGTCGGCAGGCCGCGGGAGAGGATCGGGGACAGCGCCTCCACGATCGCGGCCTGGGAGAGAGGCGACGTGCTGGTCGGCGGCGCCAGCCTGATGCCGCGCAGCCGGCAGGCCGCGAAGGCGCGGGGGAGGGAGTCCGTGCCCGCCCGCTCGCGTACGGTTCCGATCACGCGGTCGAGCAGCGCCTCCATCGAAGCGGCATCCGGCCGCAGCACCCCCGCGAGCAGATCGAACCCGCGCGGCACGGCGAAGTCGATCGCGAGGCCGAGCGCCGCGACGGCCTCGTCGTCGCTCATCTCCCACGCATCGCCGGTGGAGCCGGGGATGAGGAAGCCCCTCACCGCCGGCCCCATGAAGGCGAGATGCGCCGCCTGGCGCACGCGGTCGAAGCCGCCCTGCGCGTCGTAGAAGAAGAGGCTGGGCGACCAGAGGCGGGGCACGCCATCGGGGAAGAGCGCAGCCAGCAGGTGGGCCCGGTCGGTGGGGAAGTCGTCCATGGCCCTATTCCGGCCGAATGTTGTGTTCGCGGATAATCGCGCCCCAGCGCTGGCGGTCCGCCGCGATCTGGCGAAGGAAGTCCTCCCGCGTGCCGCCGAGTTGCTGCAGCCCGTTCTCGGTGAAGCGGCGCTGCACCTCGGGCGCCTGCATCGCGCGGTTCAGCTCGGCGTTCCAGCGCGCCACCATCGCGTCGGGCGTGCGGCCCGGCACCACCGCGCCGAACCAGCTGGGGATGACGAAGCCGGACAGCCCGTCCTTCGAGATCACGGGAAGGTTCGGGATGAGTGGTGAGGCATCCGACGCGCCATAGGCCACCGCGCGCAGCCCGCCGTCGCGGATCTGGCCGAGGAACTCGGGCATGTTGCCGAACATCACGTCCACGCGCCCTGTGGAGATGTCCAGGATCGCCGGCGCCCCGCCGCGATAGGGAACCTGTGTGATCTGCCCGCCCGTGAGCGCGGCGAAGAGGATGCAGGAGAGCTGCTGGCTGGACCCCGCGCCCACCGTCGCGCAGGTCGTGGTGCGCGAGCGGTCCTTGGAGAGCTGGACCAGGTCCTGCCAGCTGCGGACGGGCGAGCGCGGCCCCGTGACGAGGATGTTGTAGACCGAGGCGATGTTGGTGACGGGGATCACGTCCTTGTCCACGTCGTAGGGCAGCGGCTGCATCTGCGGCGTGACCGTCAGGATGCCCATGGAGGCGAGCATGATGGTGTGGCCGTCCGGCGCGCTGCGCGCCAGCTCCTGCGTCGCGACGACGCCACCGCCGCCGGTGCGGTTCTCCACCACCACCTGCTGGCCGATCTGCTTGCCCAGCTGCTCCGCGAGGATCCGTCCGATCAGGTCCGATGTGCCGCCGGCCGCGAAGGGGTTGAGGAAGCGGATGTCGCGGGTGAAGGCGGGATCCGCCGCCTGCCCCCCCGCAGGGGCAAGCCAGGCGCCGGCGGCGAGCAGTCCTGCGGCGATGCGGCCGAGCAGGCCGCGCCTGTTGGTGTGCTTCATGGACCTCTCCTCAGATTCGCGCCGCCCTCGTTCCGGGGCGGTCGCCGGGATCGCGATCTACACGTAGCCGGGCCCCTCGATGGCGGGATGGGCCCGCAGCCAGTCCTCATCCACCTCCACGCCGATGCCCGGGCCCTCGTTCGGGCGCACGCAGCCATCCGCGCCGAGGCGCCAGGGCTCGCTCACCAGCGCGTCCCGGAAGAGGTTGGCGCGCGACACGTCGGCCTCGAAGTAGCCGGGGTTGTCGATGGCGCAGAGGAAGTGGATCGTCGCCGCCTGGTTCAGCCCCGTCATGGAGCTGTGCGGGTGCACCGGGATCTTGTGGGCGGAGGCGATGGCGGCGATCCGCAGCGCTTCGGTGATGCCGCCGCATTTCGAGAGATCCGGCTGCCAGATGCCGATGCTGTCATCCTCCAGCAGCGGCGCGAACTCGTAGCGGGTGAAGTGGTTCTCCCCCGCCGCGAGCGGCGTGACGCCGTAGCTGCGCGCCTCGCGGTAGGAGCGGTGGTCGTACGGGGGAAAGGGCTCTTCCAGCCATCCCATTGAGAGCGCGTCCATCGCGGGCATCACCCGCCGCGCGTCCGAGAGGCTGTAGGCGGTGTTGGCGTCGGCCAGGATGTCGATGCCGTCGCCGAAGGCGCGCCGCACCGCCTCCATCCGCGCGATGTCGTCCGGCACCGTGTCGCCGATGCGAAGCTTCACGGCGCGGTAGCCCGCCTCGATATGCGGCCGCGCCTCCTCCACCAGCTCCTCTGGCGGCTGGTAGCCGAGCGCCACGCCTCCGGCATAGGCCGGCACGGCGCGGGACGCCCCGCCGAGCAGCCGGTAGAGCGGCATGCCCGCCGCCTTCGCCCGGATGTCCCACAGCGCCATGTCCAGCCCGGACATGGCGAGGGCGCATCCCGCCCCCATGCCGTGGCTGGCGAGCTGGCCGCGATAGATGCGGCTCCACACGCCCACCACGTCGTTCGCGTCCATGCCGGTGACGAGGCGGCGCAGCGTCGTCTGCAGCAGGGCGGCAACGGCGGTGTGGGCGCGGCCGTGATGGCTCTCCCCCCAGCCGGTGATCCCGTCCTCGGTGGTCACCTTCACCACCACCGCGTCGCGCTTCACCGCGCGGCCGACGCCGAGCGAGACGCCCGCGCCCTCGGGCACGGGGAAGGAGGTCGGGAAGGCCTCGATCGATGCGATCCTCATGCGCGGCGCCCCTGCCCGTACTGCTCGAGGAAGGATTCGCGCACCGTGATGCCGAGCCCCGGGCGGTCGGGGATGGCGACATGCCCGTCCTCCACGGGAAAGCTCTCCTCGATGAGGTCGTGCAGCATGGGGTTATGGCCGAGCGAGTATTCGAGGATGAAGCCCGCGCTCTGCGTCGCTGCCAGATGCATCCCCGCCGCGAAGGCCGGCGCGCCGGACCAGAGATGCGGTGCCAGGCGCAGGTTGTAGGCCGAGGCGAGCGCCGAGATCCGCAGCCCCTCCGTCAGCCCGCCGGCGATGGCCAGGTCCGGCTGCAGCACGTCGGCCGCGCGCAGCTCGCAGATCTCGCGGAAGTCGTGGCGCGTGAACTCGCTCTCCCCCGCGCTGATCGGCACGGTGGAGCAGCGCCGCACCTCGGCCATGCCCGCCTTGTCGTCCGCGCTGACCGGTTCCTCGAACCAGAAGAGGTCGCAATCCTCCACCATGCGGCAGAAGGCGCGGGCCTCGGCCACCGTCCAGGTGCCGTGCGCGTCCGCCATCAGCCGGATGTCGGGGCCGAGTGTTTCGCGGGCGGCGCGCACGCGGGCGGCGGAGCGGGCGGGCGAGCCGTCCATCACGCCCACGCGCATCTTCACCGCCCGGAAGCCGGCCTTGTCGCAATAGCTCTGGAGCTGCGCGCCGATGCCGGCCGTATCCGCCCAGCCGCCCGAGGCATAGGCCGGCATGCGCTCCACGCGCCTGCCGCCGAGCAGGCGCCAGAGGGGGACACCGAGCGACTTGCCCAGGATGTCCCAGAGCGCGACATCGACCCCGGCGATGGCGGAGACGGAGAGCCCGCGCCGCCCGACCTGCGGCAGCGCGTAGCCTCCCGCGACCGCGTATCCCTCGCGCGGGGTGTTGTACATCACGTCCCACAGGCGGGAGATGTCGCGGGGATCCTGCCCGAGCAGCAGCGGCGCGTAGTCGTCGTTCACGATGGCGGCGAGGCCCGCGCAGGCGGCGGCGCTTCCCACCCCCGCCTTCGCCTCGCCCCATCCGGTGATGCCGCATTCCGTATCGACCCGCACGATGACGGAATCGAAGGTGGGCACGCGGCCGAAGTCGCTGGTGTGCTGCCGCTCGTAGGGGATGGGAACGCGGCACCAGGTGGCCTGGACGCGGGAGATCCTCATGCGGCGTCGGCCTCCCCGGCCGAATGGCCGAGGGCCGCGCGGCGCGCGCGCGACGCCGCCCAGGCCTCGGGGTTGATGAAGGAGCGGGGCCGCTGCCCCGCGAGGATCCGCACAACCTCCTCGGCGGCGCCGGTGCTCATGCGCTCCACCGCCTCGGTGCTGAGCCCGGCGGCGTGCGGCGTGAGGATCACGTTCGGCAGCGCGCGCAGGGGATGGTCGGGCGCGAGGGGCTGCACGTCGTAGACGTCCAGCGCCGCCCCGCCGATCCGCCCCTCCCGCAGCGCCTCCAGCAGCGCCGCCTCGTCGATGACCGGCCCGCGGGCGAGATTGAGCAGCCAGGCGCCCGGCCTCATCCGCGCGATGCGCGCGGCCGAGGCCAGGCCTTTCGTCTCCGGCGTCAGCGGGCAGGCGAGGGCGATGAAGTCGCTCTTGGCGAAGAGCGTGTCGGGATCGGTGTGGGGGATGCCGGGCGGCATGGCGGCCGCGTTCCGGCGATAGCCGAGCACGCGCATCCGGAAGCCCGTGGCGGCGATCTCGGCCAGCCTCGTCCCGATCGCGCCGACACCGACGATGCCGAGGGTGCGCCCCCGCAGCTCGAAGGCCTGGGCGCTGCGGGAGCGCGCCTTGTCCCAGCCCAGAGTCAGCAACTCGGCATGCATCGCCTCCACGTGCCGCGCGATGGCGAGCATCTGCGCGATGGCGAACTCGGCGACGGAATCCGCGTTGGCGCCGGGGACATTGGCCACCAGCACGCCGTGCGCGCTGCAGTCCTCCACCGGGATCATGTCCACGCCCACGCCCTGCCGCACGGCGGCCAGCAGACGCGGCGCGCGGGCGGAGAGGTTCCCGGGCAGCTTGCGGCGCACCACCACCGCCTCCGCGCGGGCAAGGAGGGCATCCAGCCCGCCATCCCCGGGCAGCTCCACCTCATGCCCGGCCGCGCGCAGGATGGCCTCTCCGGCGGGGTCGATGGGATCGGTCAGCGCGACCAGCATCGTCAGGCCACCTTGTATTGGTTGAGGACGGCCTGATCGATCTCGATTCCCAGGCCCGGCCCGTCCGGCACGCGCACGATGCCGCCGCGCTGCACGATGGATTCCTTCGCCAGGTGGTCGCGCAGGGGGTTCGGCGTCTGCTCGAATTCCAGCATCGGCGGCATCGGGCGGAAGGCGGGCGGCGTGTCGGGCAGGGCCGCGAGGAACTGCACGGTGGCGGCCAGGCCGATGGCCGAACCCCAGGCATGCGGCACGCATTCGACGCCGTGCGCGGAGGCCATGGCCGCGATCTTGCGGCACTCGCTGATGCCGCCGGCCGCGCAGACATCGGGCTGGACGATGTCCATCGCCTTGCGCGCGATCACGTCGCGGAAGCCCCAACGGGTGAAGTCGTTCTCCCCGCCCGCGACCGCCATGTCCAGCGCGCGCGTGACCTCGACATAGCCGTCATGGTCCTCGGGGGAGATCGGCTCCTCGAACCAGAGGATGTCGTGCTCCTCCATCGCGCGCCCGAGCCGGATGGCCTGGGGGACGGTGAAGCAGTGGTTGGCATCGACGGCGAGCCTGATCTCCGGTCCGATCGCCTCCCGCACCGCCTTCACGCGGCGCAGGTCCAGCTTCGGGTCGCCCAGGCCGATTTTCATCTTGATGGCGCGGAAGCCCTCCTTCGCGTATTCCTGCGCCTCCTCCACCGCCTCCTCGACCAGCCGCTCCATGTCGATGAAGTAGAGGCCGGTGGCGTAGGCCTGCACCTCCGTGCGATGCGCGCCGCCGATCAGCTTGTGGATCGGCTTGCCCAGCGCGCGGCCGATGATGTCCCAGAGCGCGATGTCGATGCCCGAGAGCGCGGCGATGGTCATGCCGGTCAGGCCGTAGTCCTTGATGCGGTTGTAGAGATCCTCCCACACCACCTCGACGTCGAAGGGATCGCGGCCGATCACGCGGTTGCGGTATTGCGTCTCGATGATCGTCCTGTTCACCGCCGCCGGGCCGTAGCACTCGCCCCAGCCGGTGATCCCCTCATCCGTGCGGATCTCCACGATGCAGGAGGCGCGGGTCGTGTAGAGCCAGCCGCGCGCCGAGGTGAAGGGCTGCTCCACCTTCGATTGCAGTACGTGGCAGATGACGTCCGTGACTTTCATGTTCCCTGTCGTTTCCTCCGTCCCGGCCGCCGCTTCAGTCGCGGCGTGCCCTTCGTTCCAGCAACTCGATCCAGTAGCTCTCGACGCCGCGCAGATGCCCGCCCATCGCGGCCTCAGCGCGGTACGCGTCGCCGGCCGCCACGGCATCGCGCATCGCCCGGTGCTGGGCCTGGGAGAGCGGGGCGCGCGTGCCGTCGGCGAAGTAGGCGCGGCGGCGGTTGCGCGACATGAGGTAGAAGGCGTTCACCACGCGGAGGAAGACGTGGTTCCCCGTCGCCTCCACCATGGCGAGGTGGAAGGCGGCGTCGTGGTCGGCCGGGTTCGCGCCCGCCGCGATCGCGTGGTCGGTCGCGGAGAGGATCTCGTCGAGCTGCGCGATGTTCTCCGCCTGGCGCCGCTCGGCGGCGAGGCGCACGGCCTGCATCTCGAGGATGCGGCGCAGCTCCACCACCTCCCGCACCTCCGCCTCGGTCAGCGGGATGCCGAGCTCGGCCTGCAGCACGATGGCCTCGATGGAGCCCTGCTTCTCCACAGGGCGGAGATAGATGCCGGAATTCGGCCGGCGCTCGACCAGGCGCAGCGTCTCGAGCACCGCCAGCGCCTCCCGCACCGCACCGCGCCCGACGCCGAAGCGCTCCGCCAGCTCGCGTTCGGAGGGCAGGCGGTCCCCTGCCTCGAGACGGCGATGGGCGATGAAGGGCAGCAGCCGGCCGATGAGGTTCGCCCGCTCGTCCGGCACGGCGCCGCTGCCCTCCCCGATCTCTCTTTGACGGCCCGCTGAATTGGTCATACCAAATTGGTAGGACCAAAGTGCGCGCGGGCACAAGCGCGATTTTCCCGGGAGGCGAACCAATGATCGTCGAGGAACGGATCTATACGCTGCAGGCCGGGCAGGCCGGCGCCTACCTCGCGGCCTACGAGGCCGAGGGAATGGCGATCCAGAAGCCCATCCTCGGCCGGATGGTCGGCTACTACGCCACCGAGTTCGGCCCGCTGAACCAGGTCGTCCACATGTGGGCCTATGAGGACCTCGCCGAGCGCGCGGAGCGCCGCGCCCGGCTGCTGGCCGACCCGGCTTGGCGGAGCTATGCGGCCAAGGTGCGGCCCATGGTGCTGACGCAGGAGAACAAGCTCCTCCTGCCCGCCCCCTTCATGCGCGTCGCCTGGCAGGATTGACCCGGAACCGGCGGGGCGGGCCTCAGCGCCGGCGGGGCGTCAGCAGCAGCGCCAGGCCGAAGGCCGCCGCCACCCCCACCGAGACCGTCAGCCCGATCCCGCGCAGCACGGGCGTCTCGCAGAGGGCGAGCATCCCGAAGGTGAGCAGCGTCGTCACGGTGCAGGTGAGCACGGCGGAGAGGGTGCGGGCCGAGGCCTCGGGATCGGCCTCGCGGCGGCCGAGGAAGAGGGCGTAGTCCAGCCCCACCCCCGCCATCAGCAACAGCGCGGCGAGGTGGAACGGCGTCAGCCGCTCGCCGAGGGCGGAGAGGGCGACGAGTGTCACCAGCACCGCCCCCGCGATTGGCGCCACGCGGAGCAGCGCCGCCCGCATCCCGCCCAGGCCGAGGGCGAGCAGGCCGAGCACCGCCGCCGCCCCCACGCCGCACCAGAGGAGGGCGCCGCGGGTGGTTGCGGCGATCATGCCCTCCGTCTCGCCCTTCACGTCCACGAAGAGCACGGCGGGGTCGCCCAGCCCGGCCACGGCCGCCCGCACCGCTGCGGCATCGCGCGCGCCGGCCAGCAGCCCCAGCCCGTGCCAGCCCTCCCCGCGATGCGACAGCAGCGGGGAGAGGCGGGTGGAGATCAGCGGGGCGGCGCCCAGGCCGGCGGAGTCGAGAAGAGGCAGGGATCGGCTCGCCTCCACGCCGTCCAGGAAGGGCGCGAAGGCGCCGGGGCGGAAGGGCAGGCCGCGCATCGCCTGCGCCAGCCGGTTCTCCAGCGCCGCGCGGCCGGGCAGGGCCGCCTGGCGCGCGGCCTGGGTCGCCCGGCTCGGCAGGTAGCGGCTGGGCAGGTCCAGCCCGGCGAGGCGTCCATCGGCCAGCAGGGGCGCCAGCGCCCCCGCCACACGCTCGGAGGCGCGCAGCACCGCCTCCTCTGTCCCGCCCCGGATGGCGATGAGGTGCCGCACATCGGGGGCGCCGAGCTGGGCGCGCAGCGCGGTGTCGAGGTTCCGGTCGGCCTCCGGCACGGGGCTGAGACGGGCGATGTCGTCCTCCCAGCGCGGCGGGCCAGCGATGGCCATCCAGCCGAGCGCCAGCGCCACGGCCCCCGCCGCCAGGGCGGGCCGCCCCGCCAAGGCCCCGAGGGCGCGCATCACCGGCAGGGGCAGGGGGCGCGCGGCCAGCCCTTCGCCGGGCAGGAGGAAGGGCAGGCCCCAGCGCGTCACCGCCACCCCCGCCAGCAGCCCCGCCGCGCCGAACAGGCCGAGTTGCGCCAGCCCCGGGAAGCCCGAGGCCATCATCGCCACCAGCCCGAGCGCGGCGGCGGCGGCGGCGAGGCGGAGGGTGGGCCAGATGCGGCGGGCGGCGGCGACCAGCGCCTCCCCGGGCTCGCGTCCCGTCAGCAGCAGGATGGGGTAGTCCACGGCCACGCCGAGCATCGTCACCCCGAAGCCGAGCGCCGCCCCCTGCACTCGTCCGAAGACGAGGGCGACGGCCAGCGCCCCCGCCAGTGTTCCCGCCAGCAGCGGCACGGCCACCAGCAGCAGCATGGCCGGCGAGCGGTAGCGCCAGAGGAGGAAGGCGAGGAGCAGCGCGCCGGAGAGGAGGGAGATCTGCTCCACATCCGCCCTCACCGAGGCCGCCGCGCTGGCGGCGAAGACGCCGGGGCCGGCGAGAAGCAGTCGCGCGCCGCCCGGCCCGGCCGCGGCGAAGGCGGCGCGCACGGCCGTTGCCGCCTCCCGCTGCGCCTCCGTATCGGTGCCGAGCGCCCGGCTGCGCGCGACCATTAGCGTCCGCGGCGGCCCGTCCCCGCCCGCGAACCACACGCCGTGCCGCATCTCCACCGTGCTGGCGCCGAGCCAGCCCTTCACCGTCCCCATGAAGAGCCCGGTGGGATCGGCGAAGCCGAGGCGGGAGAGCACGCCGGAGAGGGAGGAGCGCAGCCCATCCAGCAGCGCTTCCAGCCCGCGGCGCAGGGCGGGCACCTCGAAGGCGCCCTCGGAGGGAGCGAGGAGGTAGCGGTAGCGGAAGAGCATCTCCCCTTCCGCCTCCGTCAGGTCCGCCGTGCCGTTGCCGACGAAGGCGAAGCGGCCGGTGGCGCGCATCGCCTCCCCTGTGGCGCGGGAGAGGCGGGCCAGCTCCGCCTCATCCGCCCCCTCGATGCCGGCCAGCAACAGGGTAGTCGCCGCGCCCTCCCGCAGCTCGCCCAGGAGGAAGGCGGCCTCGGGCGTCTCGGCGGGGGGGAGGAAATCCGCCATATCCGTGCGGATCTCGATCAGCCGGAAGAGGATCGTTCCCAGCAGGGCGAGCGCGAGCAGCGCGAGGAGCAGCCGCGCCGCAATACCGGCCCTGGAGAGCCTCACGGACGCGGCGTGACCTGCATGACGGAGGACTCGTTCCCCACCGTCTCGAAGCTCCGGATGGCGCCGCCCGCGCCCCGAATCTCCACCCGCTGCACCACCGCGCGCACCCGGTGGGAGAGGGGGGAGAGGCGGATCGTCCAGTCCTCCACCGATCCCTCGAAGCCGATCTCATAGTGCTGGCGGAGCGTGGCGAGGTCACCGGCCAGGGTGGAGCGGATGGCCTCCACCAGCGCCCGCACCTCCGGCGCCTGGTCGAGGTTGATCTCTTGCCGCTCCCGCCCCTCGCGCTCGTAGACAAGGCGGCCGCCCGAAACCGTCACCCTCTCCCGGAAAGGCTCCTCCACCCGCTTCTCCAGGGTGGAAGGGGCCTGCCAGAGAAGGGTGCCGCGGCTCGGCAGGGTGTCGGCGAGGCCGGCGATGGACTTGCTCTCCTCGAACTCCGCCTCGCTCCGCCGCACGGCGGCCAGCGCGGTCATCACCGCCTCCAGCCTGCCCGGTTGCGCCCCCGCCCGCGCCGGCAGGGCCAGGAGGGGCAGGCCGAGCGCCGCGCGCCGCACGACGGCGGGGGCCTCGGTGGCGCAGTCACCGGCGTCCGGCGCGGCTTCAGCGGCTGCCTCCTCCATCTCCTCCCAGAAGTCGTAGAAATTGAACCAGTTGTCGGGATGGGCCCGCGCCACCTCCTCCAGCTGCGCGACGTAGCGCGCGGTCACGGCGCGCAGATCTGCCTCCCGGCTCGCCCGGTTGAGCACCACGCGGTCCGCGAAGGGCTCGAAGCGGATCTCGTAGCGGCGCGGCCCGCGCCAGATGCCGAAGGCGAGCATCACAGGGGCGCCGAGCACCGCCGCCAGGATATGCGGCCCGGCCGGGAAGGGCGCGGGCGCGCCGAGGAAGGGCAGGGGGATCACCCGATCTTCCCCCACCGCCGGGCGGCGGTCCGCGAGGATGCCCACCAGCCCCCCGCGCTCCAGGCACTCCTTCGCCCGCAGCATGGAATCTGCCCGCCCGAGCGGCACGACCATGTCCGCCTTCTCCGGCGAGAGGGCGGCGAAGACGGCGTTGGCGAGCTTCGCGTTCGCTTCGTACATGAAGGCCATCACCTCCACGGGGCAGCTCCCGCAGCCCGTGGAGGCGCCGTCCGCCAGGGCGCGCATGGCGGTGAAGCTGCCGAGATGCGCGCCCAGCAGCACGCAGCCCTCGCCCTTGGCGATATGGGCGTCCAGCGCCTCAAGCCCGGTGACCGTGATGCGGAAGCCCCGCGTCTTCCCGCGCAGGAGGTAGACGCGGTCGAGCATCGTCGCGGCGAAGGCGAAATAGGGGCGCCAGAGGTCCATCCAGCCCGGCTTCCGCCCGAGGGCCCGGCGCCCGAAGCGCCGCACCGCCTCCTTCTGCCGCGCGGGGGCCGTGAGAAGGAAATAGGCCGTCACGGGGAAGAGCAGGGCGTAGGAGAGGTGCCACCCGGCCGCCCGCGCGATCCAGGCCATCAGGCGCAGGGCGGCGCCGCCGCGCTCGCGCTCCTTCAGCCAGCTCATCGGCGGGGGAAGGCCGGGGAGAAGGAATTCTCCCCGGGCCCCTCATCTCTCTTTTCGAGGCTGTCGCGGAAAGCAGGGCGGGGGGTCATGCCAGTTCGCCCTGGAAGGCCAGCTTGCCGCCGACATGGCCCGTGAAGGCGAGGCGGCCGGCGGGGGTGCGGCGGAGCGCGACCTCCACCTCCTCCTCCGGGCCCACGGGGCGCAGGAACTTGGCGGAGGGAAAGCGCGACCCGGCCTGCAGCCCGACCTCCCGCGCCGCCGCGATCACGCAGTCCAGCAGCACCACTCCGGGAACCACGGGGCGGCCGGGGAAATGGCCGGGCAGGCAGGGATGGTCGGCGGGGATGCGGAAGCGGGCGGTCAGGTTGCTCACCGCGCCTCCTCGCCGGGCTGGGCCTGAAGCTGGGCATCGCGCAGCGTTTCCAGGCTGCGGCGCGTGATCTTGCCCACGGCATTGCGCGGCAGCCGCTCCACCAGCACCACGGGGCGGGGCAGGAAAACCGCCTCCACCCGCTCGCGCAACGCGGCGACGATCTCGGCCGGTGTCCGCCCGGGGGCGACGACATAGGCGGCCAGCCTCGCGGCGGGGTTCGCCTCCAGGTCCTCGGGCGCGAGGAAGACGCCGTCTTGCACCCCCTCGATCTCCGTGAGCACCCGGTTCAGCCCGGCGAGCGAGGCGCGCTTGCCGCCGCGCTTCACCATGTCCCCGCGCCGCCCGATCAGCCGGAAGCGTCCGTTCGCCCCGATCTCCACGAGATCCGAGAGGGGGACGGGGCCGGGCAGGCCGGGAACGAGGGCGGCGGCTCCCTCGCCCCGCTCCGCCCGCAGTGCCACGCCGTCGTAGAGCGTCCATTCCTCCCCGCCCAGGGTGCGGCGGCTGGCGATGGAGCCCATCTCGGTCGCGCCGTAGATCTCCAGCACCGGCGCCCCCAGCCGCGCCTCGGCCTCCGCGGCCAGGGCGGGGGAGAGGGGGGCGGTGGCGGAGATGATGGCCGAGGCGCCGGAGACGCCGCCCGCGACGAGAGCGCGGAGCTGCAGCGGCGTGGTCACCAGCACGCGGCGCCCAGGGGCGGCGGCGAGGGCCTCGGCCACCTCCACGGGGTAGAAATGCGGGCCGGAATGCACGGCCACCGGGGCGCACAGCGGCAGCATCACCGTCGTCTCGAAGCCGTACATATGCTGGGCGGGGACGGTGCCGATGACGGTCGCCCAGTTGGCGGGGCCGTCCAGCCCGAAGCGCGCGGCGGCCGAGCGCGCGGCGGCCACCAGCGCGCCCCAGGGCTTCGCATGGGCCGCCGGCTCCCCCGTGCTGCCGGAGGTGAAGCCGATGGCGGCCACGCGCTCTTCAGGTAAGTCGAAGTTCGCGCCACTTCCCCGGCCCCAGGCGCCGGCCGTCACGGCGGGGATAACCGTCTCCACCCCGTCAGCGAGGGCGATGGTGCCGGGATAGCGGGCGAGGAGCTCCCGCTGCCGGTGGGGCGAGCGGTCGGCGGAGAGCAGCGTGACCACGCCCCGCGCCAGCGCCGCGCCGAAGGCGACGAGGGCGAGGTAGCGGTCCTCGCAGAGGTTCAGCGCGTAAGGAGCATCGGGCAGCCGCGCGGCCAGCGCCGCCACGTCGGCAAGGTATTCCCCGGCCGTCACGGGCCGGGCGCCGCGCCGGGCCAGGATCTCGCCCGGGGAGCGGTTCAGGAAGGGGATGTCAGCCATAGCGCGCCCTCTCCGCCCGCATGATGGCCCGCAGCGTCTGGCTGGGCCAGGCGATTCCGCCGGCGGGGAAGAGCAGGCTCCGCAGCGCGTGCTCCGCGAGGAAGAGGGCGAGCAGCACCGCGTCCGGCCCCCAGCCGAGATCCACCCCGCGCGCCACGGCCAGCAGGTCCGCCGCCGCCGCCAGGGCGAGGGCCACGGCCCAGAACAGCGTCAGGCGCCGCGCGTAGCCCGCGCATTCGGCCGGGTCCTTCGTCTCGTCGAAGCGGTTGTAGCGCGCGATCACCGGCTCCTCGCCGGGGCGGAGGGAGCGGGCGAAGCCCAGGGCCAGGCCGGCATAGGCCAGCCCCGGCAGCACCGCCCAGAAGAGGTCCACCGCCGCGCCCACCCCGCCGGGCCAGGCATCCCCGGGCACCGCCCAGAGCAGCAGGAGCGGGGCGGAGGCCGCCAGCCGCAACAAAGCCTTCCGCCGCGCCGCGCCGCCCGCCACGGGCACCCTCACCCCACCCGGTTCTTCTCGACATGCGCGGCGAGGCTGCGCAGGGAGGCGAAGATGCGCCCGTTGCGCTCGTCGTCCGAGCGGAGCTGGAAGCCGTACTTGCGTGAGATGGCGAGCGCCATCTCCAACGCGTCGATGCTGTCGAGCCCCAGCCCCTCGCCGAAGAGCGGCGCCTCCGGGTCAATCTCCTCCGGGGTTACCTCAAGCTGGAGGGCGCCGACGATCAGCGCCGCCAGCTCCGCCTCGAAGGCCGTCATCGCGGTCGTTGAACTCACGCCTGCTGTCTCCACCCTGGTCCCGAAAGCCACAGATCGATAAAGCACACGGTATGGTGAAGCGCCGCAAGAATCTGCCATGAGCGTGCGGCTTGGCAACAAGGGATGGCTGGAAGGCCACATCCCCTCGCCCGGCCGCTGTCTCTTCGAGGCAGCGCCGGAGCGTCTGACCTTCACCGCCGACATCGAGCCGAGCCCGACCGACCCCACCGGCACCCGCCATCTCGCCGCGACGGAGGCCCTGCTGGACCTGCTGGACGAGACGGGCGCGCGCGGCACCTTCTTCGTCCTGGGCGAAACGGCCGAGACCGCGCCGGGGCTGGTGCGGGGCATCGCGGCGCGGGGGCACGAGATTGCTTCCCACAACCACAGCCATCGCGCGCTGGAGGCCCTCGGCCCTGCCAGGCTGCTCGCCGAGGCCCGCCGCGCCCGCGCCCTGCTGCAGGACCTCTCGGGGCAGGCGGTGCCGGGCTTCCGCGCGCCCTACTTCTCTCTCACCCCGAGCACGGAATGGGCGGCGGAGGTTCTGCGGGAGGCCGGGCACGCCTATTCCTCCTCCGTCCTGCCCGCGCGCGGCTTCATGCACGGCCATCCCGGCGCGCCGCGGCGGCCCTTCACCTGGCCCGGCGGGCTGGTCGAGCTTCCCGCCCCTGTTGCGCGCCTGGGCCCAATGCACCTGCCCGCGCTGGGGGGCATGTATCTTCGCTATCTCCCGGGCTGGGACCTGCGCCGGATGCTCGCCCGGCTGGAGGGGCCGCTGGCCTGGACCTATTGCCACCCCTACGACATCGATGCGGCGGAGCCGCTGCGCCTCTCCCGGGAGGTCGGGGCGGTGAGCAGCCTTTTTCTCCTGATGAACCGCGGCGCGACGCTGCGGCGGCTGCGCGCGATGCTGCGTGGGCGCGTCTCGGTGCCGCTGGGCGAGCGGCTGGGGGAGGTTCAGTCGAACGGGTCCGCCGAGGAGACGACCAGCCTCTCCGAGCGGTAGAGGGACCAGGCGAAGCCGAGGGCCACCGTACCGTTCCAGTCCTGCCGGTGCAGGGGGCTGCGGTTGTTGGCCGCGCCCGCGAAGTTCTCCACCCGCCCGCCGCCGACGAAGGAGATCCGCTCCGTGATCGGCACGCGATAGGAAAATTGCAGCCGCGTCCCGAGATACCCGCCCTCCGAGCGATAGGCCGGGCGGTCCGGCAGGGCGTATTGCGGGGCCACGTCGTAAAAGTAGCGGTGCAGCCGGGTGGTGGCGAATATCGGGCCGAGCCCGATGCGGAGCCGCGCGCCGGGGAAGCCGATCTCCCTGTCCTCGAAGGCCAGTTCGGGCGAGAGGACGAGGCCGCGGTAGCTGACCGAGGAAAGGTCGCTGGAAAAGACGGCCCGGACGGGAAGCTCCAGGTTCACCCGGCGCGGATGCGCCCGGTCCCGCCAGAGAGTGAGGCGCAGGGCCGGCCCGACCTCCCCCTGCCAGTCCAGGTCCGGCATGCCGCGGCGGGCGCGGTTGTCGTCCGAGGAGGAGGGGAAAGCGCCGGAGAAGGAGAGGTCCAACCCCAGCCGTTCCCCCCGGAGGACGCGGCCGCGCACGCCCTGGTCATCGGCCCGCAGCACCTCGCCGCGATAGATGAGATAGGGCACGGCGATGCTGCGAAGGTGGTTCTGCCCGGCGGCGGGATAGTCGGGTAGCCAGCCGCCGCCGCCCGCCAACCCCGCCTCGAACTCGGGCAGCCGGACCTCGGGCGCCGCCGGTGCGGTTTGGGCCGCCGCCTGGGCCGAGGCCGTCCGGGCGGGCAGAGCCAGCAGCGCGGCGAGCCCGGCCAGGAGGGGCCAGAGGGAGGCCGGCCGCCTCACGCCCCGCGCTCCGCCACCAGCAGCACGTTGGGCAGCGGCGTCCCCGCCCAGCAGGGCGCGACGGTGCAGCGGAACCCCGCGGCCTCCAGCGGCGAGGCCACGTCGGCCACCCGCATCGGCCGCACTGCGGCCCCGTCGCCCCGGATGGCGCGCCCGGCGCGCTCCATCGCCATGCCGAACCGGCTGCGCCAGCCCCGCTCGGGGTCGAAGAGGCGGAGCACGGCGCGGCGGCGGGCGGTACCGGCGATGCGCGCCAGCAGCGGCGCCTGAGCGGCTTCTGGAAGTTGGTAGAGCACGTCCACCATCAGCACCGTGTCGCAGGCCGGCACCTCCGCCGCGGTGAGGTCGGCGCGGGCGAAGTCCGCGGCGAGGCCGGCCCCGGCGGCCTGCGCCTCCGCGACCTTCGCGCTCTCGTAATCCAGCCCCGTGACGCGGGAAGCGGCGCCGGAGAGCAGCAGCGCCAGGGCGAGCTGCCCCCGCCCGCAGCCGAGATCCGCCACATGGCCGAGCCCCCCCGCGCGCCCGGCCAGAGCCAGGATCGCCGCCGTCGAGGGGTCCCGCCGCAGCTTTGAGCCGACATAGCCCCGGGTGAAGCGCGAGGCCCCGGCATAGCGCGCGGCCACCGCCGCGATCAGGGCGCTGGGGTCGGGAGGGATGGCGGCACCGTCCGGCATGGCCCGAGGATGCCGGGGCCGCGCCGCGCGGGCAACGCGCCGCCGCCCCCTTTCGCGAAGCGGGGCACGGGGGCAGGCTGGCGTTGGGAAACGGAGGGCGACGCCATGGCCGAGAACGAGCTGATCCACGAGGTGAAGGAGGGCGGCATCCTGCTCACCACCCTCAACCGCCCGCAGGCGATGAACGCCTTCACCTTCGCCATGTACGAAGGCTTGGCCGCCAAGGCCGCCGAGATCGGGGAGGACCGCTCCATCCGCGCCTGGATCATCACCGGCGGCGGCGAGAAGGCCTTCGCAGCGGGTACGGACATCGGGCAGTTCACCAGCTTCACCACCGCCCAGCACGCGCTGGACTACGAGGAGCGCATCGGGCGCGTGCTCTCGGCCATCGAGGACTGCCCCAAGCCCACCATCGCCGCCATCAATGGTGCCTGCACCGGCGGCGGCGCGGGGGTGGCGGGGGTGTGCGACATCCGCATCGCCTCCGCCTCCATGCGCTTCGGCGTGCCCATCGCGCGTACGCTGGGGAACACTCTCTCCCTCGGCAACTACGCGCGCTTCTCCGCCCTGCTCGGCCCCGGGCGGTTGCTGGAGCTGATCTTCACCGCGCGGCTGGTGGAGGCGGAGGAGGCCAGGTTCCTCGGCCTCGTCACCGAGGTGCTGCCGGACCAAGCGGCGCTTCTCGCCCGCGCCGAGGCCCTGGCCCGCACGATCGGCGGCCACGCGCCCCTCACCCTTCAGGCCGCGAAGACGACGCTCAAGCGCCTGCGGGAGAACGCGGTGAAGGGCGCCAATGCGGACGACATGGTGGCGCTGACCTTCACCAGCGCGGACTTCAAGGAAGGGGTCGCGGCCTTCCTGGAGAAGCGGAAGCCTGTCTGGCAGGGGCGCTGAACGGAAAAGGGCCCCCGGCGCAAGCCGGAGGCCCTTTCGAAGCGTTGGCCCGGAGGCCCGCCCTCAGCGACGCAGGCCGAGGCGGCCGATGAGGTTCTCGTAGCGCTGCTGGTTCTTGCGCTTCACATAGTCCAGCAGGCCGCGGCGCTGGCCGACGAGGACGAGGAGGCCGCGCCGGGAGTGGAAGTCCTTCGGATGGGCCTTCATGTGCTCAGTGAGCGAGGAAATGCGCTCGGAGAGGAGGGCGACCTGCACCTCCGGCGAGCCGGTGTCGCCCGGGGCGGTGGCGTATTCCTGGATGAGCGCAGCGCGGCGCTCAGGGGTAATCATCGACATCGGGATGTCCTAAGGAATGGGGTTCAGCGGTCGCTGCGGGCGAGCCAGCGTTCGGGGCGGAGAAGCCCCTCCCCCAGGCGGCACAGTCCCATCAGGCGCTCCCCCGACAGCACACGGACCAGGCCCCCATCGGGGTTGGCCGCCTGCGGAACCCGGCCCATGAACTCGACCAGGGAGAGATCCTGGCCGAAGGAGAGCCGGGCGGCCTCGGCTTCGGTGACGGCCAGGGCCGGGATGTCGTCCAGCGCGGTCGTCACCGGCAGCAGAAGCGCCGGGGAAGGGGGCGGGGTATCCTCTGTAACGACCAGCCTGTCCAGCGGAATCGCGTGGGACTCGTTGAAGGGGCCGACCCGCAGCCGGCGCAGGGCGGCAATATGGCCCACCGTGCCGCAGGCCCGCGCGAGGTCCCGCGCGAGGGAGCGCATGTATACCCCTTTGCCGCTCTGCACGTGGAAGACCGCGGTGTCGTCGTCCGCCCGCTCCACCAGCTCGAAGCGGTCCACCCGCGCCGGGCGGGGCTGGAGCTCCACCACCTGCCCCTCGCGCGCGAGGTCGTAGGCACGCTCCCCGTTCACCTTGATGGCGGAGTAGATGGGCGGGACCTGCATGATGTCCCCGCGGAAGGCGGGCAGCGCCGCCTCGATCTGCTCGTTGGTCGGGCGATGGTCGGAGGTGGCGATCGTCTTGCCGTCCGCGTCGTCCGAGTCGCGCTCGTCGCCCATCTTCAGGGTGAAGCGGTAGACCTTCGTGCTGTCCATGACATAGGGCACGGCCTTAGTGGCGGCGCCGAAAGCGATGGGCAGGATGCCGGTGGCCAGCGGGTCCAGCGTGCCGCCATGCCCGACCTTCTGCGCCTCGAAGGCGCGCTTGAGCTTCGTGACCACGTCGGTCGAGCCGGTGCCCGTGGGCTTGTCCACGATGAGCCAGCCGTCCAGCGGCCGACCCTTCGGCTTGCGGTTCCCCCGACGGAACCCGTTCTGCCCTGCCATGCGCGGCCTTCCCTCTTCCGGACCGGCGCGAACGCGGCCGTCTGTCCCCCTCGGCCGGGTGAGGCCGGGAGGGCGGGCGTCTAGCACCGGGCGCGGCGTGGCGCCCAGGGGGGCGGCGTGGAAAAAGGGGCTCCTAGGGAGCGCGGGGGCGCAGCACCCAGACGCGGCCAGTCTCGCGCATTCGCCCGGCCGCCGCCCCGGCCTCGTCGCCCCAGCCCCAGAACAGGTCGGCCCGCGCCGGGCCGCGGATGGCGCCGCCTGTGTCCATGGCGACCACAAGCCGCTCCAGCCGCCGCCCTGTCACGGGGTCGCGCGTGGCGATCCAGAGGGGCGTGCCGAGGGGCGTGTGCGCCCGGTCCACCGCCACCGAGCGGCCGGGCACCAGCGGCGCGCCGAGCGTGCCGGCGGGGCCGCCCGCGGCGGGCAGGTCGTCCCGCCAGCGGAAGAAGACCCAGGAGGGATTCGCCTCCATCAGCGCCCGCGCCTCGCCGGGCGGGGCCTCACGGAGCCAGGCGCGGATGGACTGCATGGAGACCTCCTCCCGCGCCATCGCCCCGCGCTCGATCAGCAGCCGCCCCACGGGGACATAGGGGTGGGCGTTCTTTCCCCCGTAGCCGAGGCGCCGCACCGTGCCGTCGGGGAAGACCGCGCGGCCGGAACCCTGAATCTGGAGAAAGAAAGCGTCCACCGGATCGGCCCAGGCGAGCACCTTGCCGGGCCAGGTGCCGCCCGCCACCGCCGCCTCGATCCCCGCGCGGTCGAGATCCGGGGCGCCGGGGGAGGGGGCGAGAAGGGGGGTGGTGAAGCCGGGTGTGGGGAGAGGGGAGACGGCCAGGACCGGCTCGTAATAGCCGGTGATCAGCCCCTCGCCGGCGGGCGCCGGCTCGAAATGCCGGGCGAGGAAGGCGCGGGCGGCGCGCTCGTTGCCCTCCGGCAGGCGCGCGGCCTCGGCGCAGGCGGCGGCCAGCGGGCCGGGATCGACCATGGCAGCGCAGCCCGCGCGGAAGGCGGGCAGCGCCTCGGAGACGCGGTCCTGCTCCCAGCCCGGCAGCCCGCCGCAGCCGGCGAGCAGCAGCAGGAGAGCGAGCCCTGGGGCGGCGCGATGCCGGCGGGGGATCAGGCGGAGCGCGTCCCCACGAGCTTCCACGCGGGGTCGGGGCTCCGCACGTCGCGCTGGAAAGTCCAGATGTCCGTCAGCTCCGTCACGGCATCGGTGCCGGCAACCGGCTTGCCCGCGGAGTCCATGGTCATGTTCACCTGGTCCGAGACGAAGCGCACCGTCACCTCGGCAATGGTGCCGCGCAGGTCCGCCGCCTCGATCACCGCCTCGCGGATCTCGCGAAGCTCGGTCCGCTGCACCTCGCCGCGCGATTCGCGCTCGGTGATCGCCTGCTCGAAGCCGGCATAGGTGTCGTCCGAGAGAAGGTCGCGCAGCAACGGGCGGTTCCCGGCGGCGAAGCCCTCCACCACCATGCGGAAGGCGCCCTCGGCCCCGCCGAGGAAGCCCATGGGGTCGAAGTTCGGGTCCGCCCCTCGGATTCGCGCCAGCGCCTGGCCCACGGGGCCGCGCGCGTCCGGCACGCCCCGGTGCGGGGTGGCGGGCACGGCCGGGACCGGCCCGGCCACGGGCGGCACGGGAAGCCCCGCTCGATCGCCCGGCGGGCGTTCGTAGCCCGTCCGGCGCCCCAGCACGCTGCGCAGGCGCAGCACCAGGAAGGCCGCAACCATCCCGAACAGGATCAGGTCAATCGGGAAGCCGCCGCCCTGCATCATGATCTCCTCATGACAGAACAGTTAGGCGCGGTGCCGCGCAACCGCAACCGCGGGGCCGCCCCTCATTGCGGGGGGCGCACCCCGCCGCTACCTCAGGCGGGAAAATCCGGAGGCCCTGATGATCCTGCTTCGGCACGGCCAGAGCGAGTTCAACCTGCATTTCAGCGCCACGCGCCGCGACCCCGGCATCGAGGACCCGCGCCTGACCCCCCTCGGCCACCAGCAGGCCGAGGCCGCCGCCGAGGCGCTGGCTGAGGAGGGGGTGAAGCGCATCCTGGCCAGCCCCTATACCCGCGCGCTGCAGACCGCCGCCCCGCTCGCTCGGCGGTTGGGGATTCCCGTGCATGTGCAGCCGCTAGTGCGGGAGCGATTCGCCTTCGCCTGCGACATTGGCTCCCACCGGGACGCCCTCGCCGAAGCCTGGCCCGAGCACGACTTCGCCCATCTGGAAGCCGTCTGGTGGCCGGAAAAGGAGGAGAGCGCGGACTCCATCATCTCCCGCGCGAAGCTCTTCCGCCAGGAGATGCGGGAGCAGCCGGACTGGGCCCACACCGTCGTCGTCTGTCACTGGGGCTTCATCCTGGCGATGACGGGCCAGTCGCTGATGAACGGGCAGTGGGTGCGGGTGGACCCGATGGAGGAGGGGCCGGAGAGCGTGAACTGGCACCACGGATGACCCGCAGGCGTCCCGCCTGACAGGGCGCGCGGCCCGTGCTACCCCGCCGCGCCACGTCATCACCCGCCCACGCCAGACCAGCAAGGCCCAATCCCATGTCCGACCTGCCGCCGCCCGCTAACCTTCCCAACGGCGATCCGGGCCAGCTCCAGGCCCCGCTGGTGGTGAACCTGCAATATGTGAAGGATCTCTCCTTCGAGGTGCCTGGCGCGCCGGAGATCTACACCACGATGCGCGAGCAGCCGCGGATCGACGTGGCGCTCGACGTGCAGGCGCGCGCCTTGCAGGAGGGCGGCAATCTCTTCGAGGTGACGCTGCAGATCCGGGCTGACGCCAAGACGGGCGACGGCGCCACCGCGTTCATCGCGGAGCTGGCCTATGCCGGCCTGTTCACCATCAACGTCCAGCCGGACGTGCTGGAGCCCGTGCTGCTGGTGGAGTGCCCGCGCCTGCTCTTCCCCTTCGCGCGCAACATCCTCTCCGACGTCACGCGGGACGGCGGCTTCATGCCCGTGGCGCTGACGCCGATCGACTTCGTGGCGCTGTGGCAGTCCCGCCGCGGGCAGGGCGGGGCTCCGGGGGGGATGCAGGGCGGCGCGCCCGCGGGCAGCATGCTTTCCTGATTCGCTACCCCGCCCGGAGGGGAACGGCCTTCCGGGCGGCCATTCCGAAAGGCGGGGCGGCGCGCTAGATAAGGGGGATGGTCGCGCTCACCTCCCCCGATTTCAAGCGTCGCGCCGCCCGCGCCCTGGCCGACCCGCAGCTTCAGAAAGCCCTGAAGCGGGGCGGGTCGGGCTTCCATTCCAAGCGCGCCCAGGCGGTCGCGGCCCTGCCCGAGTTCGAGCGGCTGCGCGAGATCGGGCGCGACATCAAGAACCACGCCCTCGCGAATCTCGACCACTATCTCGAAACGTTTGAGCGGAATGTGATCGCCAATGGCGGCCAGGTCCACTGGTGCTGGGACGCCGAGGAGGCGCGGGCGACCGTGCTGCGGATTTGCCGGGAGGCGGATGCGCGCACCGTCACCAAGGGCAAGTCCATGATCTCCGAGGAGATCGGGATCAACGAGCACCTGGAGAGGAACGGGATCACCCCCGTCGAGACCGATCTCGGCGAGTACATCCTCCAGCTCGTGGACGAGCCGCCCTCCCACATCATCGCCCCCGCCTTCCACCTCAACCGGGAGGACTGGGAGAAGCGCTTCCGCGCCGCGCATACCGACCTGCCGAAGGACCGCGTCTTCAACGAGCGGCGGGACATCATGGCCGAGGCGCGCGCGAAGCTGCGGCAGCGCTTCCTGGCCGCCGATGTCGGCATCACCGGCGCCAACTTCCTTATCGCCGAGACCGGCACCTCCGTTATCGTGACGAACGAGGGCAACGGGGACCTGACGCAGACACTGCCGCGCGTCCACATCGCGCTGGCCAGCATCGAGAAGGTCGTGCCCACGCTGGAGGACTGCACCTCCCTGCTGCGGCTGCTCGCGCGCAGCGCCACGGGCCAGGACTTCTCCGTCTACACCACCTTCTCCACCGGGGTGCGGCGCGCGGGGGACCTCGACGGGCCCGAGGCCTACCACGTCGTGCTCATCGACAACGGGCGCTCGAACATGGTGGGCACGGAATTCGGCGAGATGCTCCGCTGCATCCGCTGCGCGGCCTGCATGAACCACTGCCCCGTCTACGGCGTCACGGGCGGGCACGCCTATGGCTGGGTCTATCCGGGGCCGATGGGGTCGGTGCTGACGCCCTCCCTCGTCGGGGTGGACAAGGCGGGGCACCTGCCCAACGCCTCCACCTTCTGCGGCCGCTGCGAGAGCGTCTGCCCCGTGAAGATCCCGCTGCCCAAGATGATGCGCCACTGGCGGGAGAGGGAGTTCGAGCGGCATCTGACGCCCTCGACCATCCGCAACGGGTTGGGCGTTTGGGCCTTCTTCGCCAAGCGGCCCTCCCTCTACCGCGCGGCGTCGCGCCTCGGCATGGGGGCGCTCGCCCTGCTCGGCCGAGGCAGCGGTCGCTTCCGCAGCCTGCCCCTGGCCGGGGGCTGGACCCGCGGGCGGGACCTTCCCGCGCCGGAGCCGGGCGGCACCTTCATGGCCCGCTACGCCGCGCAGCAGAGGCACCGATGAGCAGCCGCGACAGCATCCTCGGCGCCATCCGGCGCGGGCTGAAGCGCGGGCCGCTGCCGGCGGACCAGAGGGCCATGCTGGACGGGCGGCTCGCCACCCATCCGCGCCACCTCATCCCCGCCCGCTCCCTCGTCTCGCGGGAGGAGCAGATCGCACTCTTCGTGCGCAACGTGGAGAAGGAGTTCGGCACGATCGAGCGCGTGCCGGATGCCGCCTCCGTCCCCGCCGCCGTCGCCGACTACCTCGCCGCGCAGAATCTGGAGCCGCGCTTCGTCATGGCGCCGCATCCGGAGCTGACCGGCCTGCCCTGGTCCGACCGCCCGATGCTGCAATTCGAGACGCGCCGCGCCCGGGCGGACGACGCCGTCTCCGTCCAGCACGCCTGGGCGGCGGTAGCGGAGACGGGGACGCTACTCTTCCCCTCCGATGCCTCGCGCCCGACGACGCTGAACCTGCTGCCGGAGACGGAGATCGCGGTGATCCGCGCCTCGGCCATCGTCGGCGCCTATGAGGAGGCCTGGGACCGGCTGCGGGCGGAGCGCGCGGGGGCGGAACCCTCGGGCGGCTTCATGCCGCGCAACATCATGTTCGTCACCGGCCCCTCCCGCTCGGCCGATATCGAGCAGACGCTGGAGCTCGGCGCCCACGGCCCGCGCCGCCTGCATGTCGTGCTGGTGGAGGACGAACCCGCCGCCCGCACGATCCTCTCCGAGATCGCGGACCCCCGCCCGGAGGCGGCGCGGGAGCCCGTGGCGCGGCCGGGCGAGATCGCCAACCCGGCGGACTGATGGCGCGCCGCCCCCGCAACGTCACGGCCTCGGAGCGGGCGCTCTGGCACGCCTATCTCTCGCTGAACGCGGTGGAGGCGCTGCCCGGGCGCGACGCGCCGCCGCCGCCCGCGCCCCCGCCGCCCGATGCCTCCCCCGCGCCGCCGGCCCCGCCCGAGGCCGCGCCGCCCCCGCGCGCCCGCCTCGCCACCCCGGTGCCGGCCCTCGCCGTGGGCCAGCCCGGCGCGGGGATGGACGAGCGCCGCTGGCGCGACCTCCGGCGCGGCAAAACCCGCCCGGAGCGCACGCTGGACCTGCACGGCCGCCGGGCCGAGGAGGCGCACGGCGCCACCCTCGCCTTCCTCCGCAACGCCCATGCGGACGGCGTGCGCTGCGTCGCCATCGTCACGGGCAAGGGCGGCGGGGAGGGCGGCATCCTGCGGCGGGAGCTGCCGCACTGGCTGAACCTCCCCTCGCTGCGCCCGCTGATCCTCGGAGCGGCGCACCCGCACCGGGCGAATACGGGGGCCGTCCATCTCCTGCTGCGCCGGCGGCGGTGACGCCCTTCGGTGCGCGGCTGCGGCGCTGGCGGGCAGAGCGCGGCGTCACCCTCGCCCAGATGGCCGCCGCCATGCAGGTCTCGGCCGCCTATCTCTCGGCGCTGGAGCACGGGCGGCGCGGCGCGCCCTCGACCGGGCTGGTGCACCAGATCTGCGAGTATCTCGGCCTCATCTGGGACGATGCGGACGAGCTGGCACGGCTTGCTCGGCTCTCCCGCCCCCGGGTGGTGCTGGACACGGCGGGCCTCCCGCCGGAGGTGACGGAGCTGGCCAACCGGCTGGCCGATTCGATCCGGGCGCTGCCGCCCGAGGCGGTGACGGAGATGCGGGCGGTGTTGGAGAGGAGCGGGCGTGAGGGACGCTGAGGCCTATGACGCCATTCTCTCCCGGCACGAGCGCCGCCTCGGCGCGATCCCCTACGTGCACTTGGCGCGCGAGGGGGATGAGGGCGCACGGCGCCGGCTCGTGACGATGGCCACCCACAAGAAAGGCGAGCGCTACGCCGCCTGGAGACGGCGGAGCGGCCCTGGAAGGGCGACCTGCTGGTGCTGCGCGATCCCCCGCCAACAGCTTCTACCTCGGCGACGACGCGGGGGCGGGCTACGACGCGGTGGTGGAGAGCGTCCTCGCGGGCTACGCGCCGGAGAGGGCGGTGTTCTTCGGCTCCTCCATGGCGGGCTATGCCGCGCTGCGCTGGGCCCTGCGCTGGAACGCGAACGTGCTGGTGAGCAACCCGCAGGTGAACCTGGACGCCGCGGCGGCGCTGGGCTGGCTGGAACTGCGCGCGAACATCCTTCGCATCCCGCGCCGCCTGAACCTGGACGAGGGGGTCTACGGCGCGCGGTCCTGCTCCATCGCTTGGCTGCACGGGCGGTACCCGATGGATGTGGACGCGCTGCGCCGCTTTATGGAGATGTGGCTGGCCTCCCCGGGGATGACGCTGAACCTGCAGCACCACCCCGAATCGACGCACCGCTACCTCGTGAATGACGGCCGCCACTTCTTCGCCCTGCTGGAGGGCGTGCTGGCCGAGCGGAGGATGCGGGAGGGAACGCAGCGCCTGGAATCGGGGGGTCAGGCGCGCCGCTGCACGCGCGCCATGAAGCACGGCGCCGCCGGGGTGAAGGGAAGCGGCCGGTAGGGTCCGGGCTGGGAGGGGTAGATCACCGCCAGCTTGGCCGCCTGCGCGCGCCGCAGCACGGCCCAGAGGCGGTCCAGCTCGGCTGGCTCGGCCCCGGCGCGCGAGGCCGCCTTGTAGGCGTCGAGGGCGGCGCGGATGGGGTCGTCATATTCGGGGGTGTAGGACACCCACCAGGGCTCGACACAGATCGGCCGGGGATGCAGCGGCACCCGGATTCCGCGCCGCCGGGCCTCGTCCATCAGCACGTCCCGCCGCGAGTGGAGAAGCGCGATGTTCTGCGCGTCCAGCGCCCGTTCCGACGCGGCGCTGAGGGCCTCGAACGCGTCCCGGATCGCCTCCTGCAGGGCATCGTTGGAGAGTGCTCGCGGACTCATGCGGCCAGGGTGCCACGGGAGGGCGGCAGGGCGGGATAGCATTCGCGTGGGGAAGCGCCCCGCTGATCTCCGCCCGGCGCCGGACCGATCACCGGCCTGCCCTGGCCATCAGCCGTACGAGGCGCGCTCATCCGCGGTGATGGTCCGGATGACGCGGCAAGGATTGCCCGCCGCGAATACCCCGGCCGGGATGTCGCGCGTCACGACGCTGCCCGCCCCGATCACGCTGCCCGATCCGACCGTCACGCCGGGCAGGATGAGCGCCCCCGCCCCGACCCACACGTCCGACCCGATCTCGACCGGCTTGCCGTACTCTTGTTGGCGGCGGAGGGCCGCGTCCATCGGGTGCATCGGCGTGAGGATCTGAACGGCAGGGCCGAAGAAGGTGTAGGCGCCGATTCGGACCCGGCAGACATCGAGGACCACGCAGTTGAAGTTGAAGAAGACTCGCTCGCCCAGCTCGATGTTGGAGCCGTAGTCGCAGTAAAAGGGCGGCTGCATCCAGACCGTGTCCCCGCCCTGGCCGAAGATCTGCCGGCAGAGGTCACGGCGCAGCTCCTCCTCCACCTCGCGGGAAGCGTTGAGCTGCTGGCAGAGGTCTCTGACCCTGGCCCTGTCCGCGACGAGGCCGGGATCGAGGGCATCGTAGAGTTCTCCGGCCAGCATCTTCTCGCGTTCGGTGCGCATGGTCGTTCTCTTCCCCGCTCCTGCGAAAAGCGAGGCGGCCATCCATCCGCGGAGCATGGAGCAGCATCCTCGCGCCCGCCCCGGACGCCGCGGGCCGTTGGGGAGTTCCCTGGCAGCGGAGCTCGCGCGGTCCGGAAGGCAGCCCCTCAGGGGCTGGCCGAGATCCTGCCCATGATGCCGGCCAAGCTGGCCAGCACGTCCTCGGGCTTGTAGGGCTTGGCGATCACGGGTGCCTCCAGGTGCTGCCCCTTGTTCACCACCGACGGCTCGTAGCCGGTCGCGAAGACGAATGGCACGCCGAGTTCGGCAAGACGGTCAGCCACCGGGAGGGCCGACTGGCCATCGGCGAGGTTGTAGTCGATCACCGCGGCGTCGATCCCGCCCTCGGCCATGGCCGTCGAGATGGCCGACAAGGCCTCGGCCACTCTCGCGGCCTGCACGACAGCCCGCGCCCCCGCGATCATGAGGGCGTCCTCCAGCAGGAAGGTGATCATCGGCTCGTCCTCGACCACGAGGATGCGCCGACCGGCGAAATCCGATGTCATCGTGAACTCCTCGACTTCGACGTGACCGGCGTCGGCGCGGGCTTGGCAGCCGGGGGCAGGTCTTCCTCGAGGATGGTGAGGTGAACGGCGTATGAGACCTCACCGTCCTCGGCATCGCGATGGAGCGTGCCGATCACCTCGTCCTCGACCGCAATCTCGATGCTCATTCCGGCCCGCCTGGGAGGAACGACGCTGATGCGCTCCGTTCCCAGCAGCCGACGCAGGTAGGCCTGCACACGCTCAATCTCGGATTTCGTCAATTTCGGGCAACTCCCAACCGCCTCCGGCACCGTCATGCCGTTCCACGCCCCGCACGAGCGGCGCCGCGACGGAGGCGGCTCGCGGTGGGGGAGGACCTGCCATGCCTCACCGCGATCCATCTGCGGCGGCGGTGAACCGGTCCGGGTGAGCGCAGGGGGCAGAGCACTTGCACGACATGGCGCATCCGGGCCCCGTCACGCAAGAGCCGCCCGCCCCCTGCCACGCGCTGCGCCATCCTCGGCTCATGCTCGGCTCTTGGAGGTGAGCGCGCTTCGTGCCACCTGCGTCTCCAGCGCCGCGGCGCCCGAGTGACCCACGCTGCGCCCGGATCGGATCCGGCCGTCCAGGGAGCCGCGGTGACGGCCGGCGGCCAGGTCCCTGGCCCCCACTAGGCTGCCGGCGCCGCGCGCAGCCGGCTGACGCGCAGCATCCCCTCCCGCTCCAGCACGGGGTGGCCGACCGCCGCCAGATGGCCGGCGATGCCCTTGAGGTCGCGCGTCACGTCCAGCGCCAGCCGGGCCGTGGCGGCGGAGGCGTCGTCGGTGCAGGCGCCGAGGCGGGCCGCGGCGGCGCGCTCAGCCAAGCGCCAGCTCTCCTTTTCCTCCACCAGTTGCCGCGCCGCGGCCGCGTCCCCGCCCATGAAGACCGCGACGGCGAGGCGGAGCTGGGCGATGGCCCGGCCGTGCAGCCCGGCCAGTTCCTCGGCGAGATCGGGGGGCAGGGCGGTGCCGCGCCGGGCGGCACGGGTGGCGTGGCGGGCGAGGCCGCGCTCGACGGTGTCGCCCACATGTTCCAGCAGGATGGCGACGTCGCGGATCTCCTCCAGCCGCGCCGCCTCGGCGGGGGAGAGGTCCTCGCGCGGGAGGCCGGCCAGATAGGCGTGGACGGCGCGGTGCAGCCCGTCCACCACGTCGTCCCGCCGGGCGGTCGCGCGGGCGCGGTCGATATCGGCGCGGCGGAGCGCGGCGGAGGCGTCCCGCAGCATGGCCTCCACCTCGTCCGCGATCCGCAGCACCTCCCGCGCGGCGTTGGAGAGGGCGACCGTCGGGGTGGAAACGGCCCTGGGGTCGAGGTAGCGCGGCGCGGCGGCATCGGCGGCCGCGGGCGGCGGCGGCAGCAACCGCTCCAGCCCGCGGGCGAGCGGCCCGAGCAGGGGTAGGGTCGCGAGGGCGAGGACGAGGTTGAAGCCGAGATGCGCGTTGGCCACCAGCCGCGCGGGGGAGGGGTCCAGCGCCCGCAGCGCCTCGGCCAGGGGGCCGAGCAGCGCCAGCGCAAGCGCCGCCCCGGCGAGGCGGTTGAGCAGGTTGCCGAGCGGCAGGCGCAGCCGCGAGGGGTCGCGCGCCTCCCCTCGCGCGGCCAGCACCGGGGTAACGGCGCTGCCGAGATTCGCGCCCACCACCATGGCCAGCGCCGCCTGCGGCCCGATCGCCCCCGTGCCGGCGAGCGAGCCCACCAGCAGCACCGCCGCCACCGAGGAGTGCATGGCCCAGGCGAGCAGCGCGGCGGCGAGAAGGCTCGGGAAGGGCGAGCCCTCCAGCAGGTGCAGCGCCTCGCGGAAGGTGGGGGAGGCCCCGAGCGGGGCCATGCTGTCCAGCATCAGGTGCAGCGCGGCGAGCATGAGGCCGAGCCCCATTACGGCCCGCCCCGCCTCCCGCTGCCGCACCGCCGGGCGGCGGAAGGCGACCCAGCCGAGCAGCAGCAGCGCTGGGAACACCGCCCGCACGTCGAAGGAGAGGAGCTGGATGATGAGCGCGGTGCCGACATTGGCGCCGAGCATGGCGGCCAGCGCTGGTTCCAGCGCCAGCGCGCCCTGCGCGGCCAGCCCGCCCATCATCAGCGCGGCGGCGGTGCTGCTCTGGAGCGCGGCGGTGAGGCCGAGCCCGGCGAGGAAGGCGCGCAGCCGCGACCCCAGCGCCACCCGCACGGCGCGGCGGAGCCCCGCCCCGAAGGCGCGCTCGACGCCACGCTGCACGAGATGCAGCCCGAAGAGGAGGAGCGCCGCCTCCCCCGCCAACTCGATGAGAAGCCGCGCCGCGTCCAACGCCACCCTCCGCCCGAAGCCCTCATAACAGGCCCTGGGGAGGCAGGGTTGCAAGCGCTTTGTGGAGGGCCGGGCATCTCCGCGTGGAGGGTCGCAATCGGGGTTGCGGGGCCGGGTGGCTGGACATCGCGGCCCGTCCGTCGCATCCCGGAACTCTTCCGCGGAGAGGGCCCGGCATGGTCGAGACGGTGATGAAGAGCGCGGCCTATGGGGAGGCGCTGCGCCACCTCGCCGCCGGCCACGAGCGCTTCGTGGAGGAGACCATCCGCCTGACGGAGATCCCCGCCCCCTTCTTCTGCGAGGAGGAGCGCGGCCGGGCCTATTTGGAGATGCTGCGGGAGGCTGGGCTGGAGGAGTGCGAGATGGATGCGGAGGGCAATGTCATGGGCCTCCGCCGCGGCACGGGCAACGGCTCCCTCGTCGTCCTCGCCGCGCATCTCGACACCGTCTTCCCGCCCGGCACGGACCTGAAGGTGCGGCGGGAGGGCACGCGGCTCTACGCGCCGGGTATCGGGGACGACACGCGCTCCCTCGCGATGAACCTCGCCTTCCTCCGCGCCATGGACGCGGCCGGGATCCGCACGCGGCACGACATCCTCTTCGTCGGCAATGTGGGCGAGGAAGGGCTGGGCGACCTGCGCGGCATCCGCTTCCTCTTCACCAAGGGGCAATATGCCGGGCGGATTGGCGCCTTCATCTCGGTCGAGGGGCCGATGGGCATGGGCACCATCGTCTCCGGCGCCACGGGCTCGCTGCGCTACCGCGTCACCTTCCGCGGGCCCGGCGGGCATAGCTTCATGGATTTCGGCCTCGTCAGCCCCTCCTTCGCCCTCGCCGAGGCGATCGCCGGCCTCTCCCGCATGGAGGTGCCGCGCGAGCCCCGCACGACCTTCAGCGCGAGCGTGATCGGCGGCGGCACCTCGGTGAACTCCATCCCGAACGAGGTGTGGCTGGAGGTGGACCTGCGCTCGGATTCCGCGCAGGAGCTCGCCCGCATCGACCACGCCTATAAGGGCATCGTGGGGCGCGCGGTGGAGGCGGAGAACGCCGCGCGCAGCACCGCCAAGGGCGCCGTCACCGCGGAGTGGAAGAAGATCGGCGACCGCCCGGCCGGCGCGATCGACCGCACGAGCGAGCTGGTCGCCAACGCCACCGCCGCCGCCCGCGCCCTCGGCTTCACGCCCAAGACCGTCGCCAGCTCCACCGATGCGAGCATTCCCATCTCGCTGGGCATCCCCGGCATCGCCCTCAGCGCGGGCGCCGGGGCGGGGGCGCATTCGCTGGACGAGTGGGTGGACGTGGAGCCCGAGCGCACGCTGCACGGCATGCAGCTCGCCTTCGCGACGCTGCTGCAGACCGCGGGGATGGAGGTGTGACCTGATCGCGGGGGCTCTGACGGCAGGCCTGCCCGCCGTGGCCGGGCGGTCCCGGCGGGTGCCGCCCTAGCGCTGCCGCCGCTGCGCCGCGAGCGACCCGGGCGGCGCCTCTGCGCGCGTGGCCTGGTCGTCCCGCGCGCCGGTGATGTTGGCCGCGCAGGTGCCGTTCTCCACCATCTGCCGGTAGCCGGAGGCGGTGCGGCCGCAGGCGCGGAGAAGGTTGTCGCGATGCGCGCCGCGGGCGTCGAACACGTCGCGCACGAACCTGTCCACCTCAGTATTCGCCTGGACCTTGTCCGGCGCCGGCTTGGGCGAGGCGGCGATGCAGGCGCGCCAGGCGGCCGCGGCCTCGTCGCAGCCCGCATCCCCGGTCGAGCGCGGCGTGACACCCCTGGCGACCGCGCGGGACTGCACCTCCTCCTGCGCGAGGGCGGCGGGCGCGAGAGGGGCGAGGAGGGCCGGCAGGGCCAGCAGCAGGGGGCGCATAAGCTTTTCCCGATGGGTGTCGGCGCGGCGGGGATGAGCAGATCGCCCGCCCGCCCCGGCCGTGGCGGGCGACGTCATACCGGGCGGCGCGGCGCCGTGTCACGCGGCGCCGTGACGAACGGCCCTCATCGCTCGCCCTGATCATCTGCCATAGGCGCCGGTCGTGGCCGCCCCTGGCGCGGACGGGCGGCCTCGCGCATAGAGCGGGCATGGCAAGCCCCGAGCCGCCCCCCGCCTCCCCGATCCCGCCCGGCGCCGCCGCGCAGCCCGCCGCTCCTTCTGCCCCTGCGGCACGGCCCTGGGATGCGGCGCCGCCCGGGAACGCCGCGCGGCCGGATGGGCCCCCGCGGCCCGGAACCGGCGGGCTGGAGGCAGACCTGCTGCTCGACCGCCGCCGCTTGAAGCGCAGCCGGGGCCTCTGGCGGGCACTCGCCGTGCTCGCCCTCCTCGGCGGGCTGGCCTTTGCCTTCAGCAGTAGGGGCGGGGAGGCAGGCGGCTTCGTCGCCCTGCGCGGCCCGCACCTGCTGCGCCTCACCGTCTCCGGTACCATCACCGACGACCGCCGGCTGGTGGAGGCGATCGACCGCGCCGCCAAGGCCTCGAACGTCCGCGGCATGGTGCTGGCGGTGGACAGCCCCGGCGGCACGGTGGCCGGCGGGGAGGGGCTCCACGCCGCGCTCACCCGCTTCCGCCGAGCCAAGCCGCTCGTCGCCGTCTTCGGCGGCACCGCCGCCTCGGCCGGCTACATGATCGCCATGCCGGCCGAGCGCGTCTTCGCCCGCGAGGGCAGCGTGACCGGCTCCATCGGCGTGCTCCTCCAGTCCTTCGACGGGCAGGAGGCGCTGCGCTCGCTCGGGGTGCGGGCCGAGGCGATCACCTCCGGCCCGCTGAAGGACCAGCCCAGCCCCTTCCGCCCGCTGACCGATGAGGGCCGCGCCGCGCTGCGCGCCGTGGTCGAGGACCTGCACGCGCAGTTCGTGCGCATGGTGGCCGAGGGCCGCCGGATGCCGGAGGAGCGGGTGCGCGCCATCGCGGACGGCCGCATTATGACTGGCCGCCAGGCCCTTGCCGCCGGGCTGGTGGACGCGATCGGGGGCGAGCCGGAGGCGCGCGCCCATCTCGCCGCCGCCCATGGAATCGAGGAGGATCTGCCCGTGCGGGACCTCCGAGCGCGGGACCTGACCGATCGCGGCCTGGGCGACCTGGTGGGGGAGAGCCTGGGTGCCACCCTGGGCACCGCCCTCGGGGCCGCCCTGGCCGACTCGCTGAAAAGCCTTCTTTCAGAAGGACTTCGCGTTGACGGCGCCTGGGCGCTTTGGCAGCCTGCGCGGCAGTAGCGAGGGTTGGGGATGACGCGCGCCGGATGACCAAGTCGGAACTCATCGCGGCCCTGGCGGCGGCCAACCCGCATCTGCGGCAGCCCGACGTCGAGCTGATCGTGGCGACGATCTTCGAGGAGATCACCGCCGCGCTATCGCGCGGGGACCGGGTGGAGCTGCGCGGCTTCGGCGCCTTCTCCGCGAAGAAGCGCGACCCGCGCACGGGCCGCAACCCCCGCACCGGCGAGTCCGTTGCGGTGTCCGGCAAGGCCGTTCCCTATTTCAAGCCGGGCAAGGAGCTGCGCGAGCGGGTGAATGGCGGCCCGCTGCAGCAGTCCCGGGGCTCCGCCTCGGGCGGAAAGCCGGCCCCCGCGGCCTGACACCACAGGAGTTCCGCCCATGTGGCGCTGGTTGCTGATCCTTCCGCTGATGCTCGCGCTCGTGCTCTTCGCCGTGTCGAACATGCAGCCCGTCTCGGTCGGGTTCTGGCCCTTCGACCTGACCTGGCAGACGCCGCTGGCGCTGGCCGTGCTGCTCATCTCGGCGCTCGCCTTCCTGCTCGGCGCCTTCGTGTCCTGGGCCGCCGGCGGGCCGGCGCGACGCCGCGCGCGGGCGCGCATCCGCGCCGGCGAGGCCGCGCAGGCGGAGCTGCAGACGCTCCGCGCCCGCGAGGCGAAGCGGGTGGAGGCAGAGACGGTCGCCCGCGATCAGGCCATGTATTCCGGCACGGGTAGCCGGGCCGTGCGGGTCATCAACTCGCACTGATCGCCCGGGGGAGATACATTCCCCGAGAGCGATAAATCGCCCGAGGGGAACAGGAACGGCTCCCCGAAGAGGTGGAGCCAAAGCCGCTCGAACATGTAGCCGTTGATAGGGTGCTCCAGCGACGCCCCGTACATGGCCGACAGGACTTGCGGGGAGACCTGCGCGATCCGCTCGGCCGAGATGCCAAGGATCGCCCCGTAGCTGAAGGCGCCCGCGAGGTGCCGCCCGGCCTCCTCGGCCCGCCTCTCCAGCAGGCAGCGGCGGAGGAAGTGCTCGGCGATGTTGGCCGCGGGCGAGAGGCCGTAGGCGGCGCGATAGGTGGCGGACATGTTGTACCCGCCCCAGTCGTAGAAATGCATCGGCGCCATGGTGTGGAGGGAGAAGACCTCTCGACGGAGGCGTCCCTGGGGCAGGTGGTCCGCCCTCTGGCTCTCCAGGATCGCGGGCGGCGGCACGGCGGCGGAGGCCTTCCACTGTAGGGCGAGGGGCTGAACCGGCCGCCAGATCCCGGTCTCCCGGATGAGGGTGAGGAAATCGGGGCTGTGCTCCAGCGGGTCGCCCTGGGTGAGAACGGTGAAGCCCGGCGCCTGCCACTCCCGCGAGAGGAGGTGGCGGAGATAGGTCTCGGACTCCCGGCCCTGGTTGGGCACCTCCAGGATCTCCGCCCGGCTCAGCCGGGGGCCGATGGGGAGGAGCGGGGCACCCTTGTTGTAGATCGTGATCGCGAAATCCTCGGGCACCGCCTCGATCCAGCCGAGGTCCTCCGCGTACCGAGCGATGACGAGGTGGTGCTGCGGGGCTGGCATCCGGCCTCTCCGATGCGGTGACGCGCCCCTCGGGCGCTGCCCCGCATCCTCGGCCCCGGCGGTTACGGCCGGGTTAGCGCCAGCGAGCCTAACGGAGGGCTATTCCGGCAGGCTCCCATCCGCCTTCAGCACCTCGCCCGCGAGGTAGAGGCTGCCGCAGATCAGCGCGCGTCCCGGCGGCCCTTCCAGCGACGCCAGCGCCTCCGCCACGCGCGGCCCCACCTTTGCTACCCCGCCCGAGGCCGCGACGATCTCCTCCGGCGGGACGGCGAGGTGCTGGCCGGGCTCGGCGACGGCCCAGAGCGTCGCGGCATGGGGCAGTAGCGGGGCGAGGAAATCCGCCACCGCCTTCGACTTCTTCATCCCGACGATCAGATGCAGCGGCCGGTCCCCCCAGGCACGGAGCTGCCCGGCCAGGGCCTCGCCGGCCCCCGCATTGTGGCCGCCGTCCAGCCACAACTCCCAGCCCTCGGGCAGGTGGGCCGCCAGGGCGCCGTGCAGCCGCTGCAGCCGGGCGGGCCAGCTCGCCGAGGCGACCCCCCGCGCCAGGGCCCCGTCCGTCAGCCAGGGCGGGTTCCAGGCGCGCAGGGCGGCGAGGGCGATGCCGGCATTGTCGGCCTGGTGCGGGCCGGGCAGGGAGGGGCGGGGCAAGCGCAGGGTGCCGCGGGCGTCGCGGAAGAGAAGGCCGTCGCCCTCCCACTCCGCCCACCAGTCGCGGCCGCGGGCCAGCAGGGGGGCGCCGCGGGCGGCGGCCTCGGCCTCCAGCACCGCCATCGCCTCGGCGCGCTGGTCGCCGGTCGCCACGGGGATGCCGGGCTTGATGATGCCCGCCTTCTCCCCCGCGATCGCCTCCAGCCGGTCGCCGAGGAAATCCGTGTGGTCCATAGAGATGGAGGCGATGCAGCAAGCCGCCGGGCGGTCCACCACATTCGTCGCGTCGAAGCGCCCGCCGAGCCCGACCTCCAGCACCAGCAGGTCGGCGGGCACGCGGCTGAAGAGCAGCAGGGCGACGGCGGTGGTGATCTCAAAGACGGTGATCGGCTGGCCGGCATTGGCCGCCTCTACCTCCTCCAGCGCGGCGGCGAGCGCCTCCTCTTCCACCAGCCGCCCGGCGAGGCGGATGCGCTCGTGGAAGCGGACGAGATGGGGGGAGGTGTAGGCGTGCACGCGCTGCCCCGCGGCCTCCGCCACCGCGCGGAGGAAGGCGCAGGTGCTGCCCTTGCCGTTGGTGCCGGCGATATGGACAACGGGCGGCAGGCGCCGCTCGGGATTGCCCATGGCGTCCAGCAGGCGCCGCAGCCGGTCGAGGCTGAGGTCGATCAGCCGGGGGTGCAGGGCGTGGAGCCGGTCGATGATTGCCTCGGACCGACCGGCGCCGGGCGTGGCGCGGAGCCCGGCGGGGGCGCCCCAGGGAGTGTCGCCGGGAGTGTCGCCGGGAGTGTCGCCGGGAGTGTCCTGGCTAGTGTCCTGGGAGGTAGCGGAGGCGTCGGCCATGGACGGGGGTCCGGGTCAGAGGGGCCGGCGCGCCCCGGCCGGGGCCGCCCCCGTGGCAGGGGCGGGGCTCGCTACTCCGCGGCCGGGACGGGCGGCGGGGGCGGGGCGACCTCCTCGGCCACCGGCGCGGGGGCGGGCGGGCGGAGGAAGCCGATCAGCCGGGCGAGGGTGGCGCGCATCTCCTGGCGGCGCACCACCATGTCGAGGATGCCGTGCTCCAGCAGGTATTCGGCGCGCTGGAAGCCCTCGGGCAGCTTCTCGCGCACGGTCTGCTCGATCACGCGGGCGCCGGCGAAGCCGATCAGCGCGCCGGGCTCGGCGATCTGGATGTCGCCCAGCATGGCGAAGCTCGCGGTCACGCCGCCCGTCGTGGGGTCGCAGAGCACCACGATGAAGGGCAGCCCGGCCTCCTTCACCATGCGCGTCGCGATCACCGTGCGCGGCATCTGCATGAGGGAGACCGCGCCCTCCTGCATTCGCGCCCCACCGGATGCGGTGAAGACGATCAGCGGCGCGTCCTGCAGCACGGCCAGCCGCGCGGCGGTGACGATGCCCTCGCCCACCCCCGCGCCCATGGAACCGCCCATGAAGGAGAACTCGAAGGCGGCGGCGACGGCGGGATGGCCCTCGATCGTGCCGTGGGCGACGGCGATCGCGTCGTCCATGCCGGATTTCTGCTGCGCCTCCCGCAGCCGGTCGCCGTAGCGCCGCTGGTCGCGGAAGCGGAGGGGATCGGCGGGCGCGCGGGGAAGCTCGATGCGCTGCCAACCGGGATCGAAGGTGTAGTCCAGGCGGCGCGCGGCCTCGATCCGCATGTGGTGTCCGCATTTCGGGCAGACATGCAGGTTCCGCTCGAGATCCTGGTGGAAGATCATCTCCCCGCAATGGGGGCACTTGATCCAGAGGTTCTCCGGCACGTCGCGCTTGGCGCCGAACAGCGTCTGTATCTTGGGCAGCGCCCAGTCGGAGATCCAGTTCATCCCAAGCCCTATCCGCCGGCCCGTCGGGGCGCCGGCGGGCGGAGGTAGGCGCGTCCGGCCGCGGCGCGCAAGAGGCAGGCGGCACGGCAGGTCTCCAGCAGCCATGCAGCGGCCCTTCGGGCGGCCGCGCCCTGTCCCCGGGCGGCCCATGCACCCGTCCTCCGGGCGGCCACGCACCCGCCCTCTGGGCGGCCACGCAGAGGTGAGGCGGCTCCCCGCGCGCGGCGGCGTTACGGCAGGTGCAACGGGAGTTCAGCGCGATGGTGCGTGCCGCGATTTTCGACGTCGATGGAACCCTGGTCGATTCCGTCGACCTTCACGCCCATGCCTGGCAGGACGCCTTGCGCGACTTCGGCCACGACTTCGGGTTCGAGAGGGTCCGCGGCCAGATCGGCAAGGGCGGGGACCAGCTCATGCCCGTCTTCCTCGGGCCAGGGGAGCTGGAGGCCAGAGGAAAGGAGTTGGAGAAGCACCGCTCGGAGGTGATGAAGACCCGCTACCTCCCCGAGGTCCGCGGCTTCCCCGGCGTGCGGGAACTGTTCCTCCGCCTGCGGGAGAGGGGCATCCGCATCGCCCTCGCCTCCTCTGCCAAGGCCGAGGAGCTGCAGACCTACAAGGAGCGGGCCGGCATCTCGGACCTGGCGGATGTCGAGACCTCCTCCGACGATGCCGAGCGCTCGAAGCCCTATCCCGACATTTTCCAGGCCGCCCTGTCGCGGCTGGAGGGGATCGAGGCCTCCGAGGCGGTCGTCATCGGCGACACGCCCTATGACGCGGAGGCGGCGGGCAAGGCGGGGCTGCGCAGCATCGGCGTGCTCTGCGGCGGCTTCCCCGAGGCGGATCTGCGCGCGGCCGGCTGCGTGGCGATCTACAAGGACCCCGCCGACCTGCTGGCCCGCCTCGAGGAGTCCCCGCTCGCCGGCAACGCGGGCGGCTGAGGCCCGGCCCCCCCATGGACCGGGGCGGGGTGTTGGGCGTTATCTTGCCGCCATGGCGTCGGACGATCCCTACCAGACCCTCGGCGTGAGCCGGACCGCGAGCGCGGAGGAGATCCGCCGCGCCTTCCGCGCGATCGCGAAGAAGAACCACCCCGACCTCAACCCCGACGACGCCGCGGCCGAGGCGCGGTTCAAGGCGGCCAACGCCGCGCACGACCTCCTTTCGGACCCGGAGAAGCGCGCGCGCTACGACCGCGGCGAGATCGATGCGAGCGGCCAGGAGGTGCCCCCGCGCGGTTACTACCGCGACTATGCCGAGGGCGCGCAGGGCACCCGCTACCGTGCGGGGGCGGGTGCCGGGCCCTTCGGTGGCCCCTTCGGCGGGGGCGGCTGGTCCGGCGAGGCGGGCGGCCTCGACCCCGATGAGTTGGAGGACATCCTCGGCATGTTCCGGAACGGCGCCGGGGCGGGCCCGCGCCGGGGACGGGACGCGCGCTACCGGCTGGTGGTGGATTTCCTCGACGCGGTGAACGGCGCTACCCGCCGCCTTACCCTGCCGGACGGGCGGGACCTCGACGTCCGCATCCCCCCGGGGCTGGAGGACGGGCAGGTACTGCGCCTGCGCGGCCGGGGCACGCCCGGCACCGGCGGCGCGCCGGATGGGGACGCGCTGATCGAGGTGGCGGTCGGCCCTCACCCCTTCTTTGAGCGGGATGGCCGCGACCTCCGGATGGAGCTGCCCGTGACGCTCCGCGAGGCGGTGCTGGGCGCCAGGGTTCCCGTGCCGACGCCGCGAGGCGAGGTGATGCTCACCGTCCCGCCCCGCTCCGATGCCGGCACGCAGCTTCGCCTGCGCGGGCGCGGCGTGGCCGAATCGGGTGGGGCGCCGGCGGGCGACCTGACAGTGACGCTCCGCCTCATGCTCGGCCCCGTGGACGGGCGGCTGGAAGAGTTTCTGCGGGGCTGGGAGCCCGAGCGGCCCTTCGATCCCCGTGCATCCATGCGGAGGGAGGCATGATCAGCTTCGAGGCGGTGCTGGCGCGCGTCTCGGGCCTGGACGCTGCGCGGCTGGAGGCCTGGGTCGGCGAGGGCTGGGTGCGGCCGGACCGGCAGGCCGGGCGCCTCCTGTTCCAGGAGATCGATGTGGCGCGTTGCCGCCTGATCCTGGAGCTGGAGGAGGAGCTGGAGGTGGGCGAATCGGCCATGCCCGTGGTGCTCGGCCTGCTCGACCAGCTTCACCAGACCCGCCGGCAGCTCCGCCGCTTGGCCGAGGCGCTGGAGCGTGGGGGCGGCGCACCCGGCCCCGCCGGCAATGGCTGAAGAGGCGGGGGCTGAAGGGGCGGGCCTGCCAGACCTGTCCGGCAGCGTCGGCGCGCTGAGCGCCGCGGTGCTGGGCACGGCCCTCGACGTCGCGGGCCTCGCAGTCGTCATCACCGACGCGCTGCTCGACCCGCCAGGGCCGGTCATCCGCTACGTCAACGCGCAGTTCGAAGGGATCACGGGCTATCCCGCGGCCGAGCTTCTCGGCCGGACGCCCCGCATCCTTCAGGGGGAGCGGACCGACAGGGCCGAGCTGGACCGCCTGCGGCGGGAGCTGGACGAACGGCGCCATTTCATCGGTGCCGCGCTGAACTACCGGCGGGACGGCACGCCCTATCTCAACGAATGGATCGTGCTGCCCATCCTCGGGCCCGATGGGGCGGTGACGCACTGGCTCTCCATCCAGCGCGACGCCACGGGGGGAGGCGGCCCCCACCCGCGCGCCGAGGCGTTGCGGGAGAGCACCCGCGCCCTTCTGGGCACGCTGCGCGCCATCGCCGCGCGCGGCCTCCCCTCGCCCGAGGAGGGGCGCGCGGTGGAGGATCGGCTGGCCGCCCTCGGCCGCGCCCGTAGCCTTCCCGCCGGGGCGGGAATCGGGCTGGAAACCCTGCTGCTGGAGGAGATCGCCTCGCTCGGCGGCGCCGGGGAGGGAACTGTGCTGGAGGGGCCGCCGGTCCTCCTACCGCCGGGCGTGGCCGAGCCGCTCGCCCTGGCGCTGCACGAACTGGCCGCGAATGCCGCGCGCCGGGGCGCCCTCGCCTCCGCCGCCGGGCGGCTCCGCGTGGCCTGGGCCGTGGAGGAGCAGGGGGCGGAGCGCCGCCTGCTGATCGACTGGCAGGAGAGGGGGGCGCCGCGCCCGAAGGCACCGGGCGACTGGCAGGGCTTCGGCTGGGATGTGATCGAGAGGACGCTCGCCTTCGCCCTGGGCGGGGAGACGGGCATCGAACTCCGTCCCGATGGCCTGTCCTGCCGGATCGCCCTGCCGCTCGCCGGGTGAGGCGGGCGACTAGTTCGCCGCGCGCCGCGTGCCGAGATAGTCGCGCACCGTCGCCCAGGCGACGGACTGGAGGAAGCGCGCCGGCTCCGGCTCCAGCCCGGCGGTGTAGCGGTTGCCCTCGGGCGAGGCGCCGAAGATCGCCGCATAGGTGGTGGCCGCCGCGAGATAGGTGCCGGCAAGGCTCGGATGCCGCTTGTCCGAGACGTAGAGGTTCAGCTCCGGCCGCTCCTTCACGCTGCGGGCGAAGGCGAGGCCGGCGGGGATGACGAGCGCGTTGTTGTCGTTGCCCGCGCGGGTATAGGCCTCCGCGAGCTGCTCGGTCATCTCTGGCTTGTCGGCATAGGCCCAGGACATGAAGAACACCGGCTTCGCGCCGTGGCGCCGCACGGTGTCGCTGTGGCGCTTGGCATAGTCGGTGAAGACCGAGGACAAGCGCGGATGGATCGGGCACTGGCTGCAATCCATCATCACCGCGATGTCGAACAGCCGGGCGCGGTTGTTGAAAACGATGTTGTTGCTCTCGTCGAAGCTGTAGCCGCCCACCGCGTTCGGGCGGAAATAGGACTCGACGTCGTGCCAGTCAAAGCCCGAGCCGCTGATGGTGACGGAGACGCCCGAGAAGGGCCGCGTATCGCCCGCGCCCGTGATGAGGCTGCGCAGGTGACCGTGCATGGAGTTATTGTAGTAGAAGAAGCTGTTGCCGATAAAGATCGCGGTCGCCGGGCGCTCCTCCAGCGCCGTCATGGCCGGGCGGAGTGACGGGACCTGATTCTGGGCCTGATCCTGGACCCCACCCTGGGCCTGGGCACCGCCCAGGGGAAAGGAGAGCGCGGCGGCGAGGGCGAGCCCGCGCAGGACCTTGATGGGGGCGGCGACGGCGGTGTTGAGGCTGGACATGGCGCTTTCCTTCCCGGGCACGCCGTATCCGCGGCGCGCGTCGCGGGATTAAGCGGGCCGCGCGGGCGGCCGTCCAGCCCGTGAGGGGGAGGGGAGAGGGCTTGCGAGGCCCGGCCGCTGCCCACCATGGTCGGCGCTGCGGGGCCGGCGCCCCGGCGATCACCCCCCGGCTGCCACGAGGCTCCTGCCCATGCCCCAGCCCCTGCGCGTCCTCGTCGTCGGCCAGGCGCCGCGGCCGGAGGTGGAGCGGCAGATCGCCCTCGCCGTGCCGGGCCTGCCCATCCGCCTGGAAGGTGCGCTGGACGGCATGACGCGGGACGCGATCGCGCGGGACGCCGCGCCGCGGGGCGATGCCGACACGCTCTTCACCGTGCTCCCCTCGGGCGAAACGACGAGGATCTCCAAGGCCGTCGTCACCGAGCGCCTGGCCGGGAGGCTGGAGGATGGCGGCCCCGCGCTGCTCCTCTGCACCGGCGCCTTCCCCGGCCTGCCGCGGCGGGCCGGCCTCGTCCTGCCCTCGGAGGTGCTGAACGCGCTCGCCTCCGTGCTGCTGCCCGCCGGGCGCCTCGGCCTCTTCGTGCCGGTCGAGGAGCAGGTGCCCGTGCTGACGGCCGGGCGTGCCCGCCCGGGGCTGGAGGTGGTGGCCCTGTCCCTCACCCCGCTCTCGGGGGAAGCAGCGGTCGAGGCAGCGGCGCGGGACATGGCGGCCCGCGACCCCGATCTCGTGGTGCTGGACTGCATGTCCTACCGGCGGGAGGACAAGGCGGTCATGGCCCGCCACCTCCGCTGCCCGATCCTCCTCTCCATTGAGGTCGTGGCGCGGGTGGCGGCGAGCCTGCTGCCGGGCTAGCCCCTACTCCCGCGCGCCGCGCACGCCTTCGGCGAGCGCCCGCACGCCGTCGAGCACCGCGCGCACCGTGCCCTTCGTCGCGCGGCCCTCGGCGTCCAGCGTGCCCACCAGGATCTCGATGAGGGAGGAGGCGACGACGGCGCCGTCCGCCGCGCGCACCGCCTCCGCCGCCTGCTGCGGCGTGCGGACGCCGAAGCCGATGGCCACGGGGAGATCGGTCGCCGCGCGCACGCGCGGGATGGCGGCGGCGAGGTCGGCGGCCTCGGCCGAGCGCGTGCCGGTGATGCCGGTGATGGCGACGTAGTAGATGAAGCCGCTCGCGCCATCGAGCACGACGGGCAGGCGGGATTCGAGGGTGGTGGGCGCCACCAGCCGGACCATGTCCAGCCCCTGCGCATGGGGCTGCAGCTCCTCTGCCTCTTCCGGCGGCATGTCCACGACGATCAGCCCGTCCACGCCGGAGCAGCGGCAGTCCTCGCAGAAGCGCTCGGGGCCGTAGGCGAGGATGGGGTTGAGGTAGCCCATCAGGATGAGCGGCGTGTCCTCGTCGTCGCGCCGGAAGTCCCTGACCATGGCGAGCGCGCCGGCGAGCGAGCCGCCCGCCCTCAGCGCCCGCTGCCCCGCCTTCTGCACCGTGGGCCCGTCGGCCGCGGGGTCGGTGAAGGGCACGCCGATCTCGATCAGGTCCGCCCCCGCCCCGGGCATGCCGCGCAGGATGGCGAGGCTGGTCGCGGGATCGGGGTCATAGGCCATGAGGAAGGGCATCAGCGCCCCGCGGCCCTCGGCCCGCAGCTCGGCGAAGCGCCGGGCGATGCGCCCGCCCGGCACCGGCTCCACGCAGCCCTTGGCCGCCGGCTCGGCCGTCGCGCTCACAGCGCCACCCCCATGTGGTGGGCGACGGTGAAGATGTCCTTGTCGCCGCGGCCGGAGAGGTTGAGCACGATGATGCTCTCCTTCGGCATGGTGGGCGCGCGCTTGATCACCTCGGCCAGGCCGTGGGCGGATTCGAGCGCGGGGATGATCCCCTCCAGCTTCGAGCAGAGCTGGAAGGCGTCCAGCGCCTCGTCATCGGTCGCCGCGGTGTACTCCACGCGCCCGATCTCGTGCAGCCAGGAGTGCTCCGGCCCGATGCCGGGGTAGTCGAGCCCGGCGGAGATGGAGTGCGCCTCGGTGATCTGCCCGTGGCGGTCCTGCAGCAGGTAGGTCTTGTTCCCGTGCAGCACGCCCGGCGCGCCGCCGTTGATGGCCGCCGCATGGGCCCCGCTCTCGATGCCGTGGCCCGCCGCCTCCACGCCCACCAGCTTCACCTCGGAATCGTCGAGGAAGGGGTGGAAGATGCCCATGGCCGAAGAGCCGCCGCCGACGGCGCAGACGATCACGTCGGGCAGCCTGCCCTCCATCGCGAGGCACTGCTCCCTCGTCTCCTCGCCGATCACGCACTGGAAGTCGCGCACCATCTGCGGGTAGGGCGCGGGGCCGGCGACGGTGCCGATGCAGTAGTAGGTGTCGTGCACGTTCGCGACCCAGTAGCGCAGCGCCTCGTTCATCGCGTCCTTCAGCGTGGCCGCGCCTGACGTGACGGCGTTCACCTCGGCGCCGAGCAGCTTCATGCGGAACACGTTGGGCCGCTGCCGCTCCACGTCGGTCGCGCCCATGAAGACGGTGCAGGGAAGGTCGAACAGCGCGCAGGCGGTGGCCGTGGCCACGCCGTGCTGGCCGGCGCCGGTCTCGGCGATGATGCGCGTCTTGCCCATGCGCCTCGCCAGCATGATCTGCGCGAGCACCGCGTTGATCTTGTGCGCGCCGGTGTGGTTCAGCTCCTCGCGCTTGAGATAGACCTTCGCGCCACCGAGATGATTCGTCAGCCGCTCCGCGAACCAGAGCGGGGAGGGGCGGCCGACATAGTCCTTCAGCAGCCGCCGCCACTCCCGCTCGAACTCCGGGTCCTTGCGGGCGGCCTCATAGGCCTCCTGCACCTCGGTGATGTTCGGCATCAGCGTCTCGGCCACGAAGCGGCCGCCGAAGTCGCCGAAGCGGCCCCGGTTGTCGGGACCCATGCGGAGGGAGTTGGGAAGCGGCTTGTTCACGGCGGGGGTTTCCCGTGTCTGGTTGGCCCATGGCGGAGGCGGGCGGGCGTGTCTTAGCGCGCGGCGGGGGCGCGGTCACGCCACCTCCGCCCCGGGCGGTTACGACCGCCTGCGGCAGTTATGACGGCTTCGTGCGTTTGCGAGTCCCCCAGGGCAGGGCCGTGACGGCCAGCCCCGCCAGCACCAGCGCCATGCCCGCCAGCCGCACCGCCCCGAAACCCTCCCCCAGCACGAGGGCGGCGGAGGCGGCGCCGGTGATCGGCACCAGCATGGCGAAGGGCGCGACCGTGGTGGCAGGATAGCGGGCCATAAGGTATCCCCAGATCCCGTAGCCGATGGAGGTGGCGGCGACCCCGACATAGAGCACCGCCGCGATTCCTCCCGGTCGGGGATGGGCCAGGGCATGCGCGACCACGGAGGGGCCCTCGATCGCCAGGGACAGGGCGAAGAGCGGCACGATGGGCACGAGGCTGAGCCAGGACATGAAGGCGAGCGCCCCGCCCGGCGAGGAGCCGGCCCCGCGCAGCAGCACGTTGCCCATCGCCCAGCAGGTCGCGCTGCCGAGGCAGAGGGCGAGCCCCGTCCCCGTCACCCCGCCCGCGCCCGCGGTGGTGGCGATGAGGAGGAGACCGGCGAAGGCCAATGTCATGCCGGCGAGGGCGCGGCCCCCCAGCCGCTCGCGCAGCAGCAGCGCGGCGAAGAGGCCGGTGAGGAAGGCCTGGGACTGCTGCACCACCGAGGTGAGCCCGGGCGGCATCCCCGCCTGCATTCCGGTGAAGAGCAGGGCGAACTGCCCGACGAAGAGGAAGAGCCCGATCGCGACGAGCCGGCGCGGCGCAACCTTCGGGCGGGGGAGCCAGAGGGCGGGAAGCGCGGCCACGACGAAGCGCAGCGCGGCCATCAGCAGGGGCGGCAGCCCGCTCTCCAGCCCGATGCGGATCATGACGAAGTTGAAGCCCCACAGCATCGTCGTCAGCAGCGCGAGGGCGAGATGGGCGGGGCTCACCGGCCACCCCTGGGCGGTTCGGCGGCCGAGGGCAGGGGGCCAGTCACCCCCACCGCCTAGCCCAGGCGGGGGGAAGCGTCCACGCCGGGGGGACGAGGGGGAGGGGGAAGTGTGTCCCCCCGGCGTGGAAGCGGGCACCGCCCGCTCTCGGGGCCCTCTCGCGCCTTGCCCCGGGTCGGGCCGCGCGATCGGACGATCTGCAACTCCTGGCCAGCGGGATGTCCGCCGCGGCCTGGGATGAGACTCGGCCTCATCCTCAAAGTTTGGAATTAATGTGCTCTGTTCCCAAGAATGATTCGTTATCCCTGGAATGAACAGCGCGTCGGGGCTTCGGCCGGGACACATTCGCGTGAAAGTCGTGAACGCGGGGCAGCATTCGTCCTTTCGGAGGAATGCCACCCGGTGCTTCGCGATCGTTGCCGACAACGGCGAGCTAGCCCGCCGCATCCTCCCCGGCTGCCTGGACCGCCTCGGCGAAGGCGGCGATCAGGGCGGGGTCCTTGCGGCCTCGTGCCGCCTCCACCCCGGAGGACACGTCCACCCCCTCAGGCCGCGTCGCGCGGATGGCGGCGGCTACGTTCCCCGGCGTCAGCCCGCCAGCCAGCAGCCAGGGGCGCGGCACGGCGCGGCCGGCGAGGAGCGACCAGTCGAAGGAGAGGGCATTGCCGCCGGGGAGGCTGGCCCCCGGCGGCGGCTTGGCATCCAGCAGGAAGCGGTCCACCGCCTCGGCATAGGCCGGCAGCAGCGCCAAGTCCTCCGCCGATGCGATGCCGAGCGCCTTCATCACGGGCAGGCCGAAGCGCGCGCGGATCGCGGCGCTGCGAGCGGGGCTCTCCTCCCCGTGGAGCTGGAGGATGTCGAGCGGAGCCTCGGCGAGCACGCTCGCGATCTCGTCATCCGTCGCGTTCACGAAGAGGCCGACGCGGCGCGGCCCACCCTCCCCAGGCGCAGGCGCGCGAGAGAGAAGCGCCGCCGCCTGCGCCGGGGTGACGTGGCGTGGGGAGGGCGGGAAGAAGACGAGGCCGATCATCGCTGCCCCGGCCGCCACCGCGGCCTCCAGCCCGGCGGCGTCGTTCAGCCCGCAGAACTTCACCGCGGTCACGCCGCGATCTCCGCCGCGATGGCCGCCGCCGCCGCCGCCGGATCGAGGGCGGTGGTGATCGGCCGCCCGATGACGAGCCAGCTCGCCCCGGCCGCCGCGGCCTCGGCGGGCGTTGCGACGCGCGACTGGTCGTCCCGCGCGCTGCCGGCCGGGCGCACCCCGGGCACGACAAGCAGCGGCCCTGGCCCGTGCGCCGCGCGGAGCGGCGCGACCTCCGGCGGGGCGCAGACCAGCCCGTCCGCCCCGGCATCGAGGGCGAGGCGCGCGAGGTGGAGGACCTGCGCGGCGGGATCGGCCGGCACCCCCGTCGCGGCCAGGGTGGCGGCATCCGTGCTGGTGAGGACGGTGACGGCGAGGATGGCCGGCCGCCCCGCACCACCCTCCGCCTCGGCCGCCCGCCGCGCCGCCTCGATCATCGGCGCGCCGCCAGAGGCGTGGACCGTCAGCATGGCCGGGCGCAGGGCGCAGGCGGAGCGCACGGCCTTGGCAACCGTGTTCGGGATGTCGTGGAACTTCAGGTCGAGGAAGATCGGCGCGTGCCGGGAGATGCGGGCGACGGCGGCGGGGCCGTGCGCCACGAAGAACTCCAGCCCGAGCTTCAGGCAGCCGACATGCGGGGCGAGGGCCGCGGCCCAGGCCTCCGCCTGCTCCACCATCCCTGTATCGAGCGCGGCGATGATGCCGGCCCGGCCCGGGAGGGGGATCACGCCGCGCCTCCGAACCCGCCCACCCGGCCGGGCAGGGGAACAAGCGCCCCCCCGCGCGCGGCGGCCGCGCGCGGGGGCCACCCGCCGGAGAGGCGCGCGGGGATCAGAGCGCCCCGCCCTTGCGCCCGGCCATGGCGCCGAGGCGCAGCCGGAGCGCGTTGAGCTTGATGAAGCCCTGCGCGTCGAACTGGTCGTAGGCGCCCTGGTCCTCCTCGAAGGTCACGTGCTTCATCGAATAGAGGGAGTTGGGACTGCGGCGGCCGGTGACGATGGTGTTGCCCTTGTAGAGCTTCAGCCGCACCTCGCCCGTCACGCTCGCCTGGCTGGCATCGGCCATGGCCTGCAGCATCCGGCGCTCCGGGCTGAACCAGAAGCCGTTGTAGATCAGCTCGGCATAGCGCGGCATCAGGCTGTCCTTCAGATGCGCGGCCTCGCGGTCGAGCGTGATGGATTCGATCGCGCGGTGGGCGACATAGAGGATGGTGCCGCCCGGCGTCTCATAGGCGCCGCGGGACTTCATGCCCACGAAGCGGTTCTCGACGAGGTCCAGCCGGCCGATGCCGTTCTCCTTGCCCAGCGCGTTGAGGCGGGTGAGCAGCGCGGCGGGCGACAGGCGCTCGCCGTTGATGCCCACCGCGTCGCCGCGCTCGAACTCGATGACGATCTCCGTCACCTTGTCCGGCGCGTCCACCGGGGAAACGGTGCGCTGCCAGACGATCTCGGGCGGCTCGTCCCAGGGCTCCTCCAGCACCTTGCCCTCGCTGCTGCTGTGCAGGAGGTTCGCGTCCACGCTGAAGGGGCTCTCGCCGCGCTTGTCCTTCGCGATGGGGATTTGGTGCTCCTCCGCGAACCCGATGAGCCGCGTGCGGGAGGTGAGGTCCCATTCGCGCCAGGGGGCGATGACCTTCACGTCGGGCTTTAGGGCGTAGTAGGCGATCTCGAACCGGACTTGGTCGTTGCCCTTGCCCGTGGCGCCGTGGGAGACGGCGTCGGCCCCCACCTGTTCCGCGATCTCGATCTGGCGCTTGGCGATCAGCGGCCGCGCGATGGAGGTGCCGAGCAGGTAGCAGCCCTCGTAGAGCGCGTTCATCCGGAACATCGGGAAGACGAAGTCCCGCGTGAACTCCTCACGCAGGTCGTCCATGAAGATGTTCTCCTCCTTGATGCCGAGGAGGCGGGCCTTGTCCCGGGCCGGGCCGAGCTCCTCGCCCTGGCCGAGATCGGCGGTGAAGGTGACGACCTCCGCGCCATAGGCCGTCTGGAGCCATTTGAGGATGACGGAGGTGTCGAGTCCGCCGGAGTAGGCGAGGACAACCTTCTTCACGTCTTTCACGCGCATCGCGGGGAACCTCTCGGTGGAGTGGCAGAGGCGATTGCACGTGACATGCCGCCCGGGCGGAGGCAGGGGCGCGCCGCCGGGGCGGGCGCGCCGCGCGTCCCGCCGTGGAGCTGGGTTTGCCGCAGCGGGGCGGGTCGGGCAAGGCAGGCATCGCACCCGAGTCCGCCGGAGGCTGCGAGGGAAGCGCCGACGGGCGAGCTAGGCCCGGCCCAGGGGTTCAGGGGCCTAAGTCGCCCATCCGCTCATTCGAGCTGCTCGGGTTGCGCGGCACTGGGGCGGCGGAGCGCGGGCGAGCACTTCGGGCAAAAGCGAACCGGATGGGATTCAGGGTGGGCCGTTAAGAGGCGGTTTTCAGAATTCCTGAGCGAGGCGTCCTGCAACCAGGAATATGCACGCGGTTTGGAGCAGGGACTGGATGATGAAGCCGCATCGATCGT